>DATDOV010000034.1:0-59341 GCA_035293105.1 Blastocatellia bacterium
GCGGGGCGCGGATTGAAACCGTCCTTGCCGGCTTCTTCGATCGACAAGCGAAGGTTCGCCCCGCGAGACGAGCGGGGCGCGGATTGAAACTTGAACAGCCCGGCCCCAAGGCCCTCGGGCTTCTTGTTCGCCCCGCGAGACGAGCGGGGCGCGGATTGAAACTGGTGCTCTTTCGCCCACTCCTGAAGCGAGCCGAGTTCGCCCCGCGAGACGAGCGGGGCGCGGATTGAAACCACGGACACCTTTCGGCACCTGCAGCAACACCGAGTTCGCCCCGCGAGACGAGCGGGGCGCGGATTGAAACGATTTGTAGTTGGACGCGTTGCGTGATCTGCGCGGGTTCGCCCCGCGAGACGAGCGGGGCGCGGATTGAAACGCCAGCGTCCCGCGCACGTCGGGCAGGATCGGGTGGTTCGCCCCGCGAGACGAGCGGGGCGCGGATTGAAACGTTTGGACGGACGTCCGGACGTCCGCTGGTGTGGGTTCGCCCCGCGAGACGAGCGGGGCGCGGATTGAAACGCAACCCGCGACCACACCGGCACACCGCTAAGCGAGTTCGCCCCGCGAGACGAGCGGGGCGCGGATTGAAACAACAAAAATCGGACGGTCGGTGAGACTTTTTTTCGTTCGCCCCGCGAGACGAGCGGGGCGCGGATTGAAACCCGCTGACCGTCCTACCCCGGAAAAACCATCACAGTTCGCCCCGCGAGACGAGCGGGGCGCGGATTGAAACCCTGACGCTCCGATAGATCCCCCCCAAAACAGCAGTTCGCCCCGCGAGACGAGCGGGGCGCGGATTGAAACGATCTCCGGTTGGGGGACCGGCAATGGCTGTGCTGGTTCGCCCCGCGAGACGAGCGGGGCGCGGATTGAAACCTCTTCGACGACCCGTGTGTGAATCGGCATGGTCGGTTCGCCCCGCGAGACGAGCGGGGCGCGGATTGAAACCGATAGGTAGGGACATCCGCCGCACTCACCAGTGGTTCGCCCCGCGAGACGAGCGGGGCGCGGATTGAAACATCATGGAAGTAGTGCCCTGAGCCACAGTTTCTAGTTCGCCCCGCGAGACGAGCGGGGCGCGGATTGAAACTGACCGGATCGTGCTGGCCGTGAGCGATGATGAAGGTTCGCCCCGCGAGACGAGCGGGGCGCGGATTGAAACCGCTTCCAAGGCATAACCCAGCCCTCCCCTCCGGGGTTCGCCCCGCGAGACGAGCGGGGCGCGGATTGAAACCGACGATCCCGATGTTCTCGGTTGAGACCCTGCGGCGCCTTACTCTCACAAGCATCCGCGAATCTCCATCCCACTCAACCTCCTCCGAACCTTAGCTCTTCTCCTTCGTTGCGGAGGCAAACTCCATCCGAAACTTTATCAGCACGCCGAGCTGTGCTAGAGTGCCGGCTCGCTGCGACCGCGTGTGCGGCTGATGTAGAATGGGTTCGCCCTATTTCGACGACCGGCAGGAGTCCTGTGATTCACCCTAGAAGAACCGTCATCGCGCTGCTGACTTTTGGCTTGTTGCACGGAATCGCTGTTCCGTCCAATGGTGCGAGCCAGCGTCAACGACCCAAACCCAGACAGCCTGAGCCGACGTGGGTGGAGAAGACGCTCGCGGCGATGTCCCTGGACGAAAAGATCGGCCAGTTGATCATTCCCGCGGCGGTTGGGATGTTCATGAATCAGGACGCCGACTCGTTCAACCAAATCAGGCGCGACATCACTGAATTCCACGTCGGCGGTTACCATATGCTCGGCGAGGTGAACACGCTGCACGAGCCCGCAGGAGTCGCGCTGCTGCTCAATCGGATGCAGGGAGAATCGAAGTATCCCCTGTTGATCACGGCCGACTTTGAGGGAGGCGTAGGGCTGCGGTATCTGGGCGCGACTCGCTTGCCGCGGGCGATGGCAATGGGGGCCACCGCCAGCGAGTCTCTAGTCTCCGAGGCCGGTCGTGTCACCGCGGAGGAGGCTCGCGCGCTCGGCGTTCACGTGAATTTCTATCCCGTCGTCGACGTCAACAACAATCCGCGCAACCCGATAATCAACATCAGGTCATTCGGCAGCAACCCCGAGCTGGTTTCGCGAATGGCTCGCGCCTATATTCGAGGCTCGCAGTCCGCCGGCGTGATGGCGACGGCAAAACACTTTCCCGGTCACGGCGACACCTCGGTCGATTCGCACCTCGAACTGCCCGCGATAGACGTCGACCGCGCCCGCTTGGATCGCATCGAGCTGCCGCCCTTTCGCGCCGCCGTGGAAGAAGGCGTCGGCGGAGTGATGAGCGCGCACATCGCCCTGCCCCAGATCGAGCCGCTGGGCCTGCCTGCGACCTTGTCGGAGGTGATGCTGACGGGCGTGCTTCGGCGCGAGATCGGTTTCAAGGGAGTGATCTTCACCGACGCGATGGGAATGCGCGGGATCGCCGCTCACTACCCCGACGGCGAGGCCGCCGTGCGCGCCATCAAAGCCGGCGCCGACGTCGTGCTGTATCCGCCGAGCGTCGAGACCGCCTTCAATGCGATCAAACGAGCCGTCCAGTCCGGCGAGATCGCTCCTGCGCGCATTGATGACTCCGTCCGTCGGATACTTGAAGCCAAGGCAAAACTGGGACTGGACAAGAACCGCTTCACCGACCTCAATAGACTGGATGTTGTCCTAGGCAGCGCCGAGCACCACCGCACCGCGCGGCGAATAGTCGAGAACGCAATCACGCTCGCGCGTGACAAGCGAGGCGTGCTCCCGCTGAAGCTCACCGCCGAGCAGCGCGTCCTGTTCATCAGTCTCGTCGATAACGACGCCGGATGGCGAGACGGCGCGCCCGGCCGCACGTTTCTGTCGGGACTCCTGAAGCGGCACCCGAAGACAACCAGCGTATTCGTGTCCGACAAAACGGCGCCGGCCGAGTTCGAGTTGATCGAGAAGATGGCAGCGATGGCCGAAATAGTGATAGTGAATGGGTTCATACGTGTTTCGGCATTCAAGGGCTCGATTGACCTGACGGAAGGCGAGGTCAATCTGCTCAAGCACCTGTCTGAGCTTGAGAAACCGTTCGCCTTCGTGCTGTTCGGCAGCCCGTACGTGATCGGGTCCGTGCCGCAGCTACCGACTTATGTTCTGGCATATGAATACTACCCGGCGGCGGAGGAGGCCGCGCTTAAGGCGGTGCTGGGAGAGATCGAGTTTAAGGGGAAGCTGCCTGTCGAGCTGCCCGACGCCGCAACCGCAGCCAGGCAGTGACGTCAGTATGTACGACGACGAAGCAGAAGAGATCCGCACGTTCACCCTCTCGGAAGCACGCAGCCTGATTCCCAAACTGCGCCGGATACTCAGTCGCGTCGCGTCCGAACGAGAGAAGCTCGTCGACATGCGGATCGAATTAGACCGTGCCCGCGAGAACGCCGAGCTGAACGGCGGAAGCCCGTTGGGCGGCACCTACCTCAAGCACATGATCGCCTTCAGTGAAGCCATCCAGCAAATCGAGAGCATCGGCGTGCACGTGAAGGATTTCAGGACCGGGCTGGTTGACTTCCCTTACGACCGCGACGGTCAGATCGTGTATCTGTGTTGGAAACCCGACGAGGACGAGATCGGCTACTGGCACGAGGTTGACGCGGGATTCGCCGGACGCCAGGCGCTCACCGACGAATTCGAATAGCTCAGTGTCCGCCAACGAGTGGCGGCGGAAGAGACCGATTTGGCGCGGTAGGGAGGGACGAAGCTGGCGGGGCGGCGAGTTCTAAGCGGATCGGCGGCTCTCCTCTTTGGGCTTCGCATCGTCGATTGTCCGCTGCTCGTCGCCATGCATTCCGGATTTGAAGCTCCGGATTCCTTCGCCGAGTCCCCTCGCCACTTCCGGTATGCGCCGCGCGCCGAACAGAATGACGATGATCAGGATGATGATTAATAACTCAGGCCATCCAAGTCCAAGCATGTGTTGTGCTCCTTATGCCGCGATTCTCCACCGGCGATTGTAGACTCCCGCAAAGAGGGCTGTCAAACACGCAAGTCCGGTCGATTGCAATCGTGACACTGACCGAAGGCTGTTGCAGCCGCCGTTTTGCCCCGTGACCACCCTCCGCGCTATAATTTCGCCCTTAAGAACCGCAAGGCTAATTGGGACAATACCAGCGGATCGACTTGCGCCGGCGGGATCGTCAGAAGCGGCTTGCTTGCAACCAAAAAGGCAAAATGACTCTTGCTTGCCCCCAGTGTAAATCGCCCGTCGCCAGCGAGGCGCAGCATTATTGCTATCGCTGCGGAAACGATCTGCGCGCCTACTACGAATCGCTCAAAGCCGAGGCCGAGCCGGCGCAGGACTCGCACGCTTCAGATGACGCTCCAGCCGCGGCGCCGCCGGTCGAATCGCGGCTCCCCGAAGCCGACGTTGAAACCATCACCATCGAACAACTCGCTACGACGGTTGATTCGGCAGCGCCAGATGAACAGACGGCAAAGCTGAGGATCATCCTGCCCTCGGGAGACGTCTTCGATCGACAGATAACGCGCTCCGAAACCCAATTGGGCAAGGGCCCGCGTAACGACATCGTCATCGCGGACCCAGCCGTTTCAACCGCTCATGCCGTCATCCGGGCCGGCGCCGCGGGGTTCACAGTCAGCGACCTCGGCAGCCGGAACGGAACCTACGTCAACGGCGACCGCATCTCGGAGCCGCGACTCCTGAATCACGGGGACGTCGTCGGCGTCGGGCTGTCGAAGCTGACGTTCAGGATGGGAAAACACAGCGAGACCCGCGAGATCGACCTGCCCGATTTGCTCTCGGCTGGAGAGCCGCCGCCCCTCACCGAAGACGCGCTCGCCGACGCCGTCATTAACGCTGGGCTCGCGTCAGGCGAGATGATCGAGCGGCTGCGGGTGCCGGGCGCAAAAGGCCGGCGCCTCTACCGCGCAATCGTAGAGCAGCGGGTTGCAGGCGAAGAAGACTTGCGCGATCTAATGAGCCGCACGTTCAAGATCGAAACCATCGATCTTCGCGCCTTCAACGTCGATGAAGCAGTCGTGTCACGCTGTCCGGCGCGGCTCCTTCGCGAAGTTCAGGTGCTCCCGGTTGCGCTCGAAGACGATGACTCATCGAAGCAGGGCAAGAGAGTGATTCTGGCCGTCGCTGATCCGACCGACACCGCCGCGGTAGAGAAAGTCAGCCGCCAGATCAAAGCCGCCGCCGCGGTGCGCCTGGCAACCGCCGCTGAGATCACGGAACAGATCGAACGGCGCTTCGGTCCGAGGCTGATCGGAGTGTTGCCGTCGGGTGAGAAGCTGGAACACCCGATCACGGTCAAGGAGATCGAAATCGGGAAGGCGCCTCATAATCATATCGTTCTCACCGACCCGACCGTCAGCAATACCCACGCGGTCGTTTTGATGCGCGACGGCGGATTCAGCATCGTGGACCTGGGCAGCCGTAACGGCACTTTTGTCGACGGCGAGCGTCTCGGAACGCGCGGGCGCACGCTTCGACACGGGGACGCGATTCAGCTCGGCCAAACTGTACTGACCTTCAGAAACCCCGATGAGACCGCGGCCAATGTCACCGCCGTACTCTCAATCGAGGCCGCGGAGGAAGCGCGCAGACGCGCAGACATATCGGAGCACCCCGCCGGCGATTCAACCCCCGCGCCTCACAAGACGCCCGAGCCGGAGCCTGAATCCGTCACGCTCCTCTCGTCGGATGCCGCCGCCGAGCATCACGACGGCGATGATAAGGGCGAAAAGAAAAAGAAGAAAAAGGACAAGAAGAAAAAGGGGGCGGGCGAACGGATGAGAGCGGCTTATATCAGCGGGCTGAGTCGCATTCTCGCGCAGGTCCTGGGCGTGATCCTCGCGGTCATGCTCGCCCTGTATGTGAACCACAAAATGAGTTCGTCGCCGAGTACCGATAAACCCGTTAACGTCAGCGACAAGGGCAACATAAAATCTAAGCTTGACAGACCCGGCGCGGGAACGAAGTTCGACGGCGGGCCCTTTGAGGCTTCGGGCGTCGTGCAGGTACCGGGCACCAACGCGATCCTCTTGGTCGATGACAACCGGCCAGGCGAAGTGCTATGGATGGAACTCGACGAGTCCGGCCGCCAAGCCGGTCCCGTCACGCCGATCGCGCTCGGCGTCAGCGTCGAAGACCCGGAGGGAATAACCTACGATGATCCGTTCTTCTACGTCGTCGGCTCGCAGTCCAATCCGAAGGCGGATGAGAGGAACGCCCTGGTCAGGTTCTCGATCAATCCTGCGGATCGGAGCCTCAATCGGGTCGAGGTGCTGCCCGACCTGCGCCGCTTTCTATTGCAGAATGTCCCGGAGCTTCGCGGCGACGGTGAGAAGAAGGGCGAAGACGGCGGGCTCAATATCGAAGGCATTGCGGCCGACCCCGACCCGGCACACCGGCGATTGCTGCTTGGGCTGCGTTCGCCGCTGGTGAGCGGACAAGCGATCGTGGTTCCGATCCGATTGCGCGACCCCCACGGGCCGTTCACAGCCGACAACCTTCAGGTCGCGGGGCCCGGCGCCATACAGTTGCCGCTCGAAGGCTCTGGCATTCGCGACCTCCAGTACGACAGCCGCCTGAAGTCGTTCTTGATCCTCGCCGGTGCGCCGGAACACCACGAGAAGACCGACTTCTTCTTGTGGGAGTGGGCCGGGGGCGACTCAAAGCCGGTGAAAGAGACGACGCTCGACCCGAAGATGAAACCGGAGGGGATCACCCGCGCGAGTATCAACAGCGGCGAGTTCATCTTCATCGTCGGCGACGCGGGCAGCTATCTGAAACTCGATTACTCAAAGCCGGAATGAAAGCGCATCATAATCGAGAACGATGGTTAGGTGCGCCCGTGGCTCCTGCGTACCATCGGTAGAGGGTTTTGCACGCTGGTCGGTTGGCTATCTGGCGGACGCGAGCATGATGAACCGCGCACCCGACATGACCGTAAGCTGCTCTTCGGCCTGCTCGCGCAACTGCGAGGGCGTCATTCGAACCATCTGCTCGAGGGTGTACACCGAAAGCACTCGCTTTGCGGCTTCGTAACCGAGCAGGTAACCGCCGCGATCGGGCACGAAATCGTCCCCGGTGTTCTTGAACCAGAGCTCGTAGTCCTCAGCGGCCGCGCCCGATTGAATCAGTTCCAGGAACCGGGCGCTGCTCGTCGCAAGCTGCGCCCGCTGGTCGGCAAGTTCTTCATCGGGGACGTGCAGGTAAAGCTCGCGAGCCTGGTAGGGATAGACGGCTTCGGCGCCAGCCACTGCCATGCCTTCACTCATCAAGGGCAGATGCGCTCCTCGAAACTCGGCAATCGCCGGCTGCTCGAACAGGAAACTGAAGTGGTACAGGTGGAAGAACTCGTGCGCCATCGCGATCCGCAACTCGTCGCCGCTGTAGTCGCAGAGCACATCGGCCGCCAGACACAGCGTGTCTGGGACGCCGCCGTCGTTTCGGACGGGCCGCACCGCGCCATCGAATCCGAAGAGACTCAAACCGATGTAGACGTTCTTCCGGTGCCGGTATTCAGGGAAGCGGGACTTGAAATCGATGATAGCCTCGGTCAGCCTATCGCCTGCCACCCTGTTGAACTCGCGAATCGCGTCGACGTGATCGGGCACTCGCGCCAGGAAGAGGTCGAGCATCAACCGCCGCTGATCGGAAGCTGCGTTGCGATAAACTGCCCGCTCGAAGTAGTCGCGGTGTTTGTTTTCAACCATCCGGAACCACAGTCGCCTTTGCGTACGCGGCGATTTGCCTCTCGCCTTTTCCCAAAACCACAGGAAGTCGTCAACGACGTTCACGACCTTGCGATTATCGAGAAGGACTTCGAGGGAGGAGCGGTCAGCGGAGACCGCGCGCGGCAGGAACGTGACGCTGCCCAGCAGCATAACCGTTGTGATCGCGAGGGCCGTTTTCCGTATGGCTGACATCTACGCGCTCCGGCGCCTGTTATTTCGACCCGTCCCGGACGAGACTAATGTAAATCAATTCGCGCGAAACACAAAGAGAAAAAAGCGGCTGACAGTCACGTTGGTTGATCAGTCACAGTGAGGGTGCTCAAGGCGACAATCGTTCGTACATCTCGAACTCGGCGTCGGCCTGATCGAAAAGACCCAGCCGGCGATACGCTTTGCTCAAATAGTAGTGCGACGTCGCGTGGCCGGGCTTGATGCCCAGCCCAAGCTTCAACTCTTCAATCGCGCGCCGGGTTAGTGCTTCATCGACCGTCCGCTCGGCGAGCTTCTCAAGCACCGCGCCCAGGAGATAGTGGCCGTCGGGATCTCGCGGAACCAGGCGGGCGTACTCTTCCAGCATCTCCCGAGCCTCTTCGTACAGCCCTTCGGCATCGAGGGCCGTCCCGAAATTCAGATAAAAAGTCCAGATGCTCCTGGTGTACTGCAGGTCCGGGAGAGCCTTCCGGTATTCGAGCGCCGCGCGCGCGTGGTCACCCGCCGCCTGATACGCGAGGCCCCTGAGGTGATGGGCACGGGCGCTCGCAGGCTCGGCTTGCAGAGCCAGATCCAGATAGGGAGTCGCGCGCGGCAAGTCCTGTTTGGTGAGGTACAACTTTCCCAGATTGACCAGCGTGTAAAAGTGGCTGGCGTCAATCTGAAGGGCCTGTCGCCAGTCTTCGAGGGCCCCTGTTTCGTCCCCGCGCGCCAGGCGCAACTCCCCTGAGATGCTGAAGCCCCGAGCGGTTTCGAGCGTGTCGCGCGAATAGGCGACGAACTGCTCGGCGCGGCCCGTGTCGTTGCGCTTGAGAGCACCCAGCGCGACGTCCAGCAAGAAGTCGGCGCGGCTACTGTCCCATTTCGGCAACCCGTCGGTGTAAGGGACGGGCGACGCGGCGTGTGCGAGCAACAGCTTCAGATTGCGCTCGACCGTCTCTTCCGCCGTCCCGACCCGCCTCGGCGCGCTGAACTCGATCAGCGCATTGTCGTCGGTGTTCAACGGCGCGCCCTTGGACAAACCGTCTACTTCGCTCGGGCCGAGATAGAACCGCGAGATCAAGTCCGCGGCGCTCGCCGTGTTGATTCGTTTGAGATCGGCGGCGAGACTCGCTTCAGTCAAGTGAGCGCTGATCACCGAAAGGTCGAGCCGCCTCTCCTGCTTCGCCCCGAGCAGCATCAAGTCTCCTTCGGCCCCGCGAACGACGTACACGTAAGGAAACGCGGCGCGAAACGTCGCTATCAGCGCCCTGACGTCTTCGGGCGACATCTCGTATATCTGGAGCCATTGACTGAAGATGCCGTCATCTCTGAGCCTCTCCGCGCCGCGCTTGAAATATTCGAGCGTGAACAGATTCGCGACGCCGGTCACCCACGGGTTGGAGGGCTCGGACACGATCACGTCGAACTTCTCGTTCGTCGTAAAGAGGTAGTTGCGGCCGTCGTTGGCAATCAGCTTCAAGCGCGGATCGGCAAGCGGCCGGTTGTTCGCATCGCCGAAGTGGTACGACGCTTCGACGACCGCGGGCTCAAGCTCGACGCATGTAGCCCGCTTGATCGGGAACCGAAGAACCGAGCCGAGCGTGATTCCGCTGCCGAGTCCGATCACCAGCACGTCATCGGTGTGCTCGCGCACGAGTAGCGGCAGGCTGCCGATGAGGATCTGCGTCGGCATGTCCCCGGCAGTGGATGCTTCGGGCTTGCCGTTGACCTTCAGCACGAGATCGTCGCCTTGCTTCTGGACCGCGACCGTCGACGTGATGCCTTCCTTATAGAAGACGGTTTCGCCCTGGCCGCGTTTGAGGTATTCGGACATCTGCTGCCGGCTCATCTGGCTGAGCGAGGGCGCGTAGCGGTAGACGGCGCTCGACATCACGTCCGAGTCCCACGGGGGATGAAACAACGCAACGCCGACCACGAGCGCCCCCGCCGCCGCCGTTCCAACCCACCGCCGAACCGGAGGACCCGTTACGAAAAACAGCGCGCCGGCAACCGCGAAGTTCACCGCCGCGCTCACCTTCAAGCTGTCGAGCAATCCCAGCCAGGGAATCAACACGAAACCGCTGGCGAACGAACCCGCGATCGCTCCGACCGTATTCGCCGCGTAAGCTTCGCCGACCATCTGGCCTGTGGTCCGATTCCCCGCTCTGCTCGAGATGATCCTGACGACTACCGGAAACAGCGCGCCGAGCAACAACGTCGGACCGAGCATCACCAGCGACGCGACTACGAACCGCACAAAGAGGAGGACGCCCCATCCCGAGGACTCGACCAAACGATAAAGCTGCACGAAGACGTAGGGCAGATCGTTGAACAAGTAAGTTCCGGCAAGCGACGTGAGTCCGACGCCGGCCTCGATCAACGCAAACGCGACGATGGGATTGCGAATCCGATCCGCCAGACGCGCGGCTGCCGATGCGCCCAGCGCGAGCCCAATCAAAAACGTCGTCAGCATGATGCTGAATGCGTACACCGACGACCCGATGATCAACGCGAGCACCCGGCTCCAGATCACCTCGTAAGACAGCGCGACGAACCCGCTCAACGCGAACCCTACGAGCACCGTGATCACCGCGCCGCGTCCCGGATGCGCGTCCGACGACCAGCCCTCGCGAGGCGCCTTAGATCTGGCGCGTCGATGATCCGGCCGGATAGCCCTGCCTGGCTCGGCTGCTCCGAAATCGGCCGCCGCCGGCGAAGCGTGGGTAAAGGCGCGCGATACATAGCGCGATACATATAATGCTACGATCCCCAGAAGCAGATTAATCGACGCGGCGGTCGCCGTCGTCGCGCGCATGCCGAGAAGCGGAATCAACACGAAGCCGGTGATCAGCGCGCCCACGACGGCGCCGAATGTGTTCAGCGAATAGAGCGTTCCGACACGCAAACCGATGCGCGTGAAGTCTCGGGCGAAATGACTCGAGAGCACCGGCAGCGTCGCGCCCATCAAAGCCGTAGGCACGATTAGCACCAAAGCCGCCAGAAGGAACCTGATGATGCTAAGCGCGAAGAAGGACAACTCCCACTGCCAGAGGGTCCGGTAGATGTTCGGAAGTATCGCGAGGATGAACGGAACGGCGAAGCCCCATATGCCGATTCCGATTTCGAGCAGGCCGTAGGCTCGCAGCGGGCGCGTGATCTTCCATGACGAGCGGCCGAAGTAGTAACTGCCGAGCGCGAGTCCTCCCATGAACGCGGTGAGCACCGTGCTGACGGCGAACGTCGTCGCGCCGAAGACCAGCACAAGCTCGCGGACCCAGACGACCTGATACACAAGCCCGCTCATGCCCGAAGCGAAGAAACAAAGCATGATCGCCAGCGTCGCGCGGCGATCGGTGCTTGCTTGGGTCCGCGAGGCCATCTCGGCCTATTCTTGCAGAGAGACATGGGCGGCGCAAATGATTCGATGTCGTTAGCGGTAACACGCGGATCTCATTTGGCAGGGCCGGACGGTGCGGACATACGATGCTGGTCTTCACGGCAAGAATCAACATCCCAGTCTCCGGTTTTGTTAAGCTTTGCGGCGGGATCGAGGAGGTTGGAGCGCGAGGCGAAGTTGAGGCGGGAGGATAGTGCCCTAGCTTGATTCCTTCGGCTTCGGTTTTTTGACCTTCATCTCAATCACGAGCAAATCGGCCCGCCGGACGGTCAACTCGACTTCGTAGCCGGCTTGGACCTCATCGAGCTTCAATTCGCTCTTCTCGAACTCTTTCTTATCAGCCCTGATCTTGCACTTCGGGTCGAGTCCGTACCCGACCGCTTGCTTGCGATTCTTCGCGCGAATCTGAATAGCCTTGCGTTCGAGGTCGACCTGCAGAACCTCGCCTGAAACTCTCAACGGCAGCCCAAGGGATGGAACATCCGGCCCTCGATTCCGGGAACTCGAGCCCCCTCCTCCGAGCCCCTCCTGGGCAAGCGTGACTGTGGCGAGAAGCGCTAGAGCAACGAATAGGGCGACGAGACTTTTCATCGGATCACACTCTATGCTGCAAACCTGGACCGGAAGAGGCGGCCGAACGCCGCCCCTTCCGACCAGGGCTATCCTGGCGTCGCTTCCTAGAAATTGACGCCTAACAAGAAGTGGATGATGCGCGATCCCCCTCTTGTACCGGTGATGCGACCGAAGCTCGAGCTGTCGAAGTTCTGGTCGCCGAAGTTGAAGTTCGCATTGTTGAACGCGTTCAACAACGTCACGCGAAACTCGACGTTTCCGCGCTCGAGGAAGCGGGTGCGCTTGATCACGCTGAAGTCCGTCTGGAAGTATCGCGGACCTCGGAGCACGTTCCGAGGAAAGTCTCCGAACGAACCCACGTCTGCCGATCCAAGAAGACCCGGCTTCAGCGTCGATTGCGTAACCTGGCCAAGCGCGTTGGTCTGAATGTCAAGCAGGGCCGGGTTGACGAAGAAGATTCCGCCAGGCGTGCGGAAGATGCCCAGGTTCTTCTTGAACTCCTCAAACGTAATTCCAACCAGCGTCGCGGGATTCAACCCCGCATTGAAGCTGTTGAAGGTGGAGCGGTTCGAGTAGACCGCAAACGGCGATCCGGACTGCCAGTTGACGATCGTACCGACCTCCCATCCTTCGAGGACCTTACCCATCGGCCCCAGCCCGTTGCTCAAGAACCTGCGCCCCGGACCGAACGGAAGCTCCCAGATTGCATTGGCGATGAACCGGTGAGTCTGGTCGAAGCTGGCCTGATGCCGGTCCAGCGCGCCATTGCGCAGCGTGCGTGAGGACTCCAGAGTACTCTGGCTTCCTTCGCTGTCAGTGATCGCCTTGCTCAGCGTGTAGTTGGCCTCCCAGGAGAGTCCGTGCGAAAGCCTGCGGCGCATCGATACCTGGAGGGAGTGGTAGTTCGAGAATGACCCGTTGGTCAATAGCCGCGCGAAAGCGGCATTCGGATTCGCAACGAAGAAATTGGGCGCCAGGTTCAGCCGGTTGTTTCTGTACGTGGCGCTCAAAGCGAGTGTTGACGCCATCGCGCCAACGTTCCCAAGGTTGAGGTTGTTAATGAACGTCGCATTGGTGAAGCCGCTCGACGACGGCAGCCCGGCGAAGAGTAGGCTGAGAGTCGGAGTCGGAACAGTCCCCGCTGGACCCGGCGCGAAGCTCGTTCCGCCTCTGACTGCAAGGTTCCTCCGCGCGTTCAGGAACTCCTGCATGAACCCGTTCTCAAAGATGTTGACCTCGTTGAAGTCAACCGCCCGGAAGATCTTGATAGCGTGGTTGCCGACGTATCGAACCTCGATCGCCGTGTTGGCTGCGATCTCGCGCTCGATCCCGAACGACCACTGCTGAACGTAGGGCGTCCTGAGGTTCGGATCGAACGTCCACAGTCCGTTGTTGGTGTTGACCAGATTGTTCTCCCGATCGGTGATCGGTATCCTGAACGCAGGCGTCGCGATGTCGACAAGACCCGACAGCACCCCGACAGGGACGTTGGTGCCGCCGGTCTGAATCAGGCCAGGGTTGGTCGTTCCCACGCCCAGTGCATTACTGACGACCGTGAAGCCGTCGCGCAGGTACGTGATCGCGAACCCGCCGCGCATAGAGCTCTTGCCCTCGGCGCCGAAGATCCATCGCAATGGTCCAGGTTCAAAGTCCGGCGAGTACGCGAACCCGATGAACGGCGCCAAGTTGTTCCAGTCATTGCCGTGCAAGGGAATCCCGGTGTCGCCGCTGACGAAGTCAATCTTCGTCTCGGGCTGACCTTTCAGAACGCCGGGGTTGAACAGATTGCCCGGCCCCGAAATCCCGAACAGGCCGGCGGTTCCGCCGACCGGTTGAATGGCCAGACCATTGGTCACCTTGGTCACGCCCATAAACTCCCAACGTACGCCGTAGCTGAGCGTGAAATTGCGCTTCATTCTCCACTGGTCCTGGAAGTAGACGCTCACGTCGCGGTATCGGAAATTCCGCTGGCGAGTGGCGCCGGGGACGAACCCCGAATCCGGGCTCGTGACGTTGAATGTCCTGGAGACCGCACCCAGGAATCCGGTGATGTCGTTGTAGATGGCCCTTCCACGGTTGGCAATGGTCGTGCCTGCCGCTCCGGGGAAAAGGAAGGGGAACTCGCCATTCAGAATCCCGTTGCTATTCGCCGAGTTCGTGCCGAGCGAGATGGTCTCGTTAGTACCCGCGTCGTTGAAGGTCGTGGCGCTGACCGACTGGATATCCACACCCATTCGCATCGTGTGCGTCCCTTTTTGCAGGGAGAAATTGTCGATGTACTGGAAGAGCGAGGTGTTCCGCCCCTGGGACATGAACGTGTTGTCGTAATCGGTCATTGACCCGAAATCTGTGAAGAATGGCCGGTCCGGCGGGGTGTCCCGCAAGAAGCCGACTGGTGCGCGCTGGTAGCCTGCGCGAAATTCATTCGTCGCGCTCGCGCCGAAAACGGAGTGAATCGCCGCCGCGGTGAGAAGTCGAGTCGAGCCCTGGCTCGCATTCAATCCGCCCGGGAACGGCGCTTCGAGTCCGTTGAAGGTGTCAGGTGTCAACAAGAATTTGGCTCGGTGGAAGACCCACTCCACCTTGTGGGAGCCGAACCGCGAACTGTCAAACAGTTTTTGGTCGGCCCGGATGCTGATCTTGTCGTTGTTGTTCACGCCCGGGACGTTGAAGGTAAAGCCGCCGGTATTCAAGCCGTCACCAAGCAGCGTGTTGTTTGGCAGCGGCGTCTTGTCAATCAGATCCTTGGTCAACGGGTTGACATCGTTGACGGTGCCGATTGACAGGAGGTTGACGGCTTGGGGCGCCGTTAACGTGCACGGAGGGTTTGCCGTGGGGTTCAGGCATCCGAGATAGCGGAAGATTCCCTGCCGGGCTTCCCGAGTAAGCACCGTGCGATTCCGGGTTTGCGAGAACGGCTCGCGGAACCCTTCGTACGAGAAGAACCAGAAGCTGCTGTTGCGACCATCGTACAGCTTCGGAATCCACAGCGGCCCGCCCGCAGTGAATCCGAAGAAGTGCTGCCGCTCGATGGCTTTCTCAGCGCTGTTGAAATTGTTGAAGAACGAGTTGGAGTTGAACGCGTCATTTCGAGATTGGTAGAACGCGCTGCCGTGAATGTCGTTCGTGCCCGAGGTCGTGACCAGCCGGACCTGCGCCACGCCGCGGCCGGCATCCGAGCCTACCGTTCCCGTGGTTATGCTGAACTCGCTTGTCGCGTTGACTGACGGAGCGCTGATAGCGAAGAACGAGCTCGTCTTCACGAAGTTGTCCATCGCGTTGATGCCGTCCTGGGTCACCGTTGTGGCCGTGCCTCGAAGGCCGCCGACTGACGCGTTGCGCGTGTTGTCGCCCGCGACAGCGATCCCGGGTTGAAGCCGGGCCAAGTCGAGCGGATTCCGCGACGGCAAGGGCAGATCCTTCACCTGCTTCATGCTGATGGTGCTCGAGAGGACAGGGCTCGAGGTGTTGATTACCTCTTGCGCCTCGCCCGTCACCGTCACTTGTTCGGTCACCGCGCCGACTTCGAGCGCGAGGTTGACCTTGGCCTGCTGGCTGACCTCTATCATCACTTCCGGGACTTCGAGTCGCTTGAAGCCTCCGGCCTCCACCGTCACGCTGTATTGGCCATGCAGCAGCGAGGAGAAGACAAATACTCCAACATCGTTGGTCTTGCTTTGCAGTTCTTCGCCGGTCGCTACGTTCTTGGCCGTTACTTTTGCGCCGGCGACAGCCGCACCTGACTGGTCGGTCACCGTCCCGATCAGGCTGCCGCGTGTGGATTGTCCAAGTACGACTCCGTTAAGCAGCAACAGGATCATTACAACTGATCCTAGTTGTTTCATGCACTGTCGTCTCATACACGTTCCTCCCTTTCAAAGGCTTCAACGGGCTTGTTATTGGTCTGCCTTGGATATGGCCGCCGGGGGGCGGCAGTTGAGAATTGGCACGGTTTACCGACTGGGTAATCCATGTGTGGTCCGAAACTACGCTGGCTTGTTCTAACCCGAGTGAATCTAAATGGATGGTAAGCCGCGATAGGCGCAAAAGCTATGCCAGGGATGCATGCAGAACCAACGTCCGTACTTTGAGCGCTTTACGCTTACGCCGCCGAACAGCTTAGACGCGTGATTTCCAGGATTCTGGATTCCTCTCCGAAAAAATGGATTCGTTGTGCACCGCAGCCCCTACTCAGGGTACGCCCCAAAGACGATCAAATAGCGACGAGCTTCAGGCAAAAGGCGGGTCGCAAACGACCAACGAAAGGAGAACCAATGGCGACAGCGCGTCCAGGTTGTTCACCTCGGATTGATTGATGGGTTTGGATCATATCACGCTTTGGAGCGCGGCGACCTGACGCCGCTTTTGCGGTCCAGATTGGCACGGTTCAAGGTTGGGACTACCAAAGCGGCGCCAGGTCGCCGCACTCCACGGTCACTCCAAAGTTGACACCTCTCACGCGCTCAACCTAGCATTCGAGTCGGAAAGAAAAACGCCGAGGAGATTTCAGACAGAATGGCACTAATCCGCGCATTTCAAGCCCTGAGGCCGCCCAGCAACAAAGCCGGGCAGGTCGCAGCCGTTCCCTACGACGTCGTAAACACCGAGGAAGCCCGCCAGCTCGCCTCGGACAACCCCCTCAGCTTTCTCCACATCTCGCGTCCCGAGATCGATCTTCCAGCGGGCGCCGACCCCTACGCGGAGGCGGTTTATCAGAAAGCTGCGGACAACTTCGACAAGCTCAAACGCGAGTGCCCGCTCATTGTTGAACAAACGCCGAGCATCTATGTTTACCGGCTTCGGATGGGTGAACACCAACAAACCGGCATCGCCGCGTGCTGCTCAGTCGATGAGTATGACGCCGGCCTCATTCGCAAGCACGAACGAACCCGCAAGGACAAAGAAGACGACCGCACGCGCCACATGGTCGCGCTTCGAGCGCAGACCGGGCCGGTGTTCCTGACGTATCGCGGCCGCGCCGAGATTCAAGCTCTGGTGAGCGACGTTCAAGCTGCCAATCCCTTGTGTGACTTCACCGCGCCCGATCAGATTCAACACACGATCTGGCGAGTTGACGAGGCGGCATCTCGCTTCGTCGAGGAGTTCTCGTCGGTACCGCTCCTCTATATCGCCGACGGCCATCATCGCGCGGCGAGCTCCAGCCGCACCCGCGCTCAGCTCAAGGCCGCCAATCCGGGCCACACCGGCTCCGAGGAGTACAACTTTTTCCTCTGCGTCCTGTTCCCAGCAGATCAGCTCCAGATACTGCCCTACAATCGGGTCGTGAAGGACCTCAACGGGATGCCTGCTGAGGAATTCGTCGCAGCGGTTTCGAAGCGACTTGCGGTGAGCGAAGCTGCGTCGCCATCGCCTTCTTGCAAGGGCGAAATCTGCATGTACGTGGGCGGCCGGTGGCATAGTCTCAGAATTCCGCTCGGCGCCGTTGATCCGGCCGATCCAATCAAGTCGCTCGATGTCAGCGTCCTCCAGGACCGCGTGCTCGATCCGCTGCTCGGCATAAAGGACGTGCGCACCGACAAACGAATCGACTTCGTAGGCGGCATATGCGGGACGGCGACGCTTGAAGAGATGGTGAACCAAGGCCGCGCCGCCGTCGCATTCTCAATGTACCCGGTTACAGTCGCAGAGCTGATGGCGATTGCCGACGCCGACGAGATCATGCCTCCGAAGTCAACGTGGTTCGAGCCGAAACTGCGCGATGGGTTGCTGAGTCACTTGATTTGACCACAAACGCGGACGGATGAACGCGGATCCACCGGCCCAGCCTTGTTGACGTCGGTCTTCTACGACCGCGGCGCGATCACGTGCTTCCGATCTGTGTTGAACAAAGTGCGTGCGTGGTTCATCTTGTCAGTAGACAGGGACAATGATTAAGATTTGTCCAATAATACTGCATAGGAGTTATCGTCATGAAGATACTCATAGCCGACAAGTTCCCCGACAGCGGCCAGGCGGCCCTAAAGCAAGCCGGCTGCGAAATCGTCTACGATCCCGATTTGAAGGACGATGCGCTCGCCCAAGCCATCGCCTCGACCGCCGCGGAAATCCTCGTCGTGCGCGGCACAAGAGTCAGCGGGCCGATGCTCGAAGGCGGCCACCTGAGTCTCGTCGTCCGCGCCGGCGCGGGCTACAACACGATCGACGTGAAGACCGCCTCCGCCCGCGGAATCTACGTCTCGAATTGTCCGGGGAAGAACTCGATCGCCGTGGCGGAACTCGCGTTCGGACTGATTCTGGCGCTCGACCGCCGTATACCTAATAACGTCGCCGACCTCAAAGAGGGCCGCTGGAACAAGAAAGAGTACAGCAAGGCTCGCGGCGTGTTCGGGCGCACGCTCGGTTTGATCGGCGTTGGGCGCATCGGCCAGGAGATGATTCCCCGCGCCCGCGCCTTCGGTATGCCGGTCGTCGCCTGGAGCCGTTCGCTCACGCCTGAACGCGCAGAGAGGCTCGGCGTCGACATGAAGGCGTCGCCGCTCGACGTCGCCGCGACGGCCGACATCGTGAGCGTTCACGTGGCACTTAAAGATGACACGAAGAACCTGATTGATGAGAAGTTCTTCACCGCGATGCGGCCAGGTTCATTCTTCATCAACACCTCGCGCGCGGAGGTCGTCGATCAAACGGCGCTAGCCAGGGCGGTCCGCGAGCGCGGCATTCGCGCCGGTCTTGACGTATTCGCGGGCGAGCCGTCAGGCGGCACCGGCACCGTCGAAGACGACATCTTCAAGCTCGATGGTGTGATAGGCACTCATCACATCGGGGCATCCACTGATCAAGCCCAACAGGCCATAAGCGACGAAACGGTACGGGTCATCAGCGAGTACCTCGAAACGGGACGGCCTCCGAACGTCGTCAACATCGCCAGGAAAACTCCTGCAACGCACCTCTTGGTGGTCCGGCACTTCGACCGCGTGGGCGTGCTCGCCGACATCTTCGATCAACTGAAGGCAGCCGGCATCAACGTCGAAGAAACCGAGAACATCGTGTTCGACGGGGCCGTCGCCGCCGTCGCTCGCATTCATCTCGATTCAGCTCCGGCAAGCGAAGTGCTCGAAGCATTGACGGCGAATTCCAACGACATCATCGAGACGAGTCTGCTTCGACTCTAATGAGTGCGGAGGGCCGACATCGTGCCAGTAAGCCGAAAGCGAAAAACCAAGACCCCCAAGAAACCCAGCCGCGACCGCGACCCGAGGGCGGGCCTGATTCGAGACATCGCCCACTATCCAGTTCGCGACTGCTTCATTAGTAAGGAGTGGCGAGACCGGAAAGCGGCCTCGATACTGTTTTCGCGCTCGCACCCCGACGGCCGTGTTGCGTTCGCGGCGTTCTTCGTCGACATTGGCTGCCTGGGCGTAAAGTCGGCTTTCGCTAACCCCGCGATCACTGAGGCGGAGTATTCTCATGCCGTGAACCGCCTGCAGGCGGGTGAAGAACACGTGGGCTGCGCCCCGGCCCTCGCGTTAAAGCTAATCCGCGGAGGCTATCAGTACGCGGCGAAACTCGGTTTCAAACCCGACCCGGACTACTTCTACTCGCGCGAGATATTCGGGGCGATCGACCCTGACTCGTGTAGCGAGATGATCGAGTACGGAGACAATGGCAAACCCTTGTACGTCGCCGGTCCTAACGACAACGCGAAGAAAGTGATGGCCCACCTCACCCGCACACTCGGGCCGGACGGATTCAAATTCATCGCTCCACTGGCACTTCCGGACCACTAGGCCGAGATGCTTCACACGATCAAAAAACGGAGGGACACAACATCATGACCACGAGAATATACAATTTCGCAGCGGGCCCAGCCGTGCTCCCGCTGTCGGTGCTCGAAGAAGCCCAGCGCGATCTGGTCGCGCTCCCGGGCGTCGGCATGTCGGTGCTGGAGATCAGCCATCGTTCAAAGACGTTCGACGAGATCATCCAGGGCGCCGAAGCCGACATCCGCAAGCTCGCAAATATACCGGATAACTACCACGTCCTCTTCCTTCAAGGCGGCGCGTCGCTCCAGTTCTCGATGGCGCCGATGAACATCCTCCCCGCCGGCGGCAAGGCCGACTACATCATTACCGGGTCGTGGTCGAAGAAGGCGATGAAAGAAGCGCAGAAAATCGGCCAGATAACCGTCGCCGCCAGCACCGAAGCGGAGAACTTCGCCCGCATTCCGGGCCAGCATGAGCTGAAGCTCGATCCAGAAGCCGCCTACGTCCACGTGACCACCAACAACACGATCTTCGGCACGGAGTGGAAGTATGATCCTGATACCGGCGCGGTGCCGATGGTGGCCGACGCGTCCTCAGACATCTTCAGCCGCCCGCTCGACGTGACGAAGTATGGTCTGATCTACGCGGGCGCACAGAAGAACCTCGCCCCCGCCGGAGTGACGCTGGTCATCATTCGCGATGATCTGCTCGCGCGCAGCCCGAAGGGCATGCACACCATGCTTGACTACAACACGCACGCGAAGGAAAAGTCGCTCTACAACACGCCGCCGGTTTTCCCGATATACATCATGCGGCTCGTGCTGAAATGGCTCGTTGGCGCGGGCGGCCTCGAGGCCATAGGTCGGCGCAACGAGGAGAAGGCGAAGCTCCTCTACGACGCGATCGACGCGTCGGGCTTCTATCGCCCGCATGCGAAACCCGACAGCCGGTCGTTGATGAACGTCACGTTTCGACTCCCGAGCGAGGACCTCGAAAAGGAGTTCGTCGCCGAAGCCTCCAAGGCTGGAATGAGCGGGCTCAAGGGGCACCGGTCGGTCGGCGGTATTCGCGCCTCGATCTACAATGCATTCCCGCGCGAGGGCATCGAGGCGCTCGTGTCGATCATGAAGGAGTTCGAGCGCACTCGCGGATGACCTCCACGAATGACCCGGACGACGCGAACGCTTGCTCCGAGACCCTCTCGCGGGTGTTCGCGTCGTCGGGTCACGCGCGAACGTACTGCACGTTAAGCGGCTGTGCCCCGACACCGGCCGCTTCTCGGCGTTCACCCGCTGTGCCCCACAGACTCACGGTGATTCGAGTTGCAATCACCATCGTTCGGGTATAGAATCCCGCCGCGTTACAGTAGGGCGTACCTTCACCCAACTAACCAGGTTGCATTCGCAACGGCGTCCATGGAGGTTCGCTATGTCCAGACTGACGGGAATCAACGCGTGGATCGCGGTCGTTTTCATCGCCGCATCGGCCGAATGGGGACAATCGCAATCACCAGACTCAAGGGCGGCCAGGGAAGCGACCGGTGCGATAACCGGGCGGGTGACGATTGGCGGAAAGCCCGTTGCGGGACTGACTGTCGCCTTGCTGGGCCCGGAGACAAACCCGCCACCCAGCCCGCTTTCAAAAACGAGCACGGACGACGAAGGCGCCTACCGGCTTACGCGGCTGCCGGCAGGGCAGTACAGGGTCGTGCCCTTCGGTCCTGCGCTCGTGATTCAGGACGAAGCCAATCCTGCTCAGCCGGGGAGGCGGGTCTCGGTGGCCGACGGTGAAACGGTTGATAAGATCGACTTCGCGCTCAAGCGCGGCGGCGTGATAACCGGGCGCGTAACCGACACCGACGGCCGCCCGCTCACAGGTCAGCGAGTAACCTTGATCCGCATCGACGCGCGAGGTCAAAAGCCGGTCGACTGGCTCATCAATCCGCCGATGTACGTCATTGACGACCGCGGAATCTATCGCATCTTCGGGCTTCCTGCGGGCCGCTACATCGTGAGCGCCGGCGAAGCGGCGAGCGCCGGCCTGACCCGCATCGGCAACGCCGCCGGCTACCACCCGCTCACCTTTCACCCGAGCGTGACTGACGCGACTAAGGCGACAGTGATCGAGCTCGAAGAAGGCCAGGAGGCGACCGGTACCGACATCGTGGTCGGCGCCGTGATGCAGACCTTCGAAGCGTCCGGCCGGATCATCGACGCGGAGAGCGGACGGCCAGTTCCAAACATCCTGTACGGGTGGGCCGCCGCCGGGCCGGATGGTAAGACCAATCAGGGTTACACGTATGGCTACCAGGCTAACTCGAGAGGTGAGTTTCACATCGGCGGCCTCGTGCCCGGCCACTATGCCGCTTTCGTCGTCTACGACCGCGCGAGCGATCTCTACAGCGAGCCGGCCGTCTTCGAGGTGATCAACGCAGACGTAAAGAAGCTCGAGGTCAAGCTTCAGCGGGGCGGCGTTGTCACCGGGGTTGCCGAAATCGAAAACACAGGCGACCCCGCGGCCTGGCAAAAGCTCCGCGAGATGGAGATCACCTCAAGCATCGTCTATCCGGGCTTTCCGGTCCCCCGCTTCTCGTCCTCGCGTGTAAGCGCCGACGGGAGCTTCAAGTTCGTCGGCGTGCACCCCGGCACAATCCGGCTGGCCCTGAGCCGGCGAGTGCCGCTCAAGGGATTCCGGCTCTTGCGCGTCGAGCACAACGGCGCCGATCAGACAGACGGCTTCGCCGTCGGCCCGCGCGAGGAGGTGACCGGCGTGCGCGCCGTACTCTCGTATGGAACGGCTGTCATTCGCGGGCAGGTGAGGGTGGAAGGCGGCACGCTTGCGGCGGGTGCCCGGCTTCAAGTCTCCGTGCGCCTCGCTGACAGTCAGTCACCACGTCCGATTGCAACCGTCGAGGTCGACGGACGGGGCCGCTTCACCATTGACTCGCTCGCGCCGGGTCAGTACGAACTTACACTCGCGACAGCGTCCTCCGGAGCGCCCGCCGTCACCGAGCGGGCGCTGGCGGTCAACGACGCCGAAACCGAAGTTGCTCTCGTCCTCAACCTGAAGCCGAAAGAGAAGGAGGGCCCGCAGTGATCCGATCATCTCGCACCGCGGCGCTCCTCGCCGTTTCTCTCTCTCTCGCAAGCTTGAGCACCGCAATCGCGCAGCAAGCCCGCACCGGCGTGATCACGGGGCGTGTCGTGACTGAGGGCGGGCAGCCGCTCCCGCGCGTCGGCGTTAAAGCCACTCCAATCAACGCGCCGCGCCGCGGCGTGCGCGTCACCGGGACCGACGAGCAAGGCAGGTTCAAGGTAGAGGGACTTTCGCCGGGAGCCTATTCGCTCAGCGTCGCAGTTCCCGGCTACGTGCAACTCCCCTTCGAACCCGGGCGAAAGCACTACCGAATCGGCGAAAGCGTCACGGTCACGATGGCGAAGGGCGGTGTGATCACCGGTACCGTAACCAACTTCGCGGGCGAGCCGGTTGTCACGGTTCGCGTGCGCCTCCTTCGTGTCCGCGACGACGCCGGACGCCAGACGGCCCCGTCGAGCGACCCTGCTGAGGTCGTCACCGACGATCGCGGGGTGTACCGTGCTTATGGGCTGGATGCGGGCGCTTATCTGGTCGTCGCGGGCGGGAGTTTTCGATACGTTTACGGCGACAACGCCTACAAGCTCGACGCGCCGACCTACCATCCATCCTCCACCGCGGACAACGCCGCCGAGGTGACGGTTCGACTCGGCGAAGAAGTGAGTGGCATCGACATCCGGTATCGCGGCGGCCCCGGATTCGCGGTGAGCGGCGCCGTTACCGGAACACCGGCCGGCTCAACCGTCATGGGCGCGGATGTGTCGCTAATACGCGCGGACAGCGGGGCCGTCCATGACGCGGCATACGTGGCTCTCCGCAGCGCGAATCGCGGATTCGGTTTTTACGGCGTAACCAACGGTGAGTACTACGCAGTGGCTCGCGGGATGTCGAGGACCGATGACGGCGTTGATGCGGCCTCGGCGCCTCGCCGGGTGGTCGTGAAAGATGCGGACGTCACCGGAGTCGAGCTGCCGTTTTCATCGCTCGCCTCGGTCGCCGGGCGCATAGCCGTGGAACCGGCTCAGAAAGCCAATCTCACCGGCTGCAAAGACCTGCGCGACTCGATGGCGATCGAGAGCGTCGTCGTCGCTCGCCGGGACCAGAAGACCGCACAGAAAGACGTGCCGGAGTTCCTGTCGCCGTCGAGTTATACCGCGGCGCCCGATGGGAACGGTGCTTTCGTGCTTTCGAGCCTCGACGCCGATAGCTACCGCATCGAGGTTCAACTTCCCGGCGAGAAATGGTATGTCCGGTCAATGACGCCGCCCTCCTCGGATCAGCCGGGCGGCGCTGCCAAGCAATCGCGCAACGACATTGCTGTCAAAGCGGGCGCGCGGCTGGTTGACCTCGTCATCACCCTCTCAGAAGGCGCGGCATCGGTAAGCGGCCGCGTCACACCAGCGCCAAGGGATGAAGCGGGCGCCTCTAGACTTCACGTCCATGTCGTTCCCGCCGAGTCGGAATTCGCCGGCGATGTCCTCCGCTATCACGACACCAGCGTGGAGAGCGGCGGCGCGTTCACCCTGTCGAATCTCGCGCCGGGCCGGTACTGGATCGTCGTCCGGCCCGCGCCGGATGATGAACTTCGGCCGCTGGCATGGGACGAGGGACTTAGAAACAAGCTTCGCAGCGAGGCGGAATCGGCTAACAACGTGATCAAGCTGAAGCCCTGCGAGCGGAAGCGTGATTTCGCTTTGCGTCTTGGCGGGCGGTGAGCGGAACCCACCGCGACACCTGTTCCTTGCGCGCTAATATCTTTCATGGTCCGGCCTGCGCGGGCGACCACGTGATGGTTGTTTGTTGGTAGTAGTAGCCGCGACCGCCCACCTCGTCAGGCGTGAGATGTCGATCGTCGCCGAAGTCGTCCGACACGTATACAACTCCTGACGGAGTTAATCGCGTGCTGCGACACTCGTTCTACACCCATCGAACGCCTCCGGAGTTCAGCGGCAGAAGGAGCTTGCGGTGAATGTCCAAACTCCAACTCCGCCTTATTGAAAGTAGATGTATAATCGCGCTCGTGACCACAGACGTCGAGAGAGTTCTCCAAAGAGCGGACGAGTTCTTTATGGGTGAAGGCCCGGTGCACAAGACGCTGCGACGCTTGGCCCGGCGCCTGGCGGAAGAGGGGATCGACTACGCGCTGATTGGCGGGATGGCGATGGCGCTTCACGGCTACGAGCGACTCACCGTTGATGTGGATTTGTTGCTCTCAGCCGAAGGGCTCAAGCGGTTTCGAGAATCGCTCGTGGGACGTGGTTACACTCCGGTCTTCCCGGGAGCGCGCAAGCACTATCGGGATGCGGAGACCGGCGTGTCGGTCGAGATCATCACCGCCGGCGAATACCCGGGAGACGGTAAGCCCAAGGATATCTCGTTTCCCAACCCAGCCGATATCGCCGAAGACCGAGGCGGCATCCAAGTCGCGCGACTCGAGACGCTGATCGAATTGAAGCTCGCCTCCGGCCTAAGCGCACCGCATCGCGTGAAGGACATCGCCGACGTGCAGCAGATGATCGAGGTGCTCGGTCTGCCTAAAGAGCTTTCCGAAAAACTTCACACGTCAGTCCGGTCCGAATACCTACGACTTTGGCAAGCGACCGACGACGCGCGGGCAGGAACCGGCCCGGATCGTGAGTGAATCGAATTCGGATGATTAAGGGGCCAATCACGGCGGTGAATTGGACCAAGATTGTCGGGCTACACAATCATGGTGAAAGGAATGCGAGATGAGTAGCGACGATACTACACTGCGTTTGGCGGACGATCGCAACGCGACAGAGAACGATACTATGGCGGAGTTTAGGAAACGACTTGAAGAGTTAGAAGGGAAGTTTGAGCGACGGGGCTACGACACACGACCATTGTGGGAGAAAGCGCAGAGAGACATACAGGAGTTGCAAGAAGATGTTCAAGAACTTGAGAGCGGTGTAGAAACTCTAAGAGCCGCGAGAGTCGAACAAGAGCCAGTCGAACAGGAAGCCGCACGACAACCTTCCGAGAGTCGGGTCTGGTGTATCCAACTCTACAGCAATGACGCTCTACTTAGGGTAGAAGGAAAGAACGCGATTGAAGATCAGTGGAATTTGGTAATCTATGATGGAGATCTCCCTGCCGCCCGGTTTCCACGCGACGATGTTAAACTATGGTGGCCTGAGAGCGCTTCGCATGGGTAACAGACTGTACGACAACGGAAGAGTATTGCGACCGCCTGCCAAAGTGATGGCATTCCTGTGGCTGGGTGGAGAACGGTTATGAAGACCTTCAATGCAGTCGTGGAACGTTGCGCCGAAACAGGGTTGTACGTCGGTTACGTGCCCGGTTTCCCGGGCGCGCGTACCCAGGCAGAAACACTTGACGAGTTGAACGCAAACCTCAGAGAGGTCATCGCCATGTTGCTCGAGGACGGCGAACCTGTCATTGAGGCCGAATTCATCGCTTTACAGACGGTGAGAGTTGCGTGAACCATGACGAGGATTCCGGTTCTCAAACCGACGGATGTCGTTGCTGCTCTGGGGAGATTGGGTTTCACCGAAGTCGACAACGAGGCTCTCACAGACAATTCCGACACCCGGACGGAAGATGTACGACGGTGCCATTTCATCAGGGCCGGGATATCTCGCCGATTCTTCTTCGTCAGATAGCAAGGGACATTCGGCTTACACCTGAAGAGCCGATCGAGCAGAAGTGATTCGTACTGAAGCAAGCGACCGGTCATACGCGAGTCGCTGAGACTCAACGGTGATGCTTTTCAGCAGCCTGTGATCCGCTGACCTAACACGTCACGAGAATCTGAGAATCGCAAAGCCATCGCTACCGCAGTAAGACTTGGCGTAGAGCTATCTCTGCCGTTTCGAGGGCCGTCTTGACGTCCTCTCGCCGCGGCTCAGATCGAGAATGTGAAAGTCCCTGAAGCTTCGCATCCACTACAAAGACCAGTTCAGAAGCCGCCTCGGCTATTCTTAGATCCGCATCAGAGATCGACAGTCGGTACTTTTCCATGACCAATTTCAGGCGCATCTTCCGTGTAACTCCGTTCTTGCTACTTCTGTCAGGTTGAAACCCCGGTTTACCCTTGACCTCATCATCAGGTGCCGCTTGCTTTAACACCTGCTCGAGAAGTTCTCTCGCAGAATGAGCAGCCTGACGCAGCGAGTCTGGTTGTCCGGATGCAAGCGCGGACCAAGCGCCGCGACGAATCTCCAAGAGGTGCGGATCAATCTTGTTTAGGACTGAATCAAGCTCGTCGAGCACACCTGTGCGAAGCGCTTCAAGGCCTGCATCAGTGATCTGAACCCAGTTCTCGGGATCGGGATCAAGAGAGTAGGTTGACCTGATAAGCCCTGCTGTCCTGAGTTGATCGAAAGCCTGGCTAGCTAAGGCGCGCAATTCATCATCAAATGTAATCCCAAGCCGACTTTCTAATCTGCTTTGACCTGTTCCTAATGGGCTTCGGGGCGAACCGGCTCTACCTATCAGGTTCCATTTATACGCGACAGGGGGCGTAGCCTGAGCAAGCTCCCGAAGGATGGCAATCTTGATTTCTTGAATGGATGGTGGCGTCACAGAATAGTCGCCCCGCTATCAACTTTACGAACAACGGCCTTCACCAAAGCCGCCTTGCGTTTCCTGGACGGAATGGCGGCGAATGGGGCGCGCGAGCGCTCTACTCAACCACCACCCGATCGCTCGCCCCTCGGCCGAATGTCTCCGGGTGGTACATCTCTTCAGCTTTCGCCGGCGGCACAACGAATACTCCCGGTGTAGTCGCGCGCGCAACGTACGAGTAAGTGTAGACGCCTTCCCATAGCAGCGACGTGAAAGCTTCGACTCGCTCGTCGCGCATGTTCTGATGCTCGAACCACGGACGGCTCCACCACCACCAACCGCGCCTCGTCTCTTCGTTCTTCGGGTCCTGCGGAATGCTGCCGGTCACCGCGAGCGCGGGATTGAGAGCCTCAAGCCCGGCCGGAATCGGATCGACCAGCGCAACGTGATAGCGCCGCGTCGAGGCTACCATCGTCAGCTTCACTCGCACTCGCGCGCCGGCCCTGATGTGCCACGCGCCGTCCGCGTCGCGCCGCACGTCGTCGGCTTTGTCGATCGCTTCGTAGACGCGCTCGACCGTGAAGCCGTGATCTGAGGGATCGAGCTTCAAGCTCGCCGGCGCGTACTGCATCCCGACCCGGTAGTACAATCGCCCCGGCCCGTCTTTGCTCAGGACCAGGTTCTGCGTGGCGCCCGTCTCCGCCAGGTATTTCATCGGCACGCTCAGGTGATAGCGCTCGGTCGTTCGGCCCTTGAAGTCATGCCCGCCCGCGTAAGCTTCACCCAACCACGCCCGCGCAACGAAGTCCGGCGTCGTCTTCTCGTAAGTCGCGAAGTACCTGTCGAGCGCCAGCAGGATGAACGCGTTCTCCTGAGTGTTCTCCCATCGGCCTTGAGTGCGATGACCAAGCAAACCGCGCACGAGCTTCGGGATCAAGTCACTCCGCGGTTGGTCGGCGATCAGCGCTTCGAGGATCACGCCGTCGGCTCGCCGGTCCGAATGCAACAACAGGTGTGCGCCGTCGCTGTACGAAGTCGCGAAGTGCGCCGTGCCCGCGTCTTCAGTCGCGCGGTTGTTGAGATGCCTGCGAATCGCCGCGACCTCGGCCCCGGAAGCCTGGTCGCCCGATAAGACCGTCAACAGCCAGCCGGCGGCTTCAAGCGACAGTCCAACGAGTCCCGCTTCGGCGATCAACCGTCGCGCTTTCGCCGCGTCGCGATCTCCAATGCGATTGCGGACGTACAGCGCGTAAGCCACAAGCGCGCGCCGCGCGTCGGGACCGTAGTAACTCGGGATGCGCCGCTCGACGTTGCGCAGGTAGTCCTTCGACCGGTCGAGCATCTCCTTCGGAACATCGAAGCCCTTCTCCTTGGCCCGCGCGAGCGCGTGCGCGACGTGGATGCTGACGTAAGGCCACGACTCGTCGCTGCGCCGCCAGAAGCCGAATCCGCCGTCGCCGTTCTGGAGACCCTGCAGTCGCTTGATGTCTCGCGCGACCGCCCCGATCATCTCTTCGGGCTTTGGCAGGCCCTTCGCTTCGAACGCCGCCAGGACGTCCTTCAACGCCGCGACCGCGAGCACTCGCGATGAGAGCTGTTCGGCGCACTCGAATGGGTAAGACTGCAAGTACAACACCGCATCGGTCAGCGCCTGGAGTTCGGTCGAAGAAGCCGTGATCTCGAGCCCGCCGAATTGCTTCACGACGTCCGAGGGAGGCTTGACCGGCTGGGAGATCGCGCCTTGATCGAGTTCACCGTAAGTCGCGAACGCTTCAGTCGTCGCCGGGGTCCACACGGGCAACTCGATCTCTGCGGCGTCGGCCCACTTGCCCGAAACTGCCGCGATCTGGAACCGGGCCTTCCCCGCGCGAACCGCAGAAGTTGCGAACCGGACTTCGACGCGATCATTGGCCGGGACAGTCACGTGACGCCCGGAGCCTTCGGTCAACTCGGCGTTCGACGCGCGAAGCGCGATGTCGACTTCCATGGGTGCGTCGGTTTGGTTCTGCACGACTACGGGCAACTCGCACTTGTCACCGAAGTTGAGGAATCGCGGCGCCGAAGGCCGCACCATCAAGGGCAACCGCGCAGTGATCGCAGATTCGTTCAAGCCGAATTGTTTTCCACCCGCGACCGCGACCGCCGTGATGCGATAGCGAGTCAGGTTGTCAGGCAGTTTGACTTGAACGCGCGCGCGGCCTTCGGAGTCGGTGGGCACGGCAGGCGCGAACACCGCAAGGGCGTTGAAGTTTTCCCGCATTCGGATGGCTTCCTCGCCTGCTCCGCCTTTGTCCCTAATGACAAGCGCGTTGAGTTCACTCGGACGGGGCGGCGCCATAACTGCTGCAGCCCTCTCGACGACGCCACCGGGGCCAGCGCCAGTTCCACCACCAATCCCCACTTCTAGCGGTACGTCTTCTGGGTTTGGAAGCAAAACGTCCTTTCGCAAGTGGTGGTCACTCGTGTCGGAGCCACGATCCGAGTAGAAGATCGACACCGGGTCGCTGATTCGATAACCGGTCAAGCCCAGTATCGCTTCATCGACAACCACGACTGCGACCTCGCTTCCCGCAACAGGCTTGCCCGCTGCGTCGCGCACTTCAACATCAACCATCGTCTCGCCGCCCGGTTCGAGCGCCTTCTCGCGAGGCGTCGCCTTCACCCCGAGCTTTCGCGTCATCGGCGGGATCGAGAGGTTCAATGCCCCGACTCCGAAGGCCGGCCGTTTAGGCACCTTCTCATTCGGTTTTCCGGCGTCGTCGGTTCGAGTCGCCGCGCCGACCAGATCGACCTGAACGTGAACGTTCGGAATGTAACCCTCTTTGATCGGGACCTTCAACGTGTGGGACGGTCCCGTCATCTTGAATCTCTCGGTCGTCAGTATTCCAGAACGCCGCAGACTCAACAGACCTTCAGCAGGATAGAAGGGAGCTTGAACGAGAATCTCCGCCACGTCGCCGGGCTGATAGTCCTTGCGATCCGGGATCAGGTTCACCTCTTCCTGCTCGACGTTGCGTTTTGGAATCACCTTGCCGCCCGCGACCCACAACGTCAGCTCGCTCTCGTTGGGGCGCTCGCGGTCATCGAGGATCGTCGCCGTGACGCGATACATTCCGCCTTCTCTGGTCTCGAATCGGCACTCGACCGGCTCGGCGGCCGACCGCACCGCGCACTCCTGCGGGTTGACTTCTTTCTGCTGCCACTCGCCCTTCTCGTAGACCCAGTCCAGCAGCACCGCGCGCATTTTGATCTCGCGGGCCGCAATCGCTTTGCCGTCGAGGTCGGTGACGATTGATTGAACGACGAGCGGCTCGCGCTTCTGAACGAACGTCCGCGGGCTCCGAATGCCGACGTAAAGATCGGCCGGATGAACGAGCAGATTAGCCGTAGCCGTCCACTGCTGGCGGTTGACGTCGGTGACACTCGCTTGGGCGGTGACCGCTGACGCTCGCGGCGGCGCGACCGAAACGAAGTCGATCCGCAAGCGGTGCTTTCCTGCTGAGTCGGTCCTGCCGCTGAAAGTCTCGATGCGCGATTCCCCGCCCTCTGATCGCTCGATCCACCACGGCGTCCACTTGCCGAACGTGAAGTCATCGCGATTGGGCGGCGTGAAGTGGCCGGGCTTTGACGTGACGGTCCAGTTCACCTGTGCGTCAGGCAGTCCGCCGCCCGCGTAGTAAGCCGCGGTGACCGATGCTTCGGCGCTGCCGCCGACGAAGTGCGGGCCTTCGCTCGCCGATGCCGAGACTTCGAATTCGGGTCGGCGGAACTCCTGGACTTGAAACTGATGCGATGTCTCGCTGCCGGGGATGGTCTTGTTGGGCTGTGATTGCAACTGGATGCTCGCGTAGCCGAGGTTCATCGTCGGCGGGAGCTTGAGCACCGCGTCAAAGCCGCCGAACGCGTTGATGGCACACGAGCCTTTCGTGACCTCATTGCCGCGCGAGTCCTTGAGCGTGTAGTCGACGCTCGAGGCCGCGCCATTGAGAGGGCCGACATCGCCTTCTTTGCCGCCGCCGAGCCTGCGAATCCAGCCTTTGATGTGGACCTCTTCGCCGGGGCGGTACATCTTGCGGTCGTCGAAAACGAACCAGCGAAGCGAGTCGGTGGACTCTCGTCTCGCCCAGCCGCTGCTGCCCCAGTAGTTCGTGTTCTCGGGAAGGATCGCGAGGTCGCGGCCCTTGCGGGCGACGAGCACGTTGGACGGCGCAAAGCTGTTTCGCTGCGCCGGCGTCACGTCGAGCGCGGACTTTAAGGCTAGGCGGGCTAGACCGTCCGGACCGGTCACGTGGCGCGAGCTGCCAGCTTGCGCGACATCCATCTCGACGCCCTCAAGCGGGCGGCCGTCTTTGAGCGACGTCGCCCAGCCGATCAACTCGCTCGCGTCGACGAACGCGTCGAGTCCGATCTGAGTCGCTTGTACCCACGCGACGACCGGGCGGTTCTCCCATCGGTTCTTCGATTGGACCGTGGGCTCGACGACGATGACCACTTGTCCCAATCCGGCTTCCAGCGCCGGGCTGAGGTCGATTCGCGTTTCGGTCATCACGTCGGGAAGCGCCTTGATCTCGATCGTCTTCGAGAGGACAAGGCTGCCCGCGGCAGTCGTCGCGCGCACTCTCTCGTTCTCTATCACACGCAGGTATTCGAGGAACGAGCCGAAGTGTTCCGGCCCCACCGAGTACAGTTGGACCTTCAGGCTGGTGTGGTTGATGCTGTAGACCGAATACCGCGGCTGAGCCGACGGGTCGAGCACCACGAAGTGGCCGCCTGCGGACGCGAGAGCCCGTGGTGCCGACTTCACGTCGAAGACCAACGGCGCGCTGTCGCCGAGCGTCTGGCCGAACTGATCGCGAATTCCCGCGTCGAGCGTCACCCGATACTGAGTCCGGCCGCGTTTGACCCCGGTTATCATCAGCGTGTTGCCGTAAAGCTCGGTCTTCATGCCGAGGAACTCCGGCTCGACACGTACCTGGGACTTGTCGAAGGCCTCACGGTCAAGTGGATTGCTGAACGTGATGCGCCAGGGATCGAAGGGGGAGCACTCGCGATTCCAGCCGCACTGATGTTCGGTCACGCGCAGCCGCCCGAACGTCCGAAAAGTGAAGCTCTGCGGCGCCGTGGTTTTGCGCGGGCCCTCAAGCGACGGCGCCCCGGGGCCGATCGCTACGCTGACGTTCGTGTCCGAGGGAAGCGGCGGTTCGGAGTCGCTCGCGTCCGAACGGACCGCGCGGAACGCAAGCCAGCGATCCTTGCCCGCGTTCTTCGCGAGACGGCTGACGGTTTCGTCGGCGTCGACCTCTTCCTGGCCTGCGAGCCTCGTCTTTAGTTCCGTGCGGCCGGCGCGAACGCGAATCGTCTCGAGCGCCGCCGCCGGGTCGATGCGCTGGTCGAACTCGACGAACATCAGCGGATCGCGGACCTGCGAACCCGCGGTCGGGTAACTGGTCTTCACCTGAGGCGGCGGCGTAGTGAACTTCCAGGTGCGTCGGGCCGCGAGACTCGCTCCGGAGGCCGATTTCGTGCCTTCCGGGATTTCAGCCGTATACTCGGTCGCCATTGGGAAGCGGCCGTCAGCCTCAAACAGCAGCGTCTTGGTTCCGACCCATCGCCAGCGGCCGGGCGGCTGCGGGGTGAGCTTCACCGGAACTCCGCCGGCGAGGGAGTCCGCGTGCGAGGTCACGGCGACCATCGGCTGAGAAAACGTCACGCTCAGTTGTGGCGCAAGCGGGACGTCGCCCTCGGGTGCGTAGCGCAGCACTTCAAGCGGTCCGGCGGTAATCTTGTCCTGAACGTCTATCTGAACCGTCGGCGGGAATGATTCGGTGATCGTTTTGCCGGTGCGCGGCGGCGGAAGCGAGCGATCCCGAAGCGCGAAGTCCTGGTCGTCGCCGGCTTCAGACTTGAGCGGTTGCAAGCGGGCTAGCACGCGTTGGGTGTCGGCGTCGGTGAGCCGTGTTGCAGGGGCGGGGGGAACGCGATCGGTTCGCCCGGCCACCTCCGCCCCTTCGCTGAGTCTGAACTGAAGCCCCTTGTTCATCTGGTCACTAGCCTGGGTGCTCTGCCCCGAACGGCGCGTCGACGGCGAGGACCGCCTCTGGGCGACAGCGGGTACTACACAGCCGGCTAGTTGAAGCACAACTAGCGCGACAGCAGCGGCGGAATTGCGGGTTATGATCATAGCGGCGATCCTCGCACGGTGTGAAAATCATTCTGTGAGAACACTACATCGGGCGCGAGTAGATTATCAATCACGCATGTTCAGACTACCGACTTCAGCCGGGGAGTTTTGTCGTTCGTTGTGAAATACCCGACTGAAGTCGGTACTCCATACCCCTTTGCCAACGCCCACCAGGTTGAACCGAACTCGTCCTCGCCTGTTGCACTATTTTTGTATCCCCGGCAGGCTTCGCTCCGTAGTAGTGAATCGCAATCTGAATGATCACGCGTTCTGAGTTCAGCCTTCAGGCTGCCTGATACGGTGAAGCACGCAACAGCATTAACTTTGAGCTCACGCAAGGGGAAGCACGCTGAAGCGTGAACTCTGAACTTCAAAGGAGACTTTATGCCGCGTATTCGAAAAGTAGCCGCGCTAATCGCACAACTGGCGCTGGTGGCCACTCTCGTGGCCGCGCCCGCCGCCGGAGGCAACGGAGGCCGCGACTCGATCAAAGCCGAAGACCTCCGCCAGTGGCTGACCTATCTCGCCTCGGATGAGCTCGAAGGCCGCGCCACCTTCACTGAAGGGCTTGGGCTTGCCGCCGCTTACATCGCCGGACAACTCAAATCGTGGGGCGTCAAGCCCGGCGGCGACAACGGCTCCTACTTTCAGCGCGTCCCCGTTCTCGGCATCAAAAGCACCAACCGTTCGTCCATCACCGTCGAAGTCAACGGCCAGACTCGCACGTTCAAGCACCGCGAGGGCGTCAACTTTCCCTCGAACGCTGGAGGCAAGCGATCATTCAACACCGATCAGGTCGAGTTCATGGGATACGGATTGAATGCGCCGCTCGCCGGCCACAACGACTACGCGAACAAGTCAGTGAAGGGCAAAGTCGTCGTCTACCTCGGCTCGACTGGACCGAAGGGGCTCGATGCCAAATTCCGTCGTGTCGTTGGAGGAAGGGCACGATACGCGACCGAGCAAGAGGGCGCCCTCGCGAGCATCGGTCCGGCTTTCGTTGGCGGCGGAGGCGGTCGGGGGCAGGGCCAACCGGGACAACCCGGACAGGCACAAGGTCAAGGCCAGGGACAAGGTCAGGGTCAGGGACAAGGTCAAGGTCAGGGCGGACCTCCCGGTCAATTCGGCGCGGGTCAATCGGACGGCTCGGATTTCACCACCGTTCAGCGGCTTGATAATCCCATCTCGCCGGCTGTTTCGGCGCAAGATGACTTCTTCGACTTTCTATTCGGCGGCGCGGACTTGAAATACGCTGAGCTCAAAGACAATGCCTCGAAGGGAGAGCCGCTTCCCTCGTTCTCGCTCAAGAACGTCAAGCTCACTTTCAACCTCGACGCCGACTATCAGGTCGTTCGCTCTCAATACACGCGCAACGTCATCGGCGTCATCGAAGGCAGCGACCCGAAGCTGAAAGACACCTACGTCGCATTCGGCGCCCACTATGATCACGTCGGCTACGCTGAGGGCGAGATCACCCAGACTGCGCAAGGCCCTAGGCGGTCACAGGCTCGCGGTCGCGTAACCGAAGGCGCGATCGAAGACCGCGTGTGGAACGGCGCTGACGACGACGGCTCGGGAACGGTGACGATCATGTCCGTCGCGAAGGCGTTTGCACTCGGCCCGAAGCCTCGCCGCTCTCTGATCTTCGTGTGGCATTCGGGTGAGGAGCGGGGACTGTGGGGGTCGCGCTACTACGCGGACTATCCGACGGTCGGCATCGAAAAGATTGTCGCGCAGATCAACATGGACATGGTGGGCCGCAATCGCGACGGCAAATCGGAAGAGGCCAACACGGTTTATCTGGTCGGCTCGGACCGCATCAGCACCGAACTTCACAACATATGCGTGGGTGCTAACGACGCGCTCGCGAAACCGCTCAAGCTCGACTACGAGATGAACGATCCGACCGATCTCGAGCAAGTCTACTATCGCAGTGATCACTACAGCTACGCGGCGAAGGGCATTCCGATCGTGTTTCTGACGACGGGATTGCATCAGGACTACCACGCGAACACCGACAGCGCGGAGAAGATCAACTACGAGAAGATGGCGCGGATCGGCCAGCTCGCGTATGAGGCGGGTTCGCGAGTGGCTAATTCTGCGACCACGCCTGCGCGCGACAACCGCGGCGCGCGCGTTGGCAAGGGAAGCTCGGGGAAGTTGAAGTAGAGTCTCGAAAAGATCACAGGTTCGGAAGAGGCACTTGTGCCCGCTCTTCTTAAGCTGCGAAGGGCCGAGAGAGAGCGGGCACAAGTGCCTCTTCCGAACCTGTGATCTGTTTTGGATTGAGTGGGAGACCGCAGTCTTGCTTATGACAACACGCGCAAACTCCACCACTGTGGTGTCTTTTCCCAGCTATAGGGAACTCTGGCAGGCTTCGCTCGCGTTGCCTCAATAACTCGACTGGCGCGTTACGCGTCTTGCCGTTAGGATACTTCGCATTTCGGTCGATTCTTCCAGATCAAGGAGCCGTGCTATGAAGACCATCTCTCCTCCGCGCCGCATCGCTGTATTCGCGCTGGCCGCGCTGTTTCTCTCTCTCTCTCTTCCAGTCACTCACGTCCGCGCGCAACAACGCTACGACCAAAGCTTGCTGAAGGGACTCCAGTGGCGCTCGATTGGGCCCTACCGCGGCGGCCGCTCGACTGCGGTGGCGGGCGTCGCGTCGCAGCCGATGGTTTATTACTTCGGCGCGACTGGCGGCGGAGTTTGGAAGACGACCGACGGCGGAACCAACTGGCAGCCGGTCTCCGACGGCCAGTTCGGAACCGGCTCGGTCGGCGCGATCGGCGTCGCCGAATCCGACCCGAACGTCGTGTACGTCGGCATGGGCGAGTCACCGATTCGCGGCAACGTCTCGCATGGCGATGGGGTCTACAAGACGACCGACGCGGGCAAAACGTGGAGGCGCGTCGGGCTCGAAGACTCGCGTCAGATTCCCCGCGTCCGGGTTCACCCGCGCAATCCCGATCTCGTTTACATCGCGGCCCTGGGACATATCTGGGGACCGAACGATCAGCGCGGCGTGTTTCGCTCGAAAGACGGCGGCAGGAACTGGGAGCGGATTTTGTTTCGCAGCAACAAAGCCGGCGCTAGCGATCTGATACTCGACCCGACGAATCCCAACACGATCTACGCCGGGTTCTGGGAAGTCTCTCGCGCGCCGTGGACACTTGAGAGCGGCGGCCCAGGTGGCGGCATATTCAAATCGACCGACGGCGGCGACACGTGGAATGAGCTGACACGCAATCCCGGACTGCCGAAGGGGGTTGTAGGCAAGATCGGCATCACCGTCTCGCCTTCGAACTCCGATCGCGTGTGGGCGATCGTCGAAGCCGACGACGGCGGGGTCTTTCGCTCAGACAACGGCGGAAAAACGTGGACGAAGGTGAACGAGCAGCGCAACCTCCGGCAGCGGGCGTGGTATTACACTCGAATCTACGCTGACCCGCTCGCGGCCGACACGGTCTACGTTCTCAACACAGGGTTTTACAAATCGGTCGATGGCGGGCGAACGTACACTACGATCGGCGTGCCTCATGGCGACAATCACGACTTGTGGATTGCGCCTAACGACCCGCTGAGAATGATTAACAGCAACGACGGCGGCGCGAACGTCTCGTTCAATGGCGGGCGCACGTGGAGCGAGCAGGACCAGCCGACTGCCCAGTTTTATCGCGTCGCGCTCGACAACGATTTTCCGTATCACGTCTACGGCGCGCAGCAGGACAACTCGACGGTCAAGATCGCAAGCCGCACGAACGAGAACGCGATAACGACTTCGGACTGGTACGATGTCGGAGGCGGCGAGAGCGGATGGATCGCGCCCGATCCGCGCAACTCGGACGTCGTCTACGCCGGCTCGTATGGCGGCTTTCTCACCCGCTACGACCACAGGACGCGGCAGCAGCGCAACGTGAACCCGTGGCCTGATAATCCGATGGGCCATCCGGCCTCGGACTTGAAGTACCGATTCCAATGGAACTTCCCCATCGTGATCTCGCCGCACGATCCAAAGATCATCTATGCCGCGAGCAATCACCTGCATCGCTCGACCAACGAGGGACAGAGCTGGGAAGTCGTGAGCGGCGATCTGACTCGTAATGACCGGTCCAAGCAGGGACCGTCGGGCGGGCCGATCACCAAAGACAACACGAGCGTCGAGTACTACGACGTGATTTTTGCGCTGGCCGAGTCGCCGGTTCAAGGAGGCGTGATATGGGCGGGCTCGGACGACGGCCTGGTTCACGTCACGCGCGACAACGCGAAGAGCTGGGCTAACGTCACGCCCAAGGATATTCCCGAGTGGATTCAGATCAACTCGATCGATGCGTCATCGTTCGACCCGGGCACCGCTTACGTTGCGGCTACGATGTACAAGTGGGATGACAACAAACCGTACCTCTACAAGACCTCCGACTACGGGAAGACGTGGAAGAAGATCACCAGCGGCATCCCCGATGGGGCGTTCACTCGCGTCGTGCGCGAAGACCCGAACCGCCGAGGACTGCTTTATGCCGGAACCGAGACAGGGGTCTACGTCTCGTTCGACGACGGCGAGAGCTGGCAACCGCTTCAGCTCAACCTGCCGGCCGTGCCGATCACCGATCTCGCGGTGCACAAACGCGAGAAGGACCTCGTCGCCGCCACGCAAGGCCGCTCGTTCTGGATCCTCGACGACCTGCCCGTCCTGCATCAGATCAGCGACGCGGTCGCGAAGTCCGATGCGCACCTGTTCAAACCCGAAGACTCGTACCGGATGGCGGGCGGCGGCGGGTTCCTGCCGCCGAGCGCGACCGTCGGCGCGAACCCGCCGTCTGGCGCGGTGACCTATTACTACATGAAGTCGAAGCTTGCGGGCGACGTGAATATTGAGATTCTGGATTCCGCGGGCAAATCGGTCCGCAAGTTTTCAAGCCGGGCATCCGAACAGCAAGCGGGTCCCGGGGCTGGTGACGGAGGCTTCTTCGGCGGCGGCCCCCCCGCGAGAGTGGCTGCGGAAGCCGGTTTTAACCGGTTCATCTGGGACCTGCGCTATCCCGACGCGACGCGCTTTCCGGGAATGATCCTGTGGTCGGGCGAGACTCGCGGGCCGCGCGCCGCTCCGGGGACGTATCAAGTGAAGCTCACTGTTGAGGGCAAGACGCTGACCGAACACTTCGAGGTGAAGAAGGACCCGCACATCGAGACTACTGCGGAAGAGTTCGCCAGGCAGTTCGAGTTGTTGATCAAGATTCGGGACAAATTGACGGAGACTCACGAGGCCATCACTACCATCCGCGACGTGCGCAAGCAAGTAGACGATTTCGTCAAGCGCGTGAAGGACCAGCCGGGCGCGAAGGCGATCGAGGACGCGGCGAAGGCTCTGAACGCGAAGCTGACGGGTATCGAAGAGGAGCTGTATCAGACTAAGAACCAGAGCAGTCAGGACCCGTTGAACTATCCGATCAAGCTGAACAACAAGCTGGCCGCGATTGCGGGTGTGGTGGCAAGCGCCGACGCCGGACCTACCGAACAGTCGGTTGCCGTCGCTGAGGAGTTGATCGGTCAGATCAACGCTCAGTTGGCGAAGCTCGGAGAGGTGATGAAGACGGACCTGCCGGCGTTCAACAAGCTCGTGCGAGATCAGAACCTCCCCGCGGTGTTCGTTAGGTCGAGGCCAACCGGCCAGTGAGATGTCGCGCTAGCGATCAAACACAGGAACGGATTCAATTCTCGCTTCGCGAAGGCGTCAATGACCCCGCCGCCCCGAGTGGAGGGATGTTGTATAACCTCGGAAAGCGCGGAGCATCGGATCAACGAGGCCCTGCCAATCCGACGTAAGCGAGACGTCTCATCGCGCCTCCAACCACTCGCTCGCCGTGCCCATATCGCCGGTCGCGGTGTTGATGGCCACGACTCGTATGTTGTACAGGCCCGCCTTCTTCAGCTTGATCTCCCCTCGCAGGTTTATTCCCCCGCTGATCACCCGCGCATAGACATCAGGCGTGAGTTTCATGTTGATCGTCTTGCTGAATCCATCGACGAGCGTGTTCTTGAGGTCGTAGGCGAACCCGATCACCTCAACCGAGCCGATGCGATTGCCGCCTTCTTCCTTGAAGGGCCAGTTACGCGCGTCAATTCGAACCACAAGCTTCGCCAGCCGCTCGCCGGTCAGTGGCTCGGCAGTGGCGGCAATCTCAGGTATCGCGACCTGGACCGTCCGCACCGGGACGAGTGAGTTCAACGACTTCGTAATGCGTTCCTGTTTCGGTTCCGGTTTGTCCGCGAGGGTCGTTCCGCTCGATGCGATGTAGCCCTTGCGCGCTCTTACGGTCAAGCCGGGCCGGTTCTTGAGCTCGACTTTCAAGCGGCGGAACTTCCCCTCTCGCGCTTCGGTCGGCGGGTAGAACCCCAGAAGGTAATAGGCGTCGTTTTGGGCCAGCACGTCCTGGAGTCCTTTTCGCGCGTCGTTGGTGTTGAAGATCGAGAAGCCACCGGTCGCGGCCGCGAGCTCCCTCATCCCCCAGCGCGACGCCAGCAGCCGGTCGGCGCTGGCGCCGGGATCTTCTCGCGTGCTGCCGCCCCCGAGCATGCTTGCGCCTCGAGCCTCCGACGCGTCACCTCCCGGGATCGTCGTCACCAGACCGCGCGGGTCGACGCTGTAAAAGGTCAGCCCGCCGCGTTGTGATTTGCTTATGACGTCTTCGAGCTCGAACGCAACGTTCTCCGCGCCGCTCTGGTCGCCTCCCAGCACTATGGGCAGGTCCTCGGAGACAAAGATCGCGATCTTGCGGCCAGGCATGTCCCCGACCCCCTTCGCGATACTCTGAAGCGTCTTGAGCGTCGCTCGAACTATGTACTCGCGGTAGAAGGCGGCGGCCATCGATCCCGGCATCCCAATGTCCCTCTGCGCGTCGGCCAAGCCCTCGTCTATCGCGGTTGTCGACTTGTAATCGGCGCCCGCGCCAAGGAAGGCGTTGATCGCCAGAGCCAGCGCCCTCTTGTTCTTCGTCACCTGCTGAAAAACGGCCAGTCCGCCGCCGGTCCCAATGATCGCGACCTGATCCTGAGGACCGAGATCGTTGGTGACGAAGTTAAGCAGCGACTCGCGCAGGCGGGGATAGTTCGCCTGGCTGATGTGATATTGATCGAGGATGATGAAGATGAACCGGCCGGGCTCAGGTGTGACGGCTGGGGTCCCGGACGAAGGAGTTCCGGCTGTGGTACTAGCGGGCGTCGCAACGACCTTTGGTTGGACGAGAGAGAAGAAGCTGATCGTTTGAGGCTTGCCCTCTTCGAGGAGAACGAAGTCCTCTCTTTTCAAACCGGTGACGGGCCGGTTGCTTTTGTCGGTGACAACGACGTCCAACTCGACGAGTTCAGTCTTCAATCGAACCGGCTCGTCCTGACGAGGCTGCTGAGCGAAACCCCGCGTGGCCGGGTACAAAAGACCGCTCAGGACAAGCAGAGCGGCGATTAGCGTGATCGCGTGCTTCATGAGCTTCTCCAATCTCGGTCGGGATTATGCGCATCGATGCCCCATTCGACGCGCCGGCATTTACATAGACGAATTAGCCGGGCTTTTGTTTGCACCGGGTGCGACTTTTTTTTGGTAGCCGCCATTCACGCGATCCGAAGCTAATGTCGGCAGCGTTGAAGCCCACCGCCAACTGTCCTCGTGCGCGGAACCGTCCATTCCCGGCTTGTCACTTCCACCGGTCCGCCTCTTCCTTCATGATCTCGTTTGTCAATTCGAGTATCTTAGGATTGACCAGTTCCGCGGTCTTTTGAATCGAGTCCTGTATCAACTGCGGCATTAGAGAAACCGACTTCTGGCCCGTGGGCGACTTGTAGAACGACACCAGGTCCTTAAGCTCTTCTTCGCTGTAATACTTACCGTACACCTGGTCGAATACTTGCTCGACTACTTCACCGATGTTCACTCGTTGCGGCAGCAGTTCTCTGAAACGCTTCAACACACGGCCGGTGCTTTCAGAGATTCTCGCTTCGATGTTTGCTCTTTCCGTTGCGCTCAATCCTGGGACGCTGAGCAGCACTTGAGACAACTGTCGGGGCAGGTCGCCCTCCATTTGATTCAGTATCGCGCTCATCATGTTTTCGGCAGTCTTGTCTGCCCGGGTGAGCACGTAGAGTTCCTTGACCAGGGCTCGCTTCTCAGGCGTGTCAGGCTTGCCGCTCTCCTGCGCGTTCGCCGCTGCGGCGAGCCCGCCGAGTAAGCATCCCGCGAACAGCATGACTCGTAGGCGTCTGACTATCATTTCAACGCTCCTTCCCTCGATTCGCTACTGGAACTCGAAGCCCTTCAGAACACCCGGCATTTCGAAGAACCGAACAGCCTTTCGGTAATCCCGATCGATCTGAGCCCTCAACTCGTCTATGGACGCAAACTTCGTCTCGCCGCGCAGGCGATGCAAGAAGCGCACGCGAATCTTCTCGCCGTACAATTCGCGGTCGAAGCCCATCACGTGCGTTTCGACCGTCGCCTCGGGATCGCCGCCGAACGTCGGCTTGTGGCCGATGTTTGTAATCGAGCGCCGCCACGCACCTTCGATGAGCGTGAGCGTCACGTACACGCCGTTGGCGGGGATCACCGTGTTGTGCGGCTTGAGGTTGGCCGTCGCGTAGCGCAGCTCGGACTTGCCGATCTTTCTGCCCTCCACGACCCGGCTTTCGATGCCGTAAGGCCGGCCGAGCATTCGCCGCGCAAGGTTGATTCGGCCGGCGCCCAACAACCGGCGGATCATCGTCGAGCTGACTCGATGGTTGTGGATCATCACCTCCGGCACTTCTCCCGCCGCGCGGCCCAGCCGCCCGGCGATCGCCTTGAGCAATTCATACCGGCCCTCGCGATTGTGCCCGAAGGCGAAACCCTGTCCGAGGTAGACTTCGGCCGCGGCGAGCCGGCCGAATACGGTCTGCATCAAGAAATCCTCGGCGGTAACGAGCGACATCTCGCGGTCGAAGTGAAGAACGATTGTCTGATCGATCCCAAGCCTCTCGATGCCTTCCATCTTTTGCTCGAAGGTCTGGAGCAGGGGCGGCGCAGTTTCCGGCCGCAGCACGGAGCGCGGATGAGGTTCGAAGGTCACAACGGTCGCCGCCAGTCCCGTAGCGCGCGACCGCTCGACTACTTTCTGCATGATCAACTGATGAGCGAGATGAAGCCCGTCGAATACGCCGAGGGTCAGGATGGTCGGCGTCTGGATGCCTTGATCATCAGCGGCTTGGAAGATTCTCATCACCGAAGTTGGTGCTCAACCCGCAAGGGGACTTCGACGGAAAGCATTCATTGATTCTTCGAGCGCAGCACGAACTGCATGCGCAAGTCGGCCAGAATGTTGTCAACCAGGTTGTCTTCCTCCGGTGTCAGGTTGCCGCGTGTCTTCTGCTGAACGACGCCGAGCAAGTCGATCATGTGGCGCGCGGTGTCGAGATCGATCATGGGCTTGCCTTGATTCTGAGTCTCCACCATTCCCAGGCTCACCGCCGCTTCGACCGCGAGCATGTTCACGAGGTTGAGAAAGGAGGCTGGAGGCAACTCAGTCGGCGTCGCGCGCTTTGCCTGCTGGTAGGACTGCTCTGCCGCCCCGAATGCGGCTGAGGACTGGGCGGTTCTCGGTCCCGCATCCGAGGGTTGAGACTGTGCGGCGCCAGGACCCGCGGCTTCTTTCTTTCGATCGGCATCCGACGGAAAGGAAACAACGTTGGTTGCTCGTCCGGCTCCGGCGTCGTCGGGCGGCTTACCGGTCTCGGGCGGCGCCGGAGCGGTCGGTTCTATCGCCGCCGCGTCTTCGCGCGGTGTGCCGTCCAGATTGAACTTCCGGCGGTCGGTGACTTTGTAGGTCGGGTCTTTCTCGTCAGCCATACTGAAGCAGTTGTCGCCCTAGGGGGTGTGATTTCGAGAGCAGTTATGCTAGCACCAAGACATCTGGAACGACAAGACATCGCTCCGACGACATGACTCCTTCGAGCGACCCGCGCGATCGGAAGCTGAACTTGCCTGCTCAGTTTCGTTCTTGTAGATTCGACGCATGACCGAATCCGCGTCCCATCGTGCGCGAGAGAAGTTCGACGAGTTGGTCGAGTTGATCTCGCGGTTGCGCGCGCCGGGCGGGTGTCCGTGGGACCGCGAGCAAACCCATGAAAGCCTCAAGCCTATGCTCCTTGAAGAGGCCTACGAGGTTGTCGAAGCGATCGATGACGGCAACGACCCGGAGCTCATCGGGGAACTGGGCGACCTCATGCTTCAAGTTGTCTTCCACAGCCAGATCGCCGCCGAGCAGAATCGCTTCACCATCGCGGAAGTGATTGAGCGAATCTCGTCGAAGATGATTCGGCGCCACCCGCACGTCTTCGGCGAAGACCCGGCGTCAACGTCAAATGAGGTCCTTCGAAATTGGGAGGCGATCAAGGAGGCCGAGCTTGCCGAAAAAGCCGGTACGAACCGCGAGAACGGCTCTATGCTCGACAGCGTCTCCACGCGGCTGCCGGCGGTGATGGAGGCGTTCCAGATGACCACCAAAGTCTCGCGCGTGGACTTCGACTGGCCGGACGCCGCTGCGGTGTTGGAGAAGCTGGACGAAGAAGTCGAAGAGCTGAAAGACGCGATCGCCGTCGAAGCTCCACACCGCAAGATCGTCGACGAGATTGGCGACCTGCTCTTCGTCGCCGTGAACGTGGCGCGGCTACTTGGAATCGATCCCGAGAGCGCGCTTAAGGCTTCGAACAGGAAGTTCCGCCGCCGCTTTCGCCATATCGAGGACCGCCTCCGCGCCCAGGGCCGCAAGCCGGCCGACTCCGACCACGTGGAGATGAACGCGCTGTGGGACGAAGCTAAAAGCAAGGAGACGGGGGCGTAGACTGTCACGTCGTCTGAGATTCCAGCGGGTCAATCACAGGCTGAACGATTGCCGCTTTCAGGGCCGCGCGGGCTGACGCAGCGTCTGCAACTCCTCAACCGGCACTCACGTCGATGATTCGTCGGACGCGCGCACCGGCGCATTCCGAAACCATCAACAAACCATCACCTTTTGGAGGCACACAATGAGCACAACAGCAGGCCAAACGGCACAGCCGGCGTATGACGCGGCGGCGCTGGGCGCCCTCGCTCACCTGTACCGGGGCGAGATGTATCGAAGCAAGGTTTGGCGCGGCCGCCTGGATACAACGACCAATTGGGGCGTTGCAACGACGGGCATCGCGCTGTCGGTCACCTTTGCCAGCGTGGAGAATTCGCCGATTCCGCTAATCCTCGTCGGCTTGTTGGTCGGCGTCTTTCTGTCGATCGAGACGCGCCGCTATCGGTACTTCGACATCTGGCGCACGCGGGTGAGATTGATGGAGGTCTGTTTTTACGGACCGATTCTCAAGGGCGAGAGCGTCCGAACCGACAACGGGTGGAACGACGCGCTTGTGCGCGACTACGCTCACCTGCGCTTTCACATCAGCAACTGGGAAGCTGCGGGCCGCCGCTTGCGGCGCAACTACGCGTGGATATTCATCATTCAAGCGGTCGCCTACGTGGCCAAGATCTGCATCCACCCGACGCCGCTTGGGACGCTCGACGAATTGTGGGCTCGCGCGTCTATCGGCCCGCTGCCGGGACAGGTGGTGCTGCTGATTGGGGTGATCTTCCATTCCGGTTTAATGCTACTGGCGGCGCTGACCTTGAAGGGGCAACACGCTGCGGGACGTGTGGGTCGCCTCGAGGATGATGACGACCCGATGCTGACGCTGGGCATCGACTGAAGTCGAGCGGCGTGAGACCGATCGGACTGGATCAGGCGCGGTTGGCGGGCTTTCTACACAAGACTTCATACTGGGCGCCGAAGGGTAGCCCGGCCAGATGAGGCTCAAGCCATCTGAGGCGGCGAAATGCTCTCGGGAAGATGAACAGATAATCTGTTCGCAGGACTTCAAACCCTCCCGCTCTCACTAACCGTCTTGCTTCGGGCGCACTGAGCGGTATGGCGTCGCGGTCGAACGGGATTCGGCGCATCGCCAAGCGGGTACCGGGGTTCCAGGGATTGTTCTCCCAGAGCGCAAACAACCCGCCGCGACGCAATGACCGATAGACGTAGTCGATTACGCCTGGGCGATCTCCGCGAGGGACGTGGTGCAAGACTCCGTTGGTGAACACCAAGTCGTGCTGATCGTCGGGCCGGTGGCGGCTCAACTCGAGAAACTTCGCGCGATCCGTTTCGTTGAGTTGCCGGGCGATTTCAAGCGACTGGCCGGAGACATCAACGCCTAGCACGGATTCAGCGCCATCGAGATTAAGGAGAAACGGCGTATGGGACCCGATTCCGCACCCATAATCCAGAACGGCTTCGGGCCGGTACTCCAACTCCTTCAGACGCTCCGCCAGCCAGGCAACTCTGGCCCCAGCGAAGTACTCTTTGTTCTCCCCCGACAGCGAAATGCCGCGTTCCAACGCAACGTCGTAATCCGCTGCGTAATCATCGAAGCCGGGCTTGGCGCGAAATGAAGAGTCGGTCATCGCCGGCGCATCCGCAGAATGCTAAGAAAGAAGATCGACAAGATGGCCTGAAACCCGAGCGCTGTAAGTGTAGCCCCGGGTATCACCCACCTCATCGTATGCGCGTAATCGAGGTGTCCGAAGCTCGTCACCCGCCACTGATTGATGGATACAAAAAGCAGTACGAGTCCGGTCAAGAGCGCGGCCCCTCCAACCAAGAGGCCCCGCTCAAGCCCCACGATCTCGAAGAAGCGCCGCACGCGATGGTCCTCCGGCAGCAAGCCCTCACTGATCGCAAAGGTCTTCGTGAACAGAGCAAACATGACCGACTGGGATCCGCAGATGATGGCGAGGCTCGCGAACAATAATGTATGCGCGTCAAACGTCACGCCCCGAATCGTCGCACCCGGCATCGCCAGCACGTAACCCAGGACTCCCAGGAGAATGAGCAGCAGTCCGGGCTTGAAGAACAACCAGCGAGGGCTGCACATCAAAAAGAACCGAAGCGTACGCCAGCCGTCGCGAAAGGTCTTAAGGTGCGGGTCGCGCGATTTGCGGCCGTCGCGATACAACGTGACTGGAACCTGCGTGATTCTCTCCCCGCGCAGGCTCGACTTGATTATCATCTCGGCTGCAAACTCCATCCCCGTGCAGCGCTGATCGAGGCGGCCATAAAGCTCTTTCGTGAATCCGCGCATCCCGCAGTAGATGTCATTGACGGGAACGCGAAACCACCACCGGGCCATTACGGAGAACATAGGATTGCCCCACCAGCGATGCAGAAATGGCATCGCGCCCGGCGACACGGTGCCTCCGCCGCGAGGGAGGCGGCACCCCTGCACCAGGTCATAGCCGTCGCGGAGGCAACCGACGAACTTGGCGAGCTCAAGAAAGTCGTAGCTATCGTCGGCGTCTCCCATAATGACGTACTTGCCCTGAGCGGCAGCAATCCCACCCATAAGAGCGCTGCCGTACCCTTTTTCCTCAACGTGTATCACGCGAGCTCCGAGCCCGGCAGCGATCGTGGGCGACTCGTCCGAGCTCCCATTGTCGGCCACGATGATCTCTCCCGCGATGCCTTCCTCAACCAGCGCTCGTTGGGCCTTTTCAATGCACGTGCCTAGCGTCTCAGCTTCGTTCAGGCATGGGATCACAATGGACACCTCAACCTCGCGGCCCGCGTCGATGTGGGGCTCCTGCTTGATTGAGAGCGCTCTCTCGGTTTCCATCGTAGTTGTCTCCTCCTCGTTGAGGCGACATCGCGCAAGACAATCGAGGCGTACCGGCGGCGCACAACCAACACCTCACGGCGCCCCGGACCGAGGCATTCTACACCAAATCCTTAATCTCGGCGCTTCTCATGACTACGGCGCGTGATCACGGCGCATGCGCGTCAGGTCTTTGCGTTTGAATCCCGGAACGGGATGCCGGAGTAAGAGCCACGGGTGAGTCCCCGAACCCGTGGGTAATGCCAGCCCATATGCGGTGAGCCCTCGAAGAGGGTGACGGTCACCGCCAAGTACAAGACGGGGCGGCGACGTCCTGACATCCTCGACAGGGGTTTTCTTTACCAGGTGCTCGTCGGCCACGATGGCGTTCTTGCTCCGGGTTGGTTGAGTTTGTGGCCGATGCTAGAATCTGCCGCAATGAAACCCCGGCGGTTCGAGCTTGCTGTGCTGCTCCTGTTCTCAGTCATCATCGGTTATCAACTGTTCGTTCCGCCGCTCCTTGGGATGGCGGATAACGGAGATTTCGCGCGGCTCTTTCGCCAATCCGGGCTTCTCGCGATGCCCGCCGAGTACGATGGCAAGTTCTTTCGCTATTTCAACTCGCGCTACGTGATTGTGGCCAGGCCGGGGCCCGGCGGCTACAAGAGTTCTTCGGTTCTTCCGGTCCGCGCGGCGCGATGGTTCAACATTCACTTTATTGACAACCAGGTGTTCGATGTGAGGGTGCTCGGCGCTCTACATCTGGCAGCGTTTCTCTTCGGCGTTTATCTGATTCTGATGTCGAGCCGCAAGCTGCCGATGAGGTGGCGGATCCCGCTTGCCGCACTGTTACTTCTCATGTTCACCGACCCGGTCTATGCGGCGTACTTCAACAGCTTCTACTCCGAAGCTACCGGGCTCGTGTGCCTGGTGATGATCGCCGGGTGTTCGGTTGTGTTGATCGCCGGCGAGTCGCGGCGCGCGATTCTGCTTGTAGGCTACTTCATTGCCGTCGCTATCCTCGTCACGGCGAAACCAATGTATACGCCGTTCGCGTTGATCTTTGGCCCGCTCGGCGTTTACCTATCGAAGCTGATCTCGCTGAAGCATCGCTACTGGTTGAGCGGGATCCTGGCCTGTGCGCTGTTGCCATTGGCCGCGGCGTACTACATCCAGACTCCGAACTGGTTGCGCCAGAACGTCAACTACATCGCGATCTTCACCGTGCTGCTGAAGGACTCGCCGACGGCCGAGCAAGACTTGCGCGACCTGGAATTGGACCCGGAGTGGATCCGGTATGCGGGCACGACGCCCTATCAGAAGGACAGTCCGGCCTCGAATGACGCAGGGTTCAGGGCCGAATTCACGGACCGGGTTGGGACACTCACGGTTCCGAAGTTCCTTCTGACCCATCCTGCGCGGTTCTACAGTGTAGCTTCGCAGGCCGCGAGAAAGAGCCTAACGACTCGATCTCCCTACGGCTACTACGAGGCCTCGAGTGGCAAGCCTCCGTACGCGAAACCGCGCGCGCCGTGGTCGGACGCCAGGAGCTGGCTTTTCCCGGCGTCGATTTGGCTTCTAGTTGTATATTTTTCTACGGGAGCCGTTGCGCTCGGCCTGGGCATTCTCAGGAAGTTGTCAGACATTCAGCGGGGCTTGCTACTACTCTACAGCGTTCTTGTTGCGTTTGGGGCGATCGGGTTCTTCGTTCCGGTTCTAACGATGGCCAGCATCGAGGACCGATATTCAACGACCTTTGCGTCGGCGTTCGATATGAGTGTGCTCCTCGTCATCGGCGGACTGCTCGGATGTCGATGGAAGCGTAGCCAACTCGCGGCGCCGCAACCTGAGCCCTTATCACCATCACCTTGACCCCTGGTTACGTCTCTCTATGGTTGCGACACGCGAAAACCGCAGGTAGTAGGGGACCCGCCGCCGGTGTATCATCATCCGCCGACCCCGAATGTCACCTCGCGCTGCGCGGTCTGCTTGGCTTTGGAATCAGTGACGACCAATCGCAATTCGTAGATGCCGGGTTCCAGTGCTAATGGGATCTGGCCCCCAACCGCGATTCCTTTCCTGTCCTTGCCAATCACGCGAGACGCGACCGAATGTGGCGGGCTCTTGTAAACGAGCTCGCCCCCTTTGCTGATCTCGGACTGCATCGTTAGTCCGCCGCCCCCATCACCAGCCGGCGCATTGTAGATCATGCAGTAGTACACGAGGAGCGCGCCGCGGTTGTAATACCTGATCCCGAGCCACGGATTGAGTTTCGCGCTGGCCGCCGTCAAACGGTCGGCCGCCAGGCTTTGATTCTCGGACAAAAGGATGTTACTGAGCGCCATCTTGCCCTTGCTGGGTCCAGGCACCTCGACCCACGCCATTGCCGTTCCGATGTTCCCCGTGCCGGCATCGCGCACGCCGAGTCGAACCTGGTAGCGGCCCGGCTTCACCTCGATGCGCGTCCCATACCTGAAGCCCACTCGCTTGACGAGCGCGATCTCGTCCCCCGCGACGCTTCCGTGAACTGTCTTAGTTTGCGTGCTGACCGGCTGCCCGAAACGATCGTAGACCACCGTCGCTATCTCCAGGTCGAGTTGAACGCGGCGGCCCTGTTCCCGATAACCGAGGCGCGCCCCATCAATCCAGGCTTCGAGCGAAACCTGCGCGTTGTCCGATCCCAACTCAAGAAAGCTGGCGGCTGCCGCGACGTTGATCGCCGTGGTCGGCAGCGGACCGGCTATCGCATCGAACAATCGCCGCTGCGGAGACCAGCCCTTTTTAGTCTCGTCGCTCTTCGTGAGATCCGAGGCCAGATAGCCGCTCTGCGTCCGGACGAGGTATTCGGGATGGTTCTTCACACGCAGGTTGATACGGCGAAACATCTTACCCTCTTTGACGTCCTCGGGATAATAGGCAAGCACATAGTAGACCCGATTGTCATCCACGGCCTTTTGGAGCGAGCCTTTCAGGTCGTTCGTGTTGAAAAACGGCATCCCTCCCGTATCTCGTGCGAGCGCGTTCATCCCGTCCTGCAGTTCTTTGTCGGATGCCGACATGTAACTCGACAGGCTGCCGAGCGTCGCAGGGTTTCCGCCAACCGGTAGTGACGCATCGAATTCAGCCGGCGGGCGCAGGCCTTTGACATCGAACGAATAGATCAGCACCCCGGCGCGCGCGGCCTTGCTGATCACGGATTGAAGCTCGCCGAGGTCGGACCCGCCCTGGCCGCTCATCATCGAAAAGCCATCGGATAAGAACATGATCAGGCGCTGGCCCGGCAGTCCCGCGAGCCGCTCGGCGACGGCCTTGAGCACTGAGAGCAGGGCTTTTCGCTTGTAGTCGGCCTGGACAAGCACGTCGCGCGCCTTCGCCTCGACCATCTGGCGAACGACGTTGGGCGGCAACCCGTCCAGCATCATTCCCTCTTCTCCCTGCAACACCTGAGCCCCCACGCTCGCTGCGGTGGGGTCGCCGTGCCTGACCATCGAGGCAAGGTAGGGTGTGAATCGGCTCTCTCGCGACCCCTGCCAGGGCCTGATCTTGTCAATCAAGTAATGGAGCAACTGCCGGTCTTGAGTGAACTGCTCAAACCCGCTGGACTCGCCGGTGCTTGTTACAATCAGGACGACGTCTCGATCGGTCATCCTCTCGTCGACAAATCGCTTCAGGGCTTGCCTCGCGCGAATCAGATTCACGGACGAGAGGTGGAGGGTGTCTACGAACAACACGATTGAGCGCGCGGGGTCGGGGGGCCGCCCGGCGTCAGAGGTGACGGCTTCAGTGGGACTAATGTCCGCGAGCGGGTGCGCCGTCGCCTTGGCGCTCACTCGTTCCTCGGAGAAAAAGCTGATCTCCCGCTGGCGCCCCTGTTCGAGAAGCTCGAAGTCGTCTTTCTTCAGGCCCTCGATGAGCTTGCCTCGTTTATCCGAGACGACCGCGTGGATGTGAACCAACTCGGTTTTGAGCCGCACGCCCGGCTCTTGTACTGGAGGGGTCGTTTGTGGCGCTCCGGCATTGGGACAAACAAGTACGGCGAGAATCAGTCCGACTAGCTTGTTCATTGCGGATTACTCTCTCGCTGTCACGCTAGAGCCCGAGCAACGCCGCGCGCAGGCCCGCCTCCTGTTCCGCCTTCACGAGCGCCACGACGACGTCGCCTTCGTTGAGTTTCGTGTTTCCGCGGGGCACTACCATCATCTTGCCGCGCATCACCGCGATCAGGTTGCTCTCTTGAGGCAGGCCGGCGTCCTGAACGAGCTTGCCCGCCGCGGGGGATGTTCTGTCCAGCGGATACTCGAGAATCTGATAGGCGCCGTCTTGCAGGCTGAGCAGAGTCTTGATGCGAACAGTGGGAAGCTCGCGTTCGATCACTTGCTGAATGATCGCCGTCGAGCTGACCGTCGAGTCCACGCCCAGCCGCGCCATCACTTCTTCGTTCTTGGGGTTCGAGGCGCGCGCGATTGTCTTTGGCACGCCGAACACTTTCTTGGCGACCTGGCACGCGATCAGGTTGTCCTGGTCGCTGCCCGTGGCCGCGACGAAGACTCGAGCCCGTTGCGCGCCCGCGGCCTCAAGGACGTCGTGAGTCGAACTGTCGCCGGCGAACACGGGACACTCGAGCTTACCGGACAGCGATACGGCCCGGGCGGGGTCTCGCTCGATCAACGCGACCTCGTGTCCCCTGTCGTGAAGCTCGCGCGCGAGGTTGACTCCTACTTTGCCGCCGCCTGCGATCAAGATGAAACGCGATTCCTCGGCCGCGTCATATCGCGGGCGGGGTTTGGCTGCGGGCGGTTCGGCGGCGATGCGTGGGGAGGAGAGCTGGCCGGCCGCGCTGTCGACTTGGGTGACGATGATGCCCACGGCCAGCAACGTGGGGCACACGACCGTCAACTGAGGATCTTCCTGAGTTGCTTCGGCGTGACTTGGTTCGTACACGCGGGCGATGGCGCGAGGCACCTTGAAGCGGGTGCGGGCTACTTGAGCAGCCATCAGGTTGACGTTGTCGTCGCGGGTCAGCGCGAGCAGGATGTCAGCTTCGCCAACCCCAGCCTCACGCTGCACATCGACGTCGATGGCGTTTCCCTGAACGAGCGCGACCTCGTCAAACTGAGCGGCCCGGCTCAATCGCGTTCCCTCTTTGTCGATCAGCGAGATGTCGTGTCCGCGTTCCACAAGGGCCGCCAGAATGCGCGACCCAACTCTTCCATATCCTATTAAGACGATTTTCATGCGGGTTAAAGCCTAGCGAAGGCGAAGGGAAAAGTGAAGGCGGGTCCGTGGTGTGGGTAGTCGTCAGGTGTTGCGCACAACCAACTGACAACTGACAAATGACTATTCGTTCATCACGTACGTCTCCTCATCCGGTCTCACGGGTCGCGAGAACCACAACGGGCGACGCAGTCTTCCCGGACCGGGCGCCGGACGAGTCAGATTCAGCCACTCGTGATAAATCTCGTGCGACCGCTTCGTGTCGACGATGACATCGCCATATCGGTCATCTGCTTCAGCGCGTGACACCCGGACCTTCTGATGCCAGCAATGCATACCGCTCACCGGATCGGGGTGAACCGGAAACGTCAGGTTCTGATGCACACCGCCTTCGCGCCACCAGACTCGCTCCGAATCCGGGTCGTCGCTCTTGAAAGGCTGTACACCTTCGATCTGTCGCAGCCGCCACCGGCCTTCGCCCAACTCCTCAATGTCAACGAGCGCCGAAGCCCAGCGATCCGTCCCCTGATCTTTCTTTGTTCGCCAGCGACCCAAATGATGCGAGCAGCCCACAACCCCCGGCCTGATTCCCTCAGTCACCCATACTCGCAGCACGAAGTAGCCGATGTCGGTCGTCACTCGCGCGAGGTCGCCGGTCTTCAACTCAAACTTCTCTGCGTCCATCGGATTCATCCATAGCGGATTCGTATGGGAAATCTCGTAGAGCCATTTCGAATTACCCGACCGCGTGTGGATCAACGTCGGCAGCCGGAACGTTGGAACCAGGATGAACTCGCCGGCGTCTCGATCCAGCGTGCGCCAATCGACGTGGCTTCGCGTGTAGCCCGGCAGCGCGTGCTCGGGCCACTTCCAATCCACCATCGTCTTTGAATACAACTCCAGCTTGCGTGAAGGCGTGTTGAAACCACGCACTGCGATGCCGTCGATCAGCACGCCGACCGCCTGCTCACCGCGCGAGGACGGCTTCTTCACCTGTCCCGTTGTCTCATCGATGTGCGTGCCCGCAAGCTCAGTATCCGAGAGCCGCGCCTCGTGCTGGCCATAGACCGTTCTGTTCACCGAGTACGCCCCGTGCCTGCGCATGTACTCCAGCGGCGAGAGACCCATCTCCTCAGCCTTCGCGGGCAGACCTGGAACGCTGTTCTCGAAGATCCACTGATAGTATTCGTCGATCGTGATCTTCTCGCCGGCGCGATAGGGCGACTCGAAATGCTTGCGCACGCCAAGCTCGCCGGTCGGGTCGATGCGCCACGACAGCTCGATCCAAAACTCGTCCTCTTCCCAGACCTCGCCCGGATTCGTCTCGTACGTGAAACCGACCTTCTCGCCCCGCCGCTCGCTCAAGACGCGGGTCACAGGCTGCCGGAATGATATCCACTGCGCGGCGTGCGTCTCCTGACTCATCAAATCGTGCCGCTCCGCCCCAAGTCCCATCGGCAACACGTAGTCCGCAAACCATGCCGTCTCACTCCACACCGGCGTGAGCGCGGCGTGCAATTCGATCTTCGATTCATCGCGCAGCACCTCGATCCACGATATGCCGTCGGGATTTGTCCACACCGGATTGTAGACGCGTGTGAAGTAGGCCGCGATGTGCCCGCGCCCGTCCTTGAGCAGGTGAGGCAACAGGAAGCTCATCTCGTGGTGAGCGAGCGGGTACTCTCGCGGCCACAGCGTCTCGCTCCACACTTTTTGCGGAGCGGGCTTCGAGAAGGGGGTCGCGACAAACTTGTTCCACGTGTTGGGCGACACGCCGCCTTTCGTGCCGACGCTGCCCGTCAGGACGTTGAGGAGCATCAGCGCGCGCGCAACCTGCCATCCGCCCAGATTACCCGACGCCGCGCTTCGCCAAACGTGCGATGAAAACGCCGAGCCCGCGCGGCCTATCTCGCGAGCGACCTCGACGACGATCGCGGCCTTAACGCCGCACTCGCTTTCGGCGAACTCGGGCGTGTACTCCGAGTAGACTTCGGTGATCGCTTCTATGAAGGCCTCGAGCGTGCAGGGCAGGGAAGGATGCTCGGCGCGCATGTACTCTTCCCAGTTGATCCAGCGGCGAACGAACTCGCGGTCGAAGCTCTCCTCTCGAAGGATGACCGACGCCATCGCGAGCAGCAGCGCGGCTTCGGTGCCCGGCCAAGGCGAGAGCCAGTAGCCGCTCATCGACGCGGTGTTGGACAAGCGCGGATCGATGACGGCGATCTTCGCGCCGGACATTTTCCCTTCGATGATGCGCTGCGCGTGCGGATTGAAATAGTGCCCCGTTTCGAGGTGAGAGCTGAGCAAGAGAATGAACTTTGCGTTCGCGTGATCGGGTGAGGGCCGGTCCGCGCCTTGCCAGAGTTGATACCCGAGGCGCGCGCCGGAAGAGCAGATGTTGGTGTGCGAGTTATGACCATCGACGCCCCACGCCTGAAGCACGCGATCAATGTAGCCGTCGTGACCGGGCCGGCCGACATGATAGATGACTTCGTCGCGGCGATTCTCGATGAGCGCGGCGCGAATCTTCGCGGCAAACGTGTCGAGGACTTCATCCCATGTCGTTCGTTCCCATCCGCCCTCGCCGCGCGCGCCGACTCGCTTGAGAGGAAATAGAATTCGCTCGGGATCATGAAGCTGAGTGATGGTGGCCGGGCCCTTGGCGCAATTGCGGCCGCGCGAGCCTGGGTGGAGCGGATTGCCCTCGAGCTTTTGAATCTCGCCGCTGTCCCGATCGACGTAGGCGAGCAACCCGCACGCCGCTTCACAGTTGAAGCAGACGGTCGGGACGAGCGAGTACCGGCGTTCGACCTTCTCGGGCCAGCGCCGCGCGTCGTACTCGACCCAGTCGTCCCAGCGGTCGAAGGGCGGATAGCTTGCAAGTTCGGGAGTGCGCGCCGCGTTCTCAAGCGGGCAGTCCCCACGCTCTGAGCTCTTCGCCTCTTGCCTTGGCATGTTCTACCCTCTTATGGATGAGCATTTGGATCTTCAGTGGTTAATCCTTCCCTGACGGCCGCTGCGTTGAGGTCGGTGTCAGACGAAACGAGTGTTAATGCGCGAAGCCCTACCGAAAGCGCCTGCACGTTAACCTCTAATGCAGCGGCAAGTTGGATTGAATCGTATCCGCGCAGGGCGTGTGTTTCAGCCAATCGCATTGCGTTAATGATCAGCGCGGTCGTGATGTCGACAACGCGGTAGGAGGTGGCGAAGTCATAGCGGAAGCCCGCGATCGCAGTGGCCGCGTCAGCGGCCGATAGACTCCCACCGCGGGTCCTTCGCGTGATCGCTGAGACCACCTCCACGCCGGTGACTCGCGCGATATGGATATGGTTGTTCGCAACCGGGTCCGTGACGCCCAGGACCCAACTCGTGCCCGTCTCGCTGACATAGCGTTTGACGACGGCGCTGCTATCGAAAAAGTAGACGGCCACCTAGCGGCGTTCCTCAATGATGGTTTCAGAAACGGGCTTGCCCTTAACTGGGACCGGCCTGCGATTCTCGTAAGGTGTGAAGTCTTTGATGGGCGGTGGTATCTCGCTGATGACGCCCGTTTCAAGCAGCCGTTGGTCCAACAAGTCTTCAGGCGACACCATCCCCGAAGTCGCGGCACGGGGCTCTAACAGCGAATCAATCAACTCCCTCACCTTCCGCTGCTCGTCGGAGGTCAACGCCCTTACTTCACTCATCAACTGTTCTAGATTCGCGCTAGACATTCAAGCACTCCTTTCGTTCGGGATTATAACCCAGAGCCGACGGGCTTGGGAGCTAACCTGGATCGCCGGGTGCCCGTCGTTTTCGCGCATACGCACCTCGTGAGAGGTGGGTGGATGATGCTCCGGCCTACCGGAGGCATCTTGTCCCTCCAGCCTACTAATTAGAACGCGGGTCGCGAGGGGTTGTGCCGGAAAGAATTCGCCTTGTTGCAGCATCGGGGACTCGCTTGTTGGACGGCTGGCGCGCCTCGCGCTACCCCACAGGCTTAATTGGGCGGCTCACAATCCACGACCTCGCTCTCGATTTCAAACTAGGCGTTCTTTATGAGTCTCTTCTCAACTCTTTCAACCTCGACGATGTGCAAGGGGAAGACGACAATATCGTGCGTTGGCGGGCAGAAGCTTCCTGTGTGGGCAGTCTGTTTCACTATTATTCTCAACATTCTCAACGCATCCTCAGTCCTGATGATCTTGCTGATCGCCATGGAGAAGGAAGGATCCGGCAGGTACTCGAATGCGACGACAACAATCATCCGTTGAGAAAAGTCCACTTGGGGTCGCGGCGGCGCGGAAGGGAAGTAGCCTCTATGCGCTTTCTTCCAAATCTTCTTCCAGTCGTGTTTGTTGGTCACGATGGTCTGCATGTCCTTTCGCGGACCATTAGTGAAATACTTGACGACGGTTTCAAAGGGGAGCGGTTCTTCAACCTGCCGCGCGAGTGGTGGGGGCAGCACAAGACCAAGGAGAAGGGTCAACAAGGTGAGTTGCTTGATCGTGGCCGGCATCGGTCTTACTCGCGTGACTAGCCGTTTGTGTGTGAGCACCTGAATGATAGTATCGGCCCGCGTTCACGACAAGAGGATTCACTCATTAACCGGCAGCGATCTTCAGGCGGCTTGCAGATGCCCGAGTGTTCGAAGTGCGTGCTGCTGACGCCACGATGAACGCCAGCGATCAGGCGGCGCGCTTCTTGCGCTCGCCTGCATCGCCGGCCAGGCGACTACGCCGCCAACCTCACTGCTACCGACACGCCCGCCTTTGTGCACAGGCTCACGAGGTAGTCGAGCGAAAGCTTGTCCACCTTGTTCCGAGCGATCTCGGAGATGCGGGGCTGCACCACACCGAGACGCTTCGCTGCCTGCGCTTGCGTAAGACTCTCGCGAGCCATCCATTGCCGCAGCGCCTCAGCAAGCTGACAGCGCAGCAGCATGACCGCCGCCTCGTGCGGCGGGAATCCCAGGTCAAGGAACACATTCGCGCTGCCTTGATTGATGCGCTTGGTAGTCTTCTTCATGGTTCATCTCACGATCGCCCTGTAACGCCTCGCCGCGAGCTTGATGTCGGCCTGCCGGGTTTTCCGTGTTGTCTTCTGGAAGGCGTGCAACACGTAGACCGCACGCTCGAGCTTTGCCACGTAGATCACCCGGAACGCGCCCGGCGTCGTCCCGTACACGGATTTCATAGGCACCCGGCCCGACGCTCGGCAGCGGCTTGAAATCCGACGGTTCGCGCCCGACTTGGACCATGAACAACTCGTATCCAACTCGCCGACGTGCGGACTCTGGGAATGCTGCCAGATCGCGGCGCGCGGTCCCAACGAAGTACGTCGCCTTTATCGTTGGATGATCATACGAACATTCGTATAAAGGCGCAAGAGGCCTGCTACCGGCCGAACGCTTCGGTTGACCGTGCGCGCGTTGAGACCACAGCACTGTGGGAAACCCACCATCCTAACAACGCGCGACTACGCGGTCCGGTCCACCCGGGTGTTCGACGTGGTGAATGAACCCGCCGAACTTCGCGACCAACGCATCCCGCAAGCGAACTTCTCAATGTCACCGCAACGCCCCGCCGCCGCCTTGCCCTACACAGTGACTTCGAGGTGACGGCGCTTCAGTCAAGCGTGAGCTACGATGCTACCACGGCCCCGCAAGAGCGACCTTTCGCGAATCAGGCGCGCTGCGATGTAGTCCGGACACTCGGCTGTGTGCTGGCGGGCACCAGATGCCAGTCTGGGTTCCAGAAGCTCATGCTGACCTCTATCACTTTGCCTTCACTCTCATACCACTTAAACCACCAATGATCGTAGTCGGACCAACGGAATTGGCTGCCAACATTATTCCCCTTTCTGATGTCATGTTTGATCTGACTAAGATCTCCATGTAACCGCGATTGAGCCAATTCGACAACATCTTCGTGCAAGCTACCAACATGAATCCCGTGAATAGATCCCTTAAACGGTTCCAGTATTATGACTTCTTGGGGACAACTATCCTCTCTCGGCTGATATTCCGAACTCAGTGGATAGAAGCCAAGCCTTACCGCGGCAGGGCCTTCAGATAAACCTGAACGACGAGGGAAATCAATCCACTGTGTGCTTTGGTTAACGGAGTCTTGGTGAGTATATCCTCGATGCCCGAGGATTTCTCTTATTCTCCCAAGAGTCAGAGTCCTATCATCTGGGTTTAGTTGAATGTCGGTGCTGAGCGACTCCCACTTCGGCGCCTCCACCCGATCGGCGCAAGCCACGCAATGGAGGACTAAAAGTAAAATGAGAAATAGATTTTCGATTTGGACTATTCGGATGCTTCTCATACTGTCATCCCTCTCATTATTTCAGCACTAAACGATACGATCAGGCGCGCTTCGGTCCACCCGGCGGTTCGACGCGCTGAATGAAACCGCCGCACTTCGCGACCAACGCATCCCGCGAGCGAACTTCTCAATGTCACCGCAACGACCCCGGCGCCGCCTTGCCCTACAGAATGACTTCGAGGTGACCGCGCTTCAGTCAACCGTGAGCTACGATGCTACCACAACCCCGCAAGAGCGGCGTTTCGAATCATGCGCGCCGCAATGTCGTCCGGGCGCTCCGCTATGCCCTGCGAGGAACGCACACACCGCGAAGCCGAGTCTACGTGAGCAACCAGCGTCAGTGGCAAGGATCAAACTCGAAACCGACTCTACGTCACCAACGAACATCAGCAGCAACGTATCGAACTTCGCGACCCGGCTTCGAGGAACCAGACTGATTTTGCCACGGGTTGCTTCGCACCGAACTCGTTACGTGGTCACCGCCGATGTGGCTTCCGCTTTCGAGTGCCGTGCGTTTCGTTTTGATCGGGCTCCCCACAGCGGCGGCGAACGTTGGCGTGACCGAGCGCGCGCGTAACACTCAAAGTTCACGTCAATACTCGGTCGCGCGCTTCGGTCCACCCGTGAGTTGGCCCCGCGAATCTACCGTCCATACTCCGCCGCCATTCTCTCGCAACCGAAGCTCCCAATCAGGCC
>DATDOV010000035.1:0-80273 GCA_035293105.1 Blastocatellia bacterium
TGCCCGACGTGGCCGACTCGTGGGAGACGGACAAAGACGGGAAGCTGGTGGAATACTTCGCCGGCTCGGACCTACTTGCGCTGACATACGCAACCGCAGAATCATCGAGCGGCGTGAGCCGCGTCGGATATTACACCCTCAGCCTCTTCGCCAGCGCGGTAAGCCAAAAACCACCACACACGGACGCCGGCATCCTGAACGAGAAGGCCATTAGCAAACCCGATCCGGTCTACCCTCCTATTGCGAAGTACTCTTCAAATGCGGCGGAACGAGAGGGCAGAGTGACCGTACGGGTCTTGGTTGGCGAATCGGGTACCGTGATTTCTGCATCGGCGGTTTCTGGCCCCGCACTTTTACGAAGCGCCGCAGTCTCGGCGGCGCGCCAAGCCCGCTTCTCGCCGACACTAGTCAATGGGAAGCCCGTAAGGGTCTCAGGTGTGCTTACATACGACTTCGTACTCAAGTAGTCGAGTTTATCTTTGGAAGCGTGGGTTAGTGAAGAGAACCCCAAAACAGTTAAGGAGCAAGATCATGCCACACAAATTCGCTGCGATAGTCGTCCTTGCTCTCACCAGTAGCGCGACTTGCTTCGGGCAAAGCTCATTTCAGGAACTCACGCCCGGATCGAGCACACGCGGCGATGTAGCAAAGGTCTTGGGTCAGCCGGTGCGCTCAATCAGCCCCACGCTTGTTGAATACGCTCCCCCTCAAGGAATCGCAAAGGTCGAAGTCGAGTATCGTAACGGTTCTGAAATTGTAGAGCGGATCGAAGTCTATTTCCTCAGACCTATCTCCCGGCCGGCGCTGGTTCAACAGTTCGCTTTACCGCAAGGGGCGGAGAAGAAGGCAAACACGAACGGCGCGTTGGTGGAATACTTCGGCGGCGAATCGTTGTTGGCGCTGACCTATGCGTCAGCGGAGTCGAGCAGCGGAATCAGTCACATCGGCTACTACAGCCGAGACCTTTTCGAAAAGGTCACAGGAATCACGTCTGAAACAAGGCAGCCCTCGAAACCTGTTGGCGGAAGTCGTGAGTCCTGCTTCGCCAACGATCCGGGCATGGCTTCAACAGACAGGACCGGCCATTTCAATTGGGCGCAGCGTCAGAGCGCCGCCCGACTCGAAGCTAACCTTGCGACCAAGATCGATCTCCTATTCAAGTGCCCGTCTTTGAATAATGAGCAACTGTCGAACGCCTTCGCAGAGCTTTCAGTAGTTATCGCCAGAGGAGTTCGCAATTATCCATGCTTCGCCGGGGATGCCGGATCTCTCAGTGAAGATTGGTCGGCCCATAAGGAATGGGCCAGCACGCGGAGCCGCGGCGACATTCTCAACAACCTGCGATGGAAAATGAGCACAGCATTAAAGTGCCTGGTAAATCGTTCGGCTAAGTCTACACTCTTTGCCGCCAGCTCTGTCGCCATAGCCAAGGCAACACTTTAGCAAGAGAGAATCGCTATGCTTAGCAAAGTGTCAAGCGTCTTGCTTTGGACATTGTCAGCAGCTACGATTGGCTTTGGACAAGACTCATTTCCAGGAATTACACCCGGCGAATTAGAACAAGCCGACGGCATCACAGCCACGTTCACAACCCAGGGCCTAACGCTCAACCTAACAGCACGCTGCTCGTCAGCCGACCGTCTGTGCCCGTTTCGTGCGGAAATCCACGCGCCGCCGCCGCTGTTTAAGCTGATCGAGCACGTCGAGTACACCTTGTCCCCCGACCGTCCCACGTCGCCAACGCCGATAACAGATGCTTCGACGAGTTTCCGGTTCGAGGCAAAGCAGATGGCCGGTGAGAAAGTGTACGCCGAGGTGACGCTCCGACCGCGCGGCGGCGCGCCATCAAAAGTCGTGCGGCTGGAAGGAACCATTCCGTTCGGCGAAGAAGCAAAGCCGCCGCTGCCCTCCGGGCTGCGATTCGAAATCCAGTACCGGCCTTGGTATCTAGAGGGGGGAGCGGCCGTTGGGCATTACTTCTTAATCTGGCTGCGAGGCGAGACGGCCGCACTCAACCGGATTAAGTCCGTCGAGTATCAGCTCCCTACGGCCTACTTCACGAATCCGCGTGCGGTCGCGCGTGCGGAAACCGAGTATATGTTCGAGGGATATAAGCCGAACAACGCGAGCTTTGAAATCGTGGCGGCGCTCCGCTGGAAGAACGGCACGCGCTCAACTCATGCGATCCCGATTCGGGCGCGCTAGCTTTCGGCAGAAGAATCATTCAGCGATTCGGCATTCACCTTTCGCAGCCGCTCATCGTGAGAGAGAGTTTCTCGGCGGGAAGCAACAGCAAAGAAGGAGGAACTATGAAACGAATTCCCTTACTCCTCATACTCGCCTTCGCGGCGGCGATGGTCGGGGCAGGCAATAAGAAGATATTGCCGCGAGACCTGCTTACCGCTGTACCCTTGACCGTTGCGGCACAGGAGGCTGCGGTTCAAAAGGCGAAACCTCAAAGGCAAGTCCCCCAATCTGATCGCCGCACGGGCGCCGCCGTAGATGCGAGAGATGAATTTGACCGCACGCCTCTGATGCGCGCCGCCGCGCGTAACGATCTTGTAGAGGCAAAAAAGCTCCTGGCTAGAGGCGCTGACGTGAATGCGAAGACTGCGGATGACTACACGGCATTGATGTATGCGGCGTTTTATGGCAACGCTGAGATCGTGGAGTTCTTGCTCGACAATGGAGCCGAGGCGAACGCGCGGCATAAGAGTGGTCTTACAGCGCTGATAGAGGCGGCCAAGCAGAATATGGATGCCGGAGACGTAATCGCAAACTACATCGGCACGGTGGAAGCCCTGCTGAAAAAGGGTGCCGATGTGAGCGTGCGGGATAAGGGTGGCAGCACCGCCTTAATGTATGCCGAAAAATATGGCCTTCGTAATAAACAGGAAATTGTCCGCTTGCTCAGGAATGCGGGGGCGACGCAGTGACGGCCTGGACCGGTCGGAAGGATGTCAAGCTGGCTCAGAGAATTCATTATCGCGACACAGGTTGCATTATCCGAGTCTGCAAGAGATCCGGCCAGGCGACGCACGCGTCGGGATTGTGGCAGTGATTCGCTGGAAGAACGGCACGCGCTCGACTCATGCGATCCCGTTCCGTGTGCGGTAGCCCGCGGCGGTAGAGAGATCCCGCCACTGCACGCTGACTGAAGAATGAAGTTGGCTGGAAGTTGAGCAAGCGTTCTGCTCGGGGAGCTATCGAGAGTCGAGCTCTAAGGCAACAGCTATGGTGCTGCGCTTAAGACACGCCACTCTCCTGACTGGATGAAGCTGGCCCAGAAGTAAGGGTGCCGGCGGTTTCGGCTTGCAAGCATCTTGAGTTGAACCTGACGGAGTGCTTCGCTTCTTCCCGTGCCGCCTTTTGATCTCGTGTAGTAATCGATCATCAAGTCGCGCGTCGCTTCGTCGTCTACTTTCCAGAGGCTCAACATCTGGCTCTCTGAACCGGCAAGCACTAGCGCACGGCGCAAGCCGTAGACCCCATCTCCGCTGCGCACTTCACCAACGCCAGTCTCACAAGCAGAAAACACAACCAGCTTCGTGCCCCAAAGATCAAGCCCGGCGACTTCAAGCGCGGTGAGTATGCCATCGTCATCCCCGCCCTTGTGCAGGTTCGCTCCCGCCAGCGCAAGCCCGGAGCGTAGCAGCGGGTTTTCAACTCGCGTTGCGGACCAGGTTAACTGACTACCGCCAATGTGAAGTCCGCGCTCATCTGATGCGGATCCGAGAGCCAGATCCTCGAGGAAAAAGCCATGCGTGGCGATGTGCAGAATGGCGGGCGCGGCGACTTGTTTTACCGCGGCTTCTGTAGCCTGCGCCCAGCTCCACAACGTCGCTCCAGGCATCATTGCCTTGAGCGCCTCTACTTCTTGCTGCGTTCCTGGAAGTGCCGGGAACCGGACGCGCGAGAAGTCAGTAGCCTCTGTTGGTTGGGCTGTCGCTTTCGACGTAGTCGTCGCTTCTTGCTTCTTAGTTACGACCTGCGGCGTTGACTGCTTCAGGCCACGTTCCGTATCCACACCGTCCATCGGCCCGTAGTCCGGGTTTCCAAGAATTACCATCCCCTGCTTGCTTTGCACCTTCTCCCTCAGTCGCAGGAGGTCGCGCCCGCTCGTCAGATACGTGAAAGAGTATCGCTGGACGAGGTAGCGGTTCCGCTCGTCAACGAGCGCCGCAAACGGGATCAGGTTCAATGCTCCGTCCGGAGAAAGCAGCACTCGCCGGGTGTCACCGATTAGCTTGCGAACAGGACGAAAGACCTTCTGTTCAACGGCGCGAGCCCGTCGCTTCACGTCTGTTAGATTGGGATCGCGCAGCGCCTTGCGCAGCGAATCTACCGCGCTATTGATCAGCTTCGCTTCGCCCAGATCGACCCACTTGGGCTCACCCTTGTTGCCAAGCACATAGGCTACGTAGCGGGCATCGCCAAACCTGTCCGCGTGTTTCGTGAATCTGGGTTTGAAAGGACGATAAGAAACGAATTCAACCAGGACGCCGTCAGAAGGAACGGCAGCTTGGACGGCTTGGATCGTGACGGCCTGAGACTGCGCCCGGTACTCGGCGCTGCGAGCGCTAATCTCAGATTCGAGCTTTTCTATCTGTTCTTCGACCGATTTGATCTCGGCCGGATGCTCGGCGGGAGCATTCTTTCCTGGCCCCTTGAGCACGAGCGTTGCAAGCCGGGAGCGCGCGTCCGTCAGTTGATCAATCAACGCGCGGTCTTGCGCGTTCAAGCGACGCCGCAGCGCCGCGATGCCGTCAGTCATTGCGTCAAGAGCGCGTCCCTTTCGACGCAGAACAGTAACGAGCGCCAACCGGCGGGCTGCCGGATCATCTGCCCTGGACCGCGCATGTAACGAGACTACACTGTTGCTTTCTTCTGCAAGGGTGGCGAGGTAAGCGAGCTTCTGTCGTTCCGAGCCCGTGGCCAGGTTCAGCGCGATGTTGCGTTCGCTGATGTCGGTGGCCCGCCGGCGAAAAGCGACGGCCCGCGTCGCACGGTCTTTCGATTCGTAGAGCTCCGCGAGGTTGTTGAGCGACAGGGCGACATCCGGGTGATCGGGGCCGAGCGCCTTCTCGCGAACGATCAGCGAACGCTGATACAGCGGCAGGGCATTCGCGTAGTCGCCCCTAGTTCTGTAAAGCTCCGCGAGGTTGTTGAGGTCGGCGGCGACACGCGGGTGATTCGGGCCCAGTGCCCTTTCATCGATCGCCAGCGCGCGCCGATAAAGCTGCTCGGCCTTTGCGTCCTCGCCCTTGGTTTTGTACAGCACGCCGAGGTTATTTAGCGATAGGGCGACAAGCTCGTGATCGGGGCCGAGCGCCTTTTCGCGAATCGCCAGCGAGCGCTGATACAGAGGCTCGGCCTTCACATAGTCGCCCTTGGCTCTGTAAAGCTCCGCGAGGTTGTTGAGGCCGGTGGCGACATTAGGGTGATCAGGGCCGAGCGCCCTTTCATCAATCGCCATCGCGCGCTCATACAGCGGCTCGGCCTTCGAATACTCGCCCTTGTTCTCATAGAGCAAAGCGAGGTTGTTGAGGAAGACGCCAACAAGCGGATGGTCGGAGCCGAGCGCCTTTTCACCAATCGCTAACGCACGCTGATAGAGCGGCTCGGCCTTCGAATACTCGCCCTTGAGATCGTAAAGCCCCGCGAGGTTGTTGAGCGAGATGGCGATATCCGGGTGATCGGAGCCCAACGCCTTCTCGCGAATCGCCAGCGCCCGCTGATAGAGCGGCTCGGCCCTCGCATAGTCGCCCTTACGATCGTACACAACCCCGAGGTTGTCGAGGAAGGTAGCAACAAGTGGGTGATCCGGACCGAGCGCTTTTTCATCAATCGCCAGCGCTCGCCGATAAAGCGGCTCGGCCCTCTCATAGTCGCCCTTGGTTTTGTAGAGCAGCGCGAGGTTGTTCAGGGACGTGGCGACATCCGGATGATCAGGGCCGACCGCCTTCTCGGAAATCGCCAGAGAACGCCGATAAAGCGGTTCGGCCTTCGCGTAGTCGCCCCTAGTGTAGTAGAGGACCGCGAGGTTGTTGACATAACGGTCGACAGCCGGGTGATCGGGGCCGAGCGCCTTCTCGGTCATAGTCAGCGCCCGCTGATAGAGCGGCTCGGCCCTCGCATAGTCACCTTTTTCTTTGTAGAGCGCCGCGACGTTGTTGACGGATTGAGCAATGTCAACGTGATCAGCGCCGAGTACCTTTTCTCGAATGGCCAGTGAACGCTCAGCAAGCGACAGCGCCTGGCCGTATTTCCCAGCTTCGCGCAATATCTCAGCCTCGCTGCTCAGCTTGGACGCTTCATGCAAGGCGTGGTCGGCCTCAGTCGCCAACCGCAGTTCCACTATTCGAATCTCATACCTTCCCGGCGCCGCGTCCTTTTCGAGAGAACTGACTCTTACCTGATAGTTTCCCCTTGATTCAGAAATGTACTCCAATCGCTCTGGCCCCTGTGTCCCGTTGGGACTGTCCATTTCCATCAACTGCTTGCCGTCAGGGGCGATCAGGCGCACGACGAGATCGATGCCTCGCTGGTCCACAACGACAGTCAGGTATCGTCCGGCTTCGAGCGCGATCTGATAGGTGTGCGACTCGTCGCCCTTCATTTCGCGCTCTACCGGCTTGCCCACATCTAGATTGCGAACTTCGGTTAGATTGCGAACATCGGTTTGACTTGATTGGCCGCCCGCCTTCGCGACCCGGGATTCAAGGATAGATCGCTCGAGGATCGCTGTTGGCTGGGCGGCAAGAATGACTGCGACTATCACTTGAGGCGTAATGAAGTTAGGTATCAGCATTAGCGGCCATCCACTCTGAATTCAGCCAGCACCATAACAGAAAGGGTCAATCAACGACAGCTCCCCAGCAACGGGCACGAGTCAAGTTCTTCCGTTCAAATCCCGAATGGATGTCGGCGGAAAGAAAGTCGGAATACCGGTGGGCTCAAGTGCATTCCCACACAGGCGACTCTTGATGCATGCACCAGGATGAGCTTTGGCACGGCAGCACAAATCTGCACAGGTCCGCCGCGCGCTGATAATGTAAAAGTCCGATTTAGTCGCGGACTGATTATGGCTGACACCGTACGCGTACGTTTTGCTCCTTCTCCCACAGGTTGCCTGCACCTGGGCGGCGCGCGCACGGCCCTCTTCAACTGGCTCTTCGCACGCAAGCACAATGGCGCGTACATTCTGTGCATGGAAGACAACGACGTTCGGCGGTCTTCTGTCGCGCCGTGGCTTTCGGGCCGTCGCGAGATTATGATCTCGGGCATGTAGAGAGCAGTCGGGGCATACGGTAATGACTACTTTCGGATGGGCAGGAGATTTGTTTGTCGCGTATTGTTTACACCCGCAAGTAGTGGTGATACTGTCTCAATGCAGATTACTTCAGGCGTCGAGCCGGGCACGACCAAGCGATGATCAATGAACAGGCATTAGAAGTTGCGTTCGCGGCAGCGCGAAGGCTCTCCAGACCCGCGCGACGGATACTAGCTGAGAGGTTACTTCGGGACGCTGCTGTGCAAGCCAATACCATCGTCGTCCCCCTCCGACAGTTCGACACGACAACCCAGAAACGTTTTCAGGGATTAATGGATCGGAACAGTCAGGGTCCGCTGACACGGACTGAACGCGGAGAACTGGCGAATCTGGTGAGGCGGCACGAGCAGATGATGGTAACTAATTCAGAGGCCTTGGCGCGCGCCTCTCATCCAGAGTTGTTCGACGAAACCGGACGCCTAGTGAAGTCTCGGCTGGATACAGCCCTTCGCAGTAGGATAAAGGAAAAGAGGAATCGTCGGAAAACACCGGGCGAGCAATGAAATCTTCAGAGACGCTTGCTCAAAGGTTACACGCCGGGCACGCTATCGCTGCGAATATTGCCACTCCCCTCAGAGCATAACGGGTCAAACATTTCATCTCGATCATATTGTTCCGCGCTCGCAGGGTGGCTCCTCGAGCTCTGAGAATCTGTGCCTGGCGTGTCCTCGCTGTAACCAGGTACGTCAAAACCGAATTGAGGCCGTCGATCGACGGACCAAAAAGCGAGCGCGACTGTTCAATCCTCGCGTTGATAAATGGGAAACGCATTTCAGGTGGAGCGCTGATCATGCTCGCATTTTAGGAAAGACGCCAACAGGACGCGCGACGGTAGTGGCTCTCAAGATGAACGGGCGCGCGCTGAGGTATGCTCGCCGCCTGTGGTGGCTGCTGGACTTGATTCCCTAATGATCGCCCACGGCAATCGCTAGAGTTTTGCAAAAGCCAACCGCACGCTGATAATCTCACTCTCAAGTTGGAATGAATCATGGCTGAGACTGTCAGAGTTCGCTTTGCTCCTTCACCTACCGGGTACCTGCACCTGGGCGGCGCGCGCACGGCCCTCTTCAACTGGCTCTTTGCCCGCAAGCACAATGGCGCGTTCATTCTTCGCATCGAAGACACAGACATGCAGCGCTCTTCTGTCGAGATGGTGCAAGGCATCCTCGAAGGCATGCACTGGCTGGGACTCGATGCCGATGAAGGGCCTTTCTTTCAGTCATCATTCGATGACCAGCACCGCGCGGCCGCGCGCCGGCTGGTCGAGAGCGGCAAGGCCTATTACGACTTCACGCCCAAAGAGCAGAACGACGACCGCAACGTTCAGGAGCGAATCGCCGACCGAGCGCGCGCGCAGGCCGGGAACCACACAGAACGAAACCCTTATCGAGACTTGCCCATTGAAGAAGCTCTCCGGCGAATCGCAGCCGGCGAACAGGCGGCCATCAGATTGAAAGTCCCTGAAGAAGGCGTCTCTCGATTCGAAGACATGGTTTACGGACTTCAGGAGCGCGACTATTCCGACCTCGAAGACCTGGTGCTGATACGCTCGGACGGCTACCCGCTCTATAACCTCTCAGTCGTGATTGACGACATCGCGATGGGAATCACTCACGTGATTCGCGGGCAGGACCATCTGACGAACACGCACAAGCAGATTCTGATCTACGAAGCGCTTGGTGCGAGACTGCCGAAGTTCGGCCACCTGCCGCTGATAATGGCGCCCGGCAAAGAGAAGCTCTCAAAGCGAAAGCACGGCGAGGTCGTGTCGGTGACGACCTATCGCGACCGCGGCTTTCTCCCTGACGCGCTGGTAAACTTTCTCGCGCTGCTCGGCTGGTCGCCAGGCGGCGATCAGGAGATCATGTCACGGCGTGAGTTGATCGAAAAGTTTTCGCTCGAAGGCGTTAACAAATCATCGGCCGTTTTCAACTTTCACGAGAGCGACCCTCACAACTGGACCGACCCGAAAGCGCTCTGGATGAACGGCGAGTACATCAGGTCGATGCCGCTTGATGAGCTCGTTCCGCTGGTCGCCGCGTGGTTCAGGAAAGCGGGCCTCTGGCGCGAAGAGTACGCAACCACCCAGCGCGAGTGGTTTGCGCGCACCGTAGACCTGCTGCGCGCGCGGTATCGGACCATCATGGACTTCGGCCAATTGGGCCGGCCCTACTTCTCGGACGAGTTCGACTACGAAGCGGCGGCGGTGAAGAAGAACATGAAGGACGAGCGGCTGAAGGAACTCCTCGCCGGTCTTGCGGACAGGCTCGCGCGCGTCGATGGTTTCACTCACGACGCAACGGAATCGGCGCTGAGGGCTTTCTCTGAGGAGCAGAACGTAAAGGCCGGCCTGCTGATCAATGCCTCTCGGACGGCGCTCACGGGTCAGTCGGTCGGGCCCGGAATGTTCGACATCATGGTCACTCTAGGACGCGAGAGAACCGTCGAGCGATTGCGGCGGGCCGTTGCTCTGGTTGGCGCGTGACAGTAACGGCCGGCACAGCAGCTCACCCAAATTCGGGATGAATCATTCAAGCTCAGTCGGCCCATCATCCTGGTAATCTGTTCCCATTCTGCATTTCTCCTGACCAAGGGACCTGACTCGCGGATGTGTCGAGTGATCGGGAGGTTACGAGAAAGCCGTTGACTGGCAATTGTGTCTGCCCCCAGCACAACAATCGTCGTTGACCCGGACCAGTCCGAATCCTATGCTGGTTTCGGTCCAGGCCGCGGGAGTGGACCATGCACGCTGCGAGAGCCATGGAAGTGAAGCCCCCAAGAATTGTGCCCAGCGGCATCGAACCGGTCGACAAGCTGCTCGGAGGACTCGAGAGCGGCAAGTTATACCTCGTGCACGGCGAGGCGTCGGGCAAGTCCCTTTTCGGAATCAAGTTTCTCATCGAAGGATTGAAGCGCGGCGAGAGCGCTGCGCTCGTCATCCGTTCTCTGCCCGAAGAGGCGGTCCGGCGGTTTGCCCGACTCGGCTACGATTGCCTTGAAGACGTCTACGCCGGCCGCCTCGTTATACTCGAGTGCTCGGATGAGATCTCCCAGCAACTCTCGCGCATGCGGGAACTCTCGCCGCTTCTTCGCGAGCTCGAATGGCTGCTCGGCAATGCCCGGCCTGACCGGCTCGTGATAGATCCCGTCACTCACTTGCTTCAAGGAGAAGAGCAGTACCTAAGCACGCGCATCGACGAGTTCGCATCATGGGTCAACGGCTTCGGCTCCACCGTCCTTGCGATCACGGACGCCGAAGGCGAGAAGCTCGCCGCACCCCTGGCGCCGCTTGTCAGAGAGTCATTCAAATTCGAGATCAAGGAGACCGCCGAACGAGCGACTCGCTTTCTGACGTTCGAAAAATCTCCAGGTGTGCCGGCTCCCGCGATCGAGGTCGACCCTAGGCGCGGCGTCCTCCTTTTGTCGCACACCGCCGACGCCCCCGAGGGTGAACCGAGCTCAGCCGCCAAACTGCCTGCAGAACCCGCGCGCGACTTTACCGAGCTCAGCAATCCGGCGGACCTGGAACATATCGACGAGAGCGAGATCGTGATCGACGTCCCGCTCACGGAGCAAGCCAGGGCGTATGATGATCGCGTGAACCACCGTACCCTGCCCCCTTTACCACTGGATAACCGCGGGCGGCTGCGTGCGCAAAGTGACGACGCTCTCGCGCGGACTTCGGGCCTCGACGAAGCCGTGTCAGCCGGTTTCGAGTCCGCAGTCAACTCGGAATCTCCCACTTATTCGCCCGTCGATAGAACCCCGGGCGCTTTCAGTCACGGCCTCGACACCGCCCCGATTGTCGCCCCCGCCGAACAAGGCACGCCGCCGTCAAGTACGGAGGAGCAAGCGCCTGCGAGCACGCTCAATCTGGACGAAGACCAGATCCTGGACCTGGGCGGGATGGGAGAGAATCAACTCGACGACCTTTCCTATCTGCTCGACGATCTTGCCGGCGCGGCCCCCGTGCTCGATCTTGACCGCGGGGGGCCGATCCCGGCCGGCGCGACGGACTTGAAGCGGGAGGAAACGATCCCCAAGCCTCCGCATCCGAGGCGTCGTCTCGATGACGTTGCGCGAGACCTCGACTCGGCGATTGCCTCCAGGGCGGTGGAAGTCATACTGCACGGCCCGCTGCCGGACCCGGCGACCGTCGCCGAGCGCGAGCAGGCGACGCCGATTTCAGAAGAGCAGGAAGCGGTTGGCGTCGGCGCGCCCCCGCCCCGCCCCGCCGATTTCAACGTGCTCGTGATCGCCGATGACCCCGCGTCGAGAGACCTCCTGGGTGCTTCCCTCGGTGAGTACACCGTGGTGACAACGAACGACGGGTTGAGCGCGCTTGCGAGGTTGATCTCGTTGACACCCGACCTCATTGTGCTTGACGCCGACCTTCCGGTCATCGACGGGTTCAAGGTATTGAAGCACATCCGCTCCAGTCTCAACGTCCCGATAATAATGGTCTCGGGGTCACACGTGCGGTCGAGCGACCGGATTCTGACAGCCGACCTTGGCGCCGACTACTATCTGGCCAAGCCGTTCAGCGTCAAAGAACTCCGGCAGAAGGCGCGGCAGTTGATCGCGCGCTTTCGCGGAATCAGCGAGTGGATCCTGTTGCCGCCCGAAACGCCGGCCGAACAGCCTAGAGCTGAATCGGCGGCATCGGCGGCGGCGCGAATGCTCGATTCACCGCCCGCGCCAAAGAGCGACCGGGTCATTCCATTCGATGGTTTTGCGGCCCAGGTTGAAAAGAGCGTCGGTCAGGCGATCGACAGCGGAACGTCGTTCTCGGTGGTGGGCTGCCGGCTTCCGCATTCGGAGACGTATGGCGAAGTCGGCGCGGCGCGGCTGACTGAGCTGGTGAACTCGCTGACCCGTGAAACCGATCTTATTTCTTCGAATCCGGGAAACGATCTGATGATCTTTCTGGCGGAAGCCGACGCCGCGGGCGCGCGCGCGTTCACCTACCGAATGCGCGAGCGGGTGAAGCGAGAGATGAATCTCGAACCGTCGCTGTGGGTTCGTAGTTTCCCGAAACCCGACGACTCCGCGGGACCGTCACCGGCTAGCTTCGCGCGGACATCGGAGAAGAACCGCGGCCGGCGGGCTAGCGACCGGTTGCGGCCGAATTAAGCGCAGGTCGAGAGCGGCTCCCAGCGTTGCGCTCATAAGACTGTCTATCATCTGGTCGGGCTCGGAATGTTGCTGTGAATCCGGCCCGCACGATTCCCAGCCATGGCGCTGCGGTCATCTCCGGTTGGCGGTCTTCAGTACGGCTTCGACAGGTCGCCCACTACGTGCTGAAGCAGCGCAACCGCCACAATCGCGGCTGTCTCCGTCCTGAGGATTCGCCCGCCCAGGCTCACGCTGATGCATCTGCGTTCTCGCATCGAGGCAAGCTCGCGATCGCTCCAGCCGCCTTCGGGACCCACAAGCACGCTGACACCGGACGCGCCCCGCAAGCCCGCGATTGATTCGGTGACCGGCACGCCGCCTCGCTCACTCAACACCAGGACCAGGCCGTCGCGTGGGCTCGCATTCAGAAGAGATTCGAGCGACGCAACGTCCACTATCTCGACGAGCATGCGCCGGCCGCATTGCTTCAGCGCTTCGAGCGATATGCGGCGCCAGCGGTCGAGCCGCTTTGCAGCTTGCACCGCTGTCAACTTCACATCGGCGTTGTCGGTCATTAACGGTACTATCCGGCTCACGCCAAGCTCGGTCGCCTTCTGAACTACGAGGTCGAACTTGTCTCCCTTCGCGAGAGCCTGCGCCAGCGTGAGGCGCAACGGTGATTCGACTTCGTTCGTCAGTGCCTCGATCACCTCGAGCCGCGCGCGCTTGCCCGCTTCGATGAACCGCGCGCGGAATTCGCGGCCGCAGCCGTCGAAGACGAAAAGCTCGTCGCCGAGCCTTGCGCGCAACACATGGGCGAGATGGTGCGTTTCCTCAGTTGAGAGGTCGATCGAAGAGCCGTCAAATTCGTCCGGCGATGCGTAGAACCTATGACGCGCCATTGTTTCCCGGGACTACCATGCGGAGAGTGCCAGCTCTGGCGCGAGTCCGTGGCGGCCCATACCACCGCAAGACCCGACTGAAGTGGGTACTCTGAGCACCGTCATCGCGCGACGAGTGACGACCAATCGCCTGCGTCGCGCGTCTCAGCAACAGTGAGGCCCGCCTCAATCACGCGGCTCTCAACGAGCGCTGCGAGTTCGTTGAGTATGCCTGAGAGAATCAGCGTTCCGCCTTCGGCCTTACACGCGGCCAGGTCGTCCATCAGACTCACGATCATTTCGGCCGTGAGGTTGGCGACGACCATGTCAAATGCGCAGCCGGCGTACTCCCGAAGTTGGGCTTCACTTATTTCGACTGAAGCCGCGCCATTCATCCCGACGTTTTCGCGCGCGATCCGGACGGCTTGCGGATCGACGTCGATGCCAACCACTCGCGAACCGGGACACAGCAAGGCGGCGCCAATCGCGAGTATTCCGGTGCCGGTGCCTACGTCGAGCATCGAGCCTCCGCGCCAGTGCCGCTCGATCGCCTCCAAACACAGGCGAGTCGTCTCGTGAGTTCCGGTGCCGAAGGCCATTCCCGGATCGATCTGAATAACGATGCGGTCGTCGGACCGCACCGGTAACTTCCAGGACGGTGCGACCACGAACCGCTCGCCAACTTCAAGCGGCTCGAAGCCTTCCTTCCATCTTTGCATCCAGTCCTGATCCGGAATCTCGGAGAAACAAACTCCGAGCAGCGATGATCCGAAGCCGCAGCAAGAAAACGTCGCCTCGATCGACCGCCTTACAGCTTCCGGTTCCGCGCTCGCGTCGAAGTAGGCGCCCAGACTCACGCAATCGGACGTCTCTTCGAGCGTCACAGTACCCGTCGCCCCGAGATCGAACAGCGATGAAGCCGCGAGTTCCTCGGCTTCGCGACCGACCCGCACGGTAACCAGACGCCAGAACTTCGCCGCTTGTGATGAATCAAGTGACATCGCATCCGCCGGCTTCACGCTCTTATCCCCATTTCGTCCAGCGCGCGCTGGTCGTTGCGCCAATGCTCGCGCACTTTGACGAATAGCCCAAGAAAGACGTGACGGCCCAGGAACTTTTCTATCTCCGCCCGCGCCGCTGCGCCGATCTGTTTCAATCGCGCGCCGCCCCGCCCGATGATTATCGCGCGGTGCGACGGCCGTTCGACGTAGATGAGACAGTGAATCTTGAGCGCGCCCTCGGTGTCGTCCCATCGCTCGGTCACGACGGCGGTCACGTAGGGGATCTCGTCGCCGGTTACTTCGAGGATCTTCTCACGCACGAGCTCGGCGACGATGACCCGCTCCGGCTGGTCGGTCAGCTCGTCTTCGGAATAGAGCGGCGGGCCTTCGGGTACGCACTCGAAGACTTTCTCGACCAGCAGCTCGACGCCGTCGCCGGTCAGCGCCGAGATCGGAATCACCTCGGCAAACTCGCGCTCGCTCGTGTAGGCGGCGATCAACGGCAACATCTTCGCCTTGTTCCGAAGGCGGTCGACTTTGTTGGGAACGAGGAACGCAGGCGCCGGCACTCGCTTAATCATGTCGAGAAGGAAGCGATCGCCGGATCCCATCGCCTGCGTCGCGTCGATCAGCAAGAGTATCAAGTCCACCGTCGTCAGCGCATCGGCGACGATCGACATCATCCTGCGGTTGAGTTCGTAGCCGGGCTTGTGAACCCCCGGCGTATCGACGAAGACTATCTGACCTCGCGGGCGGGTCAGCACGCCGCTGGTGCGAGTGCGAGTGGTCTGGGGTTTGTTGGAAACGATTGAGATCTTCTCGCCGACGATGCGATTGAGCAGCGTCGACTTTCCCGAGTTGGGGCGTCCGATCAGCGCGACGACGCCGGACTTGTGCGGGTGGGCGGTCATTCGCTTGCCGCCTGGGATTCGGTCTCGGCGCGATCCGGCTCGGCTGCTCTCAGTCGCACGCGGTTCACGCGCCGGCTATCGGCATCGACCACCTCGAACTGCAGTCCCTTGAATTCGAGCTTCTCGCCGACGGCCGGCACGTGGCCCAACTCATTGATGATAAGTCCCGCGAGGGTCGTGAAGTCATCGGCCTCGAGTTCCCGGCCATACAACAGCTCGATCGTTCTTATCTCGGCGCTGCCGTCGACGATGTAGGAGCCGTCGTCGGCTTTCACGACTTGCTCGTCCCTGGCAGCGCGGTCTTCATCCTCGATCTCTCCGAGAATCTCCTCAATGATGTCTTCGACGGTCACGAGTCCCGCGACGCCGCCGTACTCATCGATCACCATCGCCATCTGGACCTTGGCCTTCTGCATTTCTTCCAGCAACTCGTTGATCGGTTTGCTCTCGGGCACGAAGTAGGCCGGCCGCAAGCACTCGGTCACCGGCAACGTGGATTTCTCCGGCTCACAAAACGCGAGCAAGTCGCGAACGTACACGATGCCTTCAACGTGATCGATCTTGTCGCGGTAGACGGGAATCCGCGAGTACTTGGACTTGATGATGAGCCGGCGCGCGTCGGCCATCGTCGCAGTGGCGTCGATCGCGACGATCTGAGGGCGCGGCCGCATAACGTCGCCGACCAGCTTGTCGCCGAACTCGATGATCGACTGAATCATCTCGCCTTCGGACTCTTCTATGATCCCCTCCTCTTCACCGACATCGATGAAGGCTTGTATCTCCTCCTTGGTTTCTTCTTCCTCCTGCTCGGCGGTCTGTGGTTCGGGTCCGGGCCGTCTCGTCTTTTCGAGGGCGGCGCTGACCGGTGCGACAAACAGCGAGAACACGCGGTAGAACACGCGGAACAACGGCAGCATTCGCCACAGGACTTCTTCGGGCTCGTTCTGGGCAATCATCCTTGGAATAAGCTGCCGGAAAGTCACGATGACGACGACCACTCCGCCGAGCGCGAACGCGATAGGCCAAGGGACGGCGGTCTTGGTCATCAAGTCGGCCAGCAGGATCGCAATCGCGGCGATCGAGAGCTGTGTTCCGAGGATGAGCATTAGCTCGAAGCGGCGCCGGTGCTCCAGAAGCTCTTGGAAGAAAACCGCGCGCGGCCCTTCTTCACGCTCGCCGGCCATAACACGCAACGAAACCTCGCTCAGGGATTCGTAAGCGCTCTCGATTGTCGACAGGAAGACCAAAACCAACAGCGCGACGCCGGTCAGTGCTAACTCAGTAACCATCTTTCAATCAGTGATCAGTGCTGAACAATAAACGATGAGCTCGGGATTGCGATGCACAACTCATCGTTTGTCCAAGAGCTTTCGTCTCAGTTTCCACTCCATTCGATTCATCTCGCCGCGGTCGGTCTCATGATCGTAGCCGCACAAATGCAGAACGCCATGAATGACCAACTCGCTCACCTCGCGTTCGAGCGAGTGCCCCGCTCGCTCGGACTGAAGTCGTGCGGTCTCGACCGAGACCACGACATCGCCCAGATAGTTGGCGTCCTCAAGGCGCAAGGATCGGCGGTCACGATCCGGATCGTGCGCCGGGAATGAGAGCACGTCGGTCCCCCGGTCCGTTCCTCTATGCGTGCGGTTCAACCGTTTGATCGTCCGGTCGCGAACAAACGCGATGGCGACGGACGAGCTTGTGCGATCAAGGGCGACGAGCGCCGCATCGGCAACACTGCGAAGCCGGCGCAGATCGAGGCGGACGAGCCGCTGACGGTTCACGACTTCAGTCGCCACGAATGTCTCCGAATCCGGCGGGTCGTGCTCTACCCTTATCCATGGATGTGAAAGGCGAAGCGGCGCCGTCCTCGAGCTCGGACCACTCCGTCGCGGGCGGCACTTGCGACAGGACGCCCGACGCTCCAGGACGGTCAAAGTCATAACCGGGATAGGCGATCCGGTGATGATGTATCCCCATCAACACCTTCACGAAGCTCTCGGCGACGATTCTCAGCTCGCGGAGCGTTATGTCGCATTCGTCGAACTGGCCGTCGTCGCGGATTCGAGTGATGATCATATCGATCATGTTTCGGAGCTTCGCCGGCGTCGGCTCCTGGACCGTGCGCGCGGCGGCCTCGACCGAATCGGCGATCATGATGATTGCCGATTCTTTGCTCTGTGGCTTCGGGCCGGGATAACGAAACTCGCGCTCGAGCGCGGCCGATTCGGAATCGTCCGCGGCCTTGAGCGCTTTGTAGTAAAAGTACTTCATCAAGCCGGTGCCGTGGTGCTCGGGTATGATCGCGATTATGCGGGGCGGCAGCTTGTACTGGCGCCCGAGCTCGATCCCCTGTTTGACGTGATTGGCCAGCACCAACGATGACATTTTGGGTGAGAGCCGGTCGTGCCGGTTGTCCCTGTACGACTGGTTCTCGACGAAGTAGGAGGGCCGCACCATCTTTCCGATGTCGTGGTAGTAACACGCGACGCGGGCGAACAGCGCGTCCTGGCCGATTGCTTCCGCCCCGGCTTCGGCCAGCAACCCGACCATGATCGAATGGTGGTACGTACCGGGAGCACGTTCGGCCAGTTGCTTCAACAGCGGCAGATTCAGATTCGATAGCTCGAGAAGCTTGAAGCTGGTTGTGATCTGAAACAGCCACTCAAAAAACGGCAGGAGGATCGAGGCAATCATCGTCGCGAGCAGCCCGCTTAAGAACCCGCAGAACGTATCGAACAACACGAGGTCGAGCCTGGGCTCGTTGGCGCCGAGCAGATCCAGCGACAGCGCCGCCGCCGCGTTGACCAAGCCGATCCACAGTCCCGCGCGGACCAGCGCAGAACGGTCGCGGCACTTCTGCAAGTGATATATCGCGCCCACGCTCGACACCAGCGCGTAGGTCGCCAGGTGGACGTCGCCCGACAGGACGCCTACAAAAACCGCCAGCGCCGACGCAAACACGAAGGCGGCCTGTCCGTCGGTCAGGATCGTCACCAGCACCGCCCCGGCCGCAAGCGGAGCCAGATACTTGTAGCCCATCTGCGAGTTGAAAGGCGCGAAGCCAATCGACTGGCCGACCGAAGGAGCGAACGCGAAGAAGAGCCGGCCCGTGCCGAGCGTTATCAAGTAGCAGACGACCTGGAGAATAAAATGGCGGCGTACGCGCAGGTGTCTGGTCTGATAGCGACGCAGATACTGCCACAGCACCAGGATTAGCAGCATCACGATGACGATGGTGCCGCCAAACTCAATTGCGCGCTGGCCGATCGGTTGCTGCTTTGACGCCGCCTCGAGCAGCATCGCTTTGGCCGGCGTCACGGTTTCGCCGGCAATGACGATCGGTTTTCCCCTCTCGATCGCTATCGTGGCCGGGACGACGCTTTTCTGCGCCGCAGCCCTCCGCGCCTCTGTCTCCGCCTCGTTGTAGACAAGATTCGGAATTATCAACGAGCCCAGGATTTCGACCAGATGATGGCGCTCGTCGGAGCTGACCTGGCTCGGCCACACGAGCTTCTCAGACTTGAGCACCGCCTGCGCGGACATGAGATCGCGAATCGGAGTGAGGTCGGTCAGGATCACCTCCACGCCACTCTTCACGTCGCGCCGCGTGATCCCATTGGTGCCGACGCGGAGCTGACTGCGGGTGCCGACGATTCCCGTCGTCATCACCGAATCAATATGGTCTATGAAGAGCTTTTCGAGCTCGGAGCTGAAGCGGTGTTTCGAAAGTACCCCGAGCTGGTCGGCGTCGAGAATGATGTTGCTGGCCAGCATGATTCTCTCGCGCAACTCATCGCCCGGGGTATCCGTCGAGGCCTCGCGTCCGGTTGCAAACATACGCTCGGCGTTGTTGCGCATTTCCTTGGCGGCGCGGTGATTGTAATCGAAGACCGGCAGGACCGAGGCTTCGGCTTGCGCGCGACGGCGGCTGGTGTCGGCGGCGTCTTCGACCTTCAGGTCTCGCGGAGCAACGATGTCGGCGGTTGCCAGGCTTCCCGCGGGCAACGCTTCGATCCGCGGCCGTTGATAATTCCTCAGCAGCAACATCGAGAGGCCGACGATTATGAAGAGGCCAACGCCGGCGTCTATCACGGCCTGGTCCGACAAGCTCGAATAGAACGCCTTCATCGCGGCAAGGAGCCTGCCGGTGAGCGCCGCGCTGGATGTGCTGGGAGGCTTGGTGGACATGGCGGTGAGCGACGAATGGTGAACGATGAGTGGTCAAGCGGTGAGCGCGAATCTCGACCCGCTCGTACATCACTGATCATTCATCGTTCATCATTTCCCCTTCACAGTTTGTCCTCGAAGTTAGTCTTCGACTGCTGCTCGTACGCCTGGATTATCATCTGAACGAGATGGTGACGCACGACGTCCCTCTCGTTGAAGTAGACGAACTCGATACCCTGCATATTGGCGACGACGCGTTGCGCCTCGACCAGCCCGGAGCGCCTTCCGGCCGGCAGGTCGATCTGAGTGATGTCCCCGGTGACCACGGCCTTCGAGCCAAATCCGATGCGCGTCAAGAACATCTTCATCTGCTCCGAGGTCGTGTTCTGCGCCTCATCGAGGATTATGAAAGCATCGGCCAGCGTGCGGCCTCGCATGAAGGCAAGGGGCGCCACTTCAATGACGCGCTTCTCCAGCAGGCGAGTGACCTTTTCGTAGTCGACCAGATCGAACAGCGCATCGTAGAGCGGGCGCAAGTACGGATCCACTTTGTCCTGGAGATCGCCCGGCAGGAATCCGAGCTTCTCGCCGGCCTCGACCGCGGGCCGCGCGAGCACGATCCGGTTCACGCGCTTCTGCATCAGGGCTTGAACGGCCAGCGCGACCGCCAAGTAAGTCTTTCCGGTTCCGGCCGGACCGATGCCGAAGACAAGGTCGTGCTTCTCGATGGCTTCGATGTAACGCCTCTGATTCGCCGATCGAGCCGCCACCGGCTTCTTGCCGGTGGGATTGAATCGAGATGTGGTGAAGAACTGGCGGAGCGTGTAAGCGCGGTCTTCGGCAACCTGTCGGAAGGCGGATCGAAGTTCGTCGTTGGACATCCTTCGCCCCTCATCGAAGAGGGCGGCGAAGTCCTCCAGAATGTTCTCGACCAGCTCGACGTCCTGCTGGTCGCCCTCGACCATCAACTCGTTGCCGCGCAGATTGACGCGGACGCCAACGAGTCCTTCAAGATACTTTATGTTCTCGTCGTAAGGGCCGAACAACGCCCTTATCGCTTCTTCAGGTAGAATGACTTTTTTCAATGGTGCTGATTCATCCTCCACACACCGCTCGGCCGGCCGCGAGGCCCGCCAGCGCGGAAGGGATTTGCCTTGCTGTTATCGCGCTGTGGTGACGACGGTCTTCGGCTGGGTACCGCGGATCATGGCTCAAAAGCTACTACAGCGGTCACGGCGTGTCAACGAACCTACCAATCTCCCTGCTTGACCCGCTTCTTGATTTTCCGCTTGACCAGGTCGCGTTTGAGGGGGCTCAGATAATTGATGAACAACTCGCCGTCGAGGTGATCGGTCTCGTGCGACACGCAACGCGCTTCAAGGTCCATCACGTCGAGCGTGAACGGCCGTCCGTCCGTGTCCTGAGCTCGAACCACGACTCGCTGAGGACGTTCGATTTGAAGCAGAATGCCGGGGAAACTCAGGCACCCCTCGTCGCCGACCTGCTCGCCTTCTTCCTTCTCTATCACCGGGTTAATGAGCGCGACCTTGTTCCGCTTGTGTTTGCCGCTGCTGCAGTCCATCACGAAGAGCCGCTTGAGAAAGCCGACTTGGGGCGCCGCCAGTCCGACACCCGGGGCGCCATACATAGTCTCGAACATGTCGTCGACGAGCTTCTTGAGCTTCTCGTCGAACTCCACGACTTCCTCCGCCCGTTTGGTCAGAACCGGATCACCATACTTCACGACGTCGAGAATCATTGTTCTATGTCAAACTCCTTTTGCCGCTCTTCGATCTGGCGCCGCTCGGAAAGTTTCTCGCCGAGCATCTGAGTGATTATGGCCGTCCTCGCCCGGAAGCTGATCACTTCGCGCCACGCTACGATTGCCAGCCCGACCAGTATTATACCAGCGCCGACCAGACTATGGGTCGCGTAGCCGATGGCGAACCCAATGAGGATTATTGCGACCAGCAAGAAATAATAAAGGATGCCGTGGGTCCGTGTCGCGCTGAGCGAGCGCCGCAGCTCGGCGACCTCGCAGTCTATCTCACTCAGCCGCCCTCCTAGCTCGTGCTTCGCGTTGCCCATCGCAGACCGTTAGTAGCTTCGCAGTTGTTCGAGGTACCCCTCGACGTTCCGCTTTATCTCTCCGAGACTGTCGCCGCCGAACTTCTCGCACGCGGCGCCGGCCAGCACGATCCCGAGCATCGCCTCGGCTATGACGCCCGCAGCCGGAACCGCCACGATGTCCGACCGCTCGAATGCCGCAGCCGATTCCTCCTTTGACACGACGTCGACGCTGGCCAGCGGACGGCGCAGCGTCGAGATGGGCTTCAAGTGGCCCCGCACACGGATTTCTTCGCCGTTGGTTATGCCGCCTTCGATTCCGCCCGCGCGATTCGTCGGGCGCGTGAATCTGCGTTCGGCGGGATTGTAACCAATCTCGTCGTGTATCCGCGAGCCGGGCGACCGGCTTACCGCAACGCCGGCGCCGATCTCGACGGCCTTCACCGCGGGGATCGACATTATGGCCTGAGCGATTTGGCCGTCGAGCTTGCGGTCCCACTGAGTGTGCGAGCCGAGGCCGGGCATTACCCCGCGCGCGACGACCTCGAAGATCCCGCCCAATGTGTCCTTAGCTTCCGTGGTCGCGTCGATGAGCGCGATCATTCGTTGTTCGACTTCGCGGTCAACGCAACGAAGCGGCGAATCATCGGCGATCGCCGCGATCTGATCCCACGCGGGATCGATCGGCTGATCTGGAACACCGCCGATCATCGCGGTGTGACTGGCGATTTCAATGCCGATCTCTTTGAGAAGCAGCCGCGCAAACGCACCCACAGCCACACGAGCAGCGGTCTCTCTCGCGCTCGCCCGCTCGAGTATGTCGCGCAAGTCGTGAGTGTTGTACTTGAGTCCGCCGGCGAGGTCGGTGTGACCGGGCCGCGGCCGGGTGAGCCGGCGAGCGCGTTTCTCATCTTGAAACCCGCGCGGCTCGACCGACATCACGTCCTGCCAGTTCTCGAAGTCGCGATTTCGAATCAGCAGGCTGACGGGCGAGCCGAGGGTCTTTCCATGCCGCACGCCGGAGATGATCTCAGCCTCGTCGCGTTCGATCTTCATGCGCCCGCCGCGGCCGTAGCCTTGCTGCCGCCGCCGGAGTTGATGATTGATGAAGTCGAGATTAACGCCGAGGCCTGTGGGGAGACCTTGGATGACGGCAATAAGTCCCTTACCGTGTGATTCGCCCGCTGTGATGAAGTGGAACTGGGTCATCGTAGATTCGCGCGAGGAATCACGGTTAGTGGAGTCCTCGCAGGTTTCAGAACTTCGGCTTCACGCCTGCTTGCTTGCATAGTTCGTTCGCCGTAATACGATCGGAATCTCAGCGTTCCCCTGCCGGTAAGCGGCGATCATTTCGCGCAGCGCATCTTCTAGCAGCTCGCGGCACTCCTCCAGTGTTTTACCCTCCGTCACAACCTCAGGCCATTCCACCAACTGTCCCATATAGCCGGAAGTGATTCTCGTGTACTTGGCAGTATAAGTGCTTATCATCGATGTAGTCTCCTTCTGCTCGGCGTGCCAACATAGCGGTGGAATCGTTGGAGCAGGTCCTTGGGGTTCGCCGGTTGGACGCCTTCATAACGACTCCGCCGCTGCCCGGGGCTGACCGACTCACCTTAAGGTCCCGGTGGCCTACATGAGACGCGGGCCTAGGAACGCTGGTCTGCGATCAACCAACTTCCATCTCTCGGGCTCGCAGCGCCTTGATCTTATCACGCAACTCTGCCGCTCGCTCGAATTCGTAGCGCGCCGCGGACTCCCGCATCTCGAAGTCGAGCCGCTTGATCGTCTCTCCCAGCTTCGCCGGCGAGTAGTCCGCAATCTCATCCAATTCGAGCGGCACCTTGAAGTAGTCCGCTTCTACGATAGACACCAGAGTCGAGTCTATGGCCTTGACGATCGTCCGCGGCGTGATGCCATGTTCGCGGTTGTAGACGGCCTGCTTCTCGCGGCGCCGCTCGGTTTCGCCGATTGCCCGCCGCATCGAGTCCGTAATGCGGTCCGCATACAAGATCGCCTTGCCGTTGATATTTCGCGCCGCCCGGCCGATCGTTTGAATCAGCGACATCTCAGAGCGCAGGAAGCCTTCCTTGTCGGCGTCGAGTACCGCCACCAGCGAAACTTCGGGCAGGTCCAATCCTTCGCGCAGCAGATTGATTCCAACCAGCACGTCGAACTCGCCGCGGCGAAGATCGCGCAGAATTCTGATCCGTTCGAGCGTCTCGATCTCCGAGTGCAGATACCGCACCCTCACGCCGAGTTGCGCGTAATACTCCGTGAGGTTCTCGGCCATCTTCTTGGTCAGGGTCGTGACCAGCACCCGCTCGTTGCGCGAGGCCCGTTCGCGCACTTCGTTGAGCAAGTCATCCACCTGGCCTCGCACCGGCCGCACGTCGACCTCGGGATCGATGAGCCCCGTCGGCCGTATCACCTGCTCGACGACCTCGCCGCCGGTCTTGGTCAACTCGTAAGGCCCGGGCGTTGCCGATACGAAGATGAGCGGGCCGACGCGCTGCTCCCACTCCTCAAAACTGAGCGGGCGATTGTCCATCGCCGACGGCAACCGGAATCCGTACTCGACCAGAGTTCCTTTGCGGGAGCGGTCTCCGGCGTACATGCCGCGGACTTGAGGGACCGTCTGATGGCTCTCGTCGACGATGACGATCGCATCGCGCGGAAGATAATCGAGGAGAGTAGGAGGCGGCTCGCCGGGCTGGCGTCCCGTCAGGTGCCGCGAGTAGTTCTCGATCCCGTGGCAGTAGCCGAGCTCCTTGACCATCTCGATGTCGTACATCGTTCGCTGATGGAGCCGCTGCGCTTCGAGGAGCTTGCCTTGTTCGATCAACTGCGGCTCCCACGCGTCGAGTTCCTCTTTTATTGTCGTGATCGCGCGTCTTAACCGGTCCTGGGGCATGACGAAATGGGACTTGGGGTAAATGGGCAGCCGCTCGTGTTTTTCAATCACCTCGCCGAGCAGAGGGTCGATAGTCGAGATGGCATCGACCTCGTCGCCCCAGAACTCCACGCGTATAGCTTTGTCCTGGTAGACCGGATATATCTCAACCACGTCGCCGCGCACGCGGAAGGCGCCTCGCTGGAACGCCGTATCGTTGCGCTGGTATTGAATCTCGACCAGCTTCTTGAGCAACGCCGTGCGCGAGAGCTGCTGTCCTCGCTCGACGAACTGGACCATGCCGTAATACGCATCCGGGTCTCCGAGGCCGTAGATGCAAGAGACGCTGGCGACGATTATGCAGTCGCGCCGCTCGAACAAACTGCGGGTCGCCGACAGCCGCAGCCGGTCGATGTCCTCGTTGATCGTGGATTCCTTCTCTATGTAGGTGTCGGTCGACGGGATGTAGGCCTCGGGTTGATAGTAGTCGTAGTAGCTGACGAAATACTCGATGGCATTATCGGGGAAGAAGGATTTGAACTCCTGATAGAGTTGAGCAGCGAGCGTTTTGTTATGAGCCATCACCAGCACGGGCCGGTTGACGCGCTCGATGACCGCCGCGAGGGTGAACGTCTTCCCGCTTCCGGTGACTCCCAACAGGACTTGATGCTCCGCCCCCGTCTCGACGCCGCGCACAAGTTGATCTAGGGCCTGGGGCTGGTCCCCCTGCGGGATGTAATCTGAAACAAGCCTGAAGTCCATCGACGGGTCTTCCGAGGAACCGACCTGGGCTGCCAATGAGAGCTGCCACCGCTCTAAGGTAGCCCGAAAAAAGCGCGCGAAAGAGTATACCTGTGCCCTTGAAGCGCGGGCAATTCCAGCGCAAGCGCAGGCGCGCATGCAAAAGATGAAAACCGCGAGTTCCGCGATTTCACACCGCGCTTGACAGGACGGATGGGCATGCTAATAATGCGACGTGCCATCACACACCGGTAGCGAGACGGACCTTATTTCAGCGGGTCGCTGAAACACCGAGGCGAGAGGTGCAAGCAATCAAGGTAATAAGCCAAACCAGTATCCCTGGTGTCGCCCTCTTCAGGCGCGGCAAAGTAAGGGACGTTTACTCGATCGAAGATAGGCTGCTGATCGTCGCCTCCGACCGCATCTCCGCCTTCGACGTGGTGCTCCCCAGTGCGATTCCGTACAAGGGTGCGGTTCTGACGGCGCTAACGCTTTTCTGGTTTGACTATTTGAAAGAGACGGTTGCGAACCACCTGGTGACGACCAACGTCGATGAGTATCCCCCGCCGCTGTGTGAGTATCGCGACCAGCTCGAAAATCGCTCGATGCTGGTATTGAAGGCAGATGTGTTTCCGATAGAATGCGTCGCGCGCGGATATCTCGCCGGTTCGGGGTGGAAAGAGTATCAGAGGACCGGAGAGGTCTGTGGCGTACGCCTCCCGAGCGGCTTGCGAGAATCCGAACAATTGCCCGAGCCCATCTTCACCCCGTCCACCAAGGCCGAGACCGGCCACGACATCAACATCAGCGAGCGCGAGGCGGCGGACCGGATTGGCTGGGAGGCGACGCGATCGTTAAAGGAGTTGACGCTGACGTGCTATGCGCGGGCTGCGAGCTACGCGGCCGAACGCGGGATCATCATCGCCGACACGAAGTTCGAGTTCGGGCTGAGAGAGGGGCGGATCATTCTAGTCGATGAGGCGCTCACTCCCGATTCGTCGCGATTCTGGCCCAGAGAAGGCTACGAAGCGGGACGGCCCCAGCAGTCATTCGATAAGCAGTACGTTCGCGATTATCTGGAGACGCTTGATTGGGACAAACAACCGCCCGGGCCGGCCCTGCCCGATGAGGTGATAGCCCGAACGAGCGAGAAATACGTCGAGGCTCACCGGCTGTTGACGGGCGAGTCGATTTCCGATTTCGGGTTGAGAGCTTCGGACTCTGGGAGCGTCGGACTAACGCGCGGCGTCCCGATCTGAGAACGGCAATCCGAGACGGAATGTGATGACTGCGCTTGATTACTTCGTCCTCACGGTGACGCTTGTTTCGGTGTCCTTCGGAGCGATGAAGGGAATACTGAAGAGCGTCATTTCGGTGACTTTCGCGGTCGCCGGCCTGATTTCCGCAGCTTATCTTTACCAGTATCTCTCGCGTTTGGTTCGCGTATTCGTTTCGTCCGAGCAGACGGCGCATTTGGTGAGTTTTGCGGCGGTCTTTTTGCTCGTCGTTATTTCCGGAGCCGTGTTTTCGGCATGGCTGCATCGCAAGCTCAAGACTGCGCGGTTGTCGTGGATAAACCATGGACTGGGCGCCGGCTTTGGGCTGCTGCGTGGCTGGTTGTTGTGTTCGGCCATCTACCTGGCGCTGACGGCGTTCCCGGTGAGGATTGAGGCGGTCGAGCGCGCGGCGCTCGCCCCCGCCCTCATCGAGGGGACTCGGTTGATCGCTTATATGACCTCGCCTGAAATGAGGGAGCGATTCTTGAAAGGCTATGACGCAGTGAAGCAGAGTTGGAGCCCGGGGGGCTAGATCGGTTCATCGCGCGCATTTGAGGAGACACACAAGATGAAGAGCAGACTGGAAGCGCTGGTGACAGAAATGGTGGAGCGAGGGATTCTCTTCGAGGACGCACTGGAGGAATTCGAGAAGCACTTTATACTCTCCGTACTAAATCGCACCGGAGGAAATCTATCCAAGGCCGCCGACGAGTTGCGCATCCACCGGAACACGCTATCGAAGCGCGTCGAGAAGTACTATCAGAACGGTCATATGCTTGGAGCAAGGCACCGCCGGCCGCGGCAGAAGCCTGAACGCGGAAGCAAATCCGAGGCGCGCGCTGAAGCAGCGCCTCGTCCAAAACGAAGGTGACGCGGCACGCACCGGTTCTAGCCGGCGTTGCTTTGAAGGAGCTTCTGGATTTCGGCCTCGAGCTGCTGGGACTTGCCCGGCGTTACGCCGATGAACTTTCGATATACCTTTCGGTCTCGGGTGACCAGGTAGGTTGTCGGGAAACCGATGATGTTGAAATCGTAAGCCTGATTGTCGTCGCCCATCAGAACCGTGTACTTGATCTTGAAACGATCGATGAAGGGCTTAACTTCCTTGGCCTCACCCGAAGCCATCGTCACTCCGATCACCTTTACGCCGCGCGCGGAGTACTTTTCATCCAGCCGATTCAACGCGGGGACTTCAGCGATACAAGGTCCGCACCACGTAGCCCAGAAATCGATCACCAGTATCGTGTCTTTGTACGCGTCGACCGGCATGCGCTTGCCGGCGAAGTCGTGCAAGGTAAGCGCCGGCATTGGCTGCAACTCATCGACCGGCTGCGGTGCTCCCTGCCGAGTCGGCAACCCCGGACCGGCAAGCGAGATGAGCGCCAAAAGAACCAAAAAGGACTTCATCGCGGCCTCCTCGCGGCTTATTACTCGTTTTGATCGGAACCGTTGGCATTCTAGCTTAAGGGGGAGAGGCGCCGCAACAGACCAAATCGGGTCGTCTCGAGTTCGATGGCGATGACTCACGACTCCGGCTCGATGATGAATCAACCTACAGCGGACTCTAGTACCGGAAAGGATGTCCAATACCATGCACCTGACGATCAACGAACTCCTCGCCTACACCGACGAGGAGCGCAAGAAGTGGAAAGACTGGCTCGCGCTTCAGGAAAACGGACCGCTCAAGATCGCCCTGGCTGGCGACGCTTTTTCCAGCATCGGCGGTCTCATTCTTCACATCTTCTGGGCCGAGCTTTTTTACGCCCTGTGGATGCGCGGCGAGGTCTTGAGCGAGAACAGCCCGATAGTGATCGAGAACAAGAGCTTGCCCCCGGACGACGTTGAGAAGGTGTTCGCCTTTGGCCGTTTGGCACGAAGAGCGATGCGAGAATTCACTGACGCCGCGCGCGAAGATGACTGGGAACGCACACACGAGGTTGAGGCTCGCGGGATCCACATAAAGGGCCCGGCCCGCAAGCTGATTGCTCACATCCTCATACACGAGATTCGTCACTGGGCGCAGGTCGCGATCGTGGTTCGACAGCACGACCTTCCGCCGCCCGGCGACCACGATCTGTTGTTCAGCGAGTCGTTCGGTAAGCTGGTGACAAGGGTATAGCGCACACGGGGATGTGGGACGCGGGCTAAAGTGCCGTCCGTTTGCATTGGAGGAGTCAATGCCTGATCTGCGTGCAAGAGTGGCGCTCGTGACGGGTGGCAGCCGAGGCGTGGGACGCGGCGTCGCACTCGGCTTGGCCGAAGCAGGTACTACGGTCTACGTCACCGGCCGCACCGTTGAAGACGCACAACTCGAGAACGGCTGCATTCCAATTCGCTGCGACCACACAAATGATCATGAGGTTGAAGCCGCGTTTGCCCGCGTCGCCCGCGAGCACGGCCGTCTGGACGTTCTCGTAAACAACGTGTGGGGCGGCTATGAGAATATGGTGGAGGACGGGGAGTTCACGTGGGTGCTGCCGTTCTGGAAGCAACCGCTCTGGCGCTGGGACGCGATGTTTGCGGCCGGTGTCCGGGCGGCATATGTTTCCAGTCAATGTGCGGCGCGCGTGATGGTAGCGCAGCGGGGCGGCTTGATCGTCAACATCTCTTTTTGGGCGGCGCAGAAGTACCTCTCCAACGTCGCGTACGGCGTGGCCAAAGCGGCGACAGACAAGATGACCGCCGACATGTCGCACGAGCTGCGCGAGCACGAGGTCGCGGTGGTTTCCCTCTATCCGGGATTGGTCCGAACCGAGAAGGTCATGGAAGCGGCCGCGTATCTCGACCTGAGCAACTCCGAGTCGCCCGAGTTCATCGGCCGCACGGTTGCGGCACTGGCTGCTGATCCTGGGATCATGCGCAGAACGGGGCAGGTCGTCATTGCCGCCGCCCTTGCGCGCGAGTATGGCTTTGATGATATTGACGGGAAACGTCCGAGACCGCTAACACTGGAAGACGTATGAAGGAGGCGGCGCAGGACAGCATTAGACCCTTGAAGAGGGAGAATACTAATGTCTAAGACTACGAAGCAATGGAAGCGAGGACGCGGCAAGCTCGGTATTCTTGCGCCGCTGATGGGCAGTTGGAAGGCGTCCGCATCTTCCCCGATGGGACCGGTGAGCTGCGCGCGCACGTTTGAACCGATCCTTGGCGGGGCCTACGTCCGGCTGACGGCTCGTTGGGAATTCGGAAAAGGCGCCTACGAAGAAGTCGCGATGATCGGAGCGAACTCCGATGGTGAGGTTGCCTTCTGGTCGTTCACTTCGGACGGCAAGAACTCGCGCGGCTCGCTCGCCGACGTCTCCGACATACACGCGGAGGCCGTAGGTTTTGAGGCCCAGATGCCGGCGGGACTGGCTCGACTGGTCTACTGGCCGGACGGAGCCGATGGATACTACTGGGCAGTCGAAGCGAAGAACAAGAAAGGCTGGAGGCGATTCACTGAGCACCACTACACGCGCGTTTAGCGTGCATAGTTCTTGGTAGATTAGGTTTGCAAGGGACAATTCATATGGGCCAGAAGGCGTTGCCACAAGTGCGAAAAGCGAGCCGGCCCTACATTGATCGCTCGCGTGAACTAGCGTGGCTCGCCGCGCATCGCGAGGAGTACGCCGGCCAGTGGGTCGTGCTGGAAGGTAACCGTTTGGTCGGGCATGGGGACAACCCGATGCCGATAGTCGACAAGGCTAGAGCGGAGGGCATCGAGTGTCCCTTCGTCATCCACGTCAGGGCAGAGTCCGGTCCGTTCATTGGGGGCTTTGCTGTGAGCTACAGCCGTTGACTTTGTTTTCTGACCACTGAACCTTTCCGGGTCTGCGGCACGTTGTAGTAAACTTCGTTCAGTTAGGAGTCAGTTAAGGGAAAAGGCTCTGGCCGAAGGCATCGATCGCCCGCTCGTGGTTCATTGCAGAACCTGGTTTGGTCCGGTCACCGGAGGTTGGCTGTGAGCGGCAGCCTTCGCTTTCGCTTTCGCCTTCGAACCGTTGACCGTTTTCTTGTCGGCGACTTCTTGTAGTACACTTCGCCCAGAGGAATTGACCAATGTCGAGCAAGACACTGCCAGAGGTTCGCAAGTCTACGAGACCCTACATCGACCGCTCCCGAGAACTGGCCTGGATTGCCGAGCATCGGGAGGAGTACGCGGGCCGGTGGGTTTTTCTGGAGGGAGATAGGTTGATCGCACACGGAGACGATCCACTGCGCTTCAGGGAGATAGCACGCGCTGAAGGCATCGAGACGCCGTTCATCGTTCACATGCGGAAAGAGACTGGTCCATCCATGGGAGGGTGGCTGTGAGAGGTTACAGTCTCGGCTTTTCTGACCGGCATTCCTATTCACCAGATCCAGCAATTACGATTCCGATAATACTCGTTTCAGACTTGAACACGCGGATTGGCTTCACGGCTAAACTCGATACGGGCAGCACGTACTGCATCTTCGAAAAAAGATATGCTGACTGGCTGAAACTTGAGCTCACATCGGGCACACCGGCGAGAATTTCAACCGCTACGGGGTCCTTCTATTGCTACGGGCATGAAGTGACGCTGTCCGTGTTCGACTTGGAGTGGCAAGCCGTCGTCTACTTCGCCGAACCCGATGGGTTCTCTCTCAACGTGGTCGGGCGCGTCGGCTTCCTCGATAGACTGCAACTCGGAATAGTCGACTATGAGCAACAGCTCTATCTCGGTCTTTACGATCAACAATGACTTGATGTAGAACTCATTGCTCGCCAGCTTCACCTTTCAGGCGCGAGCCGCAAACCCAGTTCAGTGGAGATTCAGCATCACTCATCGCGAGCGAGGTGTCTTATGAATACGGGCAGGCGCATTCTTCTTCTGCACGCAGCCGCAATCGTGCTTTTCGTCGCGGCAACCGCAGGCGCGCAAAACAGGATCACGAGTCCGAAAGAGCAACTCGGATTCAACTTCGGCGACGACTATCAGCTAGCCAACTACGCCCAGCTCACCGACTACTGGAAGAAGCTCGCCCAGCAGTCCGACCGGATGAAACTGGTCGAGATCGGCAAGACCGCCGAAGGCCGCACGATGTTGATGGCCATCGTCACCTCGCCCGAAAACCACAAGAAGCTCGATCGCTACAAAGAGATCTCGCGCCGTCTCGCCACCGCCGAAGGGCTCACCGATGAGCAAGCGCGCGCCCTCGCCGCCGAAGGCAAGGCCGTGGTCTGGATAGATGGCGGCCTGCACGCCACCGAAGTCCTCGGCGCGCAGCAACTGATGGAACTCGTCTATCAGATGGTCAGCATGAACGATCCCGAAACGATGCGGATTCTCAGGGACGACATTCTGCTCGCGGTGTGCGTCAACCCGGACGGCCTCGACCTTGTTGCCAACTGGTATATGCGCGATGCGGAACCCACTAAGCGATCGACGGCCGGGCTTCCGCGCCTCTATCAGAAGTACATCGGCCACGACAACAATCGTGACTTCTACATGGTCAACCAACCGGAGACCGAAGCGATCAACCGCGTCTTCTTCCACGAATGGTTCCCGCAGATCGTATACAACCACCACCAGACCGGCCCCGCCGGCACGGTGTTGTTCGCGCCGCCCTTTCGCGATCCATTCAACTACTACTTCGATCCGCTGGTGCCGATGGGGATCGACCTGGTCGGCGCGGCCATGCACAATCGCTTCGTCGCCGAAGGGAAGCCCGGTGCGACGATGCGGTCCGGTTCGTCTTATTCGACGTGGTGGAACGGCGGCCTGCGCACGACGACTTACTTTCACAACATGATCGGCCTGCTCACCGAATCGATCGGCAATCCGACGCCGATCGAGATTCCATTCCTGCTCAACCGGCAACTGCCAAGGGGTGACCTCCCGCTGCCGGTGACGCCGGGGAAATGGCACTTCCGGCAATCGATAGAATACTCGATCACGGCCAATCGCGCGGTGCTCGATGTGGCGTCGAAGCATCGCGAGGATTTCCTCTTCAACATCTATCGCATGGGGAAGAACTCGATCGACAACGGCAGCCGCGATCATTGGACCATCACCCCGAAGCGGATCGCGGAAGTGCAGGCCGCGGTCAGCAAGGACAACCCGCAGGCGGCCGGTTCGGGCAGGGGCGGCCCCGGAGGCGGTGATTCTCCAGGAGGCGACACCCCGCAAGGACCGGGCCAGGTTCGCGGCCTCGCGATGAAGTACTGGGAGGTGCTGCGCACGCCTGACAAACGTGACCCGCGCGGTTACATCATCGCGTCCGATCAACCGGACTTTCTCACCGCGACGAAGTTCGTCAACACCTTGATCAAAAACGGCATCACGATTCATCGGGCGACGAACGCGTTTCAGGTCGCGGGAAAGAGTTACCCTGCCGGCTCATACGTGATCAAGACGGCGCAGGCCTTCCGGCCTCACATCCTCGATATGTTCGAGCCGCAGGACCACCCTGATGACATCCCGTATCCGGGCGGCCCGCCTACTCCGCCTTACGACAGCGCCGGCTGGACACTCGCGTATCAGATGGGCGTCGCATTCGACCGCGTACTCGATGGCTTCGATGGCCCGTTCGAGAGAATCAACGGCCTTGCGAAGCCGCCCGCTGGAAAGGTCACGACCGCCGCCAACGCCGCCGGGTACCTGCTCAGTCATCGGGTGAACGACGCGGTGATTGCGACGAATCGCCTGCTGCGCAGCAACGAAGAAGTCTATTGGCTGAAGGATTCGATTACTGCGAACGGAAAGTCATTCGGCGCGGGGACGATCTTCATTCCGGCGAAGCCCACGACGCTCGCAAAGCTGCAAGAGATGGCCGCCGAAATCGGATTGAATTTCGACGCCGTTGCTTCTAAGCCATCTGGCGAGGCATTCAAGCTGCGGCCCGTCCGAATCGGTCTGTGGGACCGCTATGGCGGATCGATGCCGTCGGGTTGGGTGCGCTGGATATTGGAGCAGTATGAATTCCCGTTCACGGTCGTTCATCCGCCGGTGCTCGACGCGGGTGATTTGGCGAGCAAGTTCGACGTGCTCGTCTTCGTCACCGGCGCGATCCCCGCGCGTGACGCGAGAGGCGGCGGGCCCGGCGGCGGTGGTGGAGGCGGGGGCGGAGGTGGTGGGGGCTTCGGCGCGATGCCAAACCCCGAGAGTATACCTGCGGAGTACCGCGAGCGATTGGGCAGTGTGACCGTGGCAAGAACCGTCCCGCAGTTGCGCCAATTTCTCGAGAGCGGCGGCACGATTCTCACCGTAGGCAGCTCGACGAGTCTCGGTGAGCTTTCCGGCCTGCCCATCGCGAGCGCGCTGACCGAGAAGTCGCCGGATGGCAGCGAGCGGGCGCTCACGCGCGAGAAGTTCTACGTTCCCGGCTCCTTGCTTCAGGTGCGCGTGGACAACACGAACCCGCTGGCTTATGGGATGGGGGAGAAGGTTGACGTGTTCTTCGACAACAGTCCGGTGTTCAGGCTTCGACCTGAAGCTTCGATTAAGGGCATGAAGCCTGTCGCGTGGTTTGAGAGCGACCGCCCGCTGCGAAGCGGGTGGGCGTGGGGCCAGAAGTACTTGCAGGATGGCGTACAGGTCGTTGAGGCAAAGGTCGGCAAAGGGAAGCTCTTCCTGTTTGGCCCGGAGATAACGTTCCGCGCGCAGCCGCACGGCACGTTCAAGTTCCTGTTCAACGGGATCTACTATGGAGGCGCAGAGCCGGTGAAGATGAACTAGCTAGCGATGTGTTGATGTCCGATATGTAGCAGGAGACGAGGAAACTACTATCAGCGTAGTGGCTCATATGTCTCAGAGTGTCTCTTCCTCGCGATCCAGCAGAACCAGATTTGGAAGCACTCTTTTCCCGAAGATTCGCCTGGCTCGCGCCTCAACATCCGGCCACTTAATGTGTTTCGATTTCGTTGGCGGGTGCGTTTGCTCGTTCTCTTCGAGTGCGAGGATGGCATTGAAGACCTTATGTCGCTCGCGGCGCGGTAGCGCTTTGACTTGCTTCAACAATTCGGCGGTGCTCATGGGATGAGAGTAGCCTGACTGGTTGTCATTGGCAACCTGTGTGGTTGTTGGTTTCGTGGTTCCGGCTGAGTTAGACTGAGTCTGTGATCTATGAGTGGGACGCCAAGAAGGCGAAGACCAATCTTCGGAAGCACGGAGTATCCTTTGAAGACGCGGCAACGGTCTTTCTCGACCCACTTGCGCTTACGTTTCCCGACCCAGATCACTCGGTCTACGAGGAAAGGGAGATCACAATCGGGCGTACCCGCGAGAATCTGCTCGTATTCGTGTCGCACTGTCCGCGGGGAAACCGGGTGCGAATCATCACTGCGCGGAAGGCGACCAGAAGTGAGTGGAGACAATATGAGAAAGGAATCAACTAAGAAGCTCGACGACGAATTGCGGCCCGAGTACGACCTGTCGCAACTCAAGGGAGGAGTGCGCGGAAAGTACTATCGGCAGGCAACTGCTGGGACGAACCTGGTATTGATAGAGCCGGAGCTTGCAGATGTGTTTCCGGATACCGAGTCGGTCAACCGCGCACTTCGGCTGTTAGTCGACACAGCGGAGGCGGCTGCGGGGCAGACGCGTCGAAGGTCCGGCGCGCAAAGTAAGCGCCCGAAGCGAGCGGCGAAACATGTCGGCCGCTAGCTGCTAAACCAGACCCGTGACCGAACTCATTCTAGCAACACGTGCCGACAGAGCACGTCACCGGCAGCTTAGGCCTAAATGGTCGCTCCCTCTAACTCATTGTTTGTGGCCGTATGACTGCCAGTCCTAGAGGTCGTCGAACAATCCGTCGATGTCAAAAGCGGAGAACGAAGATCGTCGCTCATCGTCGTCATCCCGAAGGTAATCGTAATGGTCACCGTCACCTGCTCTACCTTCTTCTCGGTATTGCTCTTCTTTGCTCCAGAGATCGGAGAGAACCTTCTCTTCCATCTCTCGATTCGTGCAGGGTAGCTCGCTGAGGATTTCAATCGAGCGACTGATCGAGCCGAGGCGATCAGCCTCATCCGTCGCATGGCTTGGTTTCTCGAAGCAAGCCTCACCTTCTACGTCGTACTCAATAGCGGACAATAGCCCTTCATAGAGGCGCCTCAGCTCCACTCTAGTGTCAGCCGTTTCCAGTATCCCTGGATCGAACTCCAACAGCGCATTCGTAACGAGAACCCACGTTTTCACTATGTCAGGATCAAGCACAGAGGTGGGGTCAAACGAGTCTCCGAGGGCGACCGATTCTGATCTCCACAAGGCCGTCAGGTCGAGAAGCCGTGGAGGTGGGTCAAGCAAACGCGCAGCATCAAGGTAAGTCAATGATGCACTGGTACTACTGACACAACTCTCGAAAACGGTGTCACACACGGCTCTGAGAGTTGAAGCCAGTCTGCCCCTAACGCTCGATCCGCTTGACTGCACGGATACAGCTTCCACTATCGCTCGTAACACCCCAACCAGACACTCCTCATCTCCGTTAGCTGCTAGCGACAAACACCGCTCCGTCAACGCGCGCCAACAGGTGTCTCGGCCTAGAAAAGGAAGACTTCTCGTACCTCCGCTCCCGCCACCTTGCGAAAGAGCGAGCTTGATCCCCTGAATCGACGCGGCGCGTAAGAAATCGACTTGCATTTCTAGATCTCTCGCCAGCTCATCTATAACCAAGTCTCTATAACTCGGATGAATCCAATCGATGTACTGATCCGCTGAACCTGCGCGGCGTGCAACCTTGATGAAAGTTCCCGTTAGATCGTCCAACCCCTCGGCAAACGACGCGTCAGAAGTCGTAGCGCGGTGGGAATCGAACGTTGATTTGACCGAATTGGTGGCTGCCGAGTTTTCGCTCTCCAATAAGGCAATTAAGATCCACTTATGGTCCTCAGGGAGGCGCCTAAACGCGGTCTGCATTCGCTTCGTAGGATTGCGAATTGCTTCTTTGACTTCGGCCTTCAGTTCTTCGTCGGAAAACCCACGGCTTGTTCCAGAGGTGCAAAGTTCCGGCAACCGCTCTGTTACAAACCTCCGGATTCGCTCAGGCGTGAAATGATCGTCGCGGACGATATCCGCGCAGTTGTCTTTGACAATTCTTCGCGCCGTGTCGTCCAAGCTGGACGCTCGCGCGTGTCGGTATAGAATGAGCGCCTTTTCTTCGACAGTCAGGCCGTCAGCAGTGACGGTCAACTCTGCCGGGCTGGGGAAATCACTCGCCCTTCCGGTTAGATCCATTTCCTTCAATGCGCGGGCCAAAATGTGTTTTCGCGTAGTCCACACCAGCCAGTGTTTTCTGTCCACGCGAGAGAGTGTTTTATCAAGGTCTCGCTCCCACTCACGCCCCAACGTGACGTCGTATTCGGTTCTTCCAATGCATCGTCAACAACGAAGACCTGCGGAGTATCGTAATCGTAGCTCGAAAACAGGTCGTCAGGGTGGCGACAGTCGACCGCTTGCCATCCATGCAAAACCTGCGCGAGAGAAACAATTCGCGCGATCGCCGTCTTTCCCATCTCGGGTGGCCCATCCAAAACCAGAAAGCCGTGTTTTGCCAGGGTCGCGAAGGCATTGTAATAGCTTCTGGTTCGTACAAATACGGGCACGAGTTCCCTAGCCTCGTCAATTGCCGCTCTACTCCGTTCCAAAACAGACTTGTTGACAACCTCGCTCAAGAGAACATCGAGATCGCGCAGGCTTAGAATTTCCGGGAAAGAACGTCTCAACGGCGGGTGCGCATCCAACAAGTCGCAAATGTCGTTGCCCCCTAGAGACGTGACTTGAGCTTCCGGAAGCACGGTGGTCAAATGCTCTTCAATGGACGTTCGTAGGCTGCTGCCAAGCGGCGCGTTTGTTAGGAGAACATAGTGTCTGACGGAACGCCATCGGTGAACCAGCAGTTTCTCCGTTATGCCACGCTCCTCGCTGTATACGGCGCGGAGCAACGCAGTCTCTGATCGAGCCCCTGCGGCGTTCGCACCTTGTACGAACTTCGCCTGGAACACGAACGGTCCCTCGGAAGGTTCCTCCTTGTTTGGGAACGGCAGAGGTCCCTTGGAATATGAATCGCGTCCCCGGTCTGAATGCCCGCCCCAAGACTCGATTGAAAGGCCCAGTTCAGCCTTAAGAACAGCTTGAACAAGCTTCTCGAACTGATACCATCCAAGTTCGTCGAGTTTATACCTGATCATAGGGCTCACCAATTGTACACGAACAGGAACCGCTGCTCGACATTCAGAACCATCGGTCGGATTGAGTGATGCGCCGCTTCGATGTGCGATATTCCTGCGGACGCCGGCCATGACTTGGATCAATTCTTCGGCGACGGGCGCGATGACGTCTTGGGGATCGCCGGTCGGCATCGTGCGCGCAAATGTGCGCATCTTCGGCTCGCGCGCGACCCGACAGCTACGTGGATGTCCTGGTGGATATAGAGCCGGCATGAAATCTGTTTCGCGGCACTTATCAAATGAGCCGCAACACGGTAGAGTAACCGAGGGAGAAAGCCATCATGTCGGTCGTCCAGGTCACCCTAACCGCCGAACAGTTAGCCGCCGCTTACACGCAGTTGAACGCTCAGGAGCGACGCTCCTTCTTAACGGCTGTTTTCGACCAGCCTGCGCAGCAACAAGCCGCTGTCGAATTACTCGTGGCCGCGCAAGCGGAACTGAAGCGAAAGTTCTCTCCGAGACAACAACGGGTGTTCGACACGCTGTTGGCGAAGAGTGCTCGGGGCAGGTTGCGCCCCAAGGAACGCCAGCAACTTGATCAGTTGATGGCCGAGTATGGCGCCGGATTAATTGACAAGGCCCGGGCCAATTATGTCTTGCACTTGGCGGAAAAGGCCGCAGCCACCGACCGGTAGTCTGCTCTATGCCGGGCATCCCACAGAAACTTCGCACGCGCGTCGTCCAAGCCGCGCAGGACCGATGCGAGTATTGCCAGACCCGGCAGGAGATGACACTGGCAACTTTTCATCTTGACCATATCATCCCGCAAGCAAAGGGCGGCGCAACTGAATTCGAGAACCTCTGTCTGAGTTGTCCCTTCTGCAACGAGTTCAAAGGCGGAACGTCGCGCGCGCGGGACCCTCAAACCGGGCGACAGACGCGAATCTTCAACCCACGATGCGATCGTTGGCAGAAACATTTTCAGTGGAGCGAGGATGGCACGCAGATTATGGGTCTCACCGCGCATGGGCGCGCGACCGTTGTCGCGTTGCGCCTGAACAATCAGATCGCTCAGACTGCGCGGAGGTTTTGGGTGGCGAGCGGCATTCATCCACCTGAATCAAGTTGAAAATCGAACGCAACGCCCAGCTTGCTGTAGCGATCGAGCCACGAATCGGAGAGGTAGTAATCGCGGACGGTGGCTCGCTCGTCAGCGGGTTCCACTTCGGCCAGACGCCTACGCGCGCGGGCACTGAGCGATTCGGCCGCGAGCTCCGCCTCCTCCCCACCTCGCGCGAGAGGTGAATCCTTATGCTCTGGACTGCGCAGCTAGGGCGATCCGACGCGAAGGCGGTAGCACACCCGCCTCGCGAGGAGGCGTCGTGATGTTCCATCCTGGAGAGACGACAGCGACGTTGCGGCTTGGCTCGGCCGTCCTCCTTCGGACCAATGTCGCAGGCCTCGGCGGTGCGAGCCGCTTGCCTGTAGGCTAGAGCATCAAGGACCCCTCTCGCGAGTTGGGTATGACGCCTTGAGTGGCCGAGCACGAGAATCCGACGCGCCCAAATTCGCCAATTCGAATCCGGCCCGGTGCGCGTCGGCCAACGCCGCAAAGTTCTTGAGGCACGGCGCCGCATTGGCCGCTATACTTCTGACCGATGCGAGGTCTTACATCCTTACCCTTGGTTCTCGCTCTGGTTTGCGTCCTCGGGCCCCACCGGGAACGATTGGGTTCCGGCGCCACTCGGATGTCGCCGAACGCAGCGCCGTTCCGCCTTGCGCTTATTGGCTTCGGACGGCCGGGGGGAAACAATCCCGCGGGCGCGGTGATGGAAGCAGCTTTGGTGGAAGCCCTCGCGCGAGATGAGCGAATCGAGATGATCGACCGCAGGATGTTGCAAGCGGCCCTTTCGGGAGTCGGCTACGACGGATCGATCAACATGTCCGTAGATGAAGCGCGGCGGCTTGGCTGGGCGATCGGCTGCGACGTCTTCATCGTCGGCAAGGCGGAGGCAATCAAGCGCAGCGAGCGGGCTGGTGAGTCGCACGAAGAAGCCATCGTCGCGGTGATGATGGTCGACGGACGCCGCGGAAGGGTCGTCCATTTCGATTTCATCCTCGAGCGCGCCGCGTCACCGGAGGCGGCGCTGTCGGCGGCGGCAACGACTCTTCGGGGGCGGGCTCGCGGCTACGTTGACCGCATCGACGATCTGCGCCGAGCGAGGGAGTCGCTGCCGCCGACGAGAGTGCCGCTTCGATTATCATCCGTTGATCGTGTAGAAGAGTTACCGTACGAGGGTTCGCCCGCTGCAGCCGGGTTCAACCCGCCCACGTTCTTGAACCGCGTCAAGCCCGAATATACCGAGCAAGCGGACCGTGCTGATGTTACGGCGACGGTCGAGGCGATGGCAGTCTTTCACGCGGACGGCAGCGTCGGCGAAATCGATATCGTCCGATGGGCGGGATTCGGGTTGGATGAATCCGCCGCGCGCGCGATACGGCAACTCAAGTTCAAACCCGCAACGCGCGACGGCAAGCCTATCAGCGTCCGCGCGCTCATCCGATACAACTTCCGCCGCGTCAGCCAGTCCGACGTCAACTCGCCGGCGCAATCGAAGCCGGAAGAGAAACCCGAGCGCGATCTCCGCGAGTTGTTCAAGCCGCGCTACCGGCCTCCGCGTTGATGATCAGGTCCTCGCGACTCTGCGTCTTCGTCGCATGATCGCCGCTTAAAACGAGAACACGAGATTCTCCTGGAACCTATACTGTCGCGGGGCGAACGCGCCGAGCGGGACGAAGAAATCTGGAAACTGTCCGCTGTTGCGAAGCCCGCGCTGAATGAAGACCAGGCTCTGCACTGTCACGTTCTTTGCAAGCCCAATCTCCCAGCGAAGATGATGGGTGCGGATGTTCACTCCGGCGCCGGTGCCCAGGTCATCGTCCGTAAGCTGCGAGATGATCGAGTTCGCTCCCTTGATCGAGAAGACATACTGGAAGCCCATCTCGCCGCGGCCGGCGGGCTTGCCGACTTGAAGCGCGGCCAGCATCGCGTCCCTCTCGCGCCCGGCGCCGTAGTTTCGCGCAACCTGAAGACTGAACGCGACCGGGTAGCTATGCTCGCGCCACGTGAAGCCCGTGTGGTTGAGCCGGTAGGTCAGACGCGCGACGTGGAAGTCTTCGGCCGAGTAAACTGCCCCGCCCGGCGTCGTCGTCGCGTTGCCCGTTCCCGGCAGCGGACCCGATAGGACGACGCCGAGGCCGGGCTGAACGATGAACACAACCCCGTTAGGAGTGGACGCGAGTTGAATCTGATTCGGCTCGCGGAAGACTTGAACGTCGCCGCCCAGTTGCTGGCTCCACTCTTTGCCGAATTGAGAGTTCACCAGAATGCCTTGATGGAAAAGCATCGCTGAACGGCCGATGCTCCCGATCTCGGCGCCGGCGCTGGCGAGCGGACTCCCGGGCGCAACGACGGCGACGACCGGATTGCTGAACCAGTACTGGCCCGCGCGCAGCTCGACCGAGGTTCGCCCAATCCGTGTCAAGACGAACTTCTCGTTGAATCCGTTGAAGCGCACATCGTCGTCGAAGAGGAACCGCGAGTTGTCGGCGAAGACCTCCTGAACGCGCCCGCCTTGAAGCTGCACCGATTTGTTCGGGTGATAGTCGATCCAGGCTTCGCTGATGAAGAACGGATGGCGGGCCACGGTCGCGGTGAAGTCCTGATCCATGGTCAGCGGGTTATTGACGGGACCGGTCGATAACTGCCCGTGAAAAGTGAGCGCGTGATTGATCTCCGCGTCGAGGTTCAACCGGAGCCGATACCGCATGCGAACGTTCTGCTGATGTGCTAGCGGAGGATCGGGCGGTCTCGATGCGCCGCGCAGAATCGCATCGAACCGAAGGCGGAAATCACCACTCAGCCTGATCGGTCCGAGCTTGGTGATTCGCTCTTCGACTTTTTGCAATCGTTGTTGAAGCGGCTCGGGTGCTTGTTGGGCGTCAGCGGGAACGGAGTTTGGCGGCGGCTCCTTCACGGACGCGCCGCCTGTCGACGCAATCGACACCCCGACGCCAGGTTCCGGAGTTGGCCGCCCGTGCTCCTGATCGGCGTGTTTGCCCGCGAGCAGTTCGATCGTTCGCTGTTGTTCGGCGATAATTCGGCGCATCTCGTCGAGCTTCGCGTTCTGCGCCTCCAGTGCCGCTTCCAACGCGGCGAGCCGTTCGGAAACGGCGCCGGTCGAGTCGTTGCGTTCGCGTGACGCGCCCGATTCCGATGGAGCACTGCTCACGCGGCGGGCGCTCTGCTGCTTGTCGCCGTCGGAGGCGTTTCCGGGGTGAGAACGAGAATAGCCGGTGACACTGAACGACAGCAGTATGAACGGGACGACCGCCCATGCGATTGACAACTTCGCCGCTACACTTGGCTTTCTCAAAGTCCTTCCTCCTAATTCCGTGATCAGATTTATGCGCTTAACGGTACCGGCCCAACGTGTCGGCGCCGTTACCCGCACGTAACAAACTTGTTAAGTATCGACGCGCGGGCTCGCGGGGGTGTCGGCGAGATCACCGGGCTGAGCTGCGCCCGATGATGTCGCACTCCGGGGTGTCGCAAGCGGCAAGGTGAAGCTGAACCGGGAGCCGCGGCCTAGTTCGCTTTCAACCGAGACCTCGCCGCCGTGGGCTTGCACGAGGTGTTTGACGATCGCAAGCCCCAGCCCGGTCCCTTCCGTCTTGCGCGAGCGGGATTTGTCCACGCGGTACAGTCTCTCGAATATGCGGCCCAGGTCCGATGCCGCGATTCCGACGCCGGTGTCCGAAACGTGAATGCGCGCGAATCCATCCTGCTCTACGGCCTCAACGGTGACGGATCCGCCGGGCCGGTTGAACTTCACAGCATTGTCGATGAGGTTGTAGACGATCTGTTCCAGCCGGCGGCGATCGGCTTGAACCATCACGCCCTCGGGAACGCGGTTCGACAACGACACGTCGCGGGCGGCGGCGCGCGACTCAAGAGCCGCCACGGTTCCCTCGATCAAATCGCGAACGCGCACCGGCTCGAGCGTCAGCTTCACACCGCCCGATTCGATTGCGGAGAGGTCGGATATGTCCGAGATCAGCTCGCCCATCCGCGTTGCATGTTTATGAAGCCGCTCCATGAACCGCATTCGGTTCTCAGGATCGTCAACCGCGCCGTCGATCAATGTTTCGGCGCAAGCGATGATCGCCGTCAGCGGCGTGCGCAGCTCGTGTGACAGGTTCGCGAAGAATTCCCGCCTGACCCGTTCGAGCCGCTCCAGTTCGGTGATGTCGAAAAAGACTGCGACCGCCAGATCAGGGCCGAGCGGCGCGACGTTGAGTTGATAGCTGCGCGACTCGCGGCCCGGCACCTCGACGCGCGCTTCGATCATCGTCCTTTCGTTCAGCGCGCGCCGGACCGCGTCATTGATCTCAGGGTCGCGCGTTGCTTCGGTCAGCCGCGATGGCCGGTCGGAGGGACCCGAGGGCAGTTTGAAGATGCGGGATGCCGCGTCGTTGTGCAGCACGACTCTCATCTGGGAATTCACTATGACCACGCCCTCGCGCATGCTCGTGAGCACGCCCGAGAGCAACCGGTTTGTCTCGGCGGTGATTTCAGTCTGGCGCCGGAGTTCGGCGAGCGCGCGACTGTAGCGCGCGAGCGCGTACCTCGACACAATGAACGCAAGCACGCCGGCGACGACGACCGTGATGATGTGTGATTGAACGGCAGAGAGGTCCGGGAACAACACGGTCTTGACGGTCTCGTAGGCCGCGAAGACCGCCACCGCAGCCCCGGTCACGAGCCACACTCGCCGCGCAAACTCTTTCATGACTTTCCGCTCTTGCCGGGCCCGTGCATACGATAGCCGACTCCGGTGACGGTTTCGATGATCGAAGCATCGCCGAGCTTCTGTCTGAGCCTCCGGATGTGCACGTCGAGCGTTCGCGAGTCGCCGTAATAGTCGAGTCCCCACACGCGATCGAGCAACGTCTCGCGCGTCATGACCCGGCCCTCATTGCGTGCCAGTTCCGAAACCAACGCGAACTCTTTGCGGGTCAGTTTGACGTCGCGTCCTTCGTAGCAAACGCTGAAAGCCGCCGGATCGATCACGAGCTTCCCATCATCATAGATCGGCGGCCGGGGCTCGAGATCCTCAGCGCGCCGCAACGCCGCATTCACTCGCGCCGTGAGCTCGCGCATGCCGAAGGGCTTGGTGATGTAATCGTCGGCGCCGAGGTTCAGCCCCAGCACCTTGTCGGATTCGGCCGCACGCGCGGTGAGGATCAGTATCGGCACGCGCGCCGTCGCCGGTTCCGAGCGCAGCCGCCTGCACAACTCGAATCCGCTCATGTAAGGGAGATTGAGGTCGAGAAGCACGAGGTTTGGCGGATGCTCCAGTATGAGCTTGAGCGCCGTCTCGCCGGTCGTCGCGATGCGAACCCGAAAGCCTTCGCGTTCGAGGTTGTAGCGTATCGAGTCGGCAATGTCCTCATCGTCTTCGACGATTACGATTCTCCGACCCCGTGATTCTTTGGCGACTACCATATCGTGTGCTTGATGACCTGACCGCGAGCCATGTAGACGATCTGTTCGCAGATGTTCGTGACGTAGTCGGCTATGCGCTCTATGTGCTTCAGCACGAACAGCCACTCCGCACCCTGCCGCACCGCCGACGAATCACGCGCCATCGCCTCGATCACCTGTTCATACAACTGGTCGTAAAGCGCATCCACCTCGTCGTCTCGCGCAATGGTTGCGCGTGCGCGCTCGGGATCGCCGGAGGTGAAGGCGTCTAGGCCTTCGATCAGCATCTCCTGAACAACCTTGGAGATCTGGGACACGTCGGCGTTCAACTGGAACTGCGGCTGGTGGCTGAGCGCGAGCGCGTGTTTGGCGACGTTGACGGCATGGTCTGCAATTCGTTCGACGATGGGCGCCGTGCGCGCGACTGAGATGACGAAGCGAAGGTCCGAAGCCGCCGGCTGCTTCAGCACCAAAATGTCGACACACATCTGGTCGATCTCGAGCTCCATCCGGTCGATGGCGTCGTCTTCGCGAACGACTCGCTGGGCGAGCTCCGAATCACGGTCGGCCAGCGCGCGCATCGCCAGCATTATGGCTTTTTCGGCGGCGCCGCCCATAACGAGCAAGCGGTCCCGCAGCCGGTTCAGATCGTCTTCGATTAATCGTCTGTGCATAGGAATGCTGGTTTGTGGTTCGTGCTTTGTGGTTCGTCGTTCGTGGTTCGTCGTTCGTGGTTCGGTTCGTTGCCGGGAGTTGTCAGCCCTGAATCCGGCGGCCCACTATAGAGCCCAGACTACTCACTCAACCACGAACTACAAACCACGAACCACAAACTACGAACCACAAACCACAAACCACAAACCACGAACCAGAAACCACGAACCACGAACCACAAGCCTCAATCCTTTCATCCGAACCGTCCGGTGATGTAATCCTCGGTCATTCGTTTGGCGGGCCGCGTGAATATCTTCTCCGTTGAGTCGGTTTCAATCAGCTCGCCCAGCCAGAAAAAGGCGGTCACGTCCGATATTCGAGCCGCCTGCTGCATGTTGTGCGTCACGATCACAATCGTGTAGCTCGATTTCAGCTCGACGATCAGCTCTTCGATCTTTTGAGTTGCAATCGGATCAAGCGCCGAGGTCGGCTCGTCCATCAGCACAACCTCCGGCGCGACCGCGAGCGCCCGCGCAATGCAAACTCGCTGTTGCTGCCCGCCCGACAAACTGAGCGCGGGCCGCTTCAGCCGGTCTTTTACCTCGTCCCACAACGCCGCAGCGCGCAGGCTCGACTCCACCCTTTCCTCCAACTCCGCTCTAGTGCGAGTCAGTCGATTGATTCTAAGTCCGTAGGCGACGTTGTCAAAGATGGATCGGGGAAAGGGATTGGCCTTTTGAAACACCATCCCAACGCGGCGCCGCAGCGATACAACGTCGGTCCTCGGTGCGTAGATGTCTTGGCCATCCAACTCGACAACGCCCTCGATGTGCGCGCCGGGAATCACGTCGTTCATGCGGTTCAGCGTCCGCAGCAGGGTCGTCTTACCGCAGCCTGAAGGGCCGATTAGCGCGGTCACATGGTTTGACGGAACGTCCAGCGAGACGTCCTTCAGCGCGCGCACGCGGCCGTAATAGAAGTTCAGGTTCTTCACGGCCATTCGCGGTTGCTCAATCGCCGGCAGCCCCGCAGCCTCGATGCCGCCGACGCCCGCGGTTTGAAGCGCCTTGACGCCCATCAGCGCGGGTATACGAGCCGCGAGTTGTTCGTCACGTTGCAGGTTGGGTTGTCCTTCGGGCATCAGATTGTTCCCGCCACGAATCTCCGTATTCTTTCGGCAATCTCATCGCGCACGCGCCTGAAGACAGCCATTCGGTCATCTTCCGTTCCCATCGCTTCGGCAGGATCGTCGAGGCTCCAATGAAGCTGCTCGCCGGCGCCGGGGAAGATAGGGCAAGCGTCACGCGCGCGATCGCAGACGGTGATCACACAGTCGAACGGCTTGTCGGCCATCTCGTCGACGGATTTGGATCGGTGACTCGAGATGTCTACACTGACTTCAGCCATCGCCCGGACCGCCATCGGATTCACCGCCGTCGGGTTCGTTCCGGCGCTCGCGACCTCGAAGCGCTCACCCGCAATCTCGCGCAGCAGTCCCTCGGCCATCTGGCTGCGGCACGAGTTACCCGTGCACAAGAACAGCACCCGCTGTTTGGCCGCGCTCATTGATATCTGTTCCTCGCCAGAAGCTTCACCGCGATGTTGATCGCCAGGATCATACCCACCAGCACCAGCGTAGCAGCCCAGGCCATCGCATGCCATTGCTCGTATGGCGCGCCGGCGTAGTAGTAAATCTGATAGGTCAGCGACGCGATCGGCTGATTCAAATCGGTGCTCATGTGACTGTAGCTGAGCGCCGTGAACAGGAGCGGCGCGGTTTCGCCCGCTATGCGAGCCGTCGCAAGCATCGCCCCGGTCGCGACCCCGCCCGCTGCAGTACGGAGCACGACGCCGAGACTCATTCGCCAAACCGGAGCGCCGAGAGCCAGCGACGCTTCCCTCAAACTTCCCGGCACGAGCCTGATCATCTCCTCCGTCGTGCGAGCCACTATCGGCATCATCAGGATCGAAAGCGACACTCCACCGGCAAATGCCGAGAAGTGACCCATCGGCTTCACCATCACGGTCCAAATGAACACGCCCACCACGATCGACGGAATACCAGTTAACGTGTCGATCAAGAAGCGCAGCACCCGGCCGAAACGACTCGAGCTGAACTCCGCCAGATAGATGCCCGCCATTATTCCTGCCGGCAACCCCACGACCGAAGCAATCCCGATCAACACCAACGTTCCGACGATCGCATTAGCTATTCCGCTTTCCGGGTCGCCAATCGGCTTTGTGTCATTGATCAGGAAGCCGACGTTAAGCGCCCCGGCGCTTTTGGCGACAATGTAGCCAAGGATGAACATCAGTACGCCGATCACCACCACGGCGCAAATGGTGCTCGAAGCCGTGATGAAGCCACTGAGAATCTTTCGCCGCGAACGGATGCTCATTCCACCTCACGCTGATTCGGGCTGGCCCATTCTTCGCGTCGCAGCCCAGACCAGCAGTCTCGCCAGTGCGTTGATCGCGAACGTCAGCACAAAGAGAATCAATCCAAGCTCGACCAGCGCGCTCAGGTAGACGTCCGAGGTCGCCTCGGTAAACTCATTCGCAATCGCCGAAGCAATTGTCGACGAAGGGTCGAACAGTGAGGCGCTGATCTCCGGGCGGTTTCCTATCACCATCGTCACCGCCATCGTCTCGCCGACGGCGCGGCCCAACCCCAGTATCACCGCTCCGGTTATTCCCGACCTCGCGTTTTGAAGCACCACCTGCGCAGCTTCCCATTTCGTAGCGCCGAGCGCCAACGCCGCCTCCCGCTGGGTCGCGGGCACCGCCCTGAGAATGTCCACGGTCACGGTGGTCACGATCGGCACAATCATGATCGACAGGATGATCCCCGCCGTCAGCAAGCCCAGACCGCTTATGCTGCCCTTAAACGCCGGCAGGAATCCCAGCGCCGATTGAATCCGCGGGTAGACGTGTTCGCCGAGCACCGGCGCGAGTACGAAGACGCCCCACAACCCGTAAACGACCGATGGTATCGCCGCGAGCAACTGGACGAGGAACGAGACCGGGCTTGCGAGGCGGCGAGGCGCGTGCTCGACCAGGAAGACTCCGACGCCGATGCTCACCGGAACGGCGATGGCTAACGCGATTAGCGACGACACGGTCGTGCCGTAGATGAACGGGAGCGCGCCGAACTCCTCGCGCACGGGATCCCACGCCTCGCGCCACAGAAAACTGAGTCCGAACTTGTCCAGCGTGAGCGTAGAGTTGCGCGCGGTCTCGATGACGATGAGGACGACGAGCCCGGCTATCGCTAGGGCGAATAACAGGGTCGTGAGTTTGAACGCCCGGTCTGCGAAGGCCGTGCTTTTGCGAAACCCGGACATCGCCGACCGGCGGCTCAACGGCGGCGCCCCTTCGCCGGCTGCGATCAACCTCTCGTTCATGGCTGGTCTTTCACGGCTGGCCCGTGCGCAGAGGCTTGCCCTGATGAGCGATCGCTTCGATCTTCAACTCGGTCCTCTCGACGACCTCCCTTGGAAGAGGCGCGTAGAGCTGATCGCGCGCCATCTGTTGTCCGTCGTGCGTCGCCCACCACAAGAAATCAACCAGCGCCGTGCCCTTCGCTGCGTCTTGCTGCTCCTTGTAAACCAGCAAGTAGGTGAATGAGCTGATGGGATAGGCGCTGTTGCCGGGCGCATTGGTTATCGACACTCTCAAGTCGTCGGGCATGTGACCGGCGGCTCCGGCCGCTGCCGCCGTGATCGAATCAAGCGACGGGCGCACGAACTCACCTGCCGAATTCTTGAGGTGCGCGGCGGGCAGCTTATTCTGCTCGGCGTAGAGCAGCTCGACGTAGCCGACTGAGTTCGGCGTCTGCTTAACCTGCTGCGTGACTCCCTCGTTGCCCTTCGCGCCGATGCCGGCCGGCCAACTCACGGCGGTGCCCGTGCCGACTCGTTCCTTCCACTCGGCGCTGACCTTTGACAGGTAGTCGGTGAAGACGAACGTGGTCCCGCTGCCATCCGACCGATGCACTACGGTGATGTCGGAAGCCGGTAGCGCTGCGCCGGGGTTCGCCGCGGCAATCACAGGATCGTTCCACGTCTTGACCGTCCCGAGGAATATCGCCGCAGCCAGTTCAGGTGTGAGCTTGAGTTCGCCCGACACGCCCGGCAGGTTGTACGTGACCACGACCGCCCCGAGGACCGTCGGGATGTGAAGGATTTCGCCCGGCGCGGCGCGCAGCTCGTCGTCTTTCATCGGCGCGTCCGAGCCGCCAAAGTCTACGGTCCTCGAGGTGATCTGTTTGATCCCGCCGCCCGACCCGATCGATTGGTAGTCGAATTTCGAATCCGGGTGCGCTTTGTTGTACTCGCTGAACCATTTTTGGTAGAGCGGATTCGGGAAGGTGGCGCCGGCGCCCTGAAGCCGCACCTCTCGGGTTCCGGATGGGCCGCAGCCGTAAAAGGTCAACGAGAGCAGCGCAATCGCAACGAGAAAGAGCAGGATCCAGTGCGCTGTGTGGATGCACTTCGTCATTCGTAGGGGGGCCTCCTGATGTTGGTCTTACGTTGGAGCTTCAAGCGTCAGTCTAGTCGGTAGGTGTTACACCATTGTAACCGGATTGTTAAACGTTGCTTAAGGTTGGCGCGGGCTTTGAACCTTTTTCGACCTTCCCCTGACTTACCTAACGAACCGGAGCAAGAGGCTGCCGGCCAATTGTTAGAAGGAGGAATGAACCAATGAAATCCAGAATGATCAATCAAATCATTGCGGTAGCAGCAATCTTCTTAGGAGCATCGATCGCACCTGCTTGGACGCTGGTCGCGTCGGCCTCCCCACAGGACCCAATGGAACCAACGACCGAGAAGGTCGATGCCGATGGCACCGTGACCCGGACCGAGCCACAGTACAGCGGCGGCAAGAAGATCGGCGAGATCAAAACTACTACTTCTCGCGACAAGAAAGGCAACGTCACCGAAACGACCGAGGTGAAAAACGGGAAAGGTGAGACGACCAAGTCCACCACCAAGGTGACCGATCCCAATGGCCGCTGGAAGGAAACGACGAAAGAAGGTCCGCCCAACGGCAAGGGAAAGCCAATCTCAACCGCCGAGGGCCAAAACGACGCCAAGGGCCGGAAGATGTTCGAGGAGCGGACCGGCTACGAGAACGGCAAGCCCACGGGGAAAACTCGCACAGAGTACTACCCGTCCCGCGACGACGACCATCCTAGCAAGGTCGAGGAGTTTGCTCCCAACGGCACGCGCAAGAAGACAACTGAATACGATTACGAGGGGAACAAGACCTCCGAGACCGAGTACTGGGACAACTCCAACAACAAAAAGAAGGTCACCACCTATAAGGACGGCAAACCCGTCGACGAAACCTACTACGACAAGGGCGGCACTAGGATCGAGAAGACTCGCGTGTACGACGAGGATGGCGGCTACACCGAGACTCCCTACAAGAACGGCAAACCCGGCAAGCCCGTCAAGTACGACAAGAACGGCAAGCCGGTCTCCGACGACGACAAGCGAAGAATGCACGTCCCAACAGGTGCGTCGCTCTCCGGTGCGGTCGTGATGATGCCGGACCGCGTTGCGCCCGGGCCGATGACCTTCAGCGTCGCAAGCCTGAACGGCGAGGTGATCGCCGGTCAAGAGGTGACGCTCTCGGGCGGCGCCGCCGGTTCGACTACCGTGACAACCGACGAGAACGGACAGGCGACCCTGGACGTGCCTTCCGAGTGGAAAACGATCACCGCGCGAGTGGCCGGCTCCGTCGCGACCGCGCTGGTTGTTGACATGATGACTTCAGACGGCGGCCGGCCCGTGATTGACAACCTGCCGAGCCGAACTACACCCGGCGGCATTGTGAACGTTCACGGCCGGAACTTCAGCGCTGTACCTTCAGATAACGTCGTAACGATCGGCGGCCAAAACGCGAGGGTTGTTGCGGCATCGTCAAACACGCTGACGGTGCTGGCGCCGAGGACCTCAACTGGCAACGTTCCCGTTGAGGTGACTACCAACGGCCAGCACAGCGCGAGATCGACTCTCGAGATGATCGAGTTGAGTTGGGACGCGGGACCCAGCACGCTGGTGAGCGGTCAAACGATCACGCGCATGCTCAGGGTCACCGGAACGACGAAGCAGGTGCCCATCCTGATCGAGGACCCGCCTTCCGACTCCGCGACGGCGACACCGAGAGGGCGACTGCTCTCATCGGGCGGCGCGAACAACGTCGTGCCGGTGAAGATCCATGCCTCGCACGCGGGCGGTTACGGGCTGAATGCGACGCTCGCCGATTCAGAAGGCCCCGCTGAGGTCGATCGCAGAAATGCGGAGGTCTCGCGCGCGGACGCGGCAGGCTGGCGCGAATCTGCAAAGGGCGACACCAACGAACGTTCCCGGCAGAACAAGCTGAGAGCTGCCGCTAATGCCGATAAAGCCGCAGACGACTGGGAGCGGGCGGCCAAGGCGCGGGAGGCCGGTGACTCCAAGAAGGCAGAACTTCTGGAGAAAGCCGCCGCGCTGCGCGACAAGGCCGCAAACGAGTTCGGTTCCTCCAACGACGCCGAAGCAGGCGAGAAAGCTGCTAAGGAGGCCGGCTCGCTTGAGGGCCAGGCCAATTGACGCCGAACCGTCCTGGGCACGATGTGAAACTGCCCGCATTGTTTTTCTCGTCATTCGCCAAAAGGCCGGGTGTAAGATTGGCAAAGTGAGATGGCCTGGTCGGAAGCTGGATGCGAAAGCCTGAACCAACGAAAGACGACAAAGAGAGTTCGCTAATCAAGCGCGTCGCTAACGGCGACAGAGAGGCCTTCCGCGAGCTGTACTCGATCTGCGAACGGCGGCTCTACGCGTACCTCATCAAGATGACCGGCAATCAGGCGGACGCCGAAGACCTGGTCATCGAAGTGATGCTGGCGGTGTGGCAAGCGGCGAAGACCTTCAAAGGTAACTCGCGACTCTCAACCTGGATTCTCGGAATCGCGCATAACAAGGCTATGAACACGATCTCTAAAACCGGCAGGCAGACCACGACCGAACTCGAGCAAGCAGCAGACCTTGCAAGCGCCGAACCCGACCCGCACAGCAGACAGGTCGAGCGCGAGCAGCACGAGAGAATCAGCACGGCGCTCCAGCAACTTTCTGCGGAACATCGCGTGGTCATCGAGCTGACGTTCTATCACGGCCGATCCTACGCAGAGATCGCCCAGATCGCCGGCTGTCCGGTAAACACGGTCAAGACCCGAATGTTCTACGCGAAGCAACACCTGAAGCAGATACTCGCGGCCGAGGGAATCGAAGGAGGCTTCTGATGACAACGAGAGACGACAAGAACCATCGCGCGGTCGCCCCCCTGTTGCCCTGGTACATCAACAAGACGTTGTCGGCGGCGGAGTCACATAACGTCGAAACTCACCTCGCCACTTGCGCCGATTGCCGGAAGGAGTTGGCGGCGCTGACGGCGCTCGAATCGGCGGTCATCGGCTCGAACGAGGAACTCCCCGCCCCGCCGGCTGACCTGATGGATCGAGTGATGAGCCGCGTTGATCAGTACGAACGCGGGCGGGCAAGAGCCGGACGCGCGTCGATGTGGGAGCGATTGGCCGGATTCGGGTTCACGCTGCCGCGACTTGCGATGGCGCAGCTCGCGGCTATCGTGTTGCTGGCCGGCGCCCTCGGCATAACCGGCGAAAGGGCGGTTCATTTCAGGTCGGTGTCGGTTCAGGAAAAAGAGCGCGCCGACGTAAATCAGGCGGCCCTCGCGCAAGAGCGGGAGAAGTTTCAGGCGCTCGCCCAGACCTGTCCGGAGTTGTCGAAGGACTTTGCGAGGATCAAAGTGGCGTTCAGAGACGAGGCGTCGGAGAAACAGATCCGAGAGTTGCTGCTTGAAATCGGTGGGAGCATAAGCTCCGGCCCATCGGCGCAGAATTTCTGCACGGTTTCAGTGCGTATACCGGAGGACGCCCGGATGAACGAAGTTGTCGAGAACGCAGTCGCACGGCTGCGGCGAAATCAACAAGTCGTTAGTTTCGCCGAGGTGCTGCCATGAGCGAGGTTGTTATGAAGAACGCGCTACTACTCATCGCCGGCCTGACGATCATTGTGGCGGCGTCCGGTGCCGGCGCCCAGACGCGAAAGGTCTTCAACGCCGCGAGTCCCAAAGGCGCTCGAACCCCATTCAACCTGAACGTGACCAACGAGTGCCGGCGCCGGCACGTATTCGAAGTGTCCAGGCCGACAAACATGAACTGGTTCAAGCTCGAAGATGCTCCTCGGTTGACTCTGTCGCCCGGCGAGAGCAGACCGGTGAAGGCTCAGATCGACACTGAGGGGATGACTCCCGATTCCTACGACGGCGAGGTCGAGGTCAGGTGCACCGACTGCGCCAGCGAGCCCGGCTGCACGCAGGACCACATGTTCTTTGCGTTTCAACTGGAAGTGACTGCGTCACTCGTCGAGCTTCAAGCCACGAGGCAGGCCACTTTTTTGCCTGGCGAGATCTTAGTGGTGCTCCCCTCGGCCTTGCCCGATATCAACGGCGTCATCCGGCAACTGGCCGCCGCGTATCAGTTGACCCTTATTGAATCGTTCCCAGTACCCTCGATTTCCGGCGTATGCGCGCGGTACGCGGTTCAGGGGCGGTCGGTGGCGGAGGCTATCATTGCAGTGTCGGGTGACTCGAGGGTTGTGTTCGTCGAGCAGAACTCCATTTATCGGGGCTTCCAATCGGGCTACAACGACGCGCTCGCCACGCAGCAGTACGGACCCAAGAACATCCGGGTCGACGCGGCTCATCGCCGCTCGAAGGGCAAGGGCGTGCGAGTCGCGATCATCGACACCGGCGTCGATACGAATCAGATCGACTTGAGAAACCGCGTCGCCGCGACTGCCAATTTCACCGGGGATGCGACGTTCAACGAGGACGCGCACGGGACGTTGGTGGCGGGGATCATCGCCGCGACTCCCAACAATAGGATCGGCATCTACGGCGTCGCGCCCGGCGCGAGTTTGATTGCGATCAAGGCGCTGACGCCGATCTCCAGGGGCTCTATCGATGCAGCAGGGTCCACGGCCACAATCGCCAAGGGGATAGAGTTTGCGGTCTCATCGAAGGCTCAGGTGATCAACCTGAGCCTCGGGGGTCCGAAATCGCGGCTGTTGACGCGACAGATCAAAGCGGCGTTCTCTGGAGGCATCACGTTGGTCGCGGCGGCCGGTAACGACGGGCCTGACGGACCGCCCGCGTTTCCTGCTTCGCTCAGCAGAGTGATCGCGGTGTCGGCTATCGATTCGAGGGACGAATTGTACGAATCGGCTACTCGCGGCGATTACATCTCGGTGGTTGCGCCGGGCGTCGAGATCATGAGCACGCTGCCAAGTGACCGGTTCAACGCGTTCACTGGAACATCGATGGCTGCGCCTCACGTGACGGGCGTCGTGGCGCTGTTGCTTGAGGAGAGACCTGCACTTCAGCCGGGCGAGGTGAGATCGTTGCTTGAAGCCACCGCGCGCCGCTTGGGGGGTGGTGGAAAAAGTCCGCTTTTCGGTAGCGGCTGCATCGACGCGTGCCGGGCGCTTGCGACGTTGACGGAGAACAGGAAACTCTGCAAATAGTTGCCGGGAATCTCAGTGTTATCCCACGGAAGTTCTTACGCCGTAACCAGCTCATCATCGGTGACGGGCAGACTCGCATCTGGTTTCACATCAAGCCAGCGCAGCATGCCAAGATTCCGTATTGCTGAGGCAACCGTTGGAGTGTCTAGAGGTGGACGGCGCCGCTGCTTCCATAGCATTACTGCATCAAGTACTTCAGTCTCAGTCGGCGGCGTGGCTCGCTCCTTCTTCAGGGCATCCGCAGCGAAAATGACCGTCGCCACAACCTCGGCCTGATCGGTGTTCATTCTCATGAATAAGTCCGTGGTCTTCTCGATGATAAGTTTCCATTGATCCAAAGCAGCTTGATAATCCCTTCTGACCCGATTGAAGTTAGGGCCCACCTTGACCATGAACATACTACCTTGGCGCTCTTCTTGAAGCAGGTTGTTGTTTACTAGTTTGGCCTCTGCGTTCTTCAAGTCGCGGCTGAACGGCCCGAAGCTCCGCTTTTCATACGCGAAGCCGGTAGGCAGTCCCTCACGAGTTGCCACATAGGCAAGCTTCTGAAAAATCGTTCGACCCGTCGGCCAGTGATAGGGCTGCTTTTCGATTCGATGGAGAATTTCAACTAAGGCAAACCAGGCGGGATTGATTGCCGATTGCGCAGTCTTTCGCTGATGAGAAGCGGTTGGTTCCTGTGAAAGAAACTCAATCGTTAGTTCCCGCGGCGGGGTCCCATACGGCGCGTACATCTCGACTGGGATTTCCATCTGCGTGGCATAGCGATAGATCAACGGACCCACGGCCTTCCACTCCAACTGCCCGTTGCCGCAACCAAGTGGCGGAATCGCTAATGACGTTACTTCCCATTCACTATAGTGTTCAAGCAAGTACTGCAAGCCGCATTCGATGTCAGCGAGCCGTGAAACTGACTTCCAATGATCTTTAGTCGGGAAGTTGATTATCTGAGGCGGAAAGAGCCGCTTGTACAAGTACGGAACACCAAGATTGACTTCCTTACGCTCGCACCGCGTCAAATAATCCTCAAACATTTCCGGGAAACGCTCTTTGAACTCCAAGGCAATGCCTTTGCCCATCACGCCAACGCAATTCACCGCATTGATCAGAGTCTGAGCCTTGGATTCTAGGATGTCTCCGATGAGTATCTTCATGGGCGTTTCTCAGAAAACAGCGCGGACGTGCGGCCGCTCGACTCGAGTCGCAACCGCAAATCACTCAGAACGTCCATTTCTCTCTTCTCATGAGGCCAAGCAGATTGATGCATGGAACACCAAGATCACGGCACACATCCGGGATGTAATACTTCTTGGCGGGCTTGTGCTTTTCATTGGCTGATGTCTCCTGCGAAATGACCACTCCGCCCTGGAGCTTCGCCAAAGCAATCACGTATGCATCAGCCGATTGATAGGGACTCTTTGGGTCGGTCAGCTCGGGATATTTCGCTTCAATCGCTGCTGCTTCAAGTTGGACATCGGGCGTAAGCGGCACGAACAGATTCTTGTGATTCGCGGCCCAGCTTTTCAGGTCGGGCGTGCCAACCGCGTTAATTTCCTCCTTTACTAACTCAACAGCGAGGAAGTCGCCGCTGTCGATTAGCTGCTCAATCTGCTTGTTCATAGTCACGAATACATCCAGCGGGTAGAATCTCGCCTGCCAATCCATGAAGAAGCTTGTGTCAATCGAATACACTCGCAGTCGTTTCCTTTTTAGTCGCCCCCGTCCCCATTGCCAAAGCCAGCTTCGGCACCCTTGGCCAGCTCCAGTCGCAACTTCTCGACATGATCGAAGCTCAACTCAAGATAGCGGCTTGCGTCCACTGAGGTGATCCGATTAGCGTCCAATGCTTCCAGAACCAGTTGCGCGAAGGGACGGCCACTGCGTCCAAGACTCTTCTCCGCCGGAGATGCGAATCCTCCCTTGCGAGGCCTCAGCGTTTCCACGTACGCATCCCAATCACGCTTCCACCGTTGATACCCGTTCCACGTCAACGCGCCTGTGGACCGCAGCCGCGTTGCCATCGCTAGCGGCGTCACTCGAAAGGTGTAAGCGAGCCGTCTCACTAGAGGGACATCCCAGCGGTTGCGCGGCACTGACATTCTCTCCAAGAAAGCCATCAGAAGGTCTTCAGGTATGAGCACCGCACTGGCAACTTCTTCGGCGAATCGTTCCAACTCCTGCAAGCCTCTTTCAGTACGTGACTCCCTCAAAGCGACCTCTTCCTCGTGCCCGCGAGCGAGAGCAAGGTGGGTAAGTTCGTGAATCAGGGTGTAGGAGCGCGCGGCGGCAGAGGTTTCCTTGCTGTTGATGCCGATCACTGGCATCGGAAACAGTGGCAGAGTGACGCCTCGGACTTGATTGAGATTCACCTTCGGGAACTGAAAGACCAGGACTCCGGCGCGCTCTACAGCCTCGCGCCAGCGACGCCAAGCTTGCCATTCATCACGCCAATCGAGTTGCTCCTGGGCCTCTATGCCCAGCAACTTCCGCAATCGCCCGCCCACTGCAGCCGATGATTCTGATTGGTGTGCTGCGGCGTTGAATTCATCGATGGGATGACCCATCTCATCGCTCAGTTGAATGGCGACTTCTCGACGCAGCGACATCACTCTAACGGCGAGCCGCAATTCAGGTGTCTCCGTGCCAGGAGGAATGCCCGGCAGCCGACGATACTCTGCGGCGACCGGTGGGACCGACGGCGGTTGAGGCAGATAGAAGACACCAAGCGGCCGGTGATAAACCTTGGCGAGTGCCTGCGCCTGGCGAAGCGTCGGCTTGGCCTCGCCGTGTTCCCAGGCAAGAACTTTTTCGGGTCGCACCTGGAGCTTCTTGGCGACGGGCCCAAGTTCGTAGCCGCTCTCTTTCCGCGCCCACTCGAGAACGGAAGGGGTTACTAATGCTGGGATCGAAGCTGGCATAGTTGCCTGAAATTCCTAACGGATTCGACTGTTTCTTATGTCAAGCATCTTCTTAAACCATTTTCGAACGGTCCCATTACCGCGGTTTTTTGCTAAGCACGGTGTGCAAAAGCCGCCGTTAAGGGACTCGTCGTAGTCTTTCCGTCGTCTCCTTCATCGTTGATCACCTTCCACGATCGCAATCTCCTCTTCGGTCAGTCCGTAGAGCGCATACACCAACTGGTCTATCTCCTGCTCCAACGCGCTCACGTCCGCCTCGGCATCCCGCTGCTTCGCCGCGAGGATGCAGTCAACCAAGCGCTCTACTGCCTTTTGCCTTTCCGTTGACGCGTCAGGAATGGGTAACGCGGAAACGTACATCGGCTTGAACTCGTAAAAGCCGCCTTGTTTGGTTGCAGCCGTTTTCCGAATCATCCACCACAGCACCCTTGAATTAAGCACGGCCATGACAAAGTTGATGTTTTCGGCAATGCAAATCGTGGTCTTGTCATTACTGAAGTGGCCTCGTGAATCAGCGGCGTAAGCAGTGCTCTTTTCGATCGTCGGTATGACAATTTTCTGCTGCGCGAACGCTCTATGAGACTCGTAGCGCGGTCGAGCAAGGGCATACCATTCGTACCGAAGTCCAGTCTCTGCTTTGTCTCTAACCGCAAGATCCTCTTTGAATCCCTCAAGGTGAGAGTAGATAGCGGGGTATTGTTTCTTGAACGCTGCTTCCGCCTTTTTCGATGCGCTTGTGATTGATGAATCGTCATGCAATGGGAAATGCCAAGGAATGTAGATAAGCCAAAGGTCGGCCGACAGGACTTGCCATCGCTTGGCATCTCGACCACGAAGGAACGGCTTCAGCACGACGCCAGATGATGCGTGTTCTGAGATGAGTCTGTCGCGCGTCGCACGATTTACAACGAAAGCGTCGTTTAATCCTGTCTTTACTCCGTTATAGAAACGACCATTGACGTAGTCTCCCAAGGGCTTCCCCGCTCTGCGGAGTTTCGCTAGTAGCCTCAAAGCCTCCGGCGTTTCAAGTTGCCAGCCACCCGGTTTCAACTCGCTCTGCGAGATTTTCTGGCCGCGCTCGGTCACGATTTGCGGGATCCGGTCGAAGGTCAGCTCCTTTTCCCATGTATAACCCAGCGTGGCCGCTCCTTTCGGCGGCAGGTTGCGAGTGCCGATGAGAATGGAAGCGTAGGCGATGGCATCAAACACGGGCGCGTCGCCAAAATCAATCAACTGGTGCAGCGTGAGTTCGCGCGGGAGAAAGCCGCGCAACGCTTCGCCGTAGCCAGCGCGGTAGTATTTGTTCGACGTGATGAGGGCGATTGCGCCGCCGGGACGCAGCAGCTTCACGCCGCGTTCGTAAAAATAAACCAGCAAGTCCGCCGTGCCGTTGAAGCACTCGTAACCGGCGGCCTTGAGCGCGGGTTTGAGTTCCTTGATTTTCTCCTGCCGCACATACGGCGGATTGGCGATGACCACATCGAACCCGCCCTTCCGGTGAAACACTTCCGAAAAATAAATCTCGAAGTCGAAGGCTTCCTTGCCGTTGGTCAATTCGTGGATGGTTTGGTCGATTTGGTGTTTGAGATCAGACTTTTTTGACTGATCCGACTGATCGAAGTAGAGGGGTTTGAGCCTTTCGAGCTTTTGGAAGAGTTGCTGGTTGAACAGGTTTTTCTCCACGCCTAGCAGCGAGTTGCCGGTCACGATTTTATAGAACAGGTTTGGCAGCGGCTTGATTTGCTTCACATCCTCTTCATCCACGACGAGCGAGAGCCAGAGGCGGAGCTTGGCGATTTCGACCGCGCCGGGGTCGATGTCCACGCCATAAAGGCAGTTCTGAATTGCGTGTCGCTTGAAGTGGTAGGGTGTGCGCTCGTGAACGTCGTTGAATTCATTCGTGAGGGCAGAGCGGGCGCGAACGATCTCGGTCATCATCCCGACTGGGAACGCACCCGAACCAACGGCGGGATCGCAGATTGTGATGTCTGCAAGCTTTTCGTCAATCAGTCGTGCGTGCAGCTTGATGCTCTTAGGCATCTTGATGCGATACTCCGTCTCGACGGATTCGTAATGCGAAATTTGATCCCCAAGATGAATGAAGGTTTCGATGTCGGCGCGGGAGACGATTTCGCGCTTCACCGTTGTGCTGAGTATTGCCTGCTCGGGCTCGGGCTCTCCGAGAAGCTTGATCTGCTTCGGCTTCGCCCGAACGACCGATTCGTCTCCGGTGTTGATCGCCGTGTCGAGGTAGTTGATGAGACTCTCCTGGCACATGTAATGGACAATCTCGCGCGGCGTGTAGTACGAGCCGAGACCTTTGCGTAGGTTTTCTTCGATCAGGTTTTCAAAAACCTTGCCGAGCATTTCGGGGTCAATGGCGACTTCCTTTTCCAGTGGCTCAGCTTCGTTGACGGTGAAGTTGTAGCGGTCGAAAACATCGAGGATCCCGGTGCCTCGAATGCCTTCCTCGACGAACTCGGTATTCGTGAATAGTTTGTTTGGAAGGATGATATCGGTCTTGCGCCAGTTGTAATCGCCGAGCGGTTCAAACAGTCCGCCATTCAGGAAAGGGATGCGGCATTTGAAACGATTGCACCACGCATCGTGTCCTCGGTCAGTTGCCAGCGTGTCGTAAAAGAGGGGTTCAAGTACCTCGTTGAAGAAGTTCTCGTACGTTCCGTATTCGCCGCGGGCGAGCCGCCGCAAAAAATCGTGCGGTCCAGTGCCCCAGTCCTTTCCCTCCTCAACGCCAAGCCACCCCTTCTTTTGGAGGAAGTAGAGGAAAACAATCTGTCCCATCAGCTTCTTGGCGAAATCCTTGGTGTTAATGTGCTTCCTCTCAAACTCCTCGCCGATGCGTTTGTCTTTCGCCGAAAGCTTTTGAAGATTCGCACTGACCTGGTTGAAGAGGTCAGCATACAGCTTGAAAAACTCCTTAGTGACGGCTTCGACACTGAAGGCCTTCTCGATGTCAGACAACGACAGATCGAAATCGGTCTGCTTAAGCAGATCGATGAAACAGGTCTGCGCCGTGTGGCAGCTTTCGCCTTCGCCAACGATGTAAGAAAAGCGGCGTGCCGGCGTGACTTTGTCTTCTACGGCAATCTTGCCGGTCCTCGCGTCGCGCCTGGACTGGTATTCCATTCGGACAAATGAAAATCTCCACGAACGCGCGTCAGGAGAAACAAACGCTACGAGTCCGGCTTCCTTGTAGCTATCGCCGCGTTTCAATTTGTGGGCGACAAAATCACGGAGCGCGGTGCGAGTGCGTTCGATCTTCCACGGTTCAGTCGTGTTGACTATGAGCACATCCGCAAGCTCGCCATCGGGCGATTCGTATGTCCCGAGCCGTCTGCAACTGCGAACATGCTGTGCAAAGGCGTGGGGCACCTGCATATTCGAGGCTTTGGACTCATCGATGTGATTCAAAAGATTGCCAATGAAATGTTGAAAGCGGCCCTTGTCGAACGCTTGAGCAAACGTCTGGCGTATGAGATTGCGCGCCTGATCGCGATTCATTTCGCCTCCAACAAGTACGACGACAAAATCACCTCACGAGGACTCAGCGCGTGGCCCGTTTGCTGCGCCCGGGTTGGCTGAAACAGCAGAGGCGAGATGTCGCGCCGCAGAATGCCCAGCACTCTCAACGGCTCGATCTCCTTCTTTAACGCCTCCGCCACTTTCTTGGTCGTCGGCTTCGGCAGTGCCCCGTCGCTCAGAAGCTGAACAACCTGCTCGATGTATAGCTCGTCGTCTTCAGTGAAGCCGTGATAGCGGCGGATTTCTTTCGCCTTCAGGCGCTTCAGAATGTAGGCATCATTCGCTCCACCCTTGTGCCGGAACCCCGCGTCCCCGGAATCGGCGGTTGTCGCTTCCTCGAATGCTTTCTTGTTCTTATCGAGAAGCGCGTAAAACTCTGACGGGATGTTCTGTCGCGGCTCGTTCGGATCAGCAGGTTTGAGGACGCGCGCTGCGTTGAAGAAGTCTAGCTCGACCGCAGCATCCGATGGTTCTGAAGCGAGAAAGAACTTTTCCAACCGACCTTGTCGGAAGTAGGTGAGAAGCGACGGAAAATGCTGCACTGATGCGGCCCGCTGCGGTGATAGCAAGCGTGTCGAGCGCGCCTTCTTGGGCAGCCGCTTTATGCGGGCGAACAGCTCGGGCTGATTGTCTCGAACGTCGCGAATCTCGGTCAGGTATTCCAGTTCGCTTTCTTCCTCTTCATCCTCGCCGGTGATCGTTTTCCTGGATGTCAACTTGGCGAACAGATCGTGCGACTTGATCTCTTCGCCTTCGGTTAGCATCTTGGCATCAGCGCCAAGCATTTCTATAAAGGCATGAATCTTAGCTTCCGCCGCCTCTTTGAGCTTAATCAGATCGTTGCTCTCCTCGGTCGGGAAGAAGTTATAGGTGTGAATTGTATCGAACTGAGTATCCACTCGATTGACGCGCCCGACCCGCTGGATAAGCCGGGTCGGGTTCCAGGGAATGTCGTAGTTAATAACGATGTTGGAGCGGTGAAGATTGACGCCTTCCGCTAGCACTTCAGTCGTGACCAGAATGCGGTACTTGTCTTCGGGATGAAACGCCCGCGCGTCAAAGTTAGCGATGACTTCTTTGCGGACAGACTCGTCGGAGCTGCCGGTGAACAGCAGCACGTCACGCTCGACCTCGGCAGCGATTTTTTCCTCCACGTATTCCGCAGTCTCTTTCGATTCGGTGAAGATAATCAGCTTTCCTTTCTTCAGAGCGGGCTCGGCAAGGAGCATCTCTCGGAATGACTCCCACTTCGGGTCGCGCTTTATACGCGCCCAGAGTTCCCGAATGCGCTGAAGCAGTGCCCGATCGCTTTCGAGGTCACGGATGAATTCGGGCCTGAAATCGTCGGCGTCCAGTCGCTCCGCCTTGTCTGCTTCAAGAAGGGCTTCGATGGCCTCCTGATTGTCTGTCTCCAACAGGTCGAAAATCTTGTTGATGTGTTTCTTGCTGATGAAGACCTGCCCTTTGTGGAACTCTTCGATGACTCGCTCATAAGAACGGAGGAAGCGGTCTACAGTCAGCCTAAACGCATGGAAGCTGCTCTCAAGGCGTTTGATCAACAGAATCTTCATGAACTTTGCGAGGTTGCTCTGGCTCTGTACCTCGCGCTCCTTGCGCTCGCCCTCATAATAGCTCAGTGGTTTATAGCGTGCGTATTTGAACTCATGCGCCACCAGCAGGACGGTTTCATTGAAGACGTCGTTTTCGGTTTTGTTGAATTTATAAAAGAGCGGTTGCGGGTCGGCCACGTCCGGGAACTTTAGGCCTTGAAGCTGAAGGTCCTCGCCGTAGTACTTCGTGATCTCGTTTCGGGTGCGACGAATCATCAAGTACTTGAGAATCCGTTCGCGAGTGGCCTTGGAGTTCTCTTGCACTACTTTGAAGTACTCGTCGCGATCTTGCTGGCGGTCGAGTCCCTGAAGATTCTTTTCGAGCCGGGAGAAGAATACCTCAAGATTTCGCACATTCGGAATTGTGCTGTTCTTGCCGTTTTGAAACAGCTTGACCTGACTGAGAATGTCTCGCGGTGTGTTATTGAGCGGAGTTGCCGACACGAGGATCACGCGTTTGCCCCGGCAAATTTGAGCCAGCGTTTCGTAGGTCTGAGTTGTTTCAGTTCGAAAGCGGTGAGACTCATCAATGAAGACGTTAGCGTACCGGGACACGTCGCGTGCCAGAATATCTTCGAGCTTGCCAATCGACTCGAAATCAGTGTGCGGGACCCGAAAGTCGCCGAACACATTAGGCCACGAACCGCGATTGTTTTTGTCCAAAAGATGCGGCGGCGCGATGACTAAAGAGCGGCCATCAAGCTGCTGCGCGAGCAAGGCTGCCATGTACGTCTTGCCAAGGCCAACCACATCGGACAAGAACAGACCTCCGTATTCATCGAGCACTCGCTTGGCGTTGAGCACAGCTTCCTCTTGATACTTCAGTCGCTTGAAGTCTGCGGGTACGTCGACGTCTTCCAATTCATCTGGCCGGTTCAGCTCGTCGCGGAAGTACTCATATAAGAATTTGAGGTAAAGTTCTTGCGGAGTGAAGTGGGCGAACGGCGACCGAATGACGACCGTGTCTTCGTAAGGCTTGCGAACATCAACGGCCATTTCCCACAGCTCTTCAAACTTGTTGATGGCGAAGTCATAGTCGGCGCGACTCTTCAACTCGACGTTGAATTCGAGATTGTCTACCAAGCCGGACTGCGTGAGGTTGCTTGAACCGGTAATGACGCGCCCTTTGTCGCGGTCGCCCTCGTGGAAAGTCATTATGTAAACCTTCGCGTGAAGGTCCTCGGTTGGATACGCTTTGATTTCCAGCTTGCGCGACCGGACCCACTCTACAAACTTATGAACTCCGGTTTCTATTTCCAAAGTGTCCGGCGATTTCTCGAGTTCGTTGAGTACATCTCCGGCGACCTGCTCTTTGGCCGACGCGTGAGATCTAAGTATCAACTCGTCTGGCTCCTTGGCGCGTTGCATCAGTTCGTATGCTGTGCGATCGGTCTGAAGGCCAACCAGGATGCGAATCTTCTCAATGTTCTCCAAAGCTGGATACAGCTTGTAGAAGCCGCTGATATAGAAGTAACCGACTAAACAGGCGAAGAAGCGAGTGTCCTCGCCCAACAAGACACCGAAGCGGTCTCGGAGGCTCTTGCCGGGCTCGTTGGTCAGGAATGTCAGGTCGGAAGACATATTCACCGAGTGTGATGGCTGTCCCATTGTACCGCAACTGCGTTGTGAGGCATGACAGAAAGCCAACGGGCCGGTCCCTACTACCGCGTCGACAGCCACGCAGTACCGAGAGCGCTAGCGACCCGTCTGTGGCCTACTGGCCGTGTGTTCTGTGTTCTTGTACCACTACTCCCCATTCCTCTCCGACCCGCGCATCTCCGCCAGCTCCGCGAGCTTCGTCTCGGCCAGCTTGCTCAGAGACTCTTCCCACTCATCCCGATAAGGTCTCAGCGTGTGGACGATCGCGTCGGCTACCGCGAGATTCCGAAACCACTTCTTGTTCGCAGGGATGATGTGCCACGGCGCGGGCTCCGTCGTGCATCGCGAGATCGCGTCCTCATAAGCCCGAATGTAATCGTCCCACAGCTCGCGCTCCTTCCAGTCTCCAACCGACAGTTTCCATGCTTTCTCCACATCGCGCTCGCGAGCCTCGAGACGTTGCTTCTGTTCCGCGCGGCTGATGTGAAGATAGAACTTCAGGATGATCGTGCCGCTGTCCGCAAGCAGCCGCTCGAAGTTGTTGATCGCGTCGTAGCGCTGCTTCCACACGTGCTTCGGGACCAGATCGTGCACGCGGACTATAACCACGTCTTCATAGTGCGAGCGATTGAAGATCGTCATCATCCCGAGCGGCGGGACGACCCGGTGAACTCGCCACAGGAAATCGTGCGCCAGCTCTTCTTCGGTTGGGACCTTGAACGACTCGACGCGGCAGCCCGGCGGATCGACTTCGGACATCACTCGCTTGATCGTGCCGTCTTTCCCGCTCGTGTCCATGCCCTGGAGGATAACGAGGACGGAGTTTTGCCGCGCGGCGTAGAGCAGCTCTTGAAGCTCGCCGATCTTCTCGCTCAAGTCGGCCAATTCTTCGGCGGCCTCTTCTTCAGTGAGACCCGCCGTGAATCCGGGGTCGATGTCGTCGAGCCTGACATCATCGCCCGGCTTGACCTTCATCGCGTAGTTCATAACTTTGTTCCGTCCTTCTTCAACATCTCCCGCGCGTGGTTCATCACGGCGCGGAGAACGGCTTCAGCGTCGGGCGTCCCGGCGATGGTGTCAACGGGAATGACTCGAACCTCGGCAGGGCCGGCCGGCCGCCAGCGATCAAGCATGCGCGGCGAGATGAACCCGGCCATCACGTCGATCACGGGCACACCGAGCGCGGCGGCGATGTGCTGGCCGGCCGAATCGTAGCCGATGTAAAGATCGCTCTCACCGATCATCGCCGCCAGCAGTCCGATGCGCCCTTGCCACACCAACATCCGCGCATCGATGGATTGGGATCCGAGAAGCGCAGGCAGCCGCGGCTCGTCTACTTCGGCGACCTTCATACCGCGACCGTCATCTTCGAAACGCCTGATTTCATCCACGACGCGGCCCACGCGCTCGGCTTCGTCGGCTCCCGCGCCCTTGTCGAGGATCACCGTAGCGCCGGTTTGAATCAGCTCGATGACCAGCGAGCTTTCAAACTCCGCGCCGACCCGTTTCTTCGGGTTGTCGCCGATTCCGAAGTTCACCAACACGACCGGGCGTTTTCCGCCGGCTCGAAGCAACCGAAAAAGCGCAGTCGCTGTTTCGCGATCGCGGCTTCGGGTCGTCACGCGCGGGAGCACTTCAGGGAAGGAGCCAAACAGCTCACACGACCACAGGTGAGCGAGGTTGCTGAGCGTGTGCCTGGTATTCGCTCCATAATTACGGCTCGGGAAGAAGAAGTAGTTCGCCGCCGCGGCCGATCGCCCGACGGGCAACAAGCCCAACTGGGTCAGCCGGCTGTCGGGATCGACGATCAAGTACTCATCGTCGGCGAGCCCCTCGGTGAGGTCGCGCGTGCAACCGAGGAGATCGAGCCAGCTTGTGAGCCTGTCGAGGAGCGAACCGCCTCGCTGATAACCGATGACCGGGAATCGGAGCCGTGGGTCGCCGCCGAACAATTCCTCGGTTTTCCGCCCGCCCACGAGCACGATCTCCGCGCCGGGGAGTTGTTGTTTCAGGCGTTCGATGATGACGCTGGTGATCGCGACGTCGGCGCCGAGCGTCACGCGCGATAACACGATCGCGCGCTTCATCCGGGACGTATCCGTTGCGCCGGGTGTCGAAGTTTGCGTGAGGCCTTCGGCGCGACTGAACAACTCGTCTTCGGTCATCAAACCGAGCTTCTCAAGCTCCCGATCGAGCGCTACTCCTCGCGGCATCCGCCGGCACTGTTGAATAATCTGCGCCAGCACACGATTCGTGGTTGAGACAGCCTGCGGTTCGAATGAATCGGCTAGCGGCTCAATGATTCCTCCAAACAGCGCGCCGGTTGCTTCGAGGGAGCACGGCGGGTCATCGGATGCGGACCACTCAGCGAGCCGCGCGACGTGCTCGCGAAGGTAACGACCCGACGCGGCCTCGCATACGAACTCCGAGGCTAGTTTCCCAGGTGTATGTTCCATTCGATGACTGCCAGATTATGCTCCTGTTGTAACGTCGGCGCGAGTTGCCAGCAGGCACTGGTTGCGCGTACGTGGTGAACCCTCGGAGAGGGTGACGGCCACCGCCAAGCACAACACGAAGCGTCGACCTTCTGACATCCTCGGCAGCGGGCTCCTCTACTCGAGTGCTCGTCGGCCAAGAGCCGCCACCCGCTTCGCGGGTTACTTGAAGCGGCTTCCGCCGCTCTCCACGGGTTCGCGGACTCACCCGTGGCTATATATGCCTCCACCCTTTCAGGGTTGGGGAGCCCTACCCACTGAACCATGAGTTGTCGCCGAAGTTGAGGAATCGCGGTGCGGAGCCTTCAGGGTTAGGGGGCCCTACCCACTGAACCATGAGGGCCCGAAACAAGCTACTTGACGCAACGCCAGCCGAAACAAGCTACTTGACGCAACGCCGGCCGAAACAAGCTACTTGACGCAACGCCGGCCCAAAATCCTTGGGGCGCCCCCTAACGCGCTAACGCGGCGGAAGGCGGCGCGCCGACTAGCAGACATGGTATGCTCATCGGCACCGCTGGCGAGACCGCGATGGCGCAAACCATACTCAACGAGTTCGAGATTCGGGTCCTTGGGGCGTTGATCGAAAAGCAGATCACCACGCCCGAGTACTATCCGTTGTCGCTGAACGCGCTCAAGAACGCGTGCAACCAGTCGTCGAACCGCGAGCCGGTCGTCGCTTACGACGAGAGCACAGTCGAGAAGGCGCTCGAGAGTCTGCGCGAAAAGAAGCTGGTCTGGCTGTTCAGGGGCGTTGACAGCCGGGTGCCGAAGTACGGGCACATCTTCGTCGAGGCATTCGATCTCAAACCCCAGGAAGTCGCCGCGCTGTGCGTGTTAATGCTGCGCGGGCCTCAAACCGTAGGCGAGATCCGCGTGCGCACCGGAAGGCTGTACAACTTCGAAGGGTTGCCCGAAGTCGAGGCTACGCTGGAGGGCCTGACGCAGAGAGAAGGTCCGCCGCTCGTCGTAAAGCTGCCGCGCCAGGCCGGACGCAAGGACCCGCGCTGGGCGCACTTGCTGTCGGGCGACGTTGCGGTCGAAGAGGAGGTTAGCGACTTCCGCGTCGAGGGAACGGCCCCGCGCTCGACACCGGAGAGAATTCAGAAACTCGAGGAAGAGGTTGCGGCGCTCAAGCGAAGCGTCGCCGAACTCGAAGAACAGTTCACGGTGTTCAAGAGGCAGTTTGAATAACTCGAACGAGTGTCCTTCCGCAGCAGCGCAGTCAGCCTCATCGCCCCTGCCTTTGCGCTGGGACCCAGTTCTCGTCGAAGCGCGCGCCGAGCAACAGCCGCACCAGCAATCCGTAGCTCGCGATGCCGGCCTCGACGCGGTTGGCCTTCAAGAAACGATCGTAGACTCCTGCCTGCGCCTTCCCAATCGTTCGACTGTAATGGCGTCGCACTCGCTCTGAGATGGCGCGCAGATCGTCCTGCACTTCGGGGGCGAGCGGCGGCCAAGGCTCGAGGGTATTGGGGTCTTGCCCCGGTTCAAGAGGCCGCCCGATGTGCTGATACAACTCGAGCCAGGCGGAGTAGCGAATCTCCGGCGCGTCGCTTCTCAGACACGTCAGCAATCCGACGAAGCTCGCTTCCGATTCGTCGGCGAAGCCGGCAAGGTGCGCCCACTCGTGCGCGAGCGTGTACGGCTTCTCGAAAGGGAGCAGCTCCGGATCGAGAATCACTTCATGGCCGAACGGGTTGGTGAAGCCCGCAAGCCCGGCAGTGCGCAGGTAGAGGTTCAACAGCGACCTCTTCGGCTCGGCGGGAACAAACCCGGGGCGGTTGCCGAGTTCCGTCACCACCTGCTCGAAGGACTCGTGCAGCCGCGTGCGCATCTCTTGATCGCCGGGCCACTCGCCGGCGTGGGCCGCGGCTGACTCGGCGTTCACGTTGTCGAGCGCGACCCTCGCGAGGCGGACACTTGCGGCGAAGGTCACGCGTTGCCGGTCCCAATCGAGCTTTGTGGTGAGCGGCGGGCGCTGATAATTCAATCCCCATAGCAGCTCAAACGCACACACGACCGCAGCCGCCAGAACCGTGGTGTGAAGCGCGAGCCGGCCCGAGGCTTGCCCCCGCCGGCCGCGAGCTGTTCGCTTGAGGCGGACGATCCACCACGCCGGTAATCCCACGGCTAGCGCGACGATCAACACATCTGCGATAGAGAATGGGACGAGATTCGAGAATGTAGTCAGCAGCGATTGCAAGCTCGAATAGAATCCCGTCGAATAGAAACGCTCGACTGAGCTTGCAGGAAAGCGAATCAGAGTCAGCGCGAGGCCGAGGGCGATGATGAGGAGTTTGGTGGTCAATCGCGCGCGCGGTCCGAGGCTGATTCTTCCCGGTCCTCGATTTGCGAGTCTCATCCGCATCAGCGCTCTCCCGCCCGCTGCCCATTATTCCAAATGCCGCGCTCCTCGACGAACACGGCTACGTCCGGTGTCCACTGGGTTAGTGACTTCTCGTCTATGTACATCAAGTGACCCTCATAATAGCCGCGATCGGGCACCATCTATGGGAGCGTGAACAGAATAACCTCCCGTTTTTCAATGGCTGGGATACAAAAGCCGAGGGAGAAGGTTAGAACAAAGTGCAATTGACCAAGAGTCAGACCTTGAAAGCCCCCGCGAAACTGGATGACGAGGTCATGAGTGTGAGTGTCCGAATTGCCAACAAGCAGAGGCCGCATTCCCAGCGAGAGTTACCCAGCCGAATGAATCTGCTCTTTTCGCGACCGGACGAACACCAATGGCGATGCCACGCAGCGGTGTAATTAGGATGAGCGGTGTAATTACTGTAGGATGAGATGACCATTCGGCGCCTATAGAATCGTTTTGGGTTCGTTGCTTTCGACTTTGCCGGAAGATGCGGTTAGCAAATTCTGTGAGGCCCTTCCACCGACGATTGCTGACAGAGTGTTTTCTATCCCCCTCTTGAGCCTTTCGTACCTGTCCCACGTGTCATAGAGAACATACCTGAGGTGCAAGAGATCGAATGGAATGTCGTCCTTGGTCTGAGCGAGTAGTACGGTTTCCTTGCCGACAGTGTGGGCGATGCCCAGTTCGTAGAGCACATTGGCATTTCGACCAGTCGTCTCAGCGATGACGAGTCGGGATGCACAGATTCCCTGCCAAATGTCTTCAACTATCTCTCGGCCGTACAGTTCATCCGCGCGGGTCGCAGAAAAGCCGAAGCTTGTGCAAGCTTCCGATAGAACGCTGAAGACGTGACCAGACCATCCCATCCCGAACGGCATAAGCACGAAGACGCTCCGCTCATTCAGGGGTATGTTTCTGGCTTGAAAGATCGGCTCGACTCTCATTAATCGGCCGGCCGGACCCTCGGTTTTCCCTAGGATGTTCTTTACTTCCTGCCTGTAGTCATCGAAATCCATGAACCCCTTGCGGAAGAATCGGCGCGCCCGTAGTTTCGCAAGCATGTAGTCGGCGTCGTCGGCTCGCAAGTTCTGGTCGCTGACCACGATACACGGCACATTTCGGTCTCTCGCCAGAGCGATTACCGGCAGGCCAGTTTTGTCCACTTTGTCTACTCGCAATCGATCGACTCCGACGTCGGTGACGACAAGATCCCAGGATTCGTCGGTTAGTGCCTTCAGAGCATCAGCGGTGGTTGAATGGACCACATAGTCGCCGGAAACCTTCAACTCCTCCACCGCTTGCTTCACTGGGCGCAAGAGGTGCTCATGATAGCGCGAGTCGTCTTCAACCAGGAGTATTCGCACGGTCGCGTTCGAATCCGGTATATCCTGATCTGGCATTTTCACTCTCCCTTAGAATAAATTGAACCCGCTACGGGCAGCGACAACGTGAAACACGTCTCCACTCCGGGCTTACTGGTAACCGTCAGCTGTCCCCCGAGGCGCTCAACGTATGTTTTAGCCCACCACAAGCCCAACCCGAGACGACCCTCGGCGCCTCGCTTCGTGCTGCTGCCGAGTTCGAAGATGTGATCGATGATCTCCGAGGGTATGCCGATACCGGTATCGGACACTCTCAAGGTCACCCAAGAGATGCCGTCAAGCTCAGAACACCCACCCTCGATTGTCAATCTCCCCCCGCTGCGCATCGCGTCCGACGCATTCTGGATGAGATTGACGAAGACGTAAACGAGTTGTTGTCTGCTGGCGGTGACCCAAGTCGGCACTTTCGAAAGATCGATATCAGCGGTGATGTCGGACGGGGGGGCTACTAGCCGTAGAGCTTCCCCGACCACAGTGTACAGGTCGACATTCTCGGACGGCTCGACGATCCAGCTGCCCAACCGAGATGTCTCACTAGCGACCTGATCCGCGAGCGCTAGTATTTCGCTGGCGAGCTTTTTCGTCTCATCGTCTCCTCCAGGCGCGTCCTGAATCTGTTTGGCCTTCCCCCTAATCAATCCGACGTCGGCATTCATCCAGTGAACCAACTGGGTAGCCAATCCGCCGACCGTCGCGATGGTTTCCCCTGCGATGAGTTTCGTCTGGCTTTCTGCATTCTGAATAGCGATAACGGCGTAATTGGCGAGCACCTCCAACATACGCTGCCTGAACCCGCCGAACGCCGATACCTTATTGCTCTTCACACCAAGGACACCCAGCGTTCGGCCACCGCTATCCAGAAGCGGCACACACAGAGCGGAGCCCTCGACGGAGAAAAAGGGGCGATGGCGCAGGTCGACGCTGAGCTTGTCGACCAGCGCGGGTCTTTTGTTCACCGCCACCCAACCGGTGATACCTTCACCCATTTTGATTCTAGTCCACGACGGCTCGACGGTCTCATGCCTGGGATACTTGGCGTGTATCACCAGTTCCTGAGTAGCGGGATCAAGGCGACTGACCACGCCGAGATCGGCGCCGGTGATTTCGACCGCGCGCTTCACTACGCGGCTGAGCACCTGAGGTAGGTCCAAGGTTGCTATTATTTCACGAACAACTGCTTCGAGATCTTCAGGTATTGCCTCCAGAAGTCGCTTGTTCTTTATCGCGATACACGCCGCCGAAGCGAGCACCGCGATTGTGTTCTTCTCTTCGTCGGGGAACTCATGGCATCGGCGATAATTGACGAACATTACTCCGAGGGTCTCGTCTCCGGCCCTCAGGGGTATCGCGGCGGAAGACTTTATGCGCTCACGAACCACAAACGGTTGACGGCCATCAGTTGCGTTACTGCCGAGATCCTCATTAAGGAGGGGGTGGGTGACGGACTCCTCCGCGTAAATAGGCCTGCCCTGACTTGCCACCAAAGCCGGGGCATCCTGCGGGCGAACCTCCGAGAGCATCGCTTCATCCGTGATCAGTCGAGCGGCGACCGCCGGGGCGAGGAACTTTCCCCCGCTGCATTCATGGATGGTGACAACATCCGCTGCGAGAGTGTTTAGAGTATTCCACGCGATGTGCCTGAGCAGGTCCTTCTTCTCCGGATTGCTTACGATTGACTGGACTATAGAATGCAGGCTCGCCAGTTGGCGCGCCCGTTCTCGCATCTGCCTGTAGGTTACGTAGTGGGCAAGCGCGTCAGCGCACCAGTCGACGAATATCTGGAGCCGTTTAATCTCATCCTGACTGAACTCATGAGGGCGATGGAAATGGACGTAGACCACGCCCTTGTGGTCCCGGACAAACATCGGAATAGCTGCTAGCGCAGAGATGCCCTTCTCAAGCAGACTCGGATTAAGGTCCGACGATCCTCGAAAGTCGGTATCTTGGGTTGGATTCGGGACGCACATAGGTTTTCCGGCCTTGATGGCTTGCTGTCCCAAGCCATTTTCTCGGGGCCGGTTGTCGTTGAGAAACCGTCGCCCTATCCGTCCGCAACTCAACTCGTAGACATATCGGCGCTGCGGCGGATCATAATGGAAGTGGAGACTCGCGGAATCTCCTCCGAGAATCCCCATCGCGCAGTCCGTCACGACCTGCAAAGCAGAAGGCATCCGAGCCCGCCAGATCTCGAGCGCATGTTCAGCCGTTGCCTTGAACAGTGCTTTTGCGCGCTCGATAAGTTGGTCGACTCTCTCGACGTAGTGTTCTTGGGAAATCAGTCCCCCAGCGGCCACCGTTTCGTTCACATATCCGGCCTCCACAGTACCTATTACCTCGACGGCATGGTCGCCGGGAGGGGGGATCAACTCCAGCGAGGCTGAGCATCCGCCCGCTCTATCTACGCCGCGGACGACCGTCAGTTCGCAATGATTGAACCAGTCTTCGACAAGACGGCCGCTGTCATCCTTCGTTACGATGATCGGAACAAAAACGCGCTCGAAACCTTGGTGGTGGAATTCTTTGTAAATCCAGCGGTCGAACCGGTTATCCCAACCAGCGATTACCTCCGCGCGCGGCGGAACCGCGAGTACTATGTCCGCCTGTATGTCTCGGGCCGACGGGTCGTCGTCGAGGTAATGCTTCCATCCCAATCCTCCCCACTGTTCGGCGCGGCCCGATCCAACCACCGTTTCAATCACCCTCTCGGCCGGACGAAGCAACTGCAACGCCACGAAATCGAAGTCCTGCGATGACGTCAGCTTCTCGCAAACTCTCGTGAGCACACCCTCTAGATTCAGAAGACTCGAGGTCGCATCTCTTACCTTCCTGGCCGCGTCCAGCAGATATTGCTCCCAACTACCCTCGTTTCGATCATCCGCTTTCCTGCTATTCGCATTCATCCTTCTCCCCCTCATCACGAGTCGATCCTTGGATCGCCAACCGAATCGACCGCCTTCGAGCCGTCTTGACCGAAGTTAAAAGCTGAAAGTTCACCGCGCAACCCTCCACACTTATACATTGACGAAAAACCAAGGCATATTTCGGCAGGGACGCGCATTTATTTCGCGCGCCGGGCCAGACTCCGCGCGTGGTCACAAGAGCGTTTTGTTCCGAACGTCGAATGGTTGTAGCTACCTGAGAACTTAGCCCCGATGTACTTGCCGCCTCCCACTCTCTGCGCGTGCAGATTATGTCCCGTTGAACGATGGCTCCAAACACCAGAGCCAGCGTCTACCTGTTATTCCCCGCCGCTCCCTCGATGAACCCCGTCACGTCTTGTTTCAACTGCGTGAGCGACTTCTTGTCGATGTACATCATGTGACCGGCCTCGTAATGAGTCACCTTGATGTTCGCCCGCACGCTCGCGTCGAGGTTCATGTGATTCAACGTGTACTCGGCCGCAAAGTACGGAGTCGCCATGTCGTAGTAGCCCGCCGCCACCAACAGTTTCAAATAAGGGTTCTTCGCGAACGCGCTGCGCAGCGACTCGCTTGTGTCGGCGTAGCCGTTGTTCACTCCCCAATCCCATCGCCCGATGCCGCCGCCCAAAATGTAATACTCGAGGTCGGACTTGTACCCCAGCTCCGTGCGCACGTAGTTGTTGAACGCCGCGGTGTATGGCGGTCTTATCGCGTTGTTCGACGGGTCCGAGTCGGGCCGTTCGGAGACCGCCAGCGCGTCGATGCCCTTGAAGCGGCTGTCCAAACGGCCGACCGAGCGCTTCTCCGCCCGCAGAAGTTCTTTGTTGAAGCGGCCCAGGTCGACCCGCAGATTGCAGTTGTCGATGTAGCTTCTCTCCAGCCCGGTGTAGCGTGAGAGCTTGTCGATCACCGCCTGGCGCTCCCGCGGCGTCAGCGCGTCGCCTTTACCGACCGCGACTGTGTACTCGTTGGCCGCCCATTCCTCAACCTCGTCAAGCACCGCCCTCAACCGCTTGCTCTGAAGGTCAGCCGCCAACTTTTTGTGATACCACGCGGTGGCCGTGTAGCTGGGGAGAATCACGATGTAGGGAAGGTCGTTGCCTTGAGCGAACAGCAGAGTCTGAAAGTTCATGACCGTCGAGACCAGTATGATTCCGTTGAATGCGATTCCGCGATCAACCAGATAACCCGACAACGCCGACGCGCGAGTTGTGCCGTAGCTCTCGCCGACCAGAAACAACGGCGAGGACCAGCGCTCGTGCCGCGTCAGGTACATCCGAATGAACTCGCCGATCGACTCGATGTCCCCGCGCAGGCCGAAGAACTTGCCGGCAAGATCGGGCTTCGCCGCGCGCGAGTAACCGGTGCCGACCGGATCGATGAAGACGAGATCGGTTTGATCGAGCCACGTGTGCTCGTTGTCTACAAGCTGGTAAGGCGGGGGCGGCATCGACCCGTCGTCGAGCATCTTCACCCTCCGAGGTCCGAGCGCCCCCAGGTGAAGCCATACCGATGACGAACCGGGTCCGCCGTTGAATGAGAACATCAACGGCCGATGAGACGCGGCACCCGCGCCGTCGAGCGTGTACGCCATGAAGAAGATACCGGCTTCGGTCTCGCCGTTCTGGTTCTTGATCGGCATAAGTCCGGTTGTCACCGTGTACTTGAGCGTCTTCGCGCCCGCTTTGATTTCGTGGTGGGTGACGACCGGCTTCTCTTCGACCAGCGGCACGGGCTTTTCTTTTTCTTGCGCCTTGTCGGCCGGGCGGGGCGCCTCGGCGGGTGTTGTCGGAGCGCCGGGCGGACGCGGTTGAGGTTGTTGAAGCGGGGAAAGCAACAGCGCGCTTATCAGTAGAATTGAAGTTATCACGGTCTCCTCCTGGAACTGAGCAACGGTGATGCACCGGACTGGCGATTGTCTGACACGAGGGGCCGAAAATCAACGGACGAAGCTCTGCCGCGTGAAAACTACGGGCCCAAGTGTCCGCCATTACCAAGAGAATCATTGACTGACCCGCCCGAGTACGAATATAAAAAGAGTAGACGATTGCCCCTCTCGGATCACCGACCCCGTTCCAAGGAAATCATGAACACACAAACGCCCGACTACGTTCTCACGCTCGTGCAGCATACCTATTGTAAAGACTGTGCACTCATCAAAAACAAGATAGCCGAGGTCTATATAACCTCCGGCCTTCGCCGCGGAGAGGAATCCAAGAACTGGCGGATTCAGATCGTATCTCCGCCCTGGGACCGCGACTTGCGACGGGCCGCCTTCCCGAGCGGGTTCGATGACGTCGACGTGCCGGCTCTCAAGATGGAAGTCAATAACCGCGTAGTTGCGGCAACGCAGGAGCCGGCCGCAATATCGGTGATCCTGACCCGGCTGAAAGAGATGTTGATCGATCGACGGACAAACGAAGAGATGGCATCCGAAATCCTGCGCCTGTCGAAGTCGGCGAATGGCGGCTCGAGTGAAGGCATGTGTTCGATATAGACAGGGCCACGCACCGCTCGATCCAATCCAAGACGCTGACGCGTGCGCTATGTGAGTGACGACGCCGCGCGAGCAACTGGCGGCCGGTCAACAACGTTTCGCGATGAGACAGCGGAACGAAGATGTCAATTGAAGTACCGGTCGAGATAGAACTTGTCGGCGAAATAGCGATTGCGCCATTCGGGATTTGCCCGGTCAAGCAATAGACCTTCTCCGGCTCCGAGCGGGTAGAACGCGACCCGCCTGTAGTCGCCCAGCGGCAGCGACGAAAGCTCGCCGAGGATGCCCTTCAGAAGCGACTCTGCAACCGCATCGAAAGCGGTGAAATCCTTCAGCGAGCGAAACTCCTGAGTCGCTTTGTACTCCGCTGCCGCGAGCCTCGCGATGTGGTATTCGGTGTATCGGGCGATGCCTTCTTGCCACAACTGAAACGAGAAGTACCTGTAGTCATCGGCCGAGAGCATCTCTTGAAACTGACGGCGCGCGTTGCGATATGCTGCAAGCTTCGGACGAAAATCGGTCTCGGTCGCCTGGATGGCATCCCAGAGCGACTTTGCGAGCGTCGAGAACCCGTCCTTCACTCGGGCCGAATCGTATGTAAACGGAAAGTTCAACATCCACATTCCCGTCTTATCGCCGCGCGACAGATTCAACCCGTCGACGTCGGCGTTGTACGTCGGCTGCGACATCTGCAGTTGATGGAAGTGCTCGTGGAGCAGCGTGACGATCCACGGCGTCGAGGTCTTCACCGCCGTATTCTCAGCCTGACCCACGACGATCGTCGGAACCGCATCGACCGCGGGGAACGTCGCAAGGAAGTTTGTTGGAAAGCTTCTCTTGCGATAGCAGACATCGCTCTTAAGCAGCGAGTCGTATCCAAGCGAGGTGAATCCCCCGGGCGGCTTCGGGTGACGAACCAGGAATTCGTGCTCGGGAGTCACGAGCAGCACGGCGAAGGGCGCGTTCAACCAACCCCTCCAGATTTGCTCGCTCAAAGCGTCCCCGAGTCCAAACGCTTCCGCCAATCGGAGACGGTCGACTGCCGATATGCCGGGTGGCTGGGCGCGGACGGCCGTGGGAAACGGCAGGAGTAGGATGATCAGGGCTATGAGCAGGAGCTTCAACGACCCTCCAGTTCCGTTATGGTCTCTTCACGAATTTCAGCGCGACTGAGTTGATGCAGTATCGCAGATGCGTCGGTTCGGGCCCATCGTCAAACACGTGGCCGAGGTGCGCGTCGCACCGGGCGCACAACACCTCGACTCTCCGCATTCCGTAGCTGTTGTCTGTTTCTTCGGTGACTGCGGCGCTCGAGACCGGCGCCCAGAAGCTCGGCCAGCCTGTTCCGGAATCGAACTTCGTCTTGGAACTGAACAAATCGGCGCCGCAGCAGACGCACTGGTAGATTCCTTTCCCGTGAAAGTCGTGGTACTCGCCGGTGAATGCCCTCTCAGTGCCCTTTCTTCTGGTCACTTCGTACTGTTCAGCGGTGAGTTGAGCGCGCCAGTCGGCATCGGTTTTGATCACTTTTGCTTTCACCTTCGATCCTTTCTGTGTTCCCGGGTCGGGACTCGAAACGAGAAGCGGATCGCGCGTCGGTTCCACTCCTGAGGCCTGACGTAGCGCCGCGCCACGGCCCGCGCCCACAAGCGGCGTCGCGAGAATGAGGATCCAGAAAAGAGTCGAACCGGCCTTGCTTGTCGTCATCGGATACCTCCTGGACAGGGACTTCTTTCTCGCCGACTGTACAACGAGAAGGCTTTCACATCCCAGTTTGGTCAATGTACGCCGACTTTTCGCAAAAGTCGATGTGTACAATGGTCGCCCGATACGATCGTGCGTTTCCAAGCTCCCGCCCGACGCGGGCCAAAATGGTGGCGTGGCCGGTTCGCCTGCGGATGACACAGATTGGCTTAATGGAGATGCGCCCGACGTTGGACGGCTTTCAGGTGATCAGCAAGCCGAGGGCGAAGCGTCCGTCATCGCCTGAAGGTCAGCGGTGTCGATCTCAAGCCGTCGCGGTTGACTACGACGACGGTGAACTCCTCGCCGATTGGAAAGTCCTTCTTCCCGCGGTCGAGAATGATCTCGTGTCCCGGATTGTCAGGGTTGCGATTGGCCAGCCCAAGGTCGACGCCGTTGAGTTCAATGCGCGCGCCGGCGAGGAAGTTCGCGCCCTTGATCGTCGTCCTCTTCTTCTTCACCTTGACGCTTGAAACAACCGGGCCGGTCGCAACGTCGATGATTACCACCGCGTTCGTTCGGTTGGTGAACACCAGCTTGCCCAACCCTTCAAGCAATCTGATCGACGACACGTTGTTGGGGTCGACGCGATCATCCCCCACGATCTCACCGGTGAGCGCGTCCAAGGTGAACAACTGGCCGCTGATTACCCCGACGAACGCCAGCGCGCCCGACGCCGAGGGCTCGATATTGTTCCCTGAACCCAGCAGGTTTTCCCGGGAGTTGCCTTCGCTTCGTTCAGGCAGCCGGAACTCGACGATCCGGCTGATCGTTCCGTCATCGCCCAGACCCAGGATGTCGACTTGGCGGAAGCTTCGCTCGGAGGCCGACAGCTCGGCGTCGTTTTTGAGTATTAGGCCTCCTAGTAAAGGCACCAAGAGCCGACCCGTGGGCGGATGAAAGGTGGGGCCGTTGGCGTCGGGGAAGATGCGGCCGGGTATATCGAACTCCCGGGCAGCACCCGCATCGAGATGGTAGACTGTGTAGGTGTTGAAGCCCGTCTTATTCGTCACATGCGTATACCCACCGTAGCCGATGAGGAACCGCCCGTCCCGGCTGATGCCCTGTCCGAAGGGCGGAAACCCTTGCGAAATGAGGTCCGTGCGGGACTCGATGATCAGATTGTCATTCTGTTGAGGGAACGTAAAGGCTGCGAAACCGGCCAGGACGACAACTCGACTGCGCACGTTGTCAGAATAGACGAACCCCTGAGCCGCTGGGCCGGGCAGCGCGGCGTTCGACAGCGTCGTGCCGTCGTCGGCGCGAAGCAGAGCTAGGTTCGTCGAGGCCCCATAGTGGAGGAAATAAACCCTGGAGGCATCTTCATTGAAGGCTACGTCCTGCCAAAAGAATCTGAATAACGAGCTCCGGCCGAATGACGCAGACCACCGCCGGGTGAGCCGCCCTCTTTTGTCAGAAACCAGAGCCACAATCTTTTGCTCGTTATTGGTGTCGTTGCCAAATACCAAGACGAGCCCGGTTGCGTTGTCTGCCTTGAAGGAAACGACCGGTGTCACGCGAGAAGAGGTTCCGATCCCAAAATCCGGCCCGAGGTCCACACGGTCTACCGCTTTGCCTTCCGTTACCGAGAAGGAGACGAAGAACGAGGGACCGAATCGAGGGGGATCGGATGACTGGACATCGACAAGCGCAAAACCCACCGTCCCATTGTGAGCAAAGCCCAGGTCCCTTGGAAGTCCGCTGACCAGGCCGCTGGGAATCTCGAAGGCGATCTCTCGCCGTTCTCCGTCGGCGAAGCAAGACCCAACCAAGAGTAGCCCAACCGCCGCAAGCCCGCGCACCGTAGCCGTGACAATCATGGCATCTCCTCCTGTCGCGTTACCCGAGGTCGGGGCAACTACGAATCGTATAGTTCAAAATGCGAATCATCCCTCATCCGTCTGGCCATCGGGATCGAGCGGGGGCACGACGCTTGGATTTCAGGAGGTCCGATTGGGTCGCACCCCCGCCCGAATCCGGCGTTAGTTGTCAACGCCGTCGTCGCCAGCGTCGACGAGTTGGCCGGTCATATCCACCGTTTGCCCAAGAGCCTCAATGTTCCTAGGAAGCGCAACCAGACCCAGCCGTCGTCGCGCGTTGAACGGTTGATTGGGGTTGATCATGACGTCTTCTTGGAACTTGATCTTGAACCCAAAGAAGACGGCACCAGTTGCGCTACTTGCCGTCACCATCCACGTTTCCCGACAAGAGGTCCCGTCCACGTTTTCCACGTCGCCGACGCCGATCGCGATGTCACTTCTCGATATGAACTTGTCAGGCGTGCAGGCAATCAGCCCCGTCGTACCGGGGCAATCCATCCGGTGGCGGTTCGTATTCAACTGGAACATCACGATCCATTGGTCCGGATTGAGGTGCACCAAGGTCCTAAACGCCCCGGTGATGTCGTTGATATTCAAGCTTGACGCCTGACGGCAGGTCGTCTGGCCCCCCGCCCCGGTTTCTTGCCAACCCGGCATCATCAAACTAACCACGACGACAACTCCCGTCAGTAACCGTGCAACTACGCGACGACGATTGCTCGCCGCCTTTCCCTGTTGTAGAGTCTTCATGCGACACACTCCTTTCTAAGGTTGTGTTGAGGGCAAGACAGTCCTAGCCGCTCAAGCGAGAGGCTGTCTTGCCTGTTATTATTTTGGACGATCCTTGCTACTCATAATCGCCCTCGGATTCAGTTAGGGCCTTCTCTTCTGATGAGCGTTCCCGCTCTAGCGTCGGACGCGAGGCGCTCTCTACTTTCTATGGCACGGGCTCATCGACTGAGCGTCAACTGCGTGTCTTACTACGAGGCTGCCTGGCTCGGTCGTCCAGGCTCGTCATCACGTCATCATTTCAATAGCGTCAATATCGCAGCGCCATCGTAAATCTCGCCGTACTTTA
>DATDOV010000036.1:0-46041 GCA_035293105.1 Blastocatellia bacterium
ACGCCTTCAACAATGGCGGAAGTCAACACGAGCACAACCGCAAAGGCAAGGAAGTGCTCGCTTCCTCGGGGTCTGAGACCATGGCATGCGTGACATCGAGACTACACGGCAACCCGGGAGGCCCTGCCGCTGCTTTCCAGATGCAAACAGGAGAGTATGCCGAACAACCGCAGAAAGGGAGAGAGGCAAAAGGGTGGCAGCGAGTCGGATCGTCTAATAGTACCAATGAAGGCGGGTAATGCCGCCGGAGGGAAGGAGACGACAGATGGTCGAGCAGAGTAGGGAGACACTGGCCGCGCACAGAAGCGGCGAGACGGTGGGAACGAACTGCTTCGCATAGCAGCGAAAGCTCGGTTGCGCATGCTATCGCTTCCACCCTCTAGAGAGGGTTCGTAGCGGTGCAGGTTGGTTGGATCACTGCCGTGGATACTGAACAACATAGTCGGGTGTGGTTTGGCAAGATTGGAGCTCCACCGTTGTACGGGACCTCTTCGCCTCGCTTCGCAAGAAGGCTCGACCCGCAGCGTTCCACGGTGATGGGTATGATGATGCGCTGTCGCTTGCGGTCTCCGCCCCCACTCGATGCGCAAAGATCGAGTATTTACCCGGAGCAATACCGTCAAAGGCGAAGGTCCCATCCAGCCGCGCATCAGTTCTCACGAACCGCAAAGGATTATCGACATCCTTTCGGTCAAGCGGTACCAGATAGACGGACATACCAGCGGACGCTTGTCCGTTTGTTTGCCCGACTCGACCGCTCAATCTCGCGGCGCCTTCCGCTACCGAAATGTTCATGTAAACGTCACCTCCTGACTGGATTCGTATGCTGCTTGCCAGAGGACCGGCTTCCACAGAATCGGTTCCGCTCTTATGTTGCGCAACGGGAGCAGCAGTGATCGAGATGGTCTTCGTGAACCACTGTTCGGTGGGAACGGCAATGGTTATTCTGTACTGGCCGCCGGTGAGGCCATAGACGCTGAAGAGACCCCTTTCATCAGGCGCAGCATCGACCCTGGATGTCTGCCATAGAATTTCAGGCTCTCCTCTTGCTATCTCGCGTTCAAGCGTCAGGATGAGTTCCTCAACTCTGATCCGTTGTCTGCGGTCACACCTGTCGGACTTTTCTTTCGGAAGAGGCTCTAGTGCCACTCGCCCCGATACCGACCCGGAGGGCAGAAGCGGCACCCTTACGCCAAGCACGCTTGATCCGGCGACGCGAACGGGAGATGGCTGTGAAATGGCTGCATCCTTTTCGATTCCAGTTAAGCTTCGGGCAATTAGGTAATACTCACCATCAGGCACCCCGTAGAAGGCAAAAGCTCCCTCCTGCACCGTATTTCCAATGTCCCTGATTTCCCCTGTAGCTTGTTCAACGAGAGCAACGGCTATAGACGAGCCTGATTGGCCAGTTTTCGGTCCGCTCGCCACACCGCTTACAACTTGACCGGCTTCTCCTAGCCATACAATGTTGACGTCGGAGACCTCCTGGCCGGGTTGCAAGCTGATCCTCTCAGCCGTTTGGCGTGTGGACGAAGGATAATATGTAGGGCAATCGCGTTCGAACTTGTTGAACCCGGCATAGGATCGAGTTCCGCCACCTGCGGAAACTATGTACTCCCCGGGCGCAAGACCATAGATTCTATAAACCCCTCGATCATCGGTTAGCCTTGAGGTAAAAGCTTCGGGCGCGATATTCGCTCTTCGCTCTGAATCCCTCAGGCGCAACGCGTGGACGGGTACTCTAATCAGCGGATCACCGGAAGGACTCTTGACGGTTCCGGTGATTACACCGCCCTTGAGCATTGTTATCGCGATATAGTCTCCAGGGCTGTAGTATTTCATCTCTTTTGCGTTGTCTGCTCTTACGTAGCCAGCCGCCCGCACGGAAACCCTATATCTTCCGCTTGCTAAACTGTTGATCTGAAATCTTCCCTTTTCATCCGTCACTGCCGTTCTTGCGCGCACCCCCCCCTGGTAGCCCATGCGAGCAATCGTGACCTTCGCATTACTCAGAGCCTGCCCCGCGTCTGTCAATACATGACCCTCTAATGAACCGTGATCGCGATTAGCCGACGACTGAAGCAGCGTGGAGCTGCTATTCGAAGGCTCTGCCACCAACTTCGCAACATGTGACGCTGGGCTTAGAAAGAAAACAAGTACGCCAATCGCCAAACCAAAGCGCTTCATAGTGGACCCAACCTTGCCAAGAGCTTATTGAACAGGGATCAACGCGATTCCGGTTGCCAACTCAAAACCAGCCGCACACCGGAAACCGATTCCCGCTTTCGCAGCTCGATCTCCGCCTGCGCTACGCCATCACGCTCGATGCGAGACAGAATGACCTTCCTCCCTCCTACGGAACCCCGGACCGTGATCACCGCTTTGCCCGGACGAAGGCCGACTGCGGAGAACCTCAAGTCAGGTGTGATTTGCACCGTCTCCTTTCGCAAGGCCTCAAGCGCCGGGGGGAGGATGTTCAGATCGATGACAAGATTGCTCGCATCCTCAATTCTCGTTTCATCATCAAACCCAACGGTCCCGCTTAAGCTCGCCCCCATTCTCGTCTTGACTTCAATACCCGTCAAATCAGAGTCCGTAATCTCGAAGACGGTAGGCTCACAATACAATGGGCTCTCGCCTTCGTTGACAACGAAGGCTGCATAGCGCCCAGGCGGCAAGCCCTCAATGTAGAACTCGCCTGTTGGATTGGTTCTATTTGCAATTGAAGCGACGCTTCCAATATACCTGCCGGAATCTGAAACCGCGCCATACCCGCATAACAACCCCGTCATCGGCCTGCCGTTTTCAGAATTCACGACCCGGCCTAGTATTGAGTAAGATCTTACAAAGGAGTCGACGATAATATCGATGTTGCCCACCTCGCTGCCCGCAGCGAGGTCAACAATCAGTGCCTCCGCCTCATCTTTGACCCCAGGATAAAAAGTGCGCACATAATACCCTCCTTCATATCGGCTGACTCCTGAACCCGCGGGCACGCCCACCGCAAGTTTGTAGCGCCCGGCAGGCAAGCCATAAATCCGATACGCCCCAGTATCATCTGTCCGATACATGACCTGGTCAGACGAACTGATCCGCCGCCGAAGAACGCGGCCTGTCGGCTCTATCTGGCTCAGATCAACAGTTATTTCGATTAGAGGTTGTCGGTGAGAGTCCAGAATACGACCAGAGATCACGCCACCGCGGGTTAGTTTGAGGTCGATTCCAGTGACCGTTTCGTCCTCTCGCAGTGTAATGGATCTGGCCCGCGGCAAGTCGGAAGTAGTAACACCAGCAGCAACAAGAGCCGGCGCAAAGGCATCGATAAGGTAACTGCCTGGTTCCAAACCGCCAAACTTGAAGTGACCCGTTTCATCAGAGAGTGCCGTGGCTATCGGCTCTGTTGATCGAATGCTTCCTCGATCCAAAGTGACCGTCACATTCGCCGCGGGCTTTCCCTCAAGGGTGACCTGGCCTTCAATCGATCCACGCGCATTGGCCCCACGCAATTGAAGTCCGGCGCCGTTGCTTACAGTGGTAAGCACAAGAAGTGCACTCAATTTCCGAACAGCTTTCATGCCAGCCCTTGAAGATTCACTAGTTCATCTTTTCATTGGCCTGATAGTCTCGCCCGCTGCTATGAAAAAAGCAGCCAAGTCGTCATTCTGCGACTCGCCACCGCGCATGAAAACCGACATCTCGTCGATCCAACTCCTGCGTATGGTGTGCACGCAATTCGGAAGCGTTGATCGGGCGCATCGGTCGCCACGAGATTACTCGTTACTTGTCCAGTTGTCAAGCATTTCATTAAAGCAGTAAAGCATAAAGCAGGATTTCAATAAAGCAGTGGTTCATGTGCCACAGGTTCACCACTTCGTTGAAACCTCTGTTCTCAAAGTTCCATCCCCAATTGTCGAATCTTGCAGGCGGGCACAACGCTCTCCGAAACATCAGTTACTCAAGTCCAAGTTTCGCTTTCTAGCACCTCAGGCCGCTTTCCGGCGATGGTTTTTGTTTGACTCTTTTCTTCTTTGCCCAAACGATCCGAACCGGCGGTTCGACCCTTTAGAGCTGGCTTGTGCTTGAAGCGGCCGAGCTCAATAAACCGTTGCTCGGATTGTGCGTCGGCCTGCAGTTGATGTTCGACGAAGGTCACGAATTCGGCGTTCACAAGGGCTAGGGATGATTTGCGCGGCCGCGTGGTTAGGTTCCCTGAAGCCGGCCTCGCGTGCCGCAGATCGGCTGGAACCAGATCGAAACCGTCAAACAACACCCGCTCGTGGAGGGGCTTGCCGCCGGCACCTACTTCTACTTCGTCCACTCGTATCACGTGGAGGCCGACGACCCATCGGACGTGCTCGCCCAGACCGAGTACGGCATTTGCTATCCTTCAATCTGCGCGCGGGGCAGCGTCTGTGGCGTGCAGTTCCATCCGGAGAAAAGCCAGGATGCGGGCCTGCGGTTGCTCGCCAATTTCGCGGTGCTGCAACCGGCGCACGCCGAGGGACGGAAGTAGCGCACCCGCGGCAGGTTTCCATCTCAGATCGAATTGTGATATTGGCATAGGCGCCTGGAAACCTGGCTCGGAGGAGCGAATGTACTTCAAACAATTCTATCTTGGATGCCTCGCGCACGCGTCGTACCTGATCGGTTCCGACGGCGAGGCCGCCGTCGTCGATCCCCAGCGCGACGTCGATCAGTACATCAACGAGGCCGCCGCGCAGGGCCTCGACATCAAGTACGTCATCGAGACTCATCTGCACGCCGATTTCGTCAGCGGCCACCGCGAGCTTGCCGCACGCAGTGGAGCCCAAATCGTGTTCGGGGACAAAGCAGGCGCCGAGTTCCCTCATCGCCCGGTGGAAGACGGCGATGAAATCCGAATCGGCAAAGTAGCGCTTCGCATCCTCGCAACGCCCGGTCACACGCCCGAAAGCATCTCGATTCTGATCATCGACACTGAAGTTTCTCCTGATCCGCAGAAGGTCCTCACCGGCGACGCGGTGTTCATCGGCGACGTGGGCCGCCCCGACCTCGTCGGATCGAAGGGCTACACCGCGGAGCAGATGGCCGCCGCGCTCTATGACAGCCTTCACAACAAGCTCCTCACGCTTGATGACTCGGTCGAGGTCTATCCCGCTCACGGCGCCGGTTCGATGTGCGGACGCAACATCGGCAAGGAGACCTCTTCGACCATCGGCGAGCAGCGCCGATTCAACTACGCGCTCAAGCCGATGCCGAAGGACGCGTTCGTCAAAATGATGACGACCGATCTTCCGGAGGCGCCGGCCTACTTTCCCCGCGACGCCGAGATCAATCGGGCCGGCGCGGCACTCCTGGATGAACTGCCGCCGCCGGTTGAATTGTCGCCGGGCGAGGTTGCCGCTCTCGCGCAAGCGGGTCATCTGATCCTCGATGTACGGTCCCCGGCGGACTTCGGTGCGGGTCACATTCCCGGCGCGATCAACATAGGACTCGGCGGTCAGTACGCGTCGTGGGCGGGCACTCTGATTCCCGCCGGAACTGCGATGATCATCGTTGCCGAAGACGCCGCGAGCGTCGATCAAGCGGTGACAAGACTCGCGCGCGTCGGAATCGAAAGCGTAAAGGGATATCTCGGCGGCGGGATGTACGCGTGGAATGCGGCGGGGCATGAGGTGGCGACGCTTCCGCAGATGACACTCGACGAACTGCGGAGTCGCATCGATGAGCACGCCGACTTGCGCATCGTAGATGTGCGGCGTCCGCCCGAGTACTCAAACGGTCACGTGCCCGGCGCGGTCAGCGAGCCGCTCCACCATCTCGAAGCGAACCTCGATCGTCTCGACCGCGAGCGCGCGACTGCTGTCATCTGTGCGAGCGGCTACCGGTCGAGCATCGCGGCGAGCATCATGTCGCGGTCGGGCTTTAAGAACCTGTTCAACGTCGTAGGCGGAACGAGCGGCTGGGTCGGTGCGGGTTATTCGGTCGAATCGCCGGACTCAACGGCGGGCTGATGAGTGCCGCTTGACTTGCGCCGTAGGTCTCGCCACAAAGACACCGCGACACAAGAACACAGCGAAGGTCTCATTGATCGTGTCCCTTTGTGTCCTTGTGACTTCGTGGCATTGTCCCTTCAGCGCCGTCGGCACGTACGTCAATCCAGCTTCATCACCACCGAATCAGTCAGGAACGGATCGTTGAACTCGGCCCGCTCCCCGGCTTTCTTCCCCGGTATCGGGAACAGCCGAGCTGAAAGCGGCTTGTGGAGCTTGGTCGACAGCGCCGCGACGTCACGAATCAGTGCCGCGAGATCGGCTGCCGATGTGTCGCCCGGCAGCGGGACCACGTCCAGCCCCGTCCCGCACACGCTCGAATAGAGCAGCAACTCTCGCACCCCGTAGCGGCCTTCGGATGCACGGCGGGCGAGCACCGGGTCTTCCAGCACCGGCAGCATCAATCCAGAGTAGCCGCAGCGTATGACGGTCAGATTGCGCAGCACGTCAGTGATGGCCGCGCAAGCTTCGAGAGTTCCAGCGCTGCCGAACGGCTTGCCGGTGAGAGCTTCGATGGCCGCACCGATGCTCGCGTCTTTCGAGGGGGCAGGCGATACATCGATTCCCGAATACGCGCGCCGCGCGTCCCGCGCAATCGCCATCGCGATCTTTTCAATCGGCCTAAGTTCACCTTCAAGCACCGACTTGAGCCGCTTCTTCGCGGCTTCGATGTTCGCGCTGCCCGTCTTCGCTCCCCCGGTCGCGGCGCCCTCGAACGCCTCCTGCAGCAACCTCGGCGTCTCGAGTCCGATCGCGAAATCGGGCGGGCCGCGGTGATAGCCGGCCGGGAAGAACGGGATGCCCGGCGGACAATTGGCCGACGCGGTGAATCGGAAATTACCGACGCCTCCCGCGGTCGCTTTCGACAGCGCGACAATCGCGTCGGCCGCCGTGCGCGATGTTTGAGCGTGCACGCCTCGCTCGGAAGCGACGGTCAAGCTGAAGTTGATGTTGCGAGTTTCTTTGACGAGGCGGACGGCCCACTCGGCGAATTCGGGATCGTAGCGATCGTCGGTGATGACCGGCCCGATGTTGAGCAAGACGTTTTCGGCGGCCACCACGCGATCGAGCAGCTTCAGATCCTCGAGGGCTTCGGAGCGCGAACGTCCCGCGAGGTATTCCGGCAAGGGCTGTGTGGTGATGCGAAGCGTTTGAATCTCGTAGCCGGCGTCCTCGAACTTTTTCTTTGCGCGTTGCAGGAACGTGATCGCCGATTCGATGGTCGCGCTGTCGCGCGTGTTTCTGAGATTCACGCCGGCGGTTATGGTGCGAATCTTGAAATGACGTGACTCACCCGAGATTGGGCGCGACCACGCGCTTGCGGCGGCCAGGAGAACAACAAGCAGGAAGGATAAGTGCCTTTTCATTCGGGCTGTCGCACGCTAACTCAATGGGTGCGGGTCAGAGTCATGCTTTAGAACAAAAACTAGAAAGCGCCAGTCTACGTAGCGGGCTTGATACCGTCAACCGCGAGACTGAACCCCCGACGATCAGGGCGTCTTCGTGGAACTTTCCTGTATACTCGCGTGAATCAATCATGACAGCAAGCTGCCGAACCATGATCGAGACGCTCGGCGAGGGGATCGTTACTTTGCTGAAAGCTCAAAGCGATGCCGATCTGCTGCGGCTGATGATGGCCGGAGACGAAGGCGCGTTCACCGAGTTGTATCGCCGGCGGCAAGGCGCGGTCTACCGGTTCGCGCTTCAGATGAGCGGCTCGCCGGCTCTGGCTGAAGACGTCACTCAAGAGGTCTTTATGGCGCTGATGCGCGACGGCCACAGGTTCGATGAAGCCCGGGGGTCTCTCTCGACCTACCTGTATGGCATCGCGCGCAATCACGTGTTGCGACGCTGGGAGCGAGACCGCAGGCACGAGCCTATCTCAGATGAGACGCGAGAGAGTGAGACGATCAACGAAGCGATGATCGCCGAGAGCGATCCGCTGGCTGAGGTAACTCGCAACGAAGAGATTGAGAGCCTTCGGCGCACGGTGCTGGCGTTGCCGGCTCACTACCGGGAAGTGGTCGTGCTGTGCGAACTGCACGAACTGAGTTACGCGGAAGCTGCCCAGGCGCTTGGGTGCGCGGTTGGTACGGTTCGCTCGCGGCTGCACCGGGCGCGCGCGATGCTGATCGAGAGGCTCAGCGGCAGGAGCCGGAACAAACAAAACGAAGATGAGACCGAAGCGGATGAGCCAACTTCGGCAGTTGCGAATGGAGCGAGGTGCCTGGCATGAACTGCGAACACTTTGAAGAAAACGTCGTCGCGCTGACCAGAAGCGAGACGATCGACGCCGCGCTCGCCGAGCGTGCTCGGCGTCACGGTGAAGCCTGCCCATTGTGCGCGGCGCGGCTTGAAACGGAGAACGAACTCAGCGTCGGGCTGCGCGCGCTTGCGGCAAGCGATCGGGCCGCAGAGTCCCCGTCGCGAGTTGAGGCGATGTTGTTGGCTGCTTTCCGCGAACGCAATCCGCGGACAGCGAAGGTGGCCCCAAAGCCGTGGGCGGGAGTGTTGAGCCTGCTCGGGAGCCGCAATGCGCGGTTGGGTATCGGATGGGTGCTCGCGGCTGCGGTCGTGGTGATTCTGCTGGTCGCCGCGGTATCGGCCGTGCGATCGCGCCGACCTGTGCCTGCACAACAAGAGGCTCACCAATCAACAACGCCCGCACCGGACCAGACGGATATCGCGCCGCAGAATACACCGTCGACCCCGAAGACTGGTTCCAAAAAGAACGAAGACCCTCGCGACCGCAGGCTGATCCTGTGGCAACGCCGCACGCGGAGCATCAACGCAAGCCTCAATCGAAACCAGAGCGAACCGGGAAGTGGAAACGGTGAACGGCAGATTGCGACCGATTTCATCCCGATGATGGGCGACTACAATTTTCCAGCGCCCGACAGCGGGCAGGTTGTGCGGGTCGAGTTGCCGCGCACCGCGCTGATCCGGTTCGGGCTGCCGATGAACGTTGAGAGGGCCGGCGCGCGCATCAAGGCCGACGTCGTGGTTGGCAACGACGGCCTCGCCCGCGCGATCCGGTTTGTTCATTGAGCCCGGAGGGTAACGAGCGAAGTGAGGGATGACGACCAACCCCTGTACCTCTCAGGTTGGGAAGAGGGGCTTGCCCCCGCTGATGAAGCATGAACCGAGCTTTGACTCGTCGCATGAGAGCGGGTGCAAGCCACCCTTCCCAACCTGAGAGGTAACGAAGTTGACCGGCATCTTGCAGTCTCGTGATTTTGACTGTCGGCAGATGTAAGCCGGTTTGAACATCGTTAATTGAAGAGCAGACCAGAAAGGAACAACAGCCATGAAACTTGATCGACGTTGGATTGCATCGACCGTTTGTGGAGTTGCGATGCTGGGAAACGGCATCGCGGCGCTCGCGCAAGAGAAGGCGCCGGACGCGCGAACCAAAATCGAGCGCAAGATCGTGATAGAACAGACCGGCTCCGAACCTGTCATCATCAACCAGGAGATGGCCGGCCCGCCGCAGTTCCTCTATTCGACGGGAGGAGGACAGGAGGACACCTTCGTCTTCGTTTCTTCGGAAATGGGGTTCGGCGGCAAGGTCGTCAAGGGCGCACCTTACTCGGCACAGGCCTCGACCGAAACCGTGCAGACGCTCGCCGATGGAAATCGCATAGTGCGCAAGAGCGGCGGCGTGGTGTATCGCGACGGCGAAGGTCGCACGCGAACCGAGCAGCAGTTGGGCGCGATAGGTCCGTTTGGCGCCTCGGGCGATCCGCCGCAGACGATCTTCATCAATGATCCGGTCGCCGGCGTCAACTACGTTCTCGATCTGCGCAACCATTCGGCGCGCAGGATGGGGATGCGGCCCCCGCCGTCGCCGCCGGTTGAGATCCAGGGCGGGGAGCCACGACGAGTGAGACCGCCTCGCCAAGCGCCGTCGGTCATCGAGTGGTCTGAAACCCGGGGCGCTCATAAACCGTCGGACAACGTGAAGACCGAGTCTTTAGGAAAGCACGAGGTCGAGGGCGTCGAGGCCGAGGGCACGCGGACGACGCACACGATTGCGGCGGGCGAGATCGGCAACGAGCTTCCGATACTGATCACCGCCGAGCGTTGGTACTCTCCTGATCTGCAGGTGGTGGTGATGAGCAGGCACAGCGATCCGCGATTCGGCGAGACGACCTATCGCCTGACCAACATCAACCGCGGTGAGCCGTCACCGTCGCTGTTTGCGCCCCCGGCAGACTTCACGATCAAAGAGGGGCCTGGGATGATGATGCGCCGGCCGGCTCCGCCGCGACGCGAGTTGTAGTTAGCAAGGACTCATACACTGAAAGGCAGAAGCCTTACTGGGCGAGGCGACGACTATCGTCTCGCCCTTTTTGTGTTTGATGGCTTTTGCTACGTGTGCCAGGGCTCCGGACTCAGCTACACTCTCTTGAAGGAGCGCCCGCGCGCTCGCAGATTTGACGCCTTTCCCGACGCCCACTCACCGACTCTCCACGTTCGAGGCCCAACCGCCAATAAGTGAGACCCCTTCGCCGCTGCGGGCTACCGTTCCCCTACGTTGCGCCTGGGTGCGAAAAGCTAAGTGGTACATAGTGAGCGCCTTCATCATGGGCGACGTCGAGGTTGAATCCTTGTTGTCGGTCAACAGGATCGCGCGATTGCGGGTTCAGGCTCATGGACCTTGCTACGGTGCTTTTCTGAATCAGCGACCGACTCAACCTGGAGGGGCATGCACTCAACAACTATCTGATTCTCGGATCGGATCTCAAAGCCGTCGTTTGGTGTGGTCCACAGGATTTAGTGGTCCTTTGGGTCATCGGATGCCCTCCGTCTGTCATACACACCCAGTCTGTGTGGTTGGTTCGTGACCACGGGACCGACTATTGTAAGACACGGTCAGGGTCTGAGACGGAGCTGTTGAGAAGCCGAGCGATTTGTGGTTACATATACGGTCATCCGAGAATCGATCCACCGCGCAATAGGGGGTGGAAGCAACCTTGTGATATTGGGGACCGTTCGTCCCAGTTCTGCTTGGTCCCTTTTGACCGATACTATTCCTCAAGTGGGGATCTACTATGAGTCACGCCACGCGGCGCTCAATTTCATATCACCCGCTCCACGAGATTACTCCTTACAGCAACTTGGCCTTTGTAAGCGTCCTGATGTTGTCAGTATTGACAACATCAGCCCACGCGCGCCCTTTCTCAAGATATGCTCAGGCGACCGCCGTTAGATCTTTGGTGGCGCAAGACGAGAAGGATATTCGCCCGCTGGAGCCCGGTACTGTTGTGGAGCGCGAGATCGCGGGTCAACAAATCCATTCATATCGGATCACACTTGCCGCAGGCCTGTACCTTGGCCTGGTCGTGCATAAGCATGGTGCCAATGCAGTTGTCAGGGTGATCGGGCCTGATGGCAAAGAGATCGCGGAAATGGATGCTTCGAACAACACAAGCGGTCCTGTCCCAGTCTCATTGGTGGCGGAAGCATCGGGCATCTACATGGTAGAGATCGGCTACCCAGTCGAAGCGGCGCCCGCCGGGCGTTACGAGCTCAGGATCGGAGTATTGCGCGAGGCGACCGATCAAGATCGCCGCCTGTTTGCTGCTCAAAACAAATACAACGAAGCAGTCGTGGCCAAGCGCAATAAAGAATCCTGGGGAAGGACATTACCAGAATATGAAAAAGCAGTAGGACTTTTTCGAAATGCCGGGGCGCATCAATGGGAGGCTTATGCGCTGGCCGAAATGGGTGACTTTTCATTCTACAAACTGCGCGCCGCCCAGAAGGCGATTGATTACTATTCTCGGGCACTGAATCTGAGTTCGGACGTTAATGATCCATCTTGGCAAGCCTACACGCTCAACAACATGGGCCAAGTCTATAGGTCTCAGGGAGACAAACAACGGGAGCTTGAATATTACACGAAGGCGTTGCCTCTGTGGCGCGCTTCCGGCGACCTCGTCGGGCAAGCAATCACGCTTTACAACATTGCGTCGGCCCATAATGAGCAGGGTAGAAAAAGCGACGCGATCGAGTTTTTCAGCCGATCGCTCGACATCAGGAGGGCCCTGTCAGATCGCGATGGAATAGCCACCGTGTTGAGCGCAATCGGCGCGATTCACAACTCTCTTGGTGAGAGGCAGCAGGCTCTGGAGCGGTTCAAGGAAGCGGTGCCGCTCTTTCATTCCGTGGGCGATCACCAAGGCGAAGCCTCATCGCTCACCTTCATCGGAATGATCTATTCCGGCCTCGGAGAAAACCGCAACGCGCTCGATTTCCTTAACCAGGCGCTTGTCGTGAGGCGTGCGGGGAACGATAAGCGCGGGGAAGGCATAACACTCGCTCACATCGGCAAGGCATACTCTGATCTGGGGGAGAGCCAACAGGCACTAGGTCACTACATCCAGGCGCTGCGTCTCTTTCAAGCCGTGGAGGACAGTCAATTCCAAGCCAATGCGCTCAACAGCATTGCGGTGCTTTATTCCTCTTTGGGCGATGATCAGAAGGCTATTGCCTACTTCAATGACGCCCTGGAGTTTGCTAGAAAAGCAAAGACGACTCTGATCGAAGCCCGCATTCTCAACAGCACTGGCCGCGCCTATCTCAGTTTAGGAGATAAACAGAAAGCGCTTCGCTTCTTTAGTGACGCGCTTCGGCTCTTTCAATTTCTAGAAGACCGCATGGGGAAGGCGAGCGCGCTTAACAACCTTGGTCGGGTCTATTTCGACTTGAAGGACAACGGGAAAGCGACTGATCTCTACCGGCAGGCGATCGAGGCCATCCGTGGCACGGGCAATCCGAGGGGCGAAGCCACAGTGCTAACTAACATTGGCGCGGTCTACGACTCAGCAGGCGACAAGCAAACTGCCATAGATTTCTACACGCAAGCCATCGTGCTGAACAGGTCGGCGGGCTACCAGAGTGGAGAAGCCAACACCCTCTATCACCTTGCCAGAGCCGAGCGCGACCGTGGCGATCTAATCGAGGCCCGCACCCGAATCGAAGCTTCGCTCGGCATCATTGAGACTTTGCGCACCAAGGTTGCGAGCGAGGAGTTGCGCGCTTCCTATTTTGCATCCGTTCAGGAGCGATATGAGTTCTACATCGATCTGCTTATGCGAATGCAGAAGCAGCGTCCAACGGGAGGCTTTGACGTTGCCGCCTTGCACGCCAGCGAGCGCGCCCGCGCCCGCAGCTTGCTTGAACTGCTGACTGAGGCCCGGGCAGATATTCGTCAAGGAGTTGATCCGACCGTGCTGGAGCGCGAACGCCGACTTCGAGAATTGCTCAATGCCAAAGCTGAACGCCAGATGCAACTGCTCAGCGTCAAGCACACCGAAGAGCAGGCTGGAGCCATCGCCCGAGAACTTTCAGCGCTAGCCACCGAATACCAGGCATTGGGGGCCCGGATAAGAGAAGAAAGCCCGCACTATGCGGCGCTGACTCAGCCTCAGCCGCTCACCGTCGGTGAGATTCAACAACAGGTGCTGGACCCGGGTACTTTGCTTCTGGAGTATGCGCTCGGCGATGAGCGCAGCTATTTGTGGGCGGTGACTCAATCTACAATCTCAAGCTTCGAGCTGCCCAAACGCGCAGAAGTGGAGTCGGCAGCGCGGCGCGTCTATGAATTGCTGACCGCGCGCAACAGGATCGTGAAGAACGAAATCGTCCAGAAGAGGCGAGCGCGCCTGGCTCAGGCTGAGGCCGAATATGCGGAAGCGGCCGTCGCGCTGAGCCAGATCGTACTGTCTCCGGTGTCTTCGCTGCTGGGGAGGAAGCGACTGGTGATAGTCAGCGAGGGCGCACTTCAGTATGTTCCATTCGCGGCCTTGCCGGTGCCTCGAGGCGCCGACGGCTCGCCGGCAATGGGAGAGTACGCTTCGGAAAGATTAAGGGGCCCGGCGCCGACCGCCGGCTACAAACCCCTCGCAGTCGAGCATGAGATCGTTAGCCTGCCTTCTGCGTCTGTGCTAGCGGTGTTGCGCCGGGAGACGGCAGGGCGAAAACCTGCGCCCCGGCCCGTTGCAGTGCTTGCCGATCCGGTCTTCGACAAGGATGACGAGCGGGTCAGAAGGGCGAGGGGAGCAGGCGCGGCCCTTGCTGGGCCGTCTGAGCAAGTCGCCGACGTCGATCGAGCCGTGAGAGACGTTGGACTGGCGCGCGATGGAGGACGCACCGCGCGGCTGCCATTCTCAGGGCGGGAGGCTAAGGCGATATTTGCTCTAGTCCCTCCGGGAGAGGGCATGATGGCGCTCGATTTCAAAGCCAGTCGAGCAACCGCTACCAGCGCCGAACTTTCCCAGTACCGCATTGTTCACTTCGCTACGCACGGCCTGCTCAATAGCGAGCATCCGGAGTTATCCGGAATAGTGCTCTCACTGGTGGACGAAAATGGCGCGCCTCAGGACGGATTTCTGAGACTGCACGACATATACAATCTAAAGCTGCCGGCCGACTTGGTTGTGTTGAGCGCGTGTCAGACAGCTCTTGGCAAAGACATTAAGGGAGAAGGACTGATCGGACTGACGCGGGGTTTCATGTATGCGGGAGCAGCGCGGGTGGCGGCCAGCTTGTGGAAAGTCGATGATAAAGCCACTGCTGAGTTGATGAAGCGTTTCTACCGAGGAATGATCCGAGACGGCTTGCGCCCGGCGGCGGCCTTGCAGTCAGCGCAGGCGGAAATGTGGAAACAGAAGCGATGGAAATCGCCCTACTACTGGGCAGCCTTCGTATTGCAAGGCGAATGGAAGTGACGAAAACATACAGTGAATAGCAAGACCTCTGCTGGCCGCTACTCACCGCTTTCTGCTGTTCGGTTCGTTCTCAGCTACGGCTTGCTCAATTCTCAACACCGGGTCGCTGACGCGTCGAAGTTGCCAAAAGTGTCTTCTCAGAGCAAAGAATGGAACTAAGCCAGGCGATTTTTGACAAGCTGCTTGCGCATCTTGACGCGGATCGGGAGCGCGCCGGTGAGAAGTACGAGATGATTCGCCGCAAGCTCGTCAGGTTCTTTGAGTGGCGCGGTTCTGTTTTTCCTGAAGATCATGCTGACGAGGTTATCAATCGAGTGGCCAAGAAGATCGACGAAGAAGAGGAGATTCGCGACCTCAAGAATTATTTTTATGGTGTGGCGCGCCTTTTCTTTCTGGAGACACTGAAGGAACGGGAGAAAGAAGCGGCAGCGCTCGAACACCTGCCGCAGCCTCTGTCCGATACGGAAGAACGCGACGAATCGGCGCCACGGCTTGAATGTCTGGAGATGTGCCTGCGCAATCTCACCGCTGAGAACCGAGAGTTGATCATCGAGTACTACCGAAAGGAGAAAGGCGCGAAGATAGAGAACAGGAAGACGCTGGCGAAGCGGCTGGGCATGCCGCTCAACGCGTTGAGGATCAGGACACACCGGATCAGGGCGAGAGTAGAAGAATGCGCTATTGATTGCTTGAAGAAGTCGCCGGGGAGATGAAATGATTTCGAGTCTTTCGCCACTCCAGGTTGAGGGGATTACGACAGGTGAAACAAGAAACCCGCAATCATAAGCTGATTGTCCAATACCTCGTGGGAGGATTATCCGAGGACGAGAAGACTCGGCTCGAACAGCAGTATTTCGGCGACGATGACTTTTTCGAGCAGCTTCTCGTCGTCGAAGGCGAGTTGATAGATGCTTATGTGCGAGCCGAGCTTTCGGGCCGCGAGCGCGAGCAGTTCGAGGCGCATATTCTGGCATCGCCGGTGCGGCGTCAGAGGGTAGAGATTGCCAGAGCATTGGTGGAGTGTGCAACTCAGTCGTCAGTGGGAGTGTTACCTGCTACGGAAAAGCAAGAGGCGGTCACCTGGTGGCAGTCTCTGCTCGACTCGCTCGGCGCCAAGAATAAGGCGATTCTGCTGCCATTGGCTGCGGCCGTATTGGTGATCGTGGCCGGTGCTTCGTTATTCCTTGTTGAAACTGTTCGGCTTAGAAATCAGGTCGAGCGTATTCAGGCGGACCGGGCGGAGCTACTAAGACGTGAAGAGGAATTGCAGCGGCAACTCGCCGAGCAAGGCACGCACAACGAGCAATTGGCAAGCGAACTCCAACGCGAACGCAGCCAGCGGGAGTTGCTGGAACAGGAACTGGCCAAACCGCCGGGATCAGCCCTCAGCTCCATCACGTTCATTCTTACGCCCGATCTGGTCAGAGGCGCGGTCGAACCGAAGAGGCTGATCATCCCACGAGGCGCGGAGATCGTGCGGATGCAGATCGATCTCGACGCGGACGACTACACAGGCTACCGGGCAGTTCTTGAGACCGTTGACGGCATTCGAATCTGGAGCAACGGCTCGGTGAAGGCGCAACCACACATTTCGCGCAAGGTTGTCACATTGAGATTGCCTGCCAGTCTCTTCACCAAAGGAGACTACATACTGACACTCAGCGGAGTTAGTGCCGGCGGGAGTCTTGAGGACGTCGGCGACTACTATTTCAATGTTGTGAAGAAGTAATCGTCACACATCCGCCTCGTCTTCTAACTAAACTAACTGTAACCCGTCAAGTTCCCCCGTGTATCCCCCGCATTCTTCCAAAAGGCTGAAAAGAGGTAGCATCCGCTATTCAGGCCAAGGCCAGTTTCACCCAGCACGAAATGTCTTCGTCGCGATCGCCACTCATAGGCGGAAGCGCACCCAATCGAGATGTGATCGGAGGCTGCTCTTCCGAACTTGTTCATGAAAAGGAGTGTATACAAAAATGAAATCGAGAACGTTGCGGCAAAGACGAAAACTGACGGCACCAGTTGCTCTGGCGGTCCTTTCACTACTGCTCGCGAGTCTGGCCACGAACGCGCACCAGCCACGCCAAATCGCCTTCTCCGTTGAGGACCTCGGCACGTTTGGCGATAGCACCCGCGCCAGCGGCATGAACAACTCCGGCCAGGTGGCAGGCATTTCGTTCGTCGCGCCGGGCTGTTGCGCTCACGCGTTTCGCTTCACCGATGGTGTTGGACTCGTCGACTTGAGCCTAGCTGGAAACGTAACCATCACGTACGGCGCTGGAATCAACAACTCGGGCCAGACATCGGGTAGCGTTGATGTGTCGGGCGGCGGTGGCGGCTATCACGCATTTCGCTTCACCGATGGAGTCGGACTTGTAGATCTCGGCTCGCTTCCCGGCTACCTGTTCAGCCACGGCGGACCTATCAACGAGCGAGGTCAGGTGGCCGGCAGCGCTTACGGCGCGTCAGCCAACCCCGATGTGCTCCGCGCCTTCCGCTTCACGGATGGTGTCGGCATGCAGGACCTCGGCACGCTCGGGCGCGGGAGCTCGGCCTTTGGTATTAACAACTCCGGCAAGGTCGTGGGCTCTTCGGAAACGCTTTCAACTCCATCTGGTGACATTTGGAATCCCGGGCATGCTTTTCTTTACACGTCTCGCCTGGGAATGCAGGACCTGAACAACCTGATAGACGAGCCATGCGGGTGGGAACTGCGAAGGGCAAATGCGATTAATGACCGGGGACAGATTGTAGGCTTCGGCGAGTACGCGGCAATAGGCATACATGCTTTTCGCTACGCCGATGGAAGGGTCCGGGATCTTGGTACCTTTCCGGGCGGCGGAATCAGCTACGCTCTGGGACTGAACAACCGGGGCGACGTGGTTGGTGCTGCATATTTGGATGCGAGCGGCATCGGGAACTTTCGCGCGATGCTTTACACCAATCGCCGCGGAATTCAGAACCTCAACGATCTGATCGACCCATCACTCGGCTGGGTACTGAGGGAAGCAACCGGCATCAATGAGCGTGGGCAGATCGTCGGATGGGGCGAGTTGAATGGGCAGGAGCGCGCCTTCCGGCTCACTCCGGCTGTCTTCGCTAGTGCTTCGGAGTAGACCCGCCGGGCGCCGCTTCGTATTCGAAGGCGAGGCTCCTACCTTGCCTTTCACCAGGGAACACTGCGTTCCTCTTGACTTCCGAAACAAAGGACACCACTGCAACCGGTCGAGCGGGCCGTTGCCTTGTAACGATCTCAAAGAAGGAGCGTCTTATGAAGAACCTTAAGATCCACATCAAGCATCCGATCAGTCCGGCGGCCGCTATGGTACGCTTCACGATTCTGCTCGCTTTGCTGAGCTACTCGGCGACTCGACTAGAATCATCGGTCTCAGCCAGTAGAGAAAGCTCTCTAGACCTAGCTCGCCAGACGACTTTGCGTACCACTACAAACGGGCAATCACCGGATTCTCCCGCCTCCAAACTCTATCAGCCAACCCAGGCGCGGTCGGATGAAGCTTACGGCAAGATGCCGCTCTACTTTGTCGAGAATCGGGGACAGGTTGATTCGCGTGTTGCATACTACGTGCGGGGCAAAGACAAGTCCGTGTATTTCACCCCCGACGGAGTCACGTTTCTCCTGACTGCGAGAGCAGGTCGGCCAGCCGCTGATGAAAGCAGTCCGCAGCTCGCATTTGTGCGTCCAGTTGCTTCTCGATTGGAGACTGGCGAAGGAGACGCTATGCAGCAGCTTGCTCTGAGGCTGGATTTCCTGGGTGCAAGGCCCGGTGTCAGGCCCATCGGTCAGGAGCCGACATCCGCCACAATCAACTACTTCACGGGGACTAGAGACCAGTGGAAGACGGGACTGAAGACATTCTCGACCGTGCTTTACCCTGATCTGTGGCCCGGCATCGACCTTATCTATACCGGAACCGTGAACAAGTTGAAGTACACATTCCTGCTGAAGCCAGGCGCTGACCCGGGGCGGATTAGACTGGCTTATCGCGGAGCCTCGCGGATCGGGGTCGATGATGAGGGACAGCTTGAAGTGAGCACCCCCGCCGGCGATCTCCACGATGACAAGCCCTACTCGTACCAGGACCTGGAAGGACAAAGAGTCGAGGTCACAACAGCCTATGCTCTGGACTCGAACCCGAATGGGCGTACTCAAACCTGGAGTTTTCAGGTTGGCGACTACGACAGGACCAAGCCCCTGGTCATCGATCCTGCAACGTTTATCTACTCCGGGTTCATAGGCGGCCCCGGTGATGACGTACCCAACGGAATCGCGGTGGATCTCGATGAAAACGCCTACATCGTCGGGAGTACCGACGATGCCGGAGGTGCATTTCCGCCCGCTCTGCAAGGGCGCGTTGATGTCTTCGTTGCCAAGGTCGACCGGAATGGAGCGCTGGTGTTCGCCGATTTCATAGGTGGGGATGAGAACGATATCGGCAACGCCATTGCCGTCGACAAGTTGACCGAGGAAATCTTCATCACTGGCGCGACTCAGTCAGGACCTAGCTTTCCCGGAATAATCGGGCCCGTAATAACTCCGACGGTCAACGGCTCCGAGGACGCCTTCGTCGCAAGGCTCGATGATACTGGCGGCCTACAGTACTCGAGATTCATCGGAGGCACGAGAGACGCGCTAAGCGTGGGCAACGATGAAGGCCGGGGAATCGCCATCGACGAAGCGGGAAACGCGTATGTTACGGGCGTGACCACATCCCACGAAACGAGTTTCCCGACCGGGAGCGGGTTTGGGTTGATTCCGGGTCTGGATCAAAAGAGCCGGTTTGGTGGTGCGCGTTCGCGCGAAGGCTTCGCGGTGAAAGTAACGGCCGACGGAACGGGTCTTAGCTACGCCACCTACATCGGTGACGCCGGCGGCATTACGGTTGGCAATGGCATCGCAATCGACCGCGCCGGGAATGCGTGCATCGTCGGGGTAGCAAACTCCAAATTCCCAGACCCGCCCCTTTACCCGTCCCCTGGCGCATCCAACCTGCAACCGGCTGGCGGCTTCGATGCCTTCGTACTCGGACTCAACACCAACGGCGATGGCGCGCGCTTCCTGGCTTTCATTGGCGGCGACGGACACGAGGAAGGCAAGGCTGTGGCCCTCGATGACTTGGGAAACATCTACATCACCGGCATCACTGATTCCGACGAGTCATCTTTCCCCGTTTCCGTTGGGCCGAGCCTCGCCTTCGGGGGCTTCGCTGATGCCTTCGTGGCCAGAATCCTCGCCGACGGTGTAACACTCGACTACGCGGGCTACATCGGCGGCGCCAACGAAGATGGTGGATTCGGAATCGCCGTGGACTCGGACCGTTCCGCCTACGTAACCGGTTGGACCAAATCGTCCAGGGATAGTGGCTTCCCGGTGTTCAATGTTGATGGAACTGGTGTCCGTCGTTTCAATAGGGGTCTGACAGACGCCTTCGTTTCGAAAGTGAGAGCGGATGGCCTCGGGTTTGTGTATTCCGGTCTCATCGGCGGTGAGGGACAAGACGAGGGTGCCTCCATTGCCGTGACCGTCTCCGGGAAGGCCTTCATCACCGGAACTACCAACTCGTCCAAGTCAAGCTTTCCGGTGAAGGGAGGGCCAAGTGAGGACTATGGCGGCGGATTTCGCGATACATTCGTCGCAAAGATCGTCAATGTCTCACGCCCCGATTCTGGCATCGGTACGGAACTGGACCTGGGTCTCTTTGGGCCTCCGACACCAATTCTCGTTCCCATCGGCAATATCATCGTCATGCCGATTTTGGTCTCTAATCTGGGCACAGAGACCGCCACTAAGGTCTCGGTGGTCGGCGTTCTGCCTGGCTCACTGATCTTCTTATCCTGCTCCTCGATGGTGGGAACCTGTGAGAGCGGCCCTAACAACTCCTTCTTAGCCGCAATCCCCACCCTTGCGCCCGGCCAATCTGAGACTATCGCCGTTAGAGCGATCGTGGACTGCTCGGTTCCGGACGGCACGCTCATTAGCAACACGGTACTGGTCGGCGCATCGGGGTTCGACATCAACCCAAAGAACAACTCGATGGCCGTGACACTCGTTGCTGTGAGACCGCAGTTCCAAGTTTGCCTGAAGGATGACGTCACAGGCGATACTCTCAGGTTCAACTCGCTCGGTGATTATCAGCTTACCGTCGTTGGTCCAGGCGGGTTCACGGTAACGGGCAGCGGGAGAGTCACCGTCAGCGGCTGTACTATCCAACTGGTTGCCACCAGTTCCGATTCGAACTCTTTCGCGGTTAGCCTGCAAGCTCAACTCAACACATGCGCCAATATGGGCGTGGCATCGGTCGAGCTCAATCCGGGGATAAGCCTGACAGTAACCGACTCAAACACAGCCGACAACAACTGCGGCTGCCCGTAGGGCGAAGCTTATACCAACACTCAGTGGTTGGAACGAGCGGCCCGGATTGAATGGATGTTTCGCAAGCCGCCCACGGACCTGCAGCCTCGTCGTAACGCGCTGATTCCATAGGAAACCACCGGCGTCGTTTCTAAGGAGAAGGATGACTTTCACGATGGATATCAATCGCTAGGCAATGAAGCTGCCGCTGCCTGTCATCACGGCTCTTTGATCTTCATCCGCGCTGAGACTGCCAGCGCATCCATTCGCCCCAACTGTGCATGTGTGCTCGTTGATGAACTGAAGAACGCCGCTGAAAAAACCAGTCCGGCCCATGTCCTCGTGAAATGCTTTTGTCGTGATCGCCACTCATAGACGGAAGGTCTACTAACGGAGAAAAAACCAGATGGCTCTTCTTTGAACCATTGCACGAGCAAGGAGACAGAAAAATGAAAACGAGAACGTTCTTAAAGCGACAAAGACCAATGGCGTCAGTTGCGATGGTGAAGAGCCTCGCCTCTGGCAGAGAACGCGAAGTCCCTGTTGACTTCCGATATGACTCGCTCCCGTTGTTGTGCGCCAACGGTCTTGGGTCGGTTAAGCGCGCTTTCGCATTGATGACTACAACTGGCGGCTCGTCACTCGCCGGATCTCTGGCGGGAAGCTTCGAGTTGTCCTTGAGGAAGAACTCACTCAGATTGAAAGGAGAAACGATGAAAAATCATATGGGAAATCAACGACTCTACCAGCGACTCATCGTAGCAACATTGGCTATGGTGGGAGTTCTGTCCGGTCTTCTTCCAGTGGGTCCGTTCGATCAGTCGATTAGGGCTCAACAAAATGGGGGTTGCGGGGCCCAGGGACTGTCGTGCTCGGTGACAGTTCCGGGGACAGCCAATCCTTGGCTCGCAGGCGCTGCTCCGAATACTGACGCTGGGGCGGGCGACTCCGCCCCGGCCCAATCTCCCGTGTTCGTCGCCTGCCTCCCTATCAAGCCTTGCGACGTGTTGAGATTCAGCGCGACCGGCTCCGTGTCGAACTGTCCTGGCTGCATTCCCAACGGACCCGATGGCGGCGCTTTAACCTCCCACCTATTCGGTGCGCAGTTCGGGATATCCGATATAACGGCGCGAGTGGATTCTCTGGTGGGCGTGTTTTTGGGACCGTCTTCTCCAACTGACCCGCCACCTCCAGCACAGTGCACGGCGCCGCCCGGAGGAGCGCGATCGCCGCAGTTGCAAGAAGTGTTCTCTATCGGAGACGGCGTAGTCGGCGGAACGGTCCAGGCTTGTTTGTCAGTCAGAGTTCCCTGCGGAGCGACGCGTCTTTTCCTGGGTGTGATGGATGGGTTTGAATGGAACAACAACACCGGGTCGTTCTCGGTAACAGTTTCCAAGGAACCATCCTTTGACATATGCATTCAGGACGACGGCAACGGAAACACGCTCCAACTCGACTTGTCTAGCGGACTCTACCTGTTCATTGAGGCCGGCTCCAACCTCAGGCTGAACGGTAGAGGCACGATAACGATAGCAGGATGCACAATCACCCTGAAGAATTCGGTTCTGTTGGGAAGTCCGCATACGATTACCGCCACTACGGACATATGTCAGCAGGCGGCTTCGGCGACGATAACGATTCCGTCCGGAAGGGTGACCAGAGTGATCAACATCAGGGACTTGAACACATCTGACAATACGTGCGCTCCATAGTTTCTGCAACAGCCCACTCACTTCCGCCACCAACCTTCCAGGCTCAGGTTGACAAATGCACTAGCAAAGGGACCGGCTCAATCAAGCTAATCCCTGGAGCAAGCTTTTCGATAAGGGACTCGAACACAGGAAACAACAACCGCCCCAGTCTATAATCCGGGGCGGTGCCGACAGTCAGCGGTTGGGGACGTTCCCTCTCCTCGACCGCTGATTGCCGCCTGTCCTACTTAAGGAGCCGCGCTTTGCGTGGGTCCCGCGGCATTCTTGAAGTTGAACGGCAACACATCGGGGACCACGCTCACCTCAGTCGTGAACTTGAACGGATGTTTGCCACCGCTGTTGTAGACCAACTCCACAAAGAACGCCGTGAAGCCCGACGCCGGCTTGCTAACGCGGCCGAGATACACTCCCGGCCTCTCCTCCTTCAGCGGCGTGCTCGTGTAGGCGTTGCCGATGGTGTCTACTCGAAAGTCGCGCGCGTTCGGGTTCGTCGCCTGCCAGAGGTTCACCTCGCGCGGCCTGTCCTTCACCGTGACCGTCAGCGAGCCGTCCTTCTCCTTCTTCCATGAGAACTGCGGGCGCGGTTTGCCGCCGAGGACTGCTTGATAGAACGCCAGCAAGCTGTCGCGCGCGTCCGAGCCCGCGAGGTTGTGCTTTGCGTTCGGAACGTAGCGCATATACTTCTCGCCTTGAAGATCGCCGAGGTAGAACTGCGAGTTGTCGGGGAGGAAGAACTGATCGCCCGACGCGTTCACCAGGTACTTGGGAATCTTGAGCCGGTCGCGCGTGCGGTAGTTGTACGGGTCTTCGATCGCGAGGATGTGCTGATACTCAGACGTGCCGATCTTGTCGGGGAAGAGCTTGTGATTAACGTAGTCCTGAAGCGCGGGCGAGAAGAACCCGTAAGCTTCGAAGTGATGCCGGGTGATGGCCTCGGAGTTGAGCGCGTCGATAACCGTCGGCATGATCGCGATGACGCGGTTGTCTACCGCCGCCACGAGCCACGTGGTCCAGCCGCGCTTCGAGCCGCCGGACACGACGAACTGGTCGATCTTCAGCTTCCCGCCGGCGTCGCTTGCGAGAAACTCCTGAACCGCGTCCAGGGCCCGCACGCCGCTTTTGACCATCGCAAGCCGCACGAGCCACGTGTCATCGCCGGACTTCATCTGTCTGACCCGGCTGTAGGCGACGAGGTCGTCTTCGTAACGGCCTTTGTCTTTTGAATCCGAGAAGAAGAGCGGTTGATTCGGGACCTGACCCAATTCGGCGACGACTGTGTTGGACTCGAGTGCGAAGTTGATCGTGCGGTCGGAAATCTTCGACGGCGCGGGATCGATGTTGTTACCGCCGCCGATGAACAGCAGCGCCTTGTTGCTGGTGGTCTTGTCCGGTTTGACGATGGTGAGCCAGTGCTTCCAGACAGGCCGGTCTACGTCGGCTGCGGTCCGCCAAGTCTGCGAGCTGAGGTCGATGACGTACCCGTGATAGCCTTCGCCTACGATCGTGCTGACCAGCTTCCACGAGTACGAAGGATCGGGTTTGGCGATGTAACGGTCGAGCGCCGTGTCTTGGCCGGAAGCAAGCCCGGCGGCCGCGGCAAGCACGGCAGCAGACAGGAGCGTTAACACGACGAAGCAGAAGCACAGCCTTGCGGTCGTGGCTTTGCGGCGGTTCACCTTGATCACTTCGTCGGAGAAAGTGGCTGGTGAATCCATATCAGGTTCCTCGGTACCTCGAAGGCTCGGTGCAGCAACTCGAAGCTGGAAGATAGATGTTAGTGGGCAGAAGTTCAAGGAGCCAGAAGCACCCCAGGTGCGCTTCAGATTCTTGCGGTCGAATCCCGGAACGGGATGCCGGAATAAAGCCACGGGTGAGTCCGCGAACCCGTGGATACGTTAACCCATACAAGGTGAATCCTCGGAGAGGGTGACGCCTACGGTCGAGTAACTAGACGAAGCGTCCTGACATCCTCGACAGTGGTCTTCTCTGCTCGTGTGTGCTAGTGGCTAAACGTCGCCACCCGCCTCGCGGGTTACTGATGCGTCCGGCCGATCTCCACGGGTTCGCGGACTCACCCGTGGCTATATGCCTCTACCCTTTCAGGGTTGGGGCGCATGTGCGCTAGCGCAAGAACATGAGCGCACCGAAGCCGGCTTATGCTTCAAGGTTCGTGCGAAAACCCCAATTCCGTTCCTTTTCAGCGTCGCTGACCGAGCCTTCATCATTGAGTTGGCATACCACGACCGGCAGGAGTAGGATTCGCCGGTGTTGGATCTGGGGCTGTCAGGATGGACAGACGCATCGAGAGGAGAGGTCAAGAATGCCAGGCAAGAAGACAGGCACACCGCGGAAGAAGCGGTCGCGCAAGACATCGAGCCACAAGCCGCGACGCAACAAGCGGCCGGGCGCTGATTCAGCAATGCCGCTGCCGCTACGAGATCGGCGCGCCCTGGAAAAGACGTCGTTTGACCTCGGCCGCGTGTTGCGGCAGCACGAGTTCGGTTCAATCGATGAGGCCAACGAGTTCCTTCAACAGTTCATCGGCGCGGGCGGCGGCCAATTCCCTACGGAGCCCTCAACCCCCCTGGAGCAGGCACAGGAGAAGATGTACGAGGCCTGGGATGCGGCCGGAAGACGCAGAGCCAAGCTGGCGCGCGAGGCCCTAGAAATCTGTCCCGACTGTGCCGACGCCTACGTGTTATTGGCGGAAGAGACGGCCCGCACACCCGAAGAAGCGCTGAAACTATATCAGGAGGGCGTGCGCGCTGGAGAACGGGCTCTTGGGCCGAAACCTTTCGCGGATGATGTTGGACACTTTTGGGGAATCCTCGACACCCGTCCCTACATGCGCGCTCTGGCCGGGGCCGCCGAATGCCTCGTGGCGATCGGCGAAGTTGCACAAGCGACGACTCATTACAGAGAGTTGTTGCGTCTCAATCCGGGCGACAATCAGGGTAACCGCTACATGTTGGCCCAACTCCTGTTGAAGCAGGAGCTGGACGACGAGGTGGAACGGTTGCTCAACTCGTATCACGAAGATAGTGCGGCATGGCTCTATACTCGGGCGCTACTGGAATACAGACGCCGTGGTCCCGGGAAGGTGGCGACGAAAGCTTTGATTAAGGCTTTCGATCAGAATCGCTTCGTTCCCCTCTACCTGACGGCGATGAAGAAGCCGCCAAGGCAGTTGCCCGGGTTCATGGGAATCGGAGACGAGAATGAGGCTATTCACTATTTCGTGGACAGCGTAGAGGGTTGGCTGGACACTCCCGGCGCCCTCCCGTGGTTCGTCTCCGTGTTAGCCGACGCCGTTGGCGAATCAGCGGAGAGCAGACCTTCATAACGCTGCGGCGCCCCCGGTGCCGCCTTAGGCATTACACCGGCGTGCCGCAATTGGCGCAGAACTTCGATCCGGGCTGCACCGGCGATTGACATTGCTTGCATGGCTGCGGCTCGAGCGACTGGCCGCAGTTATTGCAGAATTTCGAGCCCGCCGGCTGCTGCGCATGGCATTTGGGGCACTCGACCGAAGCGGCTCCCGGAGCCTGTTGCGCGGCCCCGCAATTCGAGCAGAACTTCGTGCCCACCGGGTTTGCGGTACCGCACTTGGAGCACGGGAGCGTGGGGGTCGTCGCACTTCCCTGTGACTGCTGCTGACCCTGACCCGCGACGGAGCCCGCCATCATCTGGCCGTAGCCAATTCCCAATCCGAGCCCCATCCCCGACCCGGCCGCGCCGCCCGGTTGCTTTGCCGCTTCCTCCATCGACTTCGCCGCCTTGAATTGCATGTACGCCTGCATATCGCCGATCGCGCCCATGCTCGAGCGCTCGTCGATCATCTTCTGGACGTCTTCAGGCGGAGTGATCGCGGAAACGATCAAATCGACAAGCTCGAGCCCTTGCTTGTTGAAATCGTCGGCGACTCGCGACTTCACCGCCGCCGCAAGCTCGTCGTAGTAAGCCGGCAGATCGAATATGGTCTTGAGGTTCTCGCCGAGCAGATCGTTGAGCCGGGCGACGACGATGTCGCGCAGGAACGACCCGATGGCTTCGGTCGAGACGATTCCTCGAGTGCCGACCACCGAGCCGACGAAGAGTTGCGGATCCGCGACCCGCAGCGAGTACTTGCCGAACGCGCGCAGTCGAACCATCTTGAGCTCGGTGTCGCGGAACGCGATCGGCTCCTTGGTGCCCCACTTCAGGTCTTGAAACGTGTGCCGCGCGACGAACATAACGCTCGCCTGGAAGGGCGACTTGCCGCCGAAGGGAATCGACAGCAGCCGCGTCAGAAGCGGGATGTTCATCGTCGTAAGCGTGTGACGTCCCGCGCCGAACGCGTCGAGCGCCTGGCCGTCCCGAAAGAAAACGGCGGTCTGGTTCTCTTGAACGATCAACTGAGCGCCGAGCTTGATGTCGGCCGAGCCGCTTTCGGGGATGCGATGAACGAGCTGTGAACCTGTTGGGTCTTGGTACTGTATGACTTCGATTGCCATCCTGAAATCTCCTTGGCCTATCTGCTTACTTTGATGTTGCCGGATAACGTCTTCAAGTTAAGGGGCCGGCCGCCTTTGCCGATCTTCCCGCTTGCGCTCGCGCCGACAAGTCCGCTTTTGACTTCGATTCCAAACTCCGGATCCAGGTCAATGTTCCCGCTCGTCGTGTGGGCGCTGAGGTCGGCGTCAATATCTGAATCGAATCGCACGTTGATACTCCCGCTCATGCTCGAGAACTCAAGGGGCTCACCCTCGTCGACCCTTGCGAGTTCCACGTGTGTGTCACCGCTGCCCGTCTTCGTGACGGCCGAACCGGCAACGTCCCTAAGGTCGATATTGCCGCTCAGCGTCTCGGCCTTGATGCGGCCTATAACGTCGGACATCTTGATCGAGCCGTTAGCGGTCTTGACTAGAATCTCACCGGAAATGTCCGAAACCCTGATCGTCGAGTCGGTGGTGGTGATTTCGATTCGGCCGACAGTGCGCGGTAGCTTCAATTCGTACTCGACGGTGACGTTCCTGCCGCTTGCGGGCGCGGTCGTGAGCGTGAGGTTGCCGCCTTCAGCCTTGTACTTGATGCGGGTCTCCGCGCGCGCTCTAGTCGACCCGCCGCGCTTGGTCACCGTCAACTCGGCTCCCGGTCCGTCCCACGCCTCGATCGAGATGTCACCGCTGATGTTGTTTATGGAAAGATTAGACGCGTCGGGAAAATCGAAGTGTTGCGTGACTATGGTCTCGTTGCCTCGCACCTTTCCGTTTGGAAGAGCAGCTTCGCCCGACGCTTCCGCGAAGCCCGACGACGCTGGCGGCGCGTCGTCACCTCTATTCCGTGCCGCGCGGGTCGCGAGCATCACCACCAATACGATGATGCCCAGCACTCCAAGCGAGAGGAATCCCAAGATCATTCCGAGGGCCGATCCTTTTCGCGGGCGGGCGTACTGTGAATAAGGAACCGCGGGCACCTGGGGCTGGTAATAAGATGGCTGCGGGTTGCAGACGGGACTGGTGTCGGATCTTAACGGCGTCGCGGTTGTAGCAGCGGAGTGGGGAGCGGTTCCCGGCGCCGGACCCATGTGCTGAGTAGGGATCCCATCTTCAGCGAACTCGCCGGTCGCCTTGCCGCAGAAGCGGCAGAATCGCTGCCCGGCTGTCAGTTCCGCGCCACAGTTTGTGCAAAGGTCGGCCATTGTTCCGAATTCAAATGCGAGCCACGGCGCCGCTCAACTGAAGAGCGGCCGACCCGGCGGCTGGTCTGTTCCTGCGCCTTGTCCGAATTCGTTTATCGCGCGGTACCGTTCATCGAAGCCCCGGTCGATCGAATCAACTTCTGCGGCAACGTCAGTCGCGGCCTGTTTGAGCCCATCAGGAGTGCCTGCGCTGTCTCTCGCCGCGCGCACCTTCGCCTCGAGCTTTTCGATTTGCTCGACCAGCCCGAGATCGAACCTGTAGATCGCGTCCAATTGCGGCTGCTCGATTTTGACCAGATCGAAGAAGCCCGCATAACCGTAGCTGGCGAACCTGATGCGATTCTCAAGTCGATCGAGTTTCTTTATCGCCAAGTCGACCGGCCCGACTTCGAAGAGGCGCCCCTCATCTGTCAGTTCGCGGATCAAATCCGTCAGCGGGGCCTTGAGCGATCTGAGCCGGTCGGCGAGATGCTCGCGATGCAGTTTGTCGATGTCGCGCCGGCGTTCGCGGTCCACATAGCCGGAGTATCCGGGAATCTTTTGGCTCAAGCGTTCGAGCCAGTTTCGTGCGTCACTGCTCATGATAGTGGCTTCCTTCCTCGCGCCGCTGGTTGTTCTGCTGGCCGCGCGGCATCAGACGAACCGGAACCGGCGTAACTGACAGAGACTCGTGTCCGGAGCCTCCCCCTAGCCTCGGCGCGACTCATACTGCCTCGGCAGCCGCGCCGCCCTGTTGTTCAGTCAGGTCTTGCAGATACCTGTCATAGATCTGCCGGTCCGCCGCCGGCATTTCTCTAATGTAGACGCCCGCAACCCAGTTGATGCCGTCTCCAGCCGGTTTGTACCACGCCGCGAAGCCAGTGACGTTCACCTTGCCATTCGGCAGCTCGACCTCGATATCGAGCTTGTTCTTGAAGGCGATCGTGTGGTCGCGGATTATGTTCAACTGGCCCGTCTCGACCGTGCCCGTCTGAACTCGCATACCCTGATAACCGACGTCGAGGACCAGTCCCTGGATGCTCCGTGAGCGGTGCCCTTCGTCACTCTGATCAACTATCGTCAGCCTCATCGGCAGCGGAGCGGGCGGCGGCGGAATGGTCCTCGCCTCACGTGATCCATCGTCTCCGCGCGGCGGCGCGCCTTCGACGAGCGGCGTCCCGTCAGTGGCGCAGAATCGGTTGACATCAGGGTACGAGCGGCTGCAGGTTGGGCACCGTTTCATAAGGCACTCCGATTCGTTCAGTGATTACAACACGATTGTACGCGAAAACTCAACGGAGGTTGCAGTCCCGCTCGTTGCGCGCTGACCGCTTACGCGCCGGCGTCCGGTTGAGCAGCGAAGGCGGGAGGTCGCCGGCGCTCATCACGCCAACCGAAGAGCGCAATGATCACCAGCCCCCGTATGATCATGGATCGAAGACTCTAGCGTGTCGGTTCTGGAGTATCGCGTTAGCGAAGAGGACTGGCAAGCTTGGCCCGCCTGCCCGAACCTGCGAGCTTCGCCTCGCGTTCCTCGCGTTAATGGGAATTTGAATTATCGCGTCAGAGAGGGTACGATGGAGGCCAGATACGCCTTGTTTAGACTGGCGACAAGAGGCGACCGATGAGCGATGATCCCACGAAGAAGCTGGCGGACGACAATCGGCTGGATGAGCTCATAGCGCTCGTAAGAGGGATGGATGCGCGGCTCCGGATCGTGGAGGCCGAGCTTCAGACCGTGAAGGCTGGACTCCGCACCCTCGATGCGAAGGTAGACGAGCGGTTGTACGACACGCGGCCACTTTGGGAAGCGGTCCAGACCCAAATGGCGGAATTGCGGGCAGACATGGAAAGGGGCCTCACAGATCTGCGAGCCGAGATGGAAAAAGGCTTCGCTGATTTGCGCGCCCATTTCGAGAAGGAACTCCGCCATCTTGGACGGCAGGTGGAATCCCTGGCCATCAATCTGCTGAAGCTGGATGGCTATCAGCGCGATTTGGAAGCCCGCGTCGGGGACCTCGAATCGAAAGCCTCCTAACCCGCCGTCGCGGGTGTTCCACCAGTCAATTCCACACGAAGCGCAAGCACCGAAAGGGCGTACACGTACCGCTCGCGCGGTTCAATGTCTCGCGCGTTTCAATTTACAGATCGCCGCCGCCGCATTAGAATGGCCGCGCTTTTCAGATCACCAATCGAAACCAGGGCGATGAGCGCATGGACAACCCCAAGCCAACGACGCTGGTCGAGTTGCTGAACTTCTCCGCCGCAGCCCGGCCCCATACTGAAGTGCTCAGGTACAAGCAGGGCAAGCAGTGGCTGGGCATCACCGGCGAACGGTTAATCGAGCGAGTGCGCAGCGTGACGCTCGGGCTCTACGATCTCGGCATTCGGAAGGGCGACCACATCGCGATACTGGCCGAAAGCGGGCCGCTGTGGACGATTACCGACTACGCGATACTTTCCAACGGCGCGGTTAACGTTCCAATCTACCCAACCCAGCCGGTGAACCAGGTCGAGTACATTCTGCGCGAATCGAAGCCGAAGATTCTGTTCATCTCCACCCAACGCCAGTTGAGCAGGGTCGACCAAGCCCTGGAACATTTCCCCGACCTGCGCATTATCGGCTTCCACCCTATCGGCGACGGCGAGACGCTTCTCGATTTCTCCGCTCTGGAAGAACGAGGCGCGCGGCTCGACGGCACGCGACCCGAGCTGTATGAACTGTTGTCTTCCGACGTTAAGCCCGGCGATCTCGCGTCGATCATTTACACTTCGGGGACGACCGGGGAGCCCAAGGGCGTTATGCTGACTCACGGGAACATCACCTTCAACGCCCTTGCCGGCGGTTCCTTTCTCGGCATCGAGCCCGACAACCTGATGCTGTCTTTCCTGCCGCTTTCTCACATCTTCGAGCGCATGGTGCTGTATCTGTGCATGAACTTTGGCGTGCAGATCAACTACGCGGGCGGGATCGAAACAGTCGCGGCCGACATGCGCGAGGTCCGGCCGACGTTGATGTCGACCGTCCCGCGATTGCTGGAGAAGATTTACGCGCGGGTGCAGAAGAACGCATCGGAGGGCGGGCGGCTTAAGAAGCGGATCTTCGAGTGGTCGAGCTCGGTCGCGCGACGGCTCGCCGAATGCTATACAACCGGCAGGCCGGTTCCGCCGATCCTCGAGCTCCAGCGCGACATCGCCGACCCGCTCGTGTTTGCGAAGCTGCGCGAGGCGGTCGGCGGAAGGATGAAACGCATGGTGTCGGGCGGGGCGGCGCTGCCTTCGGACATAGCGTTGTTCTTCATTGGCGCCGGAATCCCGCTGCTTCAGGGCTATGGCTTGACGGAAACCGCGCCCGTCATCGCGGTCAACACGCTCGAGCATCAGCGCGTCGGCGCGGTCGGCCTTCCGCTGCCGGGAGTCGAGGTAAAAATAGCGCCGGACGGAGAGATTCTCACGCGCGGGCCCCACGTGTTTCTGGGATACTTCAACAAACCCGAAGACACCGCCGCTTGCTTTGTTGACGACGAGGATGGGGCGGCGCGCGGGGAAGTCAAGCGGCCGTGGTTTATGACAGGCGATATCGGTTACCTCGACCGCGACGGTTATCTTCACATCACCGATCGCAAGAAGGACCTGATCAAGACCTCGGCCGGCAAATACGTGGCGCCTCAGATGATCGAACGGCTGATCAATCAGAGCCACTTCGTCGAGCAGTCGGTCGTCCTTGGCGACAAACGAAAGTACGTCTGCGCGCTGCTGGTTCTGGACTTCGAGCAATTGGGGGCGTGGGCGAAGGAGAATGGGCTCGAGAAACCCGCTCGTGCGGAGTTGATCGCCGACAAGCGCGTGGTCGAACTGATGAAGGGCGAGGTGAATCGGCTGACGCGAGAGCTTGCGGACTACGAAAAGGTGAAGCGAGTAGCGCTGGTGCCCGACGAGTTCACGATTGACGGCGGTGAACTGACGCCCACCCTCAAGGTCCGCCGCCGCGTCGTCGAGGAGAAGTACAGGGATTTGATCGAGTCCCTCTATACCAGCGACGGAGTAGAGTGATTCTCGACCGCATGTGCTGTAGAATCGAGCGGCATTACCGAATTGAGGTTCACGTCAAATGACCCTTTCCGAAGCCCTAACCAAGTTGTCAGCGGCCGATCGCGCGGAGGTTGAGGCAAAGCTTCGCGGCCTCGCGGAGCAATCCGCCCTTGGGAACCAAGCGCTAATCAACTTTCACAGCGAAACCCGCCTGCCCGACATCTGGCCGGAGATGCTCAAGACACTCCTAGCATGTCCGCCGGACCCAGTGGCGATAAAGGGTGCTGTGACTCAGTGCTTCCGGCGATGGACGCTAAGGGGACCGGCGCTACCGCAACCGCGTCCCGAAGTGTATGGTCGCGCGGTGTCCAGAGACAGACTCAGCACGCTGCTCTTTAAGCAACAGAAATATGGGTCGAAGCAATCTGCGCGACGGGCCGTTCGGAATATGCTCTCAAAGGAGCGCGATGTCGTTGTTGGGCGTTGGCGCAATTTCGACCTTGGGCAGTATCATATGTGGGCAACATACAACTCGACGCCGGGCGCGCTGGGACCTTTTGATGGAATGCCCCGCTCCGCCGAAGACATAGGCGGGCTGTTGGGGTTGAATCGAAGTGAGAGAGACCAGCCGCTCGTCTTGATGGAGTACGGTCTCCCTGACCAGGTGCTCCCGCAGTTTCCGACGATTGCGGACGCGTACTCGGGAGATGGCTGGCCGTACTTTTTTCGGCCGGCCCCAGGCGAAGTTCCACACGGCTTGACGATGCCGTGGCCTGAGTACGAAAGTCATGAAGTGGGGCCGCGCCCTGAAGTCGTACATCACGTAATTCCTGGTGCGCAGTTGACGGCTCGGCTTAAGGAAGTTTTATGAGCAGACCACGAGTTAGCGAACACGGCGATATAAGCATCGAGTCGGTCGAGGCGCTTTCGCGCCAGGATCTGAGTGAATGGGTACACGACAGGCTTCACGGCCGGGATGTGACGGTGCCAGGGGACCGCGGCGGAATGCCGCATTATTTGTTGGCTCTAATTTATCCAAAGCTGGACCGCGCCACTCGTGAGGACCTTCAACTCATAGTAATGGAATTCTTGAGGGATCTCGTGCGGAACGGCGCTTCGGAGTGGAGCGGTGAGGCTGGAGACGAACTGCTGATGCTGGTCGAGCCCGTGCTTGGGCAGTCTCCGCGACGCGATGAAGCGGTCGATCTTTTGCTGGGGGCCGCCAAATCAGGGCGACTCAGAACAAATACCGACCCCGACCTCCATCACAGGGCGCTCCAGGTATTAGTGGAGCTACATCACCGTGCGGAAAGGTCCTTTTGGCAAAGACAATTTGAATTGGGTGGCCCTCCGTACGCGCCGACCGCCCTGGAGGGGTTGTCGCTAGTGGACGCATCCGCCGCGCTGAAGTGGTTAACCAGCATACGGTGGAATGAAGCAGTCGAGGACGCGATCATCGGTTTGCTTCCAAGTCTGCTTGAAGATTATGGAGCGGCGAAGATAACGAGTCTCCTTGAGAACGTATGGTCGAAGCTCGATCCTGCATTTCATGAGCCACTACGCCGCTACTGTTCGGAAGAGGGATTGACTTTGATGATCCAGGAAGGCGCGGACTTGCCGCTATGGTTACTTAGGGGGAGCGCACGCGTAGGGCAAATCGAGCTTCAGCCAGTCGGAACGATGGCGGGCGAAGGTGCTGCTAAACGCCGACTTCTTGGAGCCCTCAACCCACCGTCTCCTCAAGAGACGTATCGGGTCCCGGAATTCGGGTTGGAAGGATCGCTGTCCGCGGCGGGTCCCGACTATTACCACGTGAAGAAAGACGCCCAGGGCAGTTACCGCATTTATGTCGGCGACGTTTGCGGACACGGCTTGGCCTCAGCGTTATTGGTCCAGGAGATCCATGGGCTGATCACCGTTCTCCAGGAACAAGACTTGTCACCCGAGGAGATTTGCGCGCAGTTGCACAGCAAGCTCTGCGAACGGGCCTTCGGATACCGGCAAACGGACGCCGCCGATCCCGTGGGGCCGAGTGATCGCTGGGCGACTCTCGTTTGCGAAGTCCTGAATCCGCGGTCATCGCAGCCACAGGACGTGCCGGGTGAGAGTCTGGCGGGTAATCGGAGGTCCGTACAATGAAACTTATCTCCACGCTCCTCGGTCGAGTCATCTTTTCCGTACCAGTGGATGAAATGCTTCCCCAGGGCGGCGTGCACTTGCCAGATGTGCTTCCAATGTTGACAGAGCGGTATGGGTTCCTCACCTCGCCGAGCCTGTCTGATTCTCTGGGCAAGGTGCGAGAGCAGGGCATGAGATTCGAGACCGGAAAATTTCGAAGAGACGATGGGGAGGATAGGGTAGTGCAAGATTTGACGGTGTGGAATGAGGGCATCGTAGCAAGCACGTCCACGACTGAGGATGCGGAGGAGCTTTTGAATGACTTTCTGACTTGGGGCCGAGATACGCTAAGATTCCGTTTGACTCCCGAGATGGTGACGATGAAATTGTTCTTGAGCCAGGTTGTTGTGGAATTCGAGCGCCCGATCTCACTGGCGCTCCGAAGCTTCGAGGCAATCAGCGGCAGCATGAATGACGCCCTACGATCAACCTACCAGACGGAATTGCCTGCGATTGAGTTGAGCCTCGTGCACTTTGATTATGACCGCGAGATCGCTCCCTCGGCGTTTGCCCAGCTTTCACGCTTCGGGATAGAGAGACGAGGAGGCCACCCCTACACGGACAGTGTATTCTTCTGCCAGGCTCCACTTCCAACGCGCGAGCACCTTCGAGTTCTCGAAGAAATGGAAGCTCTCTTGACGGATTAGACCCGCCAAATGAACGCACAGGCGCCCCTGCGCCTAGCACCTTTCTACGGATCTTACAGTCAGCGCCGGAATTCCATTCTCCCTCTCTCCCATTCCCCCTTTCTCCCACTCTGTGTTAGATTGCGACTATGGCTTCGCAGGCGTTGAGAAGCTGCCTCACAGTAGCCCTCATTCTGACGGGGACCCTTCCAGCGCGGGGTCAGACCCTCCTCCAGCGCGAGGCAGCCGGCTGTTACGACCGCGTCACGCTATTGCTCATCCAGTTGGCCGACCGCGCCTCCGCGTCTCAGAATCTTGCCTTCCGCGTGCGCGCGCAAGCGCAAGCCGCAGAGCTGTTGTGGCCGCGTGATCGCGCCCTTTCTCGTGTCGTATTCCGCCGCGCATTCCAGTCGTTGTTGCTTTCCAGCGCCTCGAAGGAGATTGCTCCGGGCGTCGAACCGAAAACCGCGCGGGAACCGGCACGAGCCTCGATCGCCGAAGCCGAGGCCGCCCAACTGCGCGTGGAACTGCTCAATCAAATCGCCGGCCGGGACGCCGAACTTGTCGAGGAACTTGCCGGAGCGCTGGCCGCGCAGGCGTCGCATGCAGACAACTCGGCATTTGGCGCGGTGAACAAGGGGGGTCGCGAAGCTTCGATTGACGGCGCGCGCGGTACCACCGTACGAGAGTATGCGCCGCGACGAACAGACAGTGCGAGTCCGGAGGCCGAACAGCGCGAGTTGCTCATCACAGTCGCGCTTCAGATCGTCGAACGAGACCCACAGCGTGCGATGACGCTCGGCGAGATGAGCCTCGGCATTGCGGATGACTCCAACGCACCGCAGGCTTTGTTGTTACCCCAGAACCTGGCCAGGCTGCTGGTCCTGATGCGTGCAGCCGACGAGGCACTCGCGACTCTGTTGTTCTCGGCGGCGTTGACCCGGCTCGATCACTGCCAATCATGCGGCCTCGGGGACGTCCACACGCTGGGAACATACGTGATGGCCCTGACTAATCCGGGCGGCAACTCTGTCGTCGAGAGATCGCTCGTCACGCGGTTCCTTAACCTGGCTGTGAGCAGATTGAACGCACAAGGTCAGACGGGCCTCGCCGGTCAATCGAAGCGGGCGCCCGACGATTCGTCCGTCTATTTCGTCAGCCGTCAACTCAACGATCTGTTCGCGCGGTACCGGCCGGCGCAGTTGCCGGAGCTGCAAGCTAAATTGGCGGCGCTCCTAAACGGGGCGGCTTACGACGAGATCATGGACGCGGGCGTCGCACAACCGGTTGCGCCAGGTGACATCGCGCGGCAAGCCGCGGACGCTCCAAATGAGCCAGAGCGAGATTCATTGAGGGCTCGCGCCGCGCTCGCTTGGCTTGAGAGAGGAGAGGTCAGGGAGGCGCTCGCAGCCGCCGCGCGGATTGGAGACGGCTCGATACGCGACCGCGTTTTCATCCAGGTCGCGCGCCGGCAGACCGTCGATGGCGACTTCGACGAGGCGGTCGCCGTCTCCCGCCGTATCGAAGACGAACGCGCCCGCGCCGCCACCCTGGTGAGATTGGCCGAAGCCGCGCTGTCGGCAGGCGACAGAATTCGCGCCACTCAGTTGCTGGGCGAGGCCGAACAGAACTCATCAAGGCTCTTGGGTTCGATGGCGCGGACCGAGTTGCTGCTGACGATCGTCGGGAGCTTTTCGCGATTCGATGAGTTGCGGGCGTTTCAAGTCATGCGAACGGCGGTGAAGTCGATCAATGAGATGCTGGAGTCGGCCGAGAAACCCGGCGAGCCGGCATCCCGCGCGTCACGCGTTGAGTCGCTGACTATTGACGACGTCCGCGGCCTGGGATTTGAAAGCACGCTGACGGTGCTTGCGCGTTCGGACTTCGACGGCGCGCTGATGCTGGCGCAACAGTTGACGGGTGAAGAGGCGTCGTTGATTGCGCAACTGGCTGTGTGCCGAGGTGGGCCGCCTCCGAGTCACGCGCGAGACGACAGCCTCAGTGACGAACAGAATGGGTCCGGCGTCAGAAACTGAAGCTCGTTTTCGACTGGGGCACCGCAACACTGAAACCACGTTCTCGAATCCGGATTACTTGATGACGACCCTATCACGCTTGACGGGGCAGGTCCTCGACGAAAAGTACCGAATCGACAAGCAGCTTGGCGAGGGCGGAATGGGCGCGGTCTTTCTGGCCACGCATCTGGGGACCGAGCGGCCGGTCGCGCTCAAGGTTATAGCGCCGCAATTCATGCGCAACGACGAATTCGTCGAACGGTTCAGACGTGAGGCCAAGGCTGCGGGCCGGCTCCAACATCCGAACGTCGTCGACGTGACCGACTTCGGGTTCGCGCGCGTTGACGGGGACCGCCTCGCTTATCTGGTCATGGAGTACCTGGACGGGTGCGCGCTGAGCGACGTGCTGGCCGAGGAGTCACAACTCCCGATCGAGTGGGTGGTCGACATCCTCGAACAGACGTGTTCGGCAGTCGAGGAAGCGCACAAGCACGGGACGATTCACCGCGACCTCAAGCCCGATAACATCTGGCTCGAACCCAACCGCCGCGGCGGCTACACGGTCAAGGTGCTCGACTTTGGATTGGCGAAACTCGCGGACGCCCCCGCACCGGATTCCGGGAACAGTAGCGAACCGGCTGGGGCGGCTTCGAAGCCGGGCGGGTCTTCCGTCCAGACCTCAAACGCGCCCGCGGCGGCGGTCACTCACGCCCAGGCCGCGCTCTTGGAAGCCGCCACTCAGATCAGGCCCGTTGAGGACGACAAAACCCAAATACTGATTCAGCAATCAGCCGATGCGCCCTACGGCCCTGATGCCGCGACTGGAGCGGCGATTCGCGAAGAAGAGGCGACGCGGATCATGAAACACGACACGGTGGGGGAGTTGCGGGCGCGCGATACGGCTGCTGCGGATGGCCTCACTCGAGTGGGTTCGATTCTCGGGACGCCGCTCTATATGTCACCGGAGCAATGCCGCGGCGAGGCGCTCGACGCAAGATCGGACATCTACAGCCTCGCCGTGATTGCCTACCAGATGCTCGTGGGTCACACGCCCTTCTCCGGCGACGTCAACGAAGTGATCAGGCAACACATTGAGGAACCGCCGCCGCCGCTGAGAAAGAAGCGCCGTCAGGTGCCGAAGCGAATGGCGGCGCTGGCTATGTCGGCGCTTACTAAGAATCCCGCCGACAGGCCGGCGAGCGCCGCCGGTTTTGCGAGTGGGTTGCGGGCGACCTCGGAAGGAACCGGGCGCTTGCTTCGGCGGGCGTTCGCGCTCTACAGCGAGCACTTTCCGCCATTCTTTCGGCTGGCCCTGCTCGTCTTTCTGCCGGTGATCGCTATCACGCTTGTACAACTTGCCATCGCAATACTGAGGCGGCGCGCGGTAATCCCGCCGCTTGCCGGGAAGATAACCGACGTCGCGCTGAGCGTTGTTTCGGTGCCGGTGAGCTTCGTTGCGAACGTCGTGATCGTCGGCATGACGATAAGGCTTGTGACGCAGTTGTACCTGGCCCCGCTCCGCGCGGTTCAATTGCGTCCGGTCTTCAAGGCCCTGAGAAACCGGCTTCGGCCGCTCCTCCTCTCGACTCTTCTGGTCCTCGTTCTGATTGTGGTTGGGTTGTGTCTTCTTCTTATTCCAGGGTTGATCCTGCTGATTCACGTTCCGCTGGTCGGCGCTGTGGTGATGATGGAAGACAAGAAAGGGTGGGCGGCCATTAGACGGTCCTTTCAACTCGTGCGGAGGTCCCGTCCCACCGTCATCGCCATCCTGTTTATTCAATACGTGATCCCGTTTCTTGCCGGCAGCGTGGTCTTGGGACTCATCGTCGCGGCGTTCAAGTTATCACAGCCTGGACAGCTCCCATCAGGCACGCAGGAACTGGTCTCGAAAGTCGCCTCCGGCGTAACTATGATGCTTAACGTCTTCATCGTTCCGTTGATGGCAACGCTGACCGCGCTGTTGTATTTGAAGACTCGCCAAGCGGGCGGTGAGACGCTTAACGAGGCGCTCAGTCAGCTCGAAGAGGAAGACGTGCCGCGCACTCAGTGGCAGATGCGAATGCGCGAGCGAACCACACCTTCTGGCGAGCCGGGCGCACCCAGTTCATGAGCTGCCGGTTCTTTCCTCCCACACTCAGTATCCGTTACTCTGTGTCTTATGCTTGATTTGAGCAAATACGATTCGCTTGGCGCGGCGCTCGGGGACGCGCTCGATCGCTGGCCCGACGAGATCTGTCTCATCGAAGCCGATCGCGAGCGCGAGAACTGTCGCCTGACCTATTCCCAGTTCAAGCAAGAAGCTCTCCCGCTCGCCGCAGCCCTCCAGGAAGCGGGATTCAAAGCCGGTGACCGCGCCGCCATCATCATGACCAACCAGTCGAAGTGGCTCATCTCTGCTTATGCGGTTTTCCATGCAGGCGGAGTGGTCGTCCCGCTCGATTACAAACTCAGCGCCGCCGAACACCTGCAACTCCTCGCGCATTCACGCACCAGTGTTCTGATCGTCGAGTACTACCTCTGGCGTGCAATCACACAGACGGCGGGGTTCGCCGATCTCCACGTCGGGACCGTGCTGGTCACCGAAGCGCCCGCGAACGCCGACCTCAAGGGCGCGCGGCGTTGGGAGGACGCAAAAGGCAAGGGCAAGCCGGAATTCGTCCCTCGCGCGCGAAAGGACACGGCCTGCATCGTCTATTCATCGGGCACCGGCGGAAGACCGAAAGGCTGTGTGCTCACCCACGAGAATTATCTCGAGCAGTGCATGGCGCTGACATCGCTCTATCCATTCTGGCCAGGCGTTCGGTACCTGAGCATTCTGCCGACCAATCACGCGATCGACTTCATGGTTGGCTTCATCGGACCGTTCACCTGCGGCGCGGCGGTTGTCCACCTTCGCACGCTGAGGCCCGAGTATGTGCGGGAGGCGTTCCCCCGCTACAAGATTACCTACATGAGTCTGGTGCCGATGGTGCTGAAGAACCTCGAGATCGGACTCAAGAAGCGATTCGATGAGCTTCCCCCGGCGAAGCGTTTCGTGCTCAACCGGTTGGTCGGTTTGAATCGTCTGCTCACACGGCGCCGCCCGCGTTTGGAGCTCAGCCGGCTCCTGCTGAAACAGGTTCACGGCGCGTTCGGCGGCGAGTTGAGGGCGTTGTTCGTCGGCGGCGCGTTCATGGATCCAGCGACGTTGCAGTTCTTCTACGACCTGGGCATTCAAGTCGGCAACGGATACGGCCTGACCGAAGCGGGGACTGCGGTGACATTGAACGACTTCAAACCGTTCCGCGCCGATACCGTCGGCAGACCGCTGCCGGGCATGGAGGTGAGGATCGTCAATCCCGGCGGCGACGGTATTGGCGAAGTCGCGGTGCGCAGCAGGACGGTCATGTCTTACTACCTCGATGACCCTGAGATGACCGCTGAGACCATAGTCGACGGCTGGCTGATGACCGGTGACCTCGGGCGCATTGACGTGATGGGACACTTGCAGCTCTTCGGCCGGGTGAAGAACATGATCGTCACCGAAGGGGGCAAGAACGTTTACCCGGAGGACATCGAATCGGCCTTCGATGGGTTGGGCGTGAAAGAGCTGTGCGTCTTTGCGGCGAACTACATCTGGCCTCGGCACACGATGACGGGCGAGAAGCTGATGGTCGTGCTCGGGCTCGACTCCGGGCAAGAGTTCTCTGACGGCTTGCGGACGCAGTTGATCGAGCGCAACCGGCGGCTGCCCGACTACAAACGAGTGAGCGGTTACGTCCTGTGGCAGGGCGAGTTCCCGCGCACCGCGTCGCTGAAGATCAAACGGTTGGCGCTGGCTGAAGAGATGCGCGAGCGATTGGACCGTGAGACAGCGTTGATAGAACTATGAAGAACTCGTTCTTAGCTGTGATCAATCCGGCGGCGGGCTTCGGGCGCTGCGCCAAGTTGTTTGGCCCCGTGCTCGAGCGGCTGCGCGCTGCGGGTGTCGAAATCGAAGTGGCCGAAACAAACCGGGCCGGCCACGCAATCGAGATCGCACGCGAGGCATACCGCGAGGGCTACCGGCGCTTCATCGCGGTCGGCGGCGATGGCACCTCCTTCGAGATCGTCAACGGCCTATTCCCCGCCGCCGAAGCCGGTGAGAGGCCGACTCTCGGTTTTCTGCCGCTCGGGTCCGGCAACTCGTTCCTGCGCGATTTCTCGGAGCAGGGCGCCGAGTATTCTGCGCAAGCCATCATCGAAGGCCGCTCGCGGCCGTGCGACGTGGTGAGGCTGACGCACAAAGACGGCGTGCTCTACTACATCAACATCCTGAGCCTGGGTTTTGTCGCCGACGTGTGCACGCTAGCCAACCGGCGGTTCAAGCGGCTGGGTGAGATGGGCTATGGGCTGGCGGTGGTGCTGTGCCTTGCGCGCTTCAAGCGCGGAGTCTTCCCGCTGCGCGTCAACGGCGGGCCCGAGGTGCACCATCACCGGACGGCGCTGTTGATCTTCAACAACAGCAAGTTCACCGGCGGCAAGATGATGCTTGCGCCGCACGCGGATACCAACGACGGCTTGATCGAGATCGTTCGCTGGTCGGTCGGGCGGTTCAGTTTTCTCTTTAACTTCCCCAAGTGCTACGATGGCTCGCACATCAACCATCCGGCGATCTGGCATCACGGCGCGAAGCGGGTCGACTTCGACCTTGAGGGCCCGATCGATGTGATGATTGATGGTGAGGTGCTGACGATTCACTGCCAGCGGCTTGAGGTGCTGCCGTCCGCGCTGAACGTGATGGTGTGAGCAGGCAGGTGTTTCTTGAAGAAGACGGACATTCTGGAACTCGCCGGGGATCCTCGATTCATCTCGGGCATTTACAACTACTGCGATCGCTGGTGCGAGCGGTGCTCATTCACGTCCCGCTGCATGGTCTTCGCGATGGAACAGGAGCAGCAGCCCGACGATCCCGCCCAGCACGACGTTAACAACGAAGCGTTCTGGGGCGGCATTGAGGCGATGCTCGACGACACCAAAGCGCTGATTCTCGCGCTGGCCGAAGAACAGGGGATCGACCTCGCCTCGCTCGACCTCGAAGCTATTGGCAAAGAGGACGAGCGCCTCCGCGAAGAGGCCGCCGCGCACGATCTCACGCGGGCTGCGAACGAATACGCAGAGATGGTTACGCAATGGGTCGAAGCCGAAGCCAAACCCAAGGAACGACGACAGCGCAAAACCGAGCCCGTCGCATCGGAGGAGAGCGACACGGTCGACACCGCCGACATTATTGACGCCACCGAGGTCCTGCGCTGGTATCAGCACCAGATCGGCGTGAAGATCGCGCGTGCGCTCGTGGGCTCGGCCCGCGAGGATCAGCGTGAAGAGGTCGAATGGCAGAAGGATTCGGACGGATCAATCAAAGTGGCGCTGATCGGAATCGACCGGTCGATGGCCGCGTGGGGCCTCCTGCTGAATGAATTCGGCGACCGGGTTACGAACATCTCGCCGATCCTGCTTCACCTCGAGCGGCTGAGGCGGATGACTGAGCAGACGTTTCCCAACGCGAGAAACTTCGTGAGGCCGGGCTTCGATGAGGCGCCGACGGATTTCGTGAGCTGAGCGGGACGCCCTCGGGAGGGGCGTTTAGAGCACCGACTTCAGTCGGGTCTTTTCTCCTTGGCCGGCTGTGTGCATAAAACTGGGGAGGCGAAATGGTTGCAGCCACGAAGGCCGCGACGGCCCTCACCCGGCGCAGTGAATTCGCACTGAACTCTAACGGCGTTGAGTACCTTCGCGGCCATTGGGCACCGCGACCGGTAGCGAGCGGCCCTCGCCGCGGCGGAAAGCCGTACGTGATATGAAGAGCCTGTACCTGATATTGCGCAGCATCATCTTGTGGCTTGTTAGCGCGGTCCACTTCTTCGTCGTCTGCACGTTTCTGGTGCTGTTGGGCCTGCTCGTCGACCCGCGCAAGAACGACCGGCCCCAGCGCTGGTTCTTTCGTAACATCCTGCGGCTGGCGGGGGTCGGCTTCGAGGTCCGTTACGCGCCCGGTTTTGACCCCACGGGCACGAGTTTCTTCGTTTGCAATCACGTGAACATCTTCGACGCGTTCGTGATCTACTCGGCGATCCCTCAGTTCGTGCGGGGCCTCGAGCTTGAATCGCACTTCAAGGTCCCGGCTTACGGTTGGATGATGAGGCGTTTCGGCAACGTGCCGGTTCCGAGCGACAGCAGCCCGGCTGCCTACAAAAAGCTGCTGACGATGACGCGGGACGCGCTCGACGGCGGCGTGAGCCTGATCGTGTTTGCCGAGGGCACGCGCACTCGAGATGGCCGAGTCGGGCCTTTCAAAGAGGGCGTCTTCCGGATGGCGGTCCAGTTTGGCTATCCGGTAGTTCCGATGAGCATCGTCGGCTCGTACGAGTTCAACCGGAAAGGCGACTGGATGCTCCGGCCGTCGAAGATCGTTGTTCACCTGCACGACACGATAGAAACAGCGGGGCTGACGAAGCAGGACGCGGCGGCGCTGATGGACCGAGTGCACCGAATTGTCGCGGGTCCGATTGACGACGCCCTTGCCGAGAAGGCTCACGTCGCGAGTTCGGACGCGCACCGCTTCACCGAGATCGAGGGATAGCCACCCGGGTCCCTCTTCACGTTCCCGGTGCGCTCTGAGAATGTGAGGTCACGGGCGCGACGCGGCGGCGAGGCTTCGAGGTCTAACGGATCACTTCGCAATCAGAACCACCAGTATCTCAACTCACCTGGCTCAAGAATCTCTCTATACCCCAGTGGGAGCAACAATGTACAGTGCCTGAGAGGTGCTCTACTCAGCCTGACCCCTCCTTCCCTCCTTGAGGTATGCCCGCACAAGAACCAGAATGCACGAAAAGTCATTTCTCTTAGCTCTATCTCCGGATTCCCACAGACCCGACACGGTTAGACGCGGCTCCAAGCTGCCCTTGGAGTCGCGCTTGCGGCTCGAGGATTGTATCTTGCCCGAGATGGATCACCGAACTGGAAAGGCACCTGAGTTGGCCTGCCTCCTAATCCGGGGACCAGAATACCTTTTGGCGATTGTTCCGACGAGTGATTACAGGATAGAGACCTCCACCTGTTCTTGCTTCCTCTGGATACTCGACAATTACCTTCGGATGCGTGACCGTTGACTCGTAGGCGCTTCGCACTGATCCCGTTAGACCGTCCTCCTCGATCCCACAGTTCGCCTGACTGTGGCCAGCATGTGCGCGCCTTGCCTAGATTTGCGATACCAGAAGCGGGCCCGCCCCTTGTTCCCCTTTACTCCCAGCCCTTGTTCGTAACAGAATCCGAGGGCATATTGTGCGTCTACTCTGCCAGCTCTCGCTGCCTTGCGATACCAAAGGACAGCCTCTTTATAATCACGGTTCACACCGATTCCGTAAAAGTAACATCTGCCGAGTGCCCCGGCTGCGTCTTTGTCCCCGATGAGGGCGGCTTTTCGATACCATTTGGAGGCTTGTTTCAGGTCTTTACTGACGCCCTTACCCCTCTCTAATGAAACAGCAAGATCGTATTGAGCCTCGGCATGCCCCTTCCTAGCCGCACACAGGAAACATGAGGTGGCTGCCTTGTAGTTCTTTCGAACGCCGATGCCGTTCGCATACCATGTCCCAAGTGCATATTGCGCGAGCGTGTTTCCTTTCGCCGACGCCCTCTTGAGCAGATCAAGGCATTCGTTTCGGTGTTTGGCCGCGTCGGCACCCGATGCCAGAAAGTACGCCAGCTCATATTGAGCTTGTGCGTTCCGGCCGATAGCCTTCTCTCGAAACTCTTCCATTGTTTTTCGTCTGGTCATGCTTAAACCTCCGCGCTGCCAACCCTCCGCAGACCCTGAAGATCCCCCAAGGCCACCAACGCTGGTGGCTTGGGCGTTTCTGGAAGCCTAGGCGGGGGAGGATCCGGAGGCTTCGGCGGAGGCGGCTTGGGCGGCCAAGGCCCTTTCCACTTGTTCGGCCCCCTGCTCGGGCCCGGGGGGTTCCTCCCTGGGCGTCTGCTCGCATCGCCTCTCTCTGGCTTTCCGGGTCTTCTATTTGAGTGTCGGTCCCAGTTCTTTGTAATCGGAGGGGGCGGTGGCATTGGCTGCGGTTGCGCCTCTGGTTCAGCCTGCGAAGGCGTTGTCGCGGGCGTTGTCGCGGTTGGCTGTGCTGGAATGCTCAGAAGACCATAAACCGAAATGCCGACTCCGACGACAATCAGCGTAACAGCCGCAGCGGCCGCGATAGGATTACCCGTTGCACTCATTTCCTGGGCAGTAGCTATCAGCGCCGCTCCCTTAGACCCGCCCGGCAACCTCTTCTTTGGAATGATTACCTTGTGACCGTCAGGATCAGTGTACTGTAGTGGATTGTTGTAACAGTACTGGTACTTGTTTAGGGATTGGGGATTGGTCACGTCGGCATAGAATGTTGGATTGCTCGACGCATCCTCTGCGAACTCGAAGATCTCGTGTGGCCCACCCGTGAACTCATCAGGACTCGTGAACCTTCCCTGCGCCGATGAGTAGTACCGCGCAAGGAAGTAGTCCAGACCCGATTCAGAGTCTCTTTCTTTTTGGGTGAACTTCTGCTTTGTGCCGTCGCTGCCGCCGTAGCCAATCCCTGCCGGCCTCTTGTCTGTCGGCAACTCCTCCCCAAACGGCAGGTAGTCATACCGCGCCTTCACCGTACCATCCGCCTTCGT
>DATDOV010000037.1:0-65657 GCA_035293105.1 Blastocatellia bacterium
GGCCTTTGTGTGGCAACGCTTGGTCGAACTCGGCTTCGAGACCGAGGTGCTTCTACCGATCGGCCGCGAGTGGCTTGCGGGCCGCGAGGACAAGCCCGAGTGGGCCTTTGTGTGGCAACGCTTGGTCGAACTCGGCTTCGAGACCGAGGTGCTTCTACCGATCGGCCGCGAGTGGCTTGCGGGCCGCGAGGATCGTGATGAATACCCGTATGTATATCGCATGATCTTCGGGCGATGGCCGAGTCGCTGAACGGGGCCGAGAGGAAGCACAAGAAATCATCGTTCCGGACTTACGATTCCGGAATCCTACCGAAGGCTACCACTCTTGTACCGTGCATCAGCGCCGGTTTCATCTTTGAGCATTTCAATCACAGCGCTCACCGGCGTGCAGAAAGCGATGTTCTGCGCGCGGTCCGCGTTCCCCGTTAGAATCCCGATCACTTCGCCTCGGCGGTTGATCACCGGACCTCCGCTGTTACCCTGATATGCCCGCAGATCAAGCTGAATGAAGTCTTGTCCGACTCGGCTCACGATTCCGACCGAGAGCGACGTCTCGATGCGATCATCTTTCGTGAGACGCAGCAAATCCAACCCCAGCGGGTATCCAATTGTTGCGACCTCGTCGCCTTGATTCGTCTCATCGACGGTTGATTCCAGTCGCTGCACGACCGGGGGATAAGCCGATCCCGGAATCTTGAGTACTGCGACATCGGGTGAAGGGTTCGGCCCGATTCTGAACAGCTCTCCTCGTATCGCCTCTTCGCGGCGGCCTCCCGGAAAGATCACCTCGATCTTTGTCGTCCGCCCGGTGATGCCCGGCGGCGGCGTGTTGTACTCCCAATCGCGCACGAGATGCCGGTTGGTTACGATGAGGCCGCTCGATGAAACTACGAATCCCGATCCGGTGCGAGCGTCCGCGCTCACAACCTTGCCGCTCGCGTCCACGAGATCGAACTCGGTGCGAATGAAGACAACCGCCGGGCTGTTCCGCTCGGCCACTGAAGCAAAACTCATGCGGCCGCGGCCGGCGACGTCTACGCGAGAAGAGAGCAGCAAGCCACCGACTGCGCCGAGGACCATCGCCGCCGCTAACGCCGCAACCAGCCGCCGGTTGTCGGCCGTCAAAGTGGATGCGCGCGCGCCGCCGCTCTTCACGTCTGAGCCGGAACTCAAGCCGCTGCGATTTTGATCCGATGCGGACAGCTCCTCGGTGTCGGCCACGAGCCGTGTCGCAAGCCGGCCGTCTTGCTCAATAGTGAACCGCACGAGAGGTCCGCCGGCGCCAAACTCGATCATGTCGTCCGGGCGCAGCTCAGTCGCTACGACGCGCCGGCCGTTGATCATCGTGCCGTTCGTCGAGCCAAGATCGCGCAACACATATTGATCGCCGCGCCGGATGATGTCGGCGTGGTGAGCCGAAACTCGACGCGCATCGTCGCCGAACCTGAACGTGTTGTCAGGCGCGCGGCCGACGGAAATTCGGTCCGACTCGAACTTCTCGCTTTTGCCTTTTAGATGGCCGGTTAGATGAGTGAAGATGGCGATCATCCGTGAGACTCAGACTCTAATGGCTTCGACTTTGGTGTTGCAAGGGAGAGCCAACCGCCAAGGCGCCAAGAACGCCAAGGCAACGCCACGCGGCCGAGAATAGTCTTCGCGCCGGCCTTCGCGTCCTTGGGGTCTTGGCGGTTCGTTCGGCCGGTCGCAACCCAAGCCCTCCGGGGTTCCGAGGGCGTTTGACAACTCTCCCCCGCAGGTGAGCGATTGTATACGCCGATCGATGAACTCCGAATGAGTGATCGCGCCGGCGGACCGCCTCAAGTGCACGAGAAACTCGCGATTGCCTTCAACTCCGAGTATCGGCGACTCGATCAGGCCGACGGCTTCCAGTCCTGACTCACGCGCAGCGTCCACAACTTCGGCAAGGACACGTCGATGCTTCAATGTATCGGTCACGATGCCGCCTCGCCCGACTTCGCCCTTGCCGACCTCGAACTGAGGCTTGACCAGCGCTATGCAATCGGTCTCATTGGTCATGAGACTGACGACTGATGGGAATACCTTCGCGAGCGAGATGAACGAAACATCGACGGTCACAATGTCGAAGCGCGCAGGAAACCGGTCTGGAGACATGCCGCGGACATTCACGCCTTCCATAACGATCACGCGCGGGTCCTGCCGTATTCGCCACGCGAGCTGGCCGTGCCCGACGTCAACGGCCCAAACACAGGCGGCTCCGTGTTGAAGCAGGCAATCGGTGAAACCGCCGGTCGAGGCGCCGATGTCCAGGCAGGTCTTCCCTGTTGGGTCGATCCTGAAGTCACGGAGCGCGGCTTCGAGTTTAAGCCCGCCTCGGCTGACATACCGCAAGGTCTCGCCCTTGATCCGAATGTCGGCGTCCGCGTCGATCATCTGGCCCGGCTTATCGATCCGCTGTTCACGAACCAGCACCTGACCCGCCAGTATCATCGCCTGAGCGCGCGCGCGGGTCTCGGCCAGGCCGCGATCGACCAGCGTCTTGTCGATTCGTTGTTTTGTCACCCTGCGAGTCATGGTTCGGGAGCCGCCCGACTAGATTACCTGAGCGCCAAACTCTTGCGCTATAGTTACCGTATGACCGTTTGATCGAGACCTGTTCATTCTGATGGAGGCTATATGTTCTGTCCGAAGTGCGGCGCGGAGGCGGCAGAGGGTCAGAAGTTCTGCAAGAGTTGCGGCACGAACATCCAGGCAGTGTCCGACGCAATCGCGGGCGCTGAAGACCCCTTGGGTTTGGGCAAGCTTCGCGTGGACGTCGACTCGCTGAAGACAAATGCGGTCGAATGGGCGCGGCAAATCAAGGCCGAGATGAAGGGCGAAACGGCGACCCGTAGAATACGACGGGAGACCCGCGAGGCCGCCAGACGCACGCCGAGACCGCGGGAGTGGCTGCGCTACTCATGGCAGCACAACCTTAGAGACGGGCTGATAAACGTGATGGCGGGAGCGGGCTTCGCCGGCGTGTGGTACATCCTGGGGCGAGCTGCGATCGACGCCGGCGCGATCGGCGACCTGGAAGCTCAAGCTCACGTGCAAGGATTGGCGAAAGTCGTTTCGCTTCTATGGCTGCTGGGTGGAATAAGGGTTTTGAAGGGTCTCGGTCAAATAGTCTATGCCGCGTTCTTCGCCGATCCGATCGCGACGTTGACCGAGCGATTCCTGCCGCCGCCGGTTGTCCAACAGCCTCCGGCACTGCAACCGTCGGCGGTGAGCACAAACGAGTTGATCCCCGAGCCGCCGCCGAGCGTCACTGAACATACGACGCATATTCTGGAGGACGCGCCTCGCATTGGAGCCACGGGACAGGGGTCGTCGGCTCAGGGTGTTTAGAGTACCGACTTCAGTCGGGTTGTTTTCTTGGTTGTAGTCGGGTTGTTCCTCGTTGCAGTCGGGTTGTTTTTTGGTTGCATTCTTCGGTGGAAGCAGGCCGAAAGAACAGCCCGACTGAAGTCGGTACTCTAAACGCCCGTCTCTATGTCCTTCATTCTTTCAGCGGGACGCTTCTTGCGCCGACAACATGTAGACCGCGAACGAAGCCAGCCAGTGTTCTCCCGCATAATCGCCGCTCGCAACATGCGATAAGGCATCGCGTGCATGCAGCGTCGCCGACGCAGCTAGAATTCGCCTGGCCGGATCGCCGGGCGGCAAAGCCGATGCAATCGCTCGCATGCACCACGCGCGGCTCAGGTTCAAACCATCAAGGTGAACGATCTTCGGATCGCTGCGATCGGTGACGGTGGCCGGAACCAGCAATCGTCTCGGCTCACCACTCGAAATGCCCGGCAGGAAGCGATGAAACCAGCGGCGGAACTCCCCGGGCTTCACCACTCGCCGCATCAGGTCCGCCTCCATCAAGCTCGGCGAGAAAAAGTCTTCCCCGCCGGGCTCCCATCGCGCCGGGTAAGATACGTCGCCCGAGAAGTAAGTCACGCTGCGTTCTACGATCAGGTCTTCCAGCTTCTTATTGCCGGCCGACCGCGCGTAGTCGAGCGCGAAAGCCAGCCCAAACGCCGTGTTCGGATGAACACCGGTGCGAATCGGGTACGTCTGCTTGGGCAGGAACTCTATGTACTTCGTCGCAAGCGCGTCGGCGAGCGGCCGGAGATTCTGCGACCATCGCTTTCCGTCCGCATCGTCCCAGTTAGAAAGCTCTTCGGCGAGCTTCAGCAGCCAAGCCCATCCGTAGGTCCGCTCGAACGACTGCCGATTCGGTTGATCGAGGTATCTGGTTTCGACTAGAAGGTTCTCGGCCGTGAGGTTCGCCGCGAGTGCAGCCCGGATTTCTTTGGCCTCGGTCAGGTCGGGGAACAATCGCAGCAACCGTACCAGCATCCAGTGGCCGTGCACCGTCGAGTGCCAGTCGAAGCAGCCATAGAACGCCGGATGGAGCGACTGGGGGGAACGCACTTCACCCGCGTCGTTCATCACGTGGTCGAGCTTGTTCGGATACTCCTTCCTCACGCATTTAAGCGCCAGCCGCGCGAAACGAGACGCGTCTTCCCTGGTGAGGATTAAGCCGTCGGCCGCCGCGCGAGCTTCTCGTGCCGGCGCCAACGCCAGCAGGAGTAAGACCGACAATGAGGATCTAATCAGAAAGGACATCGAGAGTCGTTCATTCTGGCAGTCTGTTGTTCTGAGTTCAAGCTTCAGCTTGCTGCGCGCGCTGACGCGATCTGTGTTGCCGCTCCAGACAGGCAAGCTGAAGCTTAAACTCAGAACATCAAGATCGCGTGCCCGCTAGACCGTCGCCTTGTGGATCATCCGTTTCATGTGATGAATCCTGCGGCGCACGTCCTTGAGCTGAGCGTGGTCGCGGGCGGCGAGCGCCGCGTCGCGCCTGGCTTTCAACGCTTTGATCTTAGCTTTGATCTCAGCCTTGTTGAGGCCGACCACTTCGTGGTGCTCGTGCATGTCGATATGAAGCGCGGTGCAGAGCGCCTTGAGCAGGTGGTCTTTGTTCAGTTGCGTGTAGCCCTTCAGCTCATCGTGCTCAATGCCGGCGGCGATCTCGCGAAGCTGAGCGACCGTTTTGTGCTTTAGTTCTTCATATGTGTGAGCCATCGTTTGTGCGCACCTCACTCCGTGTTCAGGATGGGATTATTCCACGCTACGTAAAAGACCGACTATAGCCGCGTCAGCCGTCGGCTTCAACGTCGTCACGCGCAGCCGATCAGAGCTTGCTCTCCAACGCCACGTCTTCCTCGAAGCTGGCCGAAGCACTTGCCTCTCGCCGGCTTCCGAAGCCGTACTCCTGCCTAAACGTTGCAACGATCTCGTCCAGAGGTAGATCCGAGTAGGTTCCCCGATGTCTGACGTATTCCATGTGGCGATGGCCGTCGGCGTCAAAAGGGTGATACAGGGAATCGCCGCGACCGTCGAACTCCAAGGGCAGCAGCCGGAATCTCTCGCACAGCTCGATATTGAAGGCCGGCGTCGCCTTCACCCATCGCCCGTCAAGCAGCATCTCCGTGTACCCGTGCCAGTAAAAGACGTCCGTCCGCATCGTTTGCCTCATCCGCTCGGTTGACAGATGATTTCGCACGTCGGCGAATCCGAGCCTCGCGGGAATACCAAGTGACCTGCAACAAGCCGCCAGCAGAACCGCCTTTGACACGCACCAGCCCGTCCTCGACTCAAGAGTGGTGCTGGCCTTCATCCCGGCGACGCTCAGATCAACGCGGTACGGGTCGTAGCGAACGCCGTCGCGGACCGCATAATACAACTTGACAGCTCCATCGATCTCCGAGCCCGCCCCCCCCCGGCACAATAGCGCATACTCCACGACCGCCGGATGCGTCGATTCAATCGTGTCGGTGGCCGCGGTGAGTTTGTCAAAGTTCATAAACGTGTCATCGCCTAGCCACGCACGACGGGACTAAACGTGAACCTGCTCTCGGCGAATTCTCTCACCCGCGAATAGATTCCGTCCGCTTCCAGTCCATACTTGGCGAGCAGCAAGCTCTGGCTGCCGTGCTCGATCAGTTTGTCTTCGAATCCCAATCGCAGCACGCGGACCTCGTGCAGCTTGTGGCGCTCGAGCAGTTCCATGACCGCACTCCCAAAGCCTCCCATCAAGTAATGATCCTCCGCGGTCACTATTGTCCCATGCGACCGCGCGAGCGCGACGATCAACTCCTCGTCGAGCGGTTTCACGAATCTCGCGTTGACCACCGTCGCGTTGATGCCGTCCGCCGCGAGCCGCTCAGCCGCCTTCGAGCAGTACGCGACCTCGCTGCCTATTCCGAGTATCGCTACGTCCGTGCCCTCGCGCAGAATCTCAGCCTTGCCGATCTCGATTGCGCGAATCTCCTCGTCCAACGGGACTCCGACGCCGCTCCCGCGCGGGTATCGAACCGAAGCCGGCCCGTTATAGTAGACTCCGGTCTTCAGCATGTGCCGCAATTCGTTTTCATCCTTCGGCGCCATGATGACGAACCCCGGCATCGGCCGCAGGTAAGCGAAGTCCATCAGCCCGTGATGCGTCGGACCATCGGCGCCCGCGACTCCCGCGCGGTCGAGCGCGAAGGTCACGTCCAGACCCATCAGCACCACGTCGTGAAAGATCTGATCGAATGCGCGCTGCAAAAAGGTCGAGTATATCGCTGCGATAGGCTTCAGGCCTTCAGTCGCCATTCCGGCGGCGAAGGTGACCGCATGCTGTTCGGCTATCGCAGTGTCGAACGTCCGTTTCGGAAATGCCTGCATCACCTTGTTCAACCCGGTGCCGTCGGGCATCGCGGCGGTGATGGCGACGATGCGCTCGTCCTCTTTCATCAGGTCGATCGTCGCTTGCGCGAACACTGCAGTGTAGCTCGGGGCCGTCGCCGGCTCCTTGATGAACTTGCCGGTCGCGATTTCGAATCCGGATGTTCCGTGCCACGCTGCCTTGTCCCGCTCGGCCGGCTCGTAGCCTTTGCCCTTCACGGTCAGCGCGTGAATCAACACCGGCCCTTCTTCTTTCTTGGCCTCTTCGAGCGCGTGCAGCACCGCGTTGACGTCGTGGCCGTTGATCGGGCCCAGGTACCGGAGGCCCAGCTCCTCCCACAACGCGCCGGGTATCAACGCGCGCGCGACGGTATCTTTCACGGCACGCGCGGTCGAGAGCACTCGTTCGCCGACGGCGGGAATCGACTTCAGCAACTCTTCGACCTCGTGCTTGAGCTCGTTGTAAGGCTTTGCATGGCGGATGCGATTCAGGTACCCGGCGAGCGCGCCGACGTTGGGAGCGATCGACATCTCATTGTCGTTGAGCAGGATGATCATACGCTTCTTGAGATGGCCGACCTGGTTGATTCCTTCGAGGGCCATGCCCGCGGTCAGCCCGGCGTCTCCGATGAGCGCAATGACGTTGAAGTCCTCGCCTTTCAGATCGCGTGCGGTTGCGATGCCGAGCGCCGATGAAATCGACGTGCCGGCATGCGCCGCATTGAAGACGTCGTAGACGGACTCTTCGCGCCGCAGGAATCCGCTCAGCCCGTCGTACTGCCGGATCGTCGGGAACTGGTCGCGGCGGCCGGTGATGATCTTATGCGAGTAGGCCTGGTGACCGATGTCGATGACGAACTTATCGCGCGGCGTGTTGAACGCGTAGTGAACGGCGAGGATCAGCTCGACGGGACCGAGGCTTGCGCCGGTGTGGCCGCCGATCTTGGACAGCGTCTCGATCATGTACTCGCGGATTTCCTGAGCCAGCGGTTGAAGCTTTGAGGGCGGAAGCTTGCGCAAGTCCGCCGGTTCGTTGATTTGTTGTAGCAGTGTCATCTTTTTTCCTTCTCTACCATTCCTATGATTTCCTTGCGACGATGAATCGCGCAATCTCACGAAGCACGCGGGCATCGACGCCCAGACCAGATATCAGATCAACCGCCTCCTCGACAAGCTCGCGCGCGCGAGCTTCGGAAGCAGCAAGTCCATGGAGCGCGGGGTAGGTGGCCTTGCGAGCGGCCGCGTCCTTTCCTGCAGTCTTACCTAACTGTTCGCTGGTCGAGGTCACATCCAGAACGTCGTCGGCAATCTGAAACGCGAGCCCGATCCGCATGCCGTAGCCGCGCAGAGATTCGATTTGGCCATCACCGGCGCCGGCGATGATCCCTCCGGTGACGACCGAAGCCGTGATCATGGCGCCCGTCTTCGAGCGGTGGATGTACTCAAGCGTCGCGGCGTCGACCTGCTTGCCTTCGGACTCGATGTCGGCCACCTGGCCTCCGATCAGCGCATCGACGGTGCCCGCAGCGGTTGCGATCTCGCGGATGACTCGGACCTGGCGCTCGGCGTTCCGGCCCGCGCCGTCGCTAGAGAGAACGCGGAACGCTTGAGTCAGCAATGCATCGCCCGCCAGGATGGCGATTGCTTCGCCGAATTGTTTATGGCAGGTCGGCCGGCCGCGCCGCATGTCGTCGTCGTCCATCGCAGGGAGGTCGTCGTGAATCAGCGAGTACGTGTGGATCATCTCGATGGCGCAAGCTGCGGGCATCAAATCGTCGGTCTCGGCGCCTAGCGCTTCGCCAGCCGCGAGCACGAGCGCCGGGCGCAATCGCTTTCCGCCGGCGAAGAGGCTGTAGCGCATCGCCCGATGCAGGAGGCGAGGCTCGATCGTTTCAGCCGGTGTGAGACAACCGAGCCACGCGTTGACCTCGGCGGCGCGGCGGACGAGATAAGCCTCGATGGTTTTCGGTGCGGTCACTCTTCAGGCTCGCTGAACGGCTCGCTGGTGTAGGAACCGTCTTCGTTCTTAAGTAGTATTTCCACGCGGCGCTCGGCGTCGTCGAGCCGGCGCTGACACTCGCGCGAAAGCCGGACACCCTGCTCGAAGAGCGAGAGCGATTGCTCCAGTGGCAAGTCTCCCGCCTCGAGCTGCTCGACTATTCGCTCGAGTTCTTTGAGTGAGCTTTCGAAACTCTTCTCGGTCGTCATCGCCACCTCGTTTCTACTTCGTCGCGAGTATCAGCGGCGAAGGGGCGGGCGCGTCGATCGTGGCGACCTTCCTGAAGCCCGCTTCCTTGAGCCACTGACGGTATTCCCGCATGGTGAAGACATCGCCGTCGGTCGTGTGCAACAGCATATTGAGTCCGAACACGAGCGGCAACGCGGGTCCGCTCCGATTGTCGTTGGGAACCATCTCGGCGATCAAGAGCATGCCGCCGGGCTTCAATGCCCGCGCCGATTTCTTGATCAGCTTGCGTCCCCACTTTTCGCCTTCGCTGTGGATGATGTGGCCGAGGATCACCAGGTCGTACCGGTTGCGGCCGAAATCGGTCTCGCGCAGGTTACCCTCGATATAGTCGTAGCGATCCGACAAGCCGAACCGCGCGGCGAATTGACGGGCTATCGGCGTCACTTCGCGATAGTCGACCACGGTGACGCGGGCATCGGGGATCGCCTGCGCAAAGGCGAGCGACCACGCGGCTGAACCTGCGGCAACATCGAGAATCGACCTGATGCTCTTGCGGGCCTTTGCGGGCAAGGCGGCGACGGCGGCTCGAGCGGCGCCGAAGCTGATCGGAAAGATTGCGGCGACGAGCTTCGGGAAGAAGTCTCGGCCCCCGGCTTCGGTGTCGACCGTCGCGACCGGCCGGCCGGATTTGACCACTTCGGTCAGGTTTGCCCAGTTGGACCACACGAGTTTGGTCTCGCCGACGAAAGCGCCCATGTAAGCGTCGGAGTTCCTCACGAGAAACCTCCGTGAGACCGGCGCCAACCCGTATCCGTTCCCGTCTTTGGTCAGGTATCCCAACCCGGCGAGCGCGTCGAGCAGGCTGCGAGTGCCGTGAAGAGAAGCCCGCGCCGCCCGGGCGATCTCACTCGCCGAGCGCTTGCCCGACGCGATGTGAGTGAACACATCGAGGTCGGTGCCGGCGACGAGAGCTTGCGCGCTGCGCGCCGCCCACAGGTCTTGAATTATGCGCTCCGGCGTAACCTGCTCCTGCGCGCCAGGCTGCGATGTTGCTCTTCTGTTAGACTGCGTCCGACGCTTCTTCATAGTTGATCCAACTCGCTCACAAACTACAAACCACAAACTACAAACTACAAACTACAAACACTACAAACTACAAACCACGAACTACTTCTTCTCACACTCCATCTCGCCTTCGGCCACGCGCACGCGGACGCGCTCTCCGGTCGGCACGGCATCCGCGCGCTTGATGATTCTCCCCTGGCCGTCGAAAGCGATTGCGTAGCCGCGCGCCAGCACGCCCAGCGGTGAGAGCGACTGGAGCTTGCCCGCCGCGATCGAGAGCCGCTCGCCGCTGCGGTCGAGCGCCGTGCGAAGGCCGCCTGTCGCGCGAGCCATCATCAATCCAAACGCAGCGCGCCGCTCGCCAAGCACGCGCCGCGTATCCGCGCCTCTGAGCCTCAGCGTGGCCGCTTCGATGCGCGCGCGCGCCAGCTTGATGCCCCGGCGCAAGCGGCCCTCGAGTGAAAACGACGCCGAATCGACCCGCTGTGCCAGGGTCCGAAGCGACGGAACGATGTCCTTGAAGGCCGGGCTCGCTTCAAGCTTCGACAGACGGCTGCGCGTCTCGAGGATTCTATAGCGCATCGACCCCGTCATCCCTTCACGAAGGCCAGCCACGCGCGCGCTGATGTCGTCCAGGGCCATCGCCACGATCTCGGCCGCGGCTGAGGGCGTCGAAGCGCGCAGATCGGCGACAAAGTCGGCGATCGTAGAGTCGGTCTCATGTCCGACTGCCGATATGACCGGGGCGCGTGAAGAATAGATCGCGCGGGCGACGCACTCTTCGTTGAAGGGCCATAGGTCTTCGACGGATCCTCCGCCGCGGCCGACGATGATGACGTCGACTTCGCGCCGGGCATTGAGCAGTTCAATCGCGCGGGCGACCTCTGTTCCGGCGCCCTCGCCTTGAACGCGAGCGGGGGCGACCAGAATGCTGACTGCTTCATTGCGGCGCTTGATTGTGCGCAAGATGTCTTGAAGCGCGGCGCCAGTCGGTGAGGTGACGATGCCGATCCGGGCCGGGAACACGGGCAGTGAACGTTTACGGCCGGCATCGAACAAGCCTTCCGCCGCGAGGTTGGTCTTCAACTGCTCGAAGGCCAACTGGAGCGCGCCGACGCCGACCGGTTCGAGGTATTCGACGAGCAGTTGATAATCGCCGCGTGGTTCGTAGAGCGAGATGCCGCCGCGCGCGCGGACGTTCATCCCATCTTCGGGCGAGAAGCGGATCAAGCGATTCTGCATTCGAAAGCAGGCGCAACGCAGCGTCGCGCCTTCGTCCTTGAGCGAAAAATACCAGTGCCCCGACGAGTGGCGGCGGAAGTTGGAGATCTCGCCTTCGACCCAGACGGCGCTGAAGTGATCCTCGATCAGCTCTTTGAGTTGTGCGGTGAGCTGGGAGACCGACAGAGGCCTGCGCTCTCGCGTCAGTTGCTCAAGGAAAGTCAGTTGTGACATCTGGATTCCGGGCGGCAGACGTGCGCGTGTTACTCCTCTTCGACTCCGAGCCGCTCGAGTTCCTTCTGGAGTTTCTTCCAGTTGAACGGTTTCAAGCTGAAGACCGTGCCGTCGATATCGAAAGTCGGAACGATGCGCCGGCCTCCGTTCGCGCTTTCGACGAAGCGGGCGCCGGCCGGCTGCTCTTCGATGTCGATCTCTTCGTAGAAGATACCTTCATCGTCGAGGAACTGTTTGGCCTGGTGACAGTCGGCGCTCCAGCGCGTTGTGTAGAGTACGATTTCACCCATTGCCGCTGACGGGGTACCTTTCCGCTTCGCCTTGAATGAGCCGCAATTTTACTACGAACGGACTTGGGATTAAAGATATAGCAGGCAGATCATGGTGAGCGTCGCGGGAATGTTGGGCTGGCTTACGAGGTGCGGTATAATCGACCGCCGAGGTGACACTATGGCATCAACACCGCTCAGACTCTTGCGCTGTTCTCTCGTACTTGCCGTGGGTTTGCTCGTAACGCCCGCCCTATCATTCGGAGTGCTGGGTCAAGACCCGACGGGACGGCCGACCGAGCCGCCCAAGAAGAAACCAACGACCAAACCGGCATCACCGCCCGTGAAGCCCGAGTCGCGGGTCGCTACGGTCATCCTCACTGTCTTGACCGATCCTTCGGAGAGCGTCGTCTTCATCGATGGGGAACGCCGGGGCACTACGAATAAGGAAGGGAAGTTCGTCATCGAGAGAATGCCGCTCGGTCATCACACGGTGGAGGTGCAGAAGAAGGACTACCATGCACAGGTGAGGGGATTCGAGGCGGGCGCGGATTCGCCTACGCTCAAGTTCACGCTCGAGCCGAAACTAGACGACATAGTGAGCGAGTTCGACTCGCTTGTAGCAGCCGGGAAGCTGATGGGACCGGAAACGCCGAATGCGTTGGAAGTCGTCCGCAAGCTGGCCGGGAAATTCCCTGACCGCCCTGAGACTCAGCGAATGCGCGGTGTGCTCTCCGGGAAACTCGCGGAGAGAGTGACGCCGGTCATCGACAGAACGATCTCGGCCTGGCGGATGATCACCCCGGACGAACTGTCGGCCGCGCTGGAGTCGGCGACGACGGCGCTCGATCTCCGCGGGGACGATATGAGAGTTCAGGCTCAGGTTGCTTACTTGAGCGGGGCGCGCGCGTTTCGCGAGTGGCAGATGGCAGGTGCGCACGCCGAGGGCGAAGGCGGCGGCCTTGCAACCGCCCGCGCCGAGTTGGAAAAGGCTACGAAGGCCGACGAGCACTGGGGCGCCGCCCAGTATCAACTGGGCCGGGTCCTGTTGAACATTCCGGATGCGAACGCGGCAGAGGCGGCCCTGCTAAAGGCGGTACAACTGGAGCCGAAATGGGCCCCTGCTCATGCGGGTCTGGGCTCGGCGTATTTCGGATCAGGCAAGCTCAAGGAATCGATCGCTTCGTTCCGCAAGGCCATCGAGATCGATCCGAAGTATGCGGCGGCGTACGCCGGGCTGGGACTGTCACGCGCAACGAAGGGCGAGGTAAAAGACGGAATCAAGGACATCGAACGCGCTAAGGAGCTCGATCCGGCGAGCGGCCTTCCGCACTGGTACCTCGGCTCGGTCTACTCGCAATCGACCAAGGCTAAAGAAATCGCGATGGCGATCGAGGAGATCAGGAAAGCCATCCAGAAGAACCCCGACAATCTGGAGTTTCAGAACGACCCCGCCGAGCGCTTGCTTGCGAGTCTCCAGAAGCGAAAAGGGAAATAGCGGCGGGACAATTCAATTCAGTCGTGCATGCGTTCCGCGAATCGTCTTCATCTGCTCGCGAATCGCGGCGGCATCCGCGGCCTCAGGCGCGAGTTGAAGATAGCGCGCGAGTTCCGCAAGCGCGTGGTGCGCATCCCCGAGGGCCGCGAGCAACAACCCACGGTCGCGCACGTGAGACGGCGAGTCCGGGTTGATGAGAAGAATGCGATCGAGAGCCGCCAGCGCGCGCCCGTAGTCATTGCTTTCCGCGTAGATTCCAAGCAGATTCGTCAGCATGCGCGTCAGTATCTGTTTGTTTGTCGCCGCGCATAAGTATTCTGATTCAAGCTTCATTCTTCCGCCGCTTACTTGGTCGAGCAGCTCACCGCATTCGGCCTCTCCCATTACTTGTCCGCCGTTGAACGGGTCGATGAATATCTCGCCGCCTTCATGGATATGCTTAACGATGAAGTGGTGGGGCATGGCAACGCCGTGCACTCCGAAGCCGACGCGACGAGCTACGGCCATGTAGACCACGGCCAGGGTTATCGGTATGCCGAGTCGGCGGTCGATGACTTCGTTGAGGAAGCTATTACGCGGGTCATAGTAATTCTCCCGGTTGCCGTGAAACCCAAGCTCTTCGAAGATCACGGTGTTGATAGCAAGGATCGTCCCGTGAGCACCCCGCGCGGCGTCTGCCTGTTCGCGCGCCAAGTCTCCAAAGCGGTCGAGCTTCTCCACGTACGCGAGAACGTTGAGGTGGGGATACTCTTCGCCAGCGATCAGGAGGGCGGCTTCGGCGAGATCGATTTGCTCCTCGTTCGATGAAAGCGCCGTTGCGAAACGGGCGCGAATGTTCTCTGATTGGTGCTTAGACACGGCGTCCCCGCCTCGGCGATGACGTGAAAAGGGCCGATGACCGCAGCCATCAGCCCTTGAGTATACTACTTAAGCGGTGAGCTTGCCTCGGCGAGTGCTAACGGGTGCGCGAAGCCGGACCGGGTTTGGCGCCTGGCTTGAAGCTCTGCCATAGAAAGGTGTACGAGTGGTCGGCCACGGAAATCATGTACTCCCACCCATGGCTGCCTGGGAATAGGTGGAACTCGTGCGCGATGCCGGCCTTCGTGAGGCGCGCGTCCATCGCCTTGTTGCTTTCCTGAAAACCGTAGCGGTCCTGCTCGCCGCAGTCGAAGTATATCCTGATCCCCGCTTTCTTGATCGCCGCCGCGTTGACTTCGGCGAGGTACATCGGGTTGTTGACCTTGAAGAACTCGTCATCGGGCGGATCGCCGAAGATGTTTCCGATCAACCGGCTCATGAACTGCGAGCGCCGGTCGGCGCCCGAAGGCTTGGGCAGTTCTTCAAACAGCGCTGCGCTGTGTGTTGTCACTGAGGAGAACAGCGCCGGGTGTTTGAACGCCAGCAGGAGGGCGCCGAACCCGCCCATCGAGATTCCTTGAATCGCCCGTCCAGCGGGCGTCCCGATCGTGCGGTACGTCTTCTCGATATACGGAATGAGGTCATTGACGATCGCGTCCTCATAGCGGACGCCGTTCTTGGAGTTGAGATAGAAACTATTCTCGCCGGCCGGCGAAACGATTATGAACTCGCCGACCTTGCCGTCGTCGCGCAGCTTGTTGACGGCGGCGGCGACGCCACGCCGTTGGAACTCCAGCTCACTGCCAAACATCCCGTGCAGGAAATAGAGCACCGGAAACCTCCGCTTTGCGTCGCGGTCATAAGACGGCGGGAACTGAATGGCGAACTTCATCTCTTTGCCAAGCGCAGCGGAAGGGAACGACGCGTATTCCAGCCGAGCCTCGGACGCTGGCTGCTGGGTTGTGGCTGGAGGCGTTGCCGGCGGCTGTTGTGCTGCCCTGAGAGGTACGCTTGAGCAGAGTAGTGATGATGCCGCCAAGCAGGCGATAGCGGCGAATCGCGTTGTAAGTTTCATCATCTTAGAACCTGAAGCGGGGCCCGTCGCTGGGGAAGAAGTTGAGGTCGAGGTTCGCCGCGGCGACGTCGGTCAGATCAACCACCGCTGCCGCATTGATGGCGCACGCGATGGAGATCGCTTCGCTGATCTCTTCCTTCGTAGCGCCGGATTGGATTGCCTTTTTGATGTGGCCCTCGATGCAGCCCTGACATTTCGCGACCAGTGACGCCGCAATCGAGATTAACTCCTGAGTCTTAGTGTCGAGATGTTTGGCTTCCGAATAGTAGATCTCTCGATAGAACTCGCCGTATATTCGGCGCATCTTCGGTTCGAGCATCGAGTAAGAACCGGGCTTGCCCTCCTGTTTCGGTTGGGGATTGGAAACAGGCACTTCGGGTTCTGCTTCGACCTGACCCGTCGCCTGCGGACCGGATTTGCTCTCCATCTGCTTCGTCTCCTTGCTAGAGAATTGCTCCGGCGTAAAGTCGCCAGCCAGTCAATTCACGTTCCCTTCGATTCGGTCTAGGTATTCTACGTCATTACCCCCGCGTCGGTCACAACGAAAACGGAGGCTGAGGTCGAGAATGGTTCTACCACATGAAAACTTCCTGATTCAAACCGGCTCGGTCTTCGGTTATTCCCTTTTCGAAATGACGCTTGCCACCGAGCGCACTCGCTCTCCGATTCGCAAGTCCGCCTCGCGGTACTTCAGAAGACGAAGGCCACCGAACAGATAGAGCAACTCACCCGGCCGCAATAGAAAGTCAGGGTTGAATCCCGGCTTCCACCTCAAGTGCGCCGTCGCAAGGGTCTCGTAGATGAGGACACCGCCGCGGCGCAGACCCGCCTTCATTGTGGGTATTAGATCCCGGCGGAGGTAGTTGAAACAGATGATCAAGTCAAACCGGTCGGGTGGAAGCAAGAAACTCGACAGATCGACCGCCGCACACGCGACTGAGACTCCGCGCTCGCGCGCGAGCCGCTTGCACTTTTGCAGGGCTCGGACCGACAGATCGAGCAGGATGACTTCGCAGCCCAACTCGGCCAGCATCAGACTGTTGCGGCCTTCACCGCCGGCGACGTCGAGCGCGAGGCCATGTTTGGGGATCAACTCGACGTTCTCGCGCAGGAATTCGGACGGCTCCGTACCGTGAATCATCTCGGGCGTGTCGTACCGGTCCTCCCATAAGGTTCTCTCCGACATCGCGAGTAATCCTACGCGAGACAATCTCAAAAAGCACCAACTTCTCGGCGCTTCTAGTCGCGTGCTATCATCGGGCGCGGAGCCGGTATGAGCACCGAAAAGGAACTGGCCTATCGATACGATCTGTTCATCACTCCGGACTGGCGGAACAGATTCGACACGTTGATCGCCGAATCAGTCGATCTGCCCGCAGAGGGCCGCATTCTGGAGGTCAACTGCGGGACGGGGGATTATGCCATCGAGTTAGGCGAGAAACTCAAAGGCAAAGGTGAGGTCTTTGCAACCGATCCGAGCGAGGAACGGCTGGAGATAGCGCGAGCTAAGGCACAGGTTAAGAAGGTCGACAACGTAGAGTTTGATCGAGTAGGCGCCGCGGAACTTCCGTTCGCCGGCGACGGCTTCGACGCCGTGATCGGAGACGGGTCGATGCTTCACGCGGCGGAGACCACGGATCTGCTCGGCGAGATGGTTCGGCTCGCGAAGCCGGGCGGCCGCGTCATCCTCAAGATGGCGACGCACGGCAGCTTTGACGAGTTCTTCTCGGTGTTCTGGGAAGCGCTATTGGGCGCCGGGATAGTCGACCAGGTGTGGGGCCGTCTGGAGAGTCTGATTAACGAGCGGCCGAACATTTCGGAGGCGGGAGAATTGGCAATGCGTAAAGGGCTCCGGGACGTTCAGAGCTACACGAGCAGGGAGGAGTTCTCTTTCGACAACGCCGGCGAGTTTCTCGAATCGCCCCTTATGAAGGACGAGTTCCTGGGCAAGTGGCTGGGAATTGTGCCGGAGGAGCATCGTGAGAAGGTAGTGGCCGAAGTGGTCGCGATAATAGACAACGAAAGGCACGGCGGTCCCTTCGACGTCTCGGTGAAGGCTACAGTGATAGCGGGGACGAAGTGAGTCGCTACGGCTACAGCGGTATCCCGACCCTGATGAAGTAGATCACGAGAGAGACCTGAGCGATGAGGACGATCACTCCAATCACAATTGCGGCTAACGCCAGGCCGCGTCCCTCCTCGACGCCACACTCGCGCAGCGTTTGCGCGGCGCGGGCGCCGAGATAAATCGAGGTCACGCCCATCAGGAATCCGAGCCCAGGGCAGAAAAAACTCGCGAGCGCGAGGGCCAGCGCATTATTGGCACGTTCCTGCGCCGCCTCGATTCTCCGATGGGAACTCACCTGCTCGGAGACGGTCTGGCGGTACTTCGTGCGGGCAAAAGGACGAACCTCAGTGGACTCGGAGAAGACCGTGCCCACCGTCGCCCCGCATTGAAGGCAAGTAGCTTTACCCATTTCGAGGGGCATCCCACAGTGAGGACACACCTTTTGAAGAGATGACATAGACGTTTGGCCGCGAGTACCGCCAGTTCTGTTCACGCGTCTTGTACCACACTTGCTCCCGTCCTTCAAGCAATGCGGCTGGCGGACCGCGACGACGTTCGAGACAATCGCTTCGACCCCTGCTTCGAGTCATGCTTCGAGTCTTGCTTGCAGCGGGACTATCGTTGTGGTATAAACAGGGCACCAAGAATCAGCGATTAAGGTGCCTCCTTAATTCCTGAAGTGAGCGGAATGGTAGAGGACGAGTTTGCGGGTGTGCAATGATCTCGTCCTCTTTTTTTATTCACTGCCTCGCATAATCCACTTGTTCAAGTCGAGGACACAACGCTCGCGGCTGCCAAACGCGAACGCGCGTCAACGCGTATGCCAACCCCGTACTGTGCGAGCCCCGTGTCTGTGAGCCTCGTGAGAGCGTGAGAGCCTCGTGTCTTGACCGACCCATGGGGGTCGTGTAATATCCGACCGTGCTGAGGGTTTACTACTTTGTGCGTGAATGACTTGTTAATTTTGTACTAACGCCGAAAAACGGGGGGCCAGGTATAGCACTGGCTGGAGCGGAGCCCCACATTGATTGGGGATGCGAAAATGCCAGCGCTCAGGTCACCCACCTGTTACTAGCAGGTCCAAAAATTGACAAGGCGCACGGCAGAGCGGTTGCCCTCACGCGTCTCTTTTGCCCCTCTAGAGATCGTGCATCCCTTCTCGATACCGATCACGGACTCGCGGCTCAAAGCGCGTCGGCGCGTCGTGACACCCGACCGGCTGCTTGCATCGCCGCTGCCGCGGTTCAACATGGAGACGACATGAAAGCCATCATCCTCGGGGACGTGGTCGGAAGACCTGGCCGAACGGTGCTGAATGAACTCCTGAAGCGGTTGCGGGACGAGCACGAAGCGGAATTCGTTGTAGCAAACGTCGAAAACGCAGCAGCCGGCGCCGGCATCATCCCCCGTGTAGGAGAGGAAATACTCCAGGCCGGCGTCGACGTGATGACGTCGGGGAACCATGTCTTCGACAAAAAGGACGCGCTCGAGTACATCGAGAAAAACCTGCGCTTGCTCCGGCCCGCGAACTATCCTCCTGATTCCCCCGGTCGCGGGGTGTGGTTGGGATCGACCGTGTCCGGAACGCCGGTCGCCGTCATCAACATTCAAGGCCGGGTCTTCATGCCGCCAAACGACTGCCCGTTCCGAACCGTGGACCGGCTGGTTACCGAACTGCGAAGCCGCGCTACTGTCTTGATCGTCGACCACCACGCCGAAGCGACTTCGGAAAAAGTCGCGATGGGACGGTACCTCGATGGAAGAGTCTCCGTGGTAGTCGGCACGCACACGCATGTCCAGACCTCGGATGAGCGGATTCTACCTGGTGGAACAGCCTACATCACCGATCTCGGGATGACGGGGCCGCATGACGGTGTGATCGGGATTCAGACGGACCTCGTCCTGACCCGCTTCGTGCGTGGCTTGCCGGCTCGCTTCGAGACGGCCTCCGGCGACGCTCGCGTACAAGGCGTGGTCGTTGAAGTAGACGAGCGCACAGGCCGGGCGGTCAGCATCGAGCGGTTGGACGTCAAAGCCCGCTCCTGATCCGGATCACGCGGGATTCCACCCTGCCGCCGCCGATACTCCGTTATTTCAAACAGTGGACGAGCGCCGCTTCCAGCGTATCGACCGCGAAGTCCGCCTGCTCGTGGTCGATGATCAACGGCGGCGACAGGCGCAGCGCCGATTCGCCCGCTCCTTGAATCACGAGTCCACGATGGAAGCACTCTATGACAACCCGGTCCCTCAGGTCGCTCCATGGCTGTAACGTGTTGCGATCATGCGCCAGCTCGAGGCCAATCATCAGCCCAAGGCCGCGGACGTCGACGATCTCCTCGTGCCGGTCTTTTACCGCGCGCAGCCGATTTAAGAGATGCCCGCCTATTTGTGCCGCATTGTCCATCACCCCATCCTCAAGAAGCTCGATGGTTTTCAGCGCAGCGGCAATAGCAACCGGGTTGCCGCCGAACGTCGATGCGTGCGCCCCAACGTGCCATCGCATGAGATCAGCGCGCGCGAGAGTCACGCCCAACGGAAGACCACCTCCGATCGCTTTGGCCATACAGATCATGTCGGGTACGACTCCACAGTGTTCGACGGCCCACATCCTGCCGGTCCGCCCCATCCCCGACTGGACCTCGTCTACGATCAGCACGATTCCGTGATCGTCGCAGATTCGGCGAAGCTCCGGCAAAAAGTCGGACGGCGGCACGACGTATCCGCCCTCGCCCTGGATCGGTTCGACGACGATGGCGGCGCAATCCTCGGGCGGAACAGAAGTCCTGAAGACCGTCTCTTCAATGTAGCGCGCGACGCGGCGTCCGACTGATTCGCCGGCTTGTCGCTCGAGCGGAAACCTGATCGGATTCGCGTAAGGCACGTGTGTGACGTCGAGCGCCTGCGGCCCGAAGCCCCGTCGTTGTGCTGCGCGCGAGGCGGTCAACGACAACGTGCCGAAGGTTCGGCCGTGAAACGCGCCTCGGAAGGCGATGAACTTGCTGCGGCCCGTCGCGTAGAGAGCCGCCTTGAGAGCGGCTTCCATGGCCTCTGCGCCGGAGTTGCCATAGTGGACCTTCTTGTCGAAGTCGCCGGGCGTAATCGCTATGAGTTTTTCCGCAAGGTCAGTTTGGTGCGGATAGTAGTAGTCCGTTCCAGATATGTGGATAAACTCCCGCGCTTGTCGTGAGATCACATCGGCAATTTCAGGATGTGCGTGACCAAGAGCGCAGACGGCGACCCCGGCGTTGAAATCGAGAAAGACGTTGCCGTCGACATCCTCGATCATCGCGCCGTATCCACGATATGCAACTAGCGGATAGCTCCGAGTGTAGCTTGGTGAAATGAACCTCGTGTCCCGCGCGAGATATTCTTTGGCTCTCGGTCCGGGAAGTTGGGTCCTGATCTCCGGTAGTCTTGCTTCTGTCAGTGTTTGCATAGCGCCTCCATTTAGTTGTGAAAGGTCTGCTTGATCTGAAAACACCTCCAGGACGTCGTGCCTTGGTAAAGGAGGGCTAGTCGGCGAACAGGTTCCTACGAAGTCGTCGGGGCGAGTGATCTATTACGGCTTTCATTTCAGCATGCCTCGGAGACGAGCTTACCACGCACTGGAACCAGGATCAAACTTCTTCCAATCGGTACGTGGATCTGATGCGAGTCGGAGACGCGCGCTGACCGGTGGTGACGATGTTTCGTCCTGAGGCAGCAGCACCTGCGTACGCGAGGTTGAGACAAGAGCGGGGCGTGCCCCGAATCTTTTTTCGCTAACCTGGGCCGAGTTGTGCCTTAAACTTCTTGATTGTTAGCTACCAGCGTGCTAAATTTCCGTTCTCAAAGGGTTACTTGGTTTTCGGCATACTGACCAACACTGAGCTAGCTGAGGCCGACCCGTGGGTGAGTCCAGATTCCGGCGCGTGGGGATTGACGTTGAGCGCCGGTAAACGGAGAGGATCGAGCCCGGATTTCATCTGCACAAGCGGATCCCTTCAAAGCCGGTATCCCGACAAACTCGGCGCCCTTATTCGTGCAGTTGTCCGTTTATGATTGAATGTACACCGTTGTGGCCGACTCCTCATCTTGCAGAACGACTGGCGCGGCGCAGGGGCGTTGAGAGACAACAGGCGCATTACGACCTGCGCAACGCGAACCGGGCTATGAGCGAGGAGATCGGCTTGTTCTCCAGAATGGGAAGTCTATCGTAATGAGATTAAGAAACCTCTTTAATCCGTTTTCAAGCGACCTCGCGATTGACCTGGGAACCGCGAATACTCTCGTCTACGCCAAAGGGCGCGGCATCGTAGTCAGCGAGCCTTCCATCGTAGCCATCAACAAGGTCACCAACAAAGTTGAAGCCGTCGGAAAAGAAGCGAAGGAGATGTTGGGCCGCACGCCCGGCAACATTATCGCCATTCGGCCGATGAAAGACGGCGTCATCGCCGATTTCGAAGTGACCGAAAAGATGCTCCAGCACTTCATTCGCAAGGCGCACAACGGCCGCTCGTGGGTCTCGCCGCGGGTCGTGATCGGGGTGCCGGGCGAAATCACGCAGGTCGAACGACGCGCGGTCGAGGACGCCGCGTATCGCGCGAAGGCTTCAAAGGTGTATCTGGTGGCTGAGGCAATGGCGGCTGCGATCGGCGCCGGGCTGCCGATCACCGAGCCCTACGGCAACATGATCGTGGACATCGGCGGCGGCACGACTGACATAGCTGTCATATCGCTGTCGGGCATCGTCTATTCGCGCGCCGTCCGAGTCGCCGGCAACGAGTTGGACGAAGCGATCATTCATTACATCAAGCGGAAGTACAACCTGCTGATAGGAGAGCGGACTTCGGAGTCGATCAAGATCGAAATCGGCTCGGCATGGCCGGGCGATGAGCCGAGCCAGATGGAGATCAAAGGCCGCAACTTGATTGAAGGTGTACCTCGCACGATAACGATCACCGATGAGGAGGTTCGAGAAGCGCTCGCCGACCCCATATCGACGATTGTCAATGCAGTGCGCGTGGCCTTGGAGCGGACGCCGCCCGAGCTGTCGGCCGACATCGCCGAGCGCGGAATCGTGCTGACAGGCGGCGGCGCGCTGTTGAAAGGAATCGACCGCCGCCTCGTACACGAGACCGGCGTGCCCGTGTCGCTGGCGGAAAACCCGCTGTCGTCGGTGGCACTGGGAACCGGGAAGATGCTGGCTGATTTTGACTTGCTCAGCCGCGTCAGTTGGGAGAACACCCATCACGGACTGTAGGGCAGGATTTAGGAAGCAGGATTCAGGAGGCAGGATTCAGGGCCGGCTGAAGCCTGGAATCCAGAATCCAGAATCCTGAACCCTGAATTGAAAACCCTGTATGATCTCGAAGCCGATACCACAAAAAGCGCCCTGGATTCTCGCGGCGTTGCTGCTCTCTCAGGTGGTGTTGATGTCGGCCAACGCCAAGCACCCCGAGAGCGAGCAGTCCGTTCTTCGCACCTGGCTGATGACCGTGCTCACTCCAGTCACCAAGGCTGTCGGCAGCGTGATATCGGGGATCACAGGCGCCGTCGACAACATCGCCCAATTACGAGGCGCTCGCGACGAGAACACGGCGCTGCGTCAAAGGATCGACCAGTTGACAGCCGAACGCGATCAGGCCGTCGAGCGCGCCGCACAGTTGGAACTCCTGCGAGTCGAGCTTGGGTTGCCGTCTCAGCCGCAATACCCGGAGGTGGCGGCGAACGTCGTGTCACGCGACATAAGCATGTGGTACCAGCGGCTGATCATTGATCGCGGGACTATGCACGGGCTCCGGCGCGACCTCCCGGTTGTCACCAACGCGGGCGTTGTGGGCCGGATAATCTCGCTCGGACCGAACTATGCGGTGGTTCAAGTCATCACCGACAAACACGCCGGCTTGGGGGCGATGTTACAGCGATCGCGTGCGCCGGGCGAAGTTCGCGGAGTGGACGGAGGCCGTTGCGAGCTGAAGAGTATCAACTCGAACGAATCAGTGGAGACCGGTGAGACGGTGGTCACTACGGGACTCGACCGCGTCTATCCGAAGGGTCTGGTTGTCGGCACGGTCGCGTCTGTCGAGAACAACCCCAACGCTCCCTGGAAGAAAATCTACATCACCCCGTCAGCTCGCATCGACCGCGCCGAGCAGGTGCTGGTGCTGCTGGTCGAACAGAAGGACTTTCCGATGGACGAGACCGTAAGATAGGCAAAGGTAGCCCGAAGAGTGCAGACCTTCAAAATCGCCCTCAGCATCATAGTCGCGCTTTTGGTGCAACTGGTCGCCGCTCGGTATCTGCAGGTCTTCAAGTATGTAGATCTTCAGCTTGTGGTCACGGTCTACGTTGCGTTGCAGCGAGCGCTGTTGCCGGGCCTGGTGACGGGTTTTGCATCGGGGTTATGCGGTGACGCGATAAGCGGCGGGATTTTGGGAATAGGCGGATTCTCGAAGACGCTGATCGGTTATCTGGTGGCGATGATCAGCATAAAATTTTCGTTCGACAACCCGCTTGCGCGGCTTGGAGTAGTGGCGGTGGCGTCGGCGGTCAACACCGCAATATACGTTTCGCTCACTCTCGTGCTGGAGCAGCCCTTGCCGTTCGTCGGAACGTGGGGCGAGTTCGGAAAGACGACCGGCTGGCGAGCGCTGGCCGACTCGGCGGCCTCTATCGTGGTCTTCGTGCTGATGGACCGGCTATTCAGCGAACAGGTGCAGGCAAGACGGATGGCGATCAAGAAGCGGTTCTATGACTAACCCGAATCAAAGAGAAGATGCGCATGGTTTTGAAACGCGGCTGCGCCTTGCGCAGTACGTCGTGTTCGCCATCTTCATCGTCCTGGGCATCCGGTTCTACGCGTTGCAGGTCGCGCGGCACGATGAGTTTCAACAGCGGGCTGAAAACAACCGCATCCGCGAAATCCCGATACCGGCTCCGCGCGGCTCAATCCTTGATCGCAATCTGGTGCCGCTCGTAGACAATACTCCTGCTTTCAACGTTGTCCTCGCGCCGGAACTCATCGCCAACCGCGATCAGACCATCAAGGTTCTCGTCGAGAACCTCGGCATCGAATACAATCAGTTGATGGCCGAACTGAACGTCTCCCGCCCCAAGTCGCAGCCCATTTTGGTCAAGCAGAACGCGACGGTCGCCGACCGGCAGTGGGTCGCCGCCCATGATTACGATTATCCTGAGATAGGCATCGAGCCCCAGCCGCAGCGGCTTTACCCCTTCGGCAAGCTTGCGGCGCACGTGCTTGGCTACATCGGCGAGATCAGCCCCAAGCAGCTCGAGGACCCAAAGTACCGTGGCCGCGGATATCAAGCAGGGGACATCATCGGGCAGGGCGGAATCGAAGCGGTGTACGACCGTATTCTGCGCGGCGTCGACGGGAAGCGCAGGGTTGTCGTCGACAGCCGCGGCCGCACGATCCGCGAGCTGGACGCCGTTGAGCCCATCAGGGGCCAGGATATCGTCACCACGCTCGACGTGGACGTTCAGCAGGTGGCCGAGGAACAGTTCGACTCGACAAACTCGACCGGCGCCGCCATCGCGATGAACCCTCAGAACGGCGAGATCCTCGCGATGGTCTCCCGCCCCGCGTTCGATCCCAATGTCTTCGCGCGCAACGTCATCTCGGCAGGCGAGAATCGCGCCGAAGTGCGAACGATAATCAATGACCCTCAATTTCCGCTTTATAATAAAGGCACCCAAGGCATCTATCCCGCTGGTTCGACCTGGAAGCTGATGATAAGCACCGCCGCGCTTGAGGAAGGGGTGATTACGCCGGCCAGCCGGATCGCATGTGGCGGCGGACTCCAGGTTGGCAATCGCTTCATGCACTGCATGGGAAGCCACGGGTCGCCGGAGATCCATGCTGCAATCGTCCATTCGTGCGACGGGTTCTTCTACCGCCTCGGATTGAAAATGGGAGTAGATATGATCCACAACTGGATCGTGCGGTTCGGAATGGGCCAGTTGACTGGCGTCGACCTTCCTCACGAGAAGAAGTGCATCATCCCGAGTCGGGAGTGGAAGCGGCGAAATACCCCGCGCGATCCGGAGTGGAAGGACTTCGATACCGCAAGCGCGGCAGTCGGCCAGGGATCTGTTGCAATAACGCCGATCGCTTTGTTGCGCGCGGAATCCGGCATAATGATGGGCGGGGCGTACCGCACACCGCACGTGCTGAAAGAAGCGAAAGCGACTCAACTCGAGCGGGCCAAGTATTTCGACGATGCGCCGGCCGAGTTGAAACTTTCGCGCGAGACGGTCGATGTACTGACCTACGGGGCGTGGGGAGTGGTCAACCAAGGCGGGACGGCAAGTGGTGCGGGATTCCCGCTCGAACTCAACATCGGCGGGAAGACGGGGACGGCGCAGGTCATCGCCAAAGAGAAGGTCCGCTTGAAGGAGCACGCGGATCACGCCTGGTTCATCAGCTTTGCGCCATTGCACACCGACCAGCCCCCGGAGTTGGCAGTTGTCGTCTTGACCGAGAACGGCGGGCAGGGCGGAAGAGCGTCGGCGCCGAAGGCGAAGATGATTAATGGTGCGTACTTCTCGAAGAAGCTTGGGCGTCCGGTCTTGCCTGAGCTGATCGCCCGCGGCGAGCTTTTTCCCGCCAGGCAGGATGTCTCGGCTCCTTCGATCGCGCGGCCCGCCGTCGACGCTGACAAGAGGCGAGATCAGTAGATTCAGGCGGCGGGGGGCGGCCGGCTTCTTGACCCGCGCGATGGCGTGATAGTATCTACCCGAAGTCAAGAACACCGGCCGAGCAACTGGACGCCCCCCGGCCGCGGTGTAATCACCGATGATCGATTTCAACAGAAGAAGTCTTAGGGATGTCGACTGGTTCTTGCTTTTGACGCCGGTCGCGCTGACGCTTTTTGGTTGCATCGGCATTTACAGCACCCAGCCCGACTTGGTTAAAAGACAGGTTGTGGCGCTGGTCATCGGACTCGTTCTGGCGCTGGCGATAACGTTCACGGACTACCGAAAGATCATCATCACGATCGCGCCGTTCTTCTACGGCGCGGTGATGGCGTTGCTGGTGTTGGTGCTCTTCGTCGGCGCGGAGAAGAACGGCAACAAAGCCTGGCTCCTTCTTGGACCGCTCGGGAGCTTCCAACCGAGCGAATTCGCCAAGGTTGCCACAATCCTGATGCTTACGCGCCACATATCGCAGCCACGCGCGGGAAACTTGTCCATCAAAGACATCGCAATCATGGGGCTCATTGCTCTGCCGCCGATCGCGCTTATCTACCTCGAGAACGACACGGGCACGATGCTGACGTTCGGTGCGATCCTCGGGGCTTTCTATGTGCTGGGCGGCGTGCGCAAGCTCGTTCTCGTTGCCGGCATGGTCGCCCTCGTTGGCGGGCTCGTGGCGGTCTATCCGCACCTGAAGGACTACCAGAAGCAGCGTGTCAACGTGATTTTCTACCCTGAGAAAGCTGACCCACGAGGGTACGGCTATCAGACCATTCAGTCTATGATCGCCGTCGGGTCCGGGGGCCTGGTCGGGAAGGGCCTCGGGCAGGGCACGCAGGGCAAGCTCGGCTTTCTACCGTACGCGTACTCGGATTTTATCGGCGCCGTAGTCGGTGAAGAGATCGGATTCGTTGGAATCCTGCTAATGATGGTGCTCTACTTGATGTTGATCTGGCGGTTGATTGCCGTGGCGCGCGGGGCACGGGACCGTGCGGCGGCCCTGATGGTGATGGGGTTCGTCGCGTTGATAATGTTTCATATAGTCTGCAATCTGGGGATGGTAGTAGGGCTGATGCCGATCATGGGCTTGCCGCTGCCGCTGATGAGCTACGGTGGGAGCGCCGTGATCTCGGTGTTCGCCTGTGTCGGTCTTGCCTTGAGCGTGAGAATCGGGAGGTTCGTGAATTAGGCCGCCAACACGAAGGCGCGCGCGATATTGATGACTGTTGATTACCGTACAGCACTCGACCGCATTCTCCCTTTGGTGGAGAAGCCCGCCCGATATGTGGGGGGTGAGTGGAATTCCGTGCGTAAGCCGGCGGCAGATGTCAGGACGCGAATCGCGCTCTGTTTCCCCGACACCTACGAGATTGGCATGAGCCATCTCGGATTAAAGATCCTCTACGCTCTCATGAACAAACGCGAGGGCTGGGCGGCTGAACGCGTCTACGCTCCGTGGCCCGACATGGAGAGCAAGCTTCGGGAGAATGGAATCCCGTTGCTGTCGCTGGAGAGTTTTACTCCGCTCAACGAATTCGACATCGTGGGATTCTCGCTTCAGTACGAGCTGACCTACACGAACGTCCTCACGATGCTGGACCTGGGCGGCATTCCGCTGCGCACTTCCGAGCGAACGCTCGATGATCCGCTTGTGATCGCGGGCGGCCCTACCGTTTATTCGGGCGAGCCGATAGCCGACTTCATCGACGTGTTCGTCATCGGCGACGGCGAAGAGGCCTTTCCCGAACTTGTCTCCAATTATGTCTCGCTCAGGAATTCAGGGTTCAGCCGCGATGAAATCCTCCGAAGGATTGCGCGAATCGAGGGGATGTACGTGCCGTCGCTCTACCCGACTGAGGTGAGTTCTCAGCATGGATTGCTGGTAGTCACGCGGCCGAGCGATTCAACGCTTCCTTATCCGATTCGCCGCCGCGTCGTCAGCGACATAAACCAGTATCCGTTTCCTTCGGATTCTCCGGTGCCCGCGATCGAGACAGTGCATGATCGCGTCGCGATCGAGATCGCGCGGGGCTGCGTCGACGGATGCCGCTTCTGCCAGGCCGGAACGATTTACCGCCCGGTTCGCGAGCGTGACCCGGAGGCCATCGTCAACACGATCCTCGACGGGATCGAGAAGGGCGGCTACGACGAAACGAGTCTGACGTCCCTTTCGACCGCCGACTACACGTGCCTCGAACCGCTGGTGAAGCAGCTCGGAGAGGAGCTCGAGCGCCGCAACGTGAGCTTTTCGGTTTCATCTCTGCGCGCGTCGGGTGTCTCTGAATCGCTGGCTCGCGAAATTGCGCGCGTGCGCAAGACCGGATTCACCATCGCTCCCGAAGCGGGAACCCAGCGCATGCGTGACGTGATCAACAAGAACATCACTGAACAAGACGTGATGAACTCGTGCTCGGTCGCGTTCTCGGAAGGCTGGTCGGCGATGAAGATGTACTTCATGATTGGCTTGCCGACCGAGACTGACGAAGACGTTGAGGGAATCGCCGAGCTTGGACGAAAGGTCCGCGAGATGGGCCGTACGCGCTTCAACAAATCGGTGAAGGTCACGTGCTCCGCGTCCTACTTCGTTCCCAAACCCCACACTCCGTTTCAGTGGTGCGCGCAAGAGGAGATCGAATCGATCAAGCGGAAGCAGCGCACGCTGAAAGACATGGGCCGGCGATTTCGATTGGACGTCAAGGTCCATCACGCAGAGACCTCACTGCTGGAAGGCGTGATCTCGCGCGGCGACCGCAATCTCTGCAAAGTGATCGAGCGCGCGTGGCGGCTCGGGTGCCGCTTCGACGGCTGGACCGACCACTTCGACTTCGACAAGTGGATGGAGGCGTTCAGTATCGAAGGCGTCGACATCGAACCGTACCTCAGAGAGTTTCCGGTGAGGGAGTTTAACGAGCCCGGCGCGCCGCTCGTCCAGTTGCCGTGGGACCACATCGACACGCTGGTCAAACGCGAGTTCAACGCACGTGAGTACATCAAGGGCATCAAGGCGAAGATATCACCGCCGTGCGAGCTGCCGGTGAAGATAATCGACGGGCGGCCTACGGCGATCGCTCCTTCTCACGCGGAATTCGAGCGCGTTTCCTCGCAGCCGCTGCTCTGTTACAACTGCGGCCTTGAGTGTGATCTGACTCTATCGCGGGAGCATCTTGAGAGGGCGCTCGCGATGCACCAGAAGGTTCGCAGCTACCAAGAGCGAATCGCTCCCATAGAGCGCGAGATCGCTCAACCCCCGCTCGTGCAGATATCGTCAGGCGTGAAGCCTGCGCCGGCGATGCTCCGCTATCGCGCGGTATTCGAGAAGAGCGGGACCGCGAGGTACATGTCGCATCTCGATCTTACGCGCGCCCTGCCGCGTGCGTTTCGCCGCGCCGGGATCAAACTCGGTTACAGCCAGGGCTTCCATCCGATGCCGCTGATCCAATACGGCCCGGCTCTTGGCGTCGGCACCGAAGGCGAGAACGAGCTGATTGATTTTGACTCGCCCGAGGAGATGAGTCATCCCGAGTTCCTGAGCAGAATCAACGATGTGTTGCCGGCGGGCTTGTCGTTCAAGTCGCTACGGCGGCTGGCGCCCGGCGCGCCGTCGATCATCAAAGTGATCAACCGCGCGGAGTACCGGATCCCGCTGGACGTGGATGAGATCGAAGAGGCAGTGGAGCGCTTCCGCGCAACCGATCCTCACCTCGCGACGCTTGGGGGGCAGGGAGTTCACCAGCGGCTTGTGGGGACCTTCATGGCGCGCGAGTCGTGCGTCATTGAACGAATCCGCAAGGACAAACGCCAGCGCGTGGACGTGCGGCATTACACGATCGGGCTGACGGTTGAGAAGGGCGGCGAGAATCTTCGCCTCATAACCAGAATCTCACCCAACGGCGGAGTCAAGCCGGTCGAGGTGGTGGCGGCGGTTTACGGACTGACTGCCGACGAATGCCACTCGGTTGGCTCACGGGTGCGACGGCTCGGATTGTTCGAGGATCAAGTACCGGACGGGGCGTTGCTGCCAGGGTTGAATGAGACCGCGCTGTCGGCCGGGCGTCCGGTTTCGGCGCTTGACGCCGCGGCAGGAGATTGAGTTTGGAGCAGCGAGCAACGGCCCGAGACCGGCCGTGCTGCTTCGCAGGCAATTCTGTTATTTGCAACTGCGGCTTTCACCGAAGGCCGCCGGTTACTTTCAAGGGTTCGTGCTCTACGGCACGGGAAAGCTCTGATTTGAACTCGCCGCCGCCCCGCGCGCAACGCGCAGCGGGGAAGTGAATTCGGCGAGGAGAGGCGCAACCGAGTTGAGCGGTCCTTCGTTTGGACGACACGAAGCGAGTTCTTGAACGAGCTTGAGCAGGAGCATCTCACCGGCGCGACGATGGCCGGTCTGCTCGCCGACTAAGCTGCGACTCGATGGCTTGATCCGCAACTCTATCGGTTGGAATGCGCGATCAGCCCGTCATCTCTCGTTCCCGCCTGCCTGGACGCACCGACCTGGATCAGGAGACTCGATGACCAAGGAACTTATCATCAGTGCAAACGTGCATGAGAAAAAAGTGAGCATCCTCGAGGATGGCGTTGTGACGGAATTCTACGTCGAACGGCGGGACGAGAATCAGGGCGTCGTTGGAAACCTCTACAAGGGCCGCGTCATGAAGGTATTGCCTGGAATGCAGTCGGCATTCGTCGACATCGGACTCGAGCGTGACGCCTTCCTTTACGTTTCGGACTTCACGGAGTTCATGGAAGAGGAAGAAGAAATCGACTTCCGCGAGTCCGGGGAAGAGGCTAAGGCTGCCGCTCAACCTCCGCGGCCGCAAGACAGGACGCGCCGCGGCGGCCGCTTCAGGCCGGACGCCGCAAGACCTGAAACTCCTCCGGCGGCCGTCGCTGCCGGCGAAGAAGAAGCGCCAGAACGGCCGGTCGCCTTCGACGACGCAGTAGAACAACTCGAAGAGATCATCCTCGAAAGTGGAATCGCACCGCCTCAAGAGGAGCCGGACGAAGCTGTGGCGATTGAGGCGGAAGAGCCCGGAGAGGCCGAGGTCGAGGGGCCGCTTGCTGCAATCACCGAAGAGGAACCCGGCGGCGAGGCGGAGACCGGCGAAGTCGACCGGCTGCGGGGCGGAAGGGCGCGCAGGAAACCGTCTGAGGCTCGGCTGGCCAGGAAGAAGCCCATCCGGGCCGAAGCCGCTAAGCGACCCGTCCGCCGCCGCGGCGAAGAGCCTGCCGAAGAACCGCTCGAGGAGGTTGCCGTGCTCGGAGGTCGGCCGGAGTCGCTTCCCGAGCCTTTCGAATCGGGACCGCAGTTCGAACGTGTCACCGATGAAGACCTCGCGCAGGACGCCGGAGATCTTCTCAAGGACGCGATCCTTCAGGAGAAGTTCATAGAGCAAGTTCACGAAGCGGAGTATCAGACCAGCACTCCACGGCGGGAGCCTGAACCCGAGCCCGAGTGGCGCGTTGGCAGCTTCCGCTCGCGGCTGGAAGACGAGAAGGGGTTCCAACGCGTGGTGGACGAGAGCCTCGAGCCGCCGCGCCCGGAGGAAGCGCGAGCCGAGTCGGACTATCCGTCCTCAACCGCGCGCGAATCCGAACGCGAAGACGAACCACCGGTGACTCCGTTCAAGCATTTTTCGGATGCCGTCTCGCCGAGCCTCTACGACCGCGCGCGGTCTTGGATGTTTGGCAAGCCGGGTGGAGAAGGGCCGCCGCTGGATGAGGGAGAATCCGGCTGGTCCGGCTCCGACGGTGAGTCAAGCGCCCGACCTGCTGAACCCGAAGAGTCGTTCGAACGTGTCAGCGATGCCGAATCCGCCGAGGAGGATCGTGAAGCCCGCATTGACGACCGGAGCAACCGCTCGGAGTTCGCAGTGCGCCGGGGTGGAAGGGGGCGCCGTCGCCGGCCGCGCGACGGACAACCGGCGGGCGCAACAGCCACAGGGGCCGAGGGATCGGAGGAGTCGCCAGAAGCTGCGGCCCTTGCTCCGGTCGACGGGGACATCGCCGCTCCCGTCGCGGAAGGAGAAACCGAAATTCCGGCGGCGGAAGCGCCAGCTCCTGCTCCCGCGACTCCCCGCCGTCCGGGTCCGTTCCGGGATCGCAGACCACCGGGCCGCAGGCCCGAACCCGCGCCGAGCCGAAGACCTGAAGGCGGCGGCCCGCCGACCATTAGCGAGCTGCTGCACGAGGGCCAGGAGATACTGGTTCAGATCGCCAAGGAGCCCATCGCGAAGAAGGGCGCGCGGATAACGTCTCACATCGCATTGCCGGGCAGGTTGCTAGTCTACATGCCGACGGTCAATCACATCGGCGTGTCGCGCAAAATCGCATCTGAAGTCGAGCGCGTCAGGTTGAAGCGGGTGGTGACAGCCTTGCGAGAGCGGGAGAGCGCGGGCGGAGGGTTCATCGCGCGCACGGCTTGCGCCGGGCACACGGAGCAGGAGCTACACGACGATATGCGTTACCTGCTGCGGACCTGGGCGGACCTGCGAAAGAAGGCCGATCGCGTCAAGTCACCCTCGCTTGTGCATCGCGACCTGGACCTGGTTCAGCGCATTCTACGAGACCAGTTGTCCGACGAGTTCACCGCGATTCGAGTCGACAACGAGATCGAGTATGCGCGGATAGTCGAGTTCGTCAATCGCGTTCAGCCCAAGCTCGTCAAGCGAGTGAAACTCTACACCGGCAGCCAGCCGATCCTGGAGAAGCACAGCGTTCAGGCTGAGATCGACAAGGCAGTGCGGCCGCGCGTGTGGCTGAGGTCGGGCGGTTACATCGTGATCAACCAGACGGAGGCGCTTGTCGCAATTGACGTCAACACCGGCAAGTTCGTCGGCAAATCGGACAAGCTCGAGGACACGATCACTCGCACTAATCTGGAAGCCGCGAAGGAGATCGTCCGGCAGGTTCGCTTGCGCGACCTCGGCGGCATCATCGTGATCGACTTCATCGACATGGAAGAGCGCAAGAACCGGCAGCGAGTGATGATGGCGTTGCAGCAGGAGCTAGTGTCGGACCGCGCGCCGTCGAAGATTCTATCGATCAACGATTTCGGTCTTGTGGCGATAACGCGCAAGCGGGTCAAGCAATCGCTCGAGCGGACGCTGTGCTCGCCTTGTCCGTACTGTCAGGGCGCGGGGATGGTAAAGTCCACGCAGACGATGTGCTTCGAGATTCTGGAGCAAGCCAAGGCGATGGCCAAGCAGGTAACGGGCAGCGAAGACGTGATGCTGAGGGTGTCACCCGACGTCGCGCAGGCGTTTCACACGACCGAGCGCGCGGTGTTGGAAGAGGTCGAGGCTTACTTCGGGACGCCGATAACGATCGAGGCCGACCCGAACTTGCATCAGGAGCAGTACGACTTTGCGATCGTGTGAGGGAGAATCCACGAAGCGCAGGAAGATGCACGAAGCGAAAACCACAAGAACCCTTCTCCTCCGCGACATTTAAGGCTCGGCTCGCTACGGTTCGCGCAAGTCTTCAAAGATGCTGTCGAATTGGTCAAGAGCCGAGCGGAGGTCCTCTGCTATCTCTTGGGCGAGGACATGTGGGTCGGGAAGGCTGGCAGAGTCTTCGAGGCTTTCGTCCTTCAGCCAGAAGATGTCGAGGTTGACCTTGTCGCGCTTGATCAGATCGTCGTAGCTGTAAGGCTTGAAGCGCTCAGCTTCCTTCCGCTTGTGGCGGTTTACGGGTTTGTAGCACTGCACGAAATCATCAAGGTCGCTGCGCTTCAGCGGGCTCTCTTTCAAAGTGAAGTGCTTGTTCGTGCGCAGGTCGTATATCCAAAGCGTCTTCGTCCATGGAGTCTCGCTGGCCGGCTTGCGGTCAAAGAAGAGCACGTTAGCCTTCACTCCCTGCGAATAGAAGATTCCAGTTGGCAGCCTGAGCAAGGTGTGAACGTCGCACTCGTGCAGCAGCTTGCGCCGTATGGTCTCACCTGCGCCGCCTTCAAACAGAACGTTGTCCGGCACCACGATCGCGGCGCGCCCGTGCATCTTGAGAATCGTGTAGACGTGCTGAAGAAAGTTTAGCTGCTTGTTGCTGGTCGAAGCCCAGAAGTCGTCGCGCACCACAACCAGACTCTCCTTCTCTTGCTCGCCAGCCTCGTTGACCACTGTGACGCTGCTCTTCTTCCCGAACGGCGGATTGGTCAGCACCATCTCGAAGTATTGCCCGGGATGGCCTGCGAGACTGTCCTTCACGGTGATCGGGCTTTCGTCCCCGCCGATGCCGTGAAGGAACAAGTTCATCACGCACAATCGAGCCACGCCGTCTACCAACTCGAATCCTCTAAGCGCGTGGTGCTTCAAGTGCTTCTTCTGCTGTTTGTCCAACTGATGATGATTGGAAATGTAGTCGTGTGCGGCCAGAAGGAAGCCGCCCGTGCCGCAGGCAGGGTCAAAAACGGTGATCCCGGGCTCGGGCCGCACCACGTCTACGATGGCTTTGATCAATGGGCGCGGCGTGAAGTACTGACCCGCACCGGCCTTAACGTCTTCGGCGTTCTTCTGCAAGAGACCTTCGTAGGCGTCGCCCTTGACGTCGGCTTCGAGCGTCATCCACTGCTCGCGGTCTATGAGGTCGGCGATCAACCGCCGCAGCTTGGCGGGGTCTTGGACCTTGTTCTGCGCCTTGCGGAAGATCACGCCGAGGAGTCCTTTCTCTTTGCCGAGCGTCTCAAGCAAGTGGCGATAGTGCGTCTCCAACTCGTCCCCATCGCGTTTGAGCAGACTCTCCCAGTCGTATCCTTTTGGAATCGTCGATGGCTTGTTGAACGGTGGCTTCGTCTGTTCGTCCGCCATCTTGAGGAAGAGCAGGTAGGTGAGTTGCTCGACGTAGTCTCCGTACGACAGCCCATCGTCGCGGAGCACGTTGCAGTAGTTCCACAGCTTCTGGACGATGAGTTGAGAATGATTGGTCATCCGAATCGCTTCGTACCTTCTAGGTCTAGTACTTTGTCTCGACCAGATACCCCGTGCGGCCTAGACACGGATATCCCTCTCTAGTTTTGTGCGGATTGAGCCGCGTGTCGTACCTACTTCGGCTGAAGCTCTTCTCGCAGGCCAGGCACGCGATCACGTACGTCAGACTGTGTGAGGTCCGCGTACGGGCGCGCGGTTGAGTGCCGGTGAGCCTTCGCCCTCGTGATGGCGAAGAACGGGCCTGCGTCGTGCGGGTGCCCATTCCGATCGAGAGAGGCCCCGATGCTGATAGCTCTATTGCATAACGCGGTGCGAACGAAATGTTCGTGACTCGCGCGCCCTGAATCCGGTCTATCCGGTAGGAACGATGGCCGCCATCCATATGCCTGATCGCGTGGAGCACTATGTTACCCTCCTGTGTTCTGCGCAGTGAGTACGGCTCAATCAAACGCGTAGATCCTTCATATCCCAACTCCACGCAGAGCCGATTCGCCCCAGCGAATCTTATCGTCTCGAGGGGATAAGGCATGTGCCAAGCCTGGACCATCCTGGGGGGCTGCCAGCTCAGATCTGTGCCTGCTGGCAGCGGATAACTTCCAGCCGCACCATGTACCATCTCGACCACACTGCCGAATAACCAATCCAAGACCTGAGGAAGCTCCCGCCAGAATTGCTCGAACGGGGGCAGCTCAGGTAACTGGTGCGCCAGCATGTTGCCCCACTCCGCTTCGAGTTCCGCTCGCTCGGGCCTGTTCTCAAGCCCTTCGATCGTAGGCGCCTCGATACCTTTGAAGGCACACTTCTGTTCCAGGGTGCTCAGAATCAGCGCGCGATCCGAGGTTTCGCCGCCGTGCCAATAGAGATGCACCACGTCGTACAGGTCACGCGGCCTCTCGCGCTCCGTTAGCGCCCTCAGCTTCTCCGCGAACAATTCCTCATACGGATAGCACAGTGCGGTTATCGCCGCGTCGGGCCGGTCGGAGTATGGGTGATGGACTTCGCGTTCGGCAGGGACTAGCACGACCTGCTCGTCGGCAGTCAGATCCAACTTTATGCGCGGCAGGTCGCCCCGCGGCTGCAGCGGACCTCTGTACGCGAGTCTGCCCTCTACCGCCGTTCTGCCTCGCGGGTTCTGATAGATTTCGAAACGCAGTGCCTCAACGGGGACTTCGATTCCGGAGCTGTAGTAAACCCAGGCAGCGATGGTCGAGAACGCCTCGGTGAGAAAAGCCTCGCCAAGATGAGCCGCATCGGTAAGCGTAAAGTCTAGATCTTCGGAGAAGCGGTACGTCTCGAAGTAACACTTCTTGAGACAGGTTCCGCCTTTGAAGATCCAGGTCCCGCCGAGATCGGGGTGGTTGTAGATTCCCGCTAGAACCCAAGCGAGCACGTAGTCCTTCTCGACTATGTGCGGCGCGAGCCCGAACTCACGAGCAAGCTCCAATATTTCGCGACGGTTAATCAACGGTGCTGGCCCTTTTCAGACTTGTGACTTGTTGCCCAACTCTCTGGGACCCAGAGGCGCCACGCGGTCACGAGTCTTGCAGCGCTCAGCGCGGGATCGAGTTTGATGTTTCCCTTCGTCAGTCGCTTCTTGCACGCCTCGATCAGTCTCTCTTCTGACGGGGCAAGACGTTCGAGAAGATAACCTAGGCGCTTCACTGCGGCCCCATTCTTCAACCGGTCAGTGTAGGTAACGAGAACATCAACGTCCTTCTCATCGGAGGCCAAGTAGCTTTGAAGCACGTCGGCCGATGGTCGCAGTCCTCCGCCAAGCGAGACATCAGCCATCATATCGAGCACCGTCTTGCTCGGGTCCGAGACATCAACTTTGACCTCGCCACGCCAAACGGAGCGTGTACCGAACAATGCGCGCTTCGAAATGCTTCGAACCACAAAGGGAGTACCTTTGATAACAGGCCGCCGATCACGAGGCTTCTTCACGCTCATCACGAGCACGCTTCGAAAGATCTGTTCTGTCAGACCCCAGTGTTCTGCCGCACTCCATCCGCCGATGTAGCAAGGCGAGAACAACCGATCAGCAATGATCCAGGGATCTTCGAGCGCAACTTGTGTTGAGCGCGCTTCAAGCGGCACCGGTACGTACAGCCCTCGACGCACGCGCGCGAGCCATCCCTGGGTGGCCCACCGAGCCAGTAGCTTTGCGGTCTCCGTCGACGACAGGTCGAGGATGTCGGACGCCTGTTCGACAGATACCGTTCCCTTGGTGCGGCGGAGCAGCTCAGAAAGCCGCTGCCTAGACTGTTTCCCTAATCCAAGCGGTGTGTCCATAGTACAACTCGTGCGTAGTAGTTCTCGCGACGTGCAAATTATGTCGCACGCAGTGTAGTAAATCAACGCTTGCGACGGTTCTTCGGTTCCGGTCGACTCCCGGTCCTTAGCGCGGTCTTCGACGCTTGAGCCGCAGTCTCACGCTCGGCGCGGATGCGTTCGAGAAGAACCGACGCAGGTTCGTCGGATGGGTGTTGAGGAACGAGTTTTCCTTCGAATGCGCGCTTGAGGATGGATTGACGAAGGCGTTCGGCGCGTTTGAGATTGGCTGCGACAAGAGCTTCGAGTTCTTCGATGACTGACAGTGTGCGCTCGACTTCGGCGACGATTCGGTGCTGTTCGGCTTGAGGCGCTAAGGGAATCCGCAGTGACTGGAGTTTGGAACCGTTGACATTCGCTTGACCGACCTGCTGGCTGACGACGGACCAGACCCAAGAGCGGCCGAGTGTTGAATTTAGGAAGTACGCCAAGCCATCCGGTTCGAACCCGTTAGCCAAGCGAACGCGAATCAGGTAGGACGCGAATGAGCACGGGCTGGGGATTCCGCGATACACAGCTGTCTTACCGACAAGCTCCGCACTATTGGTTCGATTGAACAAAACATCGCCATCCACCAAGAGTAGCTCGGGAAATTCTAAGTGACACTTCGGTAGGTATTTGAGTGAGCCGAGAACAAGTCGGCCATTCGAGATGTTTCCCATTCTAATAACCGGTACACCACCAACACCGCTGCTTGTCTTGGCTGATGTTCCGTATTGAACTTTGACGGCTAGCTGTTCGACCGTTGTCCAGCACCATCCCTCCGGCAAGCAAGGTAGGGCGTCTATTTCGAGTTTGGCAGGCTCGCGGTACTTTGGCCTCCACTCTTCGTCCTTCGGTGCCTTACCCTTTGTTCTGAAGCCTGCGCGATGATCAGCCTCCCACTTCGCGCGGCGTTCTTCGAGGATCCGTTGCAGCAACATGTCGGCTGGCTCGTAGTCGCGGCGTTCGGCGCGGGCCAGTTCGGCTTCGGTGGGAACGAATCGGCCTTCGCAAGCAGCTTTCAGCACGGACGCGCGGTAACGGTTCAGGTTTGCGCGAACCCGCTTGAGTGCTGCCACCGCCGCATCAAGCCGCGTGAACTGCTTCTCGATCTCTGCGACAACACGGTGCTGTTCTAGTACCGGAGCTAACGGGAGGCTAATGGCCGCAAGCTTCTTCGCGTTTACATTCTGCAACGCAATACCGGCAGCACTCGCCGCAATAGCACTCCAGTATGAGGGACTCTTAAGAAAGTACGAAACATATCTTCGATCAATATGCGTAGCGGGTCGGAAGCGAATGAGGTAAGAGGCAAAGACTGCTGGGGGTGATTCCTCAATTAGCGCGCTTAGGCCAACTGATCCGGCCCGCGAAATCACGATGTCGCCAGGCCTAATACTAAAGCGGTCCAGATCAGGCGGATTCTTTGCGCAGTAGGGTACCGACGACCAATCTATCACTTTCTTCGAAATGTCAGTAGTTCGAAGGAGCTTGATGTTGCCACTGATAGCATTGGCACTAGTAGTCCAGCCGTACTCCGGCCTTTCGCTGATCTCACCCAGAGTTGTCAGCGCCCAGCCACGTGGGAGATAGTCCAGTCCATTCTCTTTGCCGGGTTTCTGTATCGGCTTCATGCCGCGAGCACCTCGTTCAGCTCTTCGAGCACCTTCGGAAGCTCCGGCCCGAACAACTGATACGCCCTCCCGAGCCCGCCCTTCTGATTGAACGGCGCAAACTCGAAGTCGTCCAGTTCAATGCTCAAGCTTGTCGCGATGTGATCGCGAATCAGCTCGATCCAGTAAATCTGCTCTTCAGTGAACTGCCTGCCCACTGTGCTCTGACGGGCGAGCCAGTTGTCGAACCGTTCGTTGACCGTTTCCGTGTACGGCCTGAGCGTGTGTTCTTCCTGAAGCGCGAACTTCACGAGCGACACGATGTCGGTGAGCAATCGCTGACCGCTTGCGCCGCGCACCTTCGATCTATCAAGCGCCTCGTATGCCCTCCACAGCGCATCGGGCGTCCAGCGGCGCGGCGGCTTTTCGATGGCTTCGGCCAGGTCCCTTATGTCGGCGTAGCTCAAGGGGCGTCGGCGTGGCCGGCTGTACAGAATCTCAAGCGCTGTAATCTCGTCCTTGTGTTCGGCGATGAATTGCTCGAAAGACTGGATTGTTTTGCGAGCCGCATCGAGCGCCGCCTGATCATAGCCCGCCGCCGTCACTCGATCCACGCTCACCGTGTCGATCGTCTGCTCGAATGATCTGTGCAACTCGACAAGTTTGTTGCGGAACTCCGGCTTCGTGGCGAGAGCCTCAACCGCTGAGTTGGCGAGTTGGGCTGCGGCCTCTTTGCGCTGTTTAGCTGTCGGGCTCGTCGTGTTGAACGTAGCTTTGGCTGTTTCCTCGATGCGGTCCGGGTCGACGGCGTCGATGATCGCACGCGTTACCGCGTTCAGCGATTCACCCCCGGACAACTTGACGAGTTCGTGCTTGTCGCCTTCGCTGCACTGCCGATCGAGTCGAGCGAGCCGCCCTGCCAGCGAAGCCAGCACGTCTTTATTCCGATTGCCGAATGCAACGGTCTGAAGCAGCTTCTCCAACGTTACGGTCCGCTTGCGTTCGAGCGGGCGCGAATCGGTCTTATCGCGTTCGCACACACCCACGGCGTCGACAATGATGAAGTGGTCCTTGCCCTTCACGCCGGGAGTCACGGCCTGAAGCTCGGTGTCGGGTATGACGCGCACGCCGCGACCTTTCATCTGCTCGAAGAAGGTTCGTGATTTGACCGAGCGCATGAAGAAGACTATCTCCAGCGGCTTGATGTCCGTCCCGGTCGCGATCAAATCGACGGTGACGGCGATGCGCGGGTTGTAGCTGTTCCGGAAGGACGCGATCAGGTCCTCGGTCTTCACGCCCGTAGTCTTGTAGGTGATCTTCTGGCAGAAGTCGTTGCCTTTGCCGAATTCTTCGCGAACGATCTGAACGATGTCATCGGCGTGCGAGTCATCCTTGGCATAGATCAGGGTCTTGGGCACGTCCGAGCGGCCGGGAAAGATTTCGGTGAACAGCTTGTCGCGAAAGGTCCGGATCACTGTTCGTATCTGATCGGCAGCGACGACGGCACGGTCAAGCTGGTTAGCGTCGTAGATCAGATCTTCGTCGAGTTGTTCCCAGCGGACCTTTCGCGACGCGCGATCACGTCGGTCGACATAGAAGCCCGACTCGACGCGCGAGCCACGCTCGGTGATCTCCGTGCGAATGCGATAGACCTCGTATTGGACGTTGACTCCATCGGCGACGGCTTGCTCGTGGTTGTATTCCATCACGAGGTTCTGTTTGAAGAAGCCCAGCGTCTGCTTCGATGGCGTCGCGGTGAGTCCGATCAGAGACGCATCGAAGTATTCGAGCACCTGCCGCCAGAGATTGTAGATCGAGCGGTGGCACTCGTCAGTGATGATGAAGTCAAAAGTCTCAATCGGGATGTGCTCGTTGTATTCAACTGGCATGGGCTCTTTGAACAGCGAGTCTTCCAACTCGAACCCGGAGGCTTCATCAAGATCGGGCGGGAGTTCCTCTTCGCCTTTGAGCATTGAATAGAGGCGCTGAATCGTGGTGATGCAGACACGGCTCACCGGATCGAGCTTGTTCGACTTGAGGTGTTGGACGTTATAAAGCTCGGTGAACTTGCGGCCGTCATCGGGAGTGACGAACTGCTGAAACTCCTTGTACGCTTGCCGTCCGAGGTTGCCGCGATCGACGAGGAAGAGAATGCGTTTAGCGTTCGCGAACTTTATCAGGCGGTAGACCGCGTTGATCGCCGTAAATGTCTTCCCGCTGCCGGTCGCCATCTGGATGAGCGCGCGCGGGCGGTTGAGGGCGAAGGACCTCTCCAGGTTCTCAATCGCTCTAATCTGCGGGGGCCAGAGCGCATCGGTGATGAGCGGGGGCAGATGGCGAAGCCGTTCTCGCAGCGTTGAATCTTCCTGGACCCACTCAACCAGCGTCTCGGGACGATGAAAGGCGAAGACCTCTCGGCTTCGTGCATCGGGCTCGAGCTTATTGGTGAAATGGGTTTCGATACCCGTGCTCTCATAGGAAAACGGCATCGGACTTCTCCAAGCCGGGACGCCTTCAGGCATACCCTTCACGTACTTATCTGACTGCGACTCGACGCCGCGCAACGTCCAGCCCTCGGGCTTTGCCTCGACCGTCCCAATCCCCTTGGCATCGGCGAAAAGAAGATAATCGACCTCGCCATGTCCTGATTGGAGCGCGACTTCGCGCACGGCTACGCCGCGGGCAGCCGAGAGATCCAGGCGTTTTTTATCTTGCACCACCCAGCCGCAGCCGTCTAACAGTTCGTCGATGGTTTGACGGGCCTTTTCTTCGGGTTTCATTCCGCCCCGTTCATGTCTGAAGGCCAAGGTCCTGCTGGTTACGTCCCACGCGGTCAGGACAAAGCTCACCGCCTCGGATAATACCTACGTTGCGCTTATACCATCCGCTGGAGCAGCGGTGCAACGTGGGACTTCGTCGCCCCCTCATTGGCTCATTCCGGCTCGATCAATAACCCCACGTGAACGGTCGGGGGCTTACATAGACGAAAAACATGCAGACTTCGATCATCTGCCCGTCTTCAACCACGCGTCGCGGACCTTTAGTTGGTTTGGGGTTGGCTGAGGCGCGTCAGCGATCTTGTACATCGTCGCACCTTGACTCGCGACCCTCATGTCGAGCGTCAGGTCCCGGCCCCCGCGCTTGATGTTGACCTTGACCGACTCGCCGATCTTCCCGCTCAACCGCTCCAGGATCTCTCCCATTCGCCGAGAGGGTTCTACCGCGTCGATTGACACCAGCGCGTCGCCGGCCATCAGACCTGCGTCGGCCGCAGTCGAGCCCGGCGCAACCCGGCCGACTCGTATGCTGCCGTCGCGCGCGATCGTCGTCTCGAAATTCAAGACCGCGACCCTTTGAGACGAGGTCTCCAAACGATAACCTGCGTATCCCACGAGAGTCTCGTAAGGCGGGACCTCGACTCCCCACACGTACTTGCGGAAGAACTCGCGATAGTCGCGGCGCGTCACTCGATTGATCGCCGCAATCAGGTCGTCTGTAGAGAATCCCTTGCCTCGTTTGTAGAACTCGACGTAGAGCGTGCGCATCACCGCGTCCAGCCCAGCCGCGCCCTTAGTGTCGTGGAGGATCGAGAGATCCAGCAGCGCGGCGAGGTTCTGACCCTGAGTGTAGTACGAGATTCCAAACGCGACCGGTGTGTCGTAGCCCAGCCACGTCGAAGTCGACGAATTCGCTGGTGAGATGTAATTCCGGGCGTCGTTGTTCTCCACACCCGAGATCGCAAATCCAACACCCTGAAGAAACATCTCCCGGGTGATCAGGCCGGCGCGGTACAACGCGATACTCCCATAGTAGTTCGTGAACCCCTCGGACACCCACAACAACGGCGTCTCGTTCTCCCGTGAGTAATCGTAAGGCCACATTTCGACCGGACGAATGCGCTTAACGTTCCACAGGTGGAAGAACTCGTGAGACGCCGTCCCGATGAGCATCTGGGGAGTCACGAAGCTCATGGGTGGCGCGAACGACACGTGCGAGTTCAAATGTTCGAGCGCGCCTCCGGCGTTGGACTCCGGCCGCATGAAAAAGTAAAAGTAGACGTACTTGTCGTAAGGCAACCCCCCGAAGACCGCGCTCTGGGCGGAGGCGACCTTTGCGAGCATCTCGGCAAAGCCGGCGGCCTTCTCCTTCGAGAACGCGCCGGCCGGAGTGGCGACAAAGTAGTGAGGTTTGCCTTCGACTTCGAATCGCGTCACGTCGAAGTTGCCCATCTCGGTCGGGGAATCGACGAGGGTGTCGTAGTCGGGCGCCGTGAACGTCATCGGATCGCCGGTCTCTTTCAGCGCCGAGACGAACTTCCACCCTTCGGGCAGTTTGAATCGGACCTGGCTTGGGCTCGCGCGATGTCCTTCGGCCATCAGGAAGATCTCAATGCCGGTGAAGAAGGCAAAGTCCTTCGTGATCTTAGCCTGATTCAGCGCGAGTACGTCGGCTCGGTAATCGAAGGCGACCTTGAGACTCGTCACGCCCTGAGTCTCGACTCGCCAGGTCTGCTTTCGCGTCATCGTGAAGGGAACTCGCGCGCCCTTCGAGTCGAGGATTCGGAAACGCAGAATGTTCTTGGCATAGTTCTCGACCGTGTACCAGCCCGGAGTCCACGTCGGCAGTGAGAGGTCGAGGCGCGGTTGATTGATGTTCTTGACCTCGGCCGTTACGTGAAAGAGCTGGCTCTCTGGTTTATCGACCTCGACCGTGTAGTCGATTCTGAACTGACCGGCCTGTCCGAACACTGACGGCGACAGGATCAGAATGATCCATATCGAGAGCGCGGAGAATCGACCATTCGGCCGTTGTTTCGTGGTCATGTGGACCTTCCTCCGGTGTTACATTCCGGCAAACGGGACTCCGGCCTTGCCCGCATGCTCGCGGACCTTGTCTGCAATCGCAATCGCCACTTCAAGCGCGCGGCGAGCTTCGATCGCGGTCACGGCGACCGGCGCGCCACTCACTGCCGCGAGAAACGACTCGATTTCGTTGCGGAGCGGTTCGCCGCGATTGACTTCAAGCGGCCGGGCTTCAAACTCGGGCGGGCCATCCGCTTTGTGGCTCACCCTCACCACTGCGGCTTCCTGTGACGAATAATCGATCGACACGTATTCGTGCGGCTGGAAAAACCTGAGCTTCCTGACACGCTCTGAGGAGACTCGGCTCGCGGTGAGGTTCGCGACGCATCCGTTCTCGAATTCGAGCCGGGCGCTGGCGATGTCAACGCGCGGGGTCAGGACCGGAACACCGGCGGCCCGCACGTCCGCGATATCGCCTTTGACGAATGACAGCACGATGTCGATGTCGTGAATCATCAGGTCCATCACGACGTCGATATCGAGACTGCGAGGTGTGAAGACGCTCAGGCGGTGGACCTCGAAGAAGAGCGGCCGGGTTACTATTCGGCTCGCGGCGATGACGGCGGGGTTAAAACGTTCGAGATGGCCCGCCTGGAGAATCGCATTGGCTCGCGCCGCGACTTCGATCATCCGGCCGGCTTCTTCTATCGTCTGCGATATCGGTTTCTCCACCAATACCGCGATGCCGGCGGCGAGGAGGTCGCAGGCGATGGCGCAATGATGGACGGTTGGAACAGCGAGGCTTACCGCATCGACCTTACCGATCATCTCGCGATAATCGGAGAAGTAGGGCGCCCCATACTGACGGGCAACGCTGATCCCTGCCGGCTCGTTCGTGTCGCAAACGCCGGACAGTGACGCGGCAGGAATCGTCGAGTAAACACGCGCGTGCTCGCGGCCAAAGTGGCCGGCGCCTATCACGCCTACATTGATCATCGGCGGCGGCTCCCCGATTCCGATGTTGCCGGCTCCGAGCGCCGCGTTATATGGTTAGGCCTCAATCGAGTGGCTGGCACGGTAGTCATCTTTGTTGGGCCTGCTGGTATCCTGGAATCTTGAATCAATCTCCACGCCGAAAAGCAAACGTGACAAAAGCAAACGGCGAAGAAGTGATAATAGACGAGGAGCAGGTAGCTGCCAAGCAGCGGGTTTATCTAATTGGCGGGTTGGCAACGGTGGCAGCCTGCGCGTTCTTCGTCGGGCTTGGCGATCTCGCGCTGCTTGGGCCGGATGAGCCTCGGTACGCCGAGGTCGCGCGCGAGATGTTCGCGTCGGGCGACTACATATCGCCGCGTCTTTGCGGGTGCTTGTGGTTCGAGAAGCCGGTGCTGCTCTACTGGCTCGGCTCGGCCGCCTACCACGTCTTTGGTGTCAACGAGTTTGCGGCGCGATTGCCTTCGGCGCTCGCCGCCCTGACCACGATGTTGTTGTTGTTTCGCGCGCTCAGACTGATAGTCTCCGTCCGGCTTGCGGCAAGCGCCGCGGTTGTGTTCGCGACAAGCGGAATCGTCATAGGCTATGCGCGATCGGCGACGCCGGATATGCTCCTCGCGGCGTCAATGAGCGTCGCCTTGTTGTCGCTATTCCGATGGACGCGCGCAAGCGGACGAAAGCGCCTGGCGCATGTCGCGTTGTTCGCGTCGGCCGCCGGATTGGCGATGCTGGCAAAGGGACTTGTCGCTCTGATTCTGATCGGAGCGATCGTCGTCGCGTTTCTGACAGCGACAGGGTTGTGGAGAACTATCTGGCCGCGCGAATGGTCCCTGGCGCTCGTGATCGGATCCGCAGTCGCGTCGTTGTGGTATGCGCCCGTGGTGGCGAGGCACGGATGGGGTTTCATCGAGGAGTTCTTCGTCAAGCATCACATCGAGCGGTATACGACCAACGTGTATGGCCATCCTCAACCGGTTTACTTCTACCTCTTTGTTGCGGCGGCTGGAGTATTGCCGTGGAGCTTTTTTCTAGTGCCGGCGGCCACAAGGCTCAGGACGCTACGGCCGCGAACAACTGCGAAGGATGCGCTATTGCTGCTCGCGTGGATATGGCTGGCGGTTCCGACGTTGTTCTTCTCGTTTTCAGTGTCGAAGCTGCCCGGTTACCTGCTGCCGGTGTTTCCCGCACTGGCGATCATCGTCGGATTTGAAGTCGAGCGCTTTTGGAGTGGCGACCGAAGCCGGGTCATGAAGTTTGCCGGCCTGATGACCGCCGCCGCGCTACTGGCTCTCGGCGCCGGTTTCGTGGTTTATCTTAAACGCGAAGCCGTGCCGGTCGTCGGATGGCGGAACGCCTTGCTGATAGGGCCACTGGTGGCCGCGGTCGTCGTCGCGTGCGCGCTTGCGGTTTCACGGAGGCGGCTGTTCATCTGCTCAACGGTGGTGACGGTGGTGTTGGTGGCGATCGCAGGGGTCACCCTGCTGTTCCCCAAGGCGAGCGCTGAGTGGACCTTGAAGACGCTGTCGCTTCGCGCCGCGGCGGAGTTGCGGCCGGGAGAACGCATCGCCTTCTTCATAGTCAAAGAATTCGCTCCCGTCTTCTACGCCGAGGGGCGCGTCGTTTGCGGAGAAGGCACGGTGTTGAACGCGTTGCGCGAAGACATTCTGGCCGAAGCTCTGGAGAACGAGCCGAGTCTGCTCGTTTTCACGCTCACGAGGTGGCAGGGCAGTCTGGAGGGTGATCCGCGGTTTGCTACCGAGCTCATCGGAGAGCAGGGCGATGCGCTGGTGTACAGAGTGCGGTTGAGGCGGTGAGGCCCTGGTTGCGCACGCACTAATATAGTCAGATCAACTTCAATGGTTAAGGCTCTCGCGAAACTAAAGCAACTCCTTGGGGAACAAGCCGCGCAATGGTATCCCGAATACTTTGAGCGGGTGGGACGAATGCCGGGTGCAAACAGAGTCTTCCGCCGCATTAGGTTTGCCGCAGACAAAGAGGAATTGGCAGATTATCTGGCTGAAATTCGATACGCGTTCGTTTTTGCCAGCCTTGGATTCCAAGTAGAATTCGAACCATCGGGCCAGAAAGGGCCTGACTTAGGAATTGCGCGAGACGATCGGCGGGCAATAGTCGAGGTAATGCGTTTCCGAAAGATTCATCCAGGACCCCCGCTGTTGAATGTCTCTGATGTCTCCGATGAAGACCTTGTTCTGCCGACATATGGCAACCCCGTGCGAGACGTGCGCAAGGCTCTTGACAAGATACTGGCGAAGTTTGAACAGGTACGAAGCCTGCCGGGAATCATTGCAATATGGAACGACGACGAAGACCTGGAAGAAGTGGAGACGCAAGTCGCGGTCTGCCAGATTTGCAATGACGTGGGCAGGGGCATTCTCTCCCTTCCAAGCGGGTTGCTCTTTGTCTTGTACGGATCGAGTTGGGTAGGCGATAAGCAACTGTATTGCTTCCCCTTTCGTCCGCTCGACCAACGGTATGAGACGTGGAAGGCGGAGATCGAGATGGCGGTCGTCTCCGACCATGTTCAGCGGGCGTTATCTCCATCGACAAACACGGGATAAGGCGCTGGGTTGGTGATGTCAGGATTAAGTCTGAAGGAGTAGCCCAGGCTCACACGAGCCATCAGCCGACTTACGATCCCTTGCCTTCAACAAGCGGCTGGACGCAAGCTACGGAAGGCAGCGCGTCAGGAGCGCCGGCGGCGTGACGCGCTTGCGAGCATTCCCACCTTGTCTGCTTTTTCGGAAGCGACGGGAATCGCCGCTTTGAAGAACGCCGCGACGCGCTGATCGTAATCAGACGACGCCTTGACGTACAGCCGTTCGAGCCTTGTCTGTTCGACCTCGGCGAGTTCTTTTGTGTCCTTAGTCTTCTTATAAAGGTCGCGGGTCATCGCATCGTATAGGCCGGTGTCCTTCGCGGTTATGAAAAAGAACTTCCTTCCCGATACGGCGGCGACGGCTTCCTCCGCGGGCGAGGAATCCTCGCGTCTCATCAGGTAGACCTGCATGGCGAGATCGGTCATTCGGTTCGTCCAGGGCGAGTCGACCAGGCGATTCGCCCAATCGCTTTCTTTGCCCACCATCCCCTTGAGCTGGGCATTGATGAAGCGCCCGACGTTCGGATAGACCGAATCGACGGCGACCGCCTTCACCGCCGGGTCTTGCGATGAAGCGACGAGCGAGACGTATCCGCCCACGTCGACGCCATAGAGGCCAATGCGGCCATCGATTACTTCTTCATGTGAGTCGGTCCTCATGTTCTTCAAGAACCTGATGGCCGACAGCAGATCGTCCTTCTCATAGGTCCCAAGGCCCGACCATTTCACCGGGCTCTCACCGTGGCCCCGCATGTCGTAAAGCAAGACGTTATAGCCTGACTTCCAGAGCTCAAAACTGAGCGTAAGAACGTCTGAGCGATTCGATCCGTATCCGTGGGTGACGATGATGGCGGGCGCCTGCCTGCCGCGGCTGAGGAACCACCCTACGGATTCCGTGCCGTCCGAATTCTTCCACTTCTCATCGGACCACATCGGCTTCTGGAGTATGATCTCGAAATCACGCGGCGAGCCGTAAAGCGGCGTGCGCGCCGGATGGGTGATGCGATGGATGGTGTAGAAGCTCAGCCCCACTACCCCCAACCCGAGCACGAGCACCGCGGGTATGAACACCCACATCACACGCTTGATTGCGACACGCGTCTTTTTTGACAGGATCATAGATATCGTCCGGGGCGGAGCTAGTTCTTGCAGGGGCATCGGCGGCCGGTGGAAGGTGACAGATGGAAGCGCCGCTGACAGAAGCCAGTATTACATCGAGAGCGGCGTTTGGCAATAGTTCTTATCTGGCTACGGCCCGGCGCCGGTGTCGGGAGTCGTGGGTGAGGCAACCGGCAAACGGATGCTCAGACGAATCCGGCCGATCACATTATGTTGTACTGGCCGGCGTCGGTTATCTGAGCGGCCGGGGTCTCCTGGAGAATCGCTTTTCGCCTGGCTTTGTTTGCGTACATGGCGCGGTCGGCCAGCAGCAGCAGTTCGTCGAGCGAGTCGCCGTCGAGCGGGAAACAAGCCCAACCGGCGCTCACGCCGATGTAGAGGCCCGCGCCGGCGATCCCGAAATTATGAGTCGCTATCGTTCTTTGGATGCGCTGTACCGATTCGCGCGCCTCGTCGGGACCGGCCTGCAATACGGCAACGTATTCGTCGCCGGCATAGCGGCTGACGAAGTCCGACGAGCGCACGAGCCGTATGAGCAATTGCCCGACCTCCTTCATCAACTGGTCTCCGGCCTGATGACCGAGTTGATCGTTCACGCCCTTGAAGCCGTCCAGGTCCATCATCACCAGCGTGAAAGTATCGTTGTGACGACGAGCCCGATCCAGTTCCTCTTCGAAGCGATAGCGGAGAGCGCGCGCGTTGGGCAGGCCGGTCAGCAGGTCGGTGAGCGCGGTCGTCTCCGTCTTTTCGTGGTGGACCGCGTTGGCGATCGCATCAGAAGCGAGGTTGGCCACCGCTTCGACCAATCGCAGATGGTCGGGCTCGTAGGCGCGCAGGTCGGCCGAGTAAAGAGCGAGGGCGCCGAGCACTTCGTCATCCTTTATCAGCGGGACGACGGTTGCCGTAAGGTAGGGCTCGGGCACTTCGGCCTTCATCGCGTCGAAATCGAGACGCGGATCGGAATTGTGCATCGAGTGCCGGTTCACCACCACCCAGCCCGTTATGCCCGCGCCGGTGGACATTCGCCGGCCCTTGAATCGTTCGGCGTTGCGCCCGCTCACGTGTGCGGCTTCGACCTGCGAGGTCTCCGGTCTGAGCAGGTAGAGTACGCACGTCGTGTAGCTGACGATGTCTTCGAGCCTTGAAGAGAAGACCGCGAAAGTGTCCCGAACGTCGAGGCTCGTGCCTATCATCTGCGCGATGTTGTAAAGAGTGATCACCTCACGGTGCGCGCTGCGTATCCGCTCGAAGACTTGTTGGCCGGTGTTTCGGTTTGCACCGCTCTCGGCCCTTCTTTCCATCGGCGCCGCCGACATCGTTCGATCGACGCCCTGATCGCGAACGTCGGCCTCGAACACCTCCAGGTGATCGAGGAACACGCTGACGACCGTCGGGTCGAACATGGTGCCGCTGCCGTCTTTCAGCATCGCGATGGCTTCCTCGCGGGTCATCGCCTTACGATACTGTCTGTCCTCGCGAACCGCGTCGAAACAGTCCGAAATAGTCAATATCCGGGCGGTGATGGGTATCTGGTCGCTGCGAAGGCCATCCGGATAACCTCGGCCGTCCCAGCGTTCGTGGTGATGCCGGACGACCGGCACGACGGGGTACGGGAATCCGACCCGCTCGAGTATCTCGGCTCCAACCAGCGTGTGCACCTTCATCTTGTCGTACTCGGCGGCCGTCAGCGCGCCGGGTTTGTTGAGAATGTAGTCAGGCACCGCCAGCTTGCCGATATCGTGAAGCAACGCTCCCGCCCGCAGCGCCTCGATCTCGGGTTCGGTGAGACCGAACAGTTTGGCCAGGCCAGTGGCGTAGATCTGAACGCGCCGCACGTGGTCGTGGGTCACCTCGTCCTTGGCGTCGATGGCTATCGCAAGCGCCTCGATGGTTCGCAAGTGGAGGTCGGCCATCTGTTCGGCGTGCCGGTTGGACGCGTCCACCTTGTCGAGATAAATCTTATAAGTGAAATAAGTGATCGCCAGAACGGGCACCGCAATGATGAACGCGTAAAACGAAATGATGCTTATCAGCTTCACGATCATGCATGCGGCCGCGGCCCCGGCAAAGTACGTGAATGAGGTCCAAAGGAAGGATTCCTTCCAGGTCGAAAAGAGGCTGCGTCCCTGCCTGATCGCGGTCACAACGCTCACCAGCCCGGTGTTCAACGGGTAGTGAACCAGAGCGAGCAGGCCCCCTGCGATGAACAAGCGGCCAAGGTTCGAAGCGTAGGTTCTCAGGTCGCCAAGTCCAAGTGTGACGGCCGTGCTCGCCACAAAGACCGATAAGCTCATCACGCCCGCGTTGAACCAGATTATTCTCCGCCTCATTTTGAACTGAAGCGAACAGATCGCCGCATCGACTCCGGCCAGCACGACCGAGGGATAAGGCCCATACAACAGGATTGAGATGAACAGGAAGGTGTCGGACAGCGTCACCGCGCTGGAGGTCTTCGGAATGCCGATATCAATGCGCGAGACGAGGAGTATGGTGACGAGGAACAAAAGGCCCCACTCGAGGTTCAGCGGACCGGTGATCAGCGAGTACACAGAGTACGCGAAGACCGCCAGCCCAATCGCTGAGACCACTGTAGTGAAGGCTCTCACCTTCACGCCGCCCGGCTCTGTGTCAGCTAAAGCCATCGATCACCCTTCGACAGCGGGATACCTTGAGGGCAGGACAATCCGAATAGTTTCAGCGAAATTCGTTCCAGAGCTGCGGTGGTCTATAAGCTGTTGGGCTACGTGGCCCAAGGTGAAGGCGTCATTGACCTGGAGAACGTAGCGGTAATCAGATTGACTGAAGCGAATCGGTCAACTTGCAGCGGAGTGTGGATGTGGTACCCAGGTTTCGTGTTCCAAAACTCGCCATGAGGTCGGTCCACTTACTTATTCAGCGGGGACGGAGTTCGACGACGAGGGGCGCCGAATCGCCCCGAACCTCAATGTCCCTCGCGTAGGCCTCATATCCGAGCGCCTTGGCGCGCAACGAGTATCGACCCGGCGGGACCGGCTTGTTGAGCACGAAATGACCTTCAGCATTCGTGCCGCCCCAGGTGAGCAGAGTGGCCTCGGTTATGCGCTCGGCGCCGGCTGGGATCAATCCCACGGTCGCGCCGGCAATCGGCTTTCCATCTGCACTGGACTTGACCGTCCCGGTGAACTTGATGCCGGCTGGAGGGGGCATCACTGCCGGTTTTGCGGGGGCTGGATCGTGGCTTGAATTCCCGGAGCCTAGCCGTGCGAGCATCTCCGTGACCAGATGTGCCGGGCGTAGAAAGCCAACCGCGCCATATGTTCGGTAGCCGTCCGGAAACCCGTCGCCGTCTCGGTCGATGGGCTGGCTGTCTGCGATGACCTTGGTCGGTATTCCTATCAGCCTGCCGTCCGTGTTGACCGCGGCGCCGCCGCTGTTGCCGTGCATCACTCGGGCGTCAGTTTTGATCCAATTGCCCAACTGGTCCTTGCCCTCGACGACTCCGCGATTAACCGTCACGCCGCTGCCGCCCTTTTCGGGAAAGCCTATGATGATCAGATCGTCGAGCGGCTGAACGTTTCGCGAATCGCCGATCTCGATGGTGGGGAAGATGAGTGCGTTGGGAAGGGGACCGCCATCGGCCTGCCCAATCACGTTGAGGAGAGCGAGATCGTGCTCTTTGTTGATTAGAACGGCTCTCAGGCGATAGCGGCGCGCAGACGCGGCGTTGTCCTCGGACAGACTGAAGTAGATTTCATCGTAAGGCCGGCCTGTTCGGTCATCGGTAATAACGTGGTTGTTGGTCAGCACGAGGCCCTCGGAACGCACGACCACCGCCGATCCTCGCGGCCTGAGGACCTGGTTTGAAAACTCGCCGGCCCTTCGCACGAGCACAAGCCCGACGGCGGCCATGGCCTGACGGACTCGGGCGCGGGTCTCGGGCGAGAGCGGAGTGGGTTGCTTCGGCGACTGTGGCGCCGAAGCGACCGTCATAGACGCCGACAAGCCGGTCCACAGAAACAGCGAAGCGGCAAGCTTGCGGGCCGCGGGTTTTGCCAAAGCGCCGGTTCCGCCTCGCGCCGTCCGCACACCTGATTGCGAGATCGAAGCACTCGTCGTCACTTGTGGATGAGCCTCATCTCAAAGATGGCCAGTTGGCCGTTTCCGAGCTTCGCTCCGTTGCCCTTCTTATCGGCGACCATGACAAACGAGCCTTCGCTCTTGTCCTTGCCGGCGCCGAACGTAATGCCTCTCGTACGCGCGGTGTCTGATCCCTCCGGCAGCGCCTGGTGGGCATTCGAAGCCACAAGGCCGCCCCGCTGAGGTTTCTTCGGGTCGTCCGGAGTCGCCGTCGGCGCGGCCCAGGTGCCTTCAATCGGGCACCGAATCTCGTCGTCGGCGGCGCAAGCCGGGTTGTTTAGCGCGGCTTCAAGAAAGTCAATCGGGTCGCGCGACATGATCACTTGCAGGACTTCGAGTCCGGGCCGCGCATCGAATTGGATACTGGCGCCGCGCGGCAAGCTGTAACTTCTATCGGAGTTGACCCGGTTGTTGGTCTGGCCGGGAAACGGGAAGAGCAGATACCTCTTTCCGTTCTCTTCGACATTCAACACGTAGACGTAGCCGTCAAAGTTGCTCTCAAGCTCGATCCTGATCTCATCTCCAGCCTTGAATTGCCGGTTGGGGGCGACGATTGCGCCACTGGCCGTCAGCACCTTCACTCTGATTCCGTCCGCGGTCTTCTTGATGAACAGACCTCTTGCTCGCGAGCTTCTTCCGGCATGGACTCCCGTTTGAGCGACCCCAACGGCTGAGACCACGGCGACAACAACCGCTCCCATCGACAACCTCTTCATCGCTGTCATGAGTCGCACTCCGAGCTAATACATAGCGGCGAGGCCGCTTTCAGTTGTGTTTCAAGCGAATCTCGAATACGGCAGCCTCCCCGGCCCCGAGCTTGGGGCTACTGCCGTTCGCGTCGGAAATCGCGACGACCGATCCCTCGGGATTCTTGTCCCTGCCTGCTGCGAATCTGATCCCCCGGGAGCGGACGGCGTCGCTTCCGGTCTCGGGCGTGACTCTCGATATTTTGTCGCCCGCCAGTCCGGCTTGCAGTTCAGCGGCGGCGCTCGCGGCTGACTCGCCGAGGTTTCCGGCGGCATTCTTGATTGCATCCTCGAGATACTGAATGCGCTGCCGAGACATGATCACTTGAAGGACTTCGATGCCTTTTTCGGCGTCGAACTCGATGACGTCGCCGCCCGGCGGCAGTTCATAACGCTGGTTGGACCGAAGCGAGTTGAGCTGGTCGCTATAAGGGAAGAGAACCATCTTTCTTCCCCCGGGCGTCACGTTGACGATATAGATGAAGCCGTCGAAGTTGCTCTCGAACGCGACCTTGATCTGGTCACCCTGTTTGAACTCACGAGCAGGATCGACGGGCGCGAGCGTGCCGCCTTCGACTTTCAGGATCACGATCCGCATCGCGTCCGCGCGCTTGTTGACGAACAGCGCGCGCGTTCGAATGTCGTCGTCTCGTGCGGCGGGCCTCTTCTGGGCCGGCGAAGTGAGCGGCATCAGCGCGGCGATAAGAGCTGAAACTGCGGTGAGCCGATAGATCGCTTTCATCTTGTTGCTCCTTTCATTCCTAACGATCCGCATGCTTAAACTGGATGGCAGCTATGAGTTCCTCGTTGTCCTTACGATTGTCATTCTGAACGCGCGTTGCATATCGTGCTTTGCCGCGGCCAGGAACCAGGAGCGCCCCACTGACCTGGACGATGTTCTGGCCGGAGTCGGACCGGAGTTTTTCGATCACGCTACGTTCGATGAGGCCCGAGACCTCCCCCGCCTGATTGGGCAGAGTCGTGATCTTATCCCGGCTGAAGATCACGATGAGGTTCTCGGTTCCCGTCCTCTCATCCAGCTTCAACCAGCAGTCGTCCGGGCTCTCCTGATCCTCGATGTCGGTGCACTTGTCCGGCACCAAGTACTCCGTGTCCTTCTTTACCTGGTTTTTGCCGCCGTTGACCCGCTGGTCTGGGAAGAGGACTTCGCCGTCTTCGCCTTCCATTTGGCTGACGATATAAAGGTAGCCGCTTTGATTGGTAGTCACGCCTAATCTCAAGCGGTCGCCCGTATGAAAGATGGCCGCCGGGTTGACCTCTTTTGGAGTGTTGTCAGGCTGGCGCATGAACATCCGCCATTGCAGGGTAAGCAGGGTCGCCTTCTCCGAAACTGGAAGGGGCTGCTGCGGCTGGCGATCAGGTTTACGGACCCGGTCGATCTTTGCAGCCGGTTCCCAGGATATCTTCTTCTGCGCCACGGCGTGCGGATGGAAACAACCGAAGGCCGAGACTGCGGCCACGCCCAACGCAATCAATGTGCGCTTGAAATGGCTTGAAGCCATCAGTTTTTCTCCGACCATCCCGCTCCTATCGAGGGCGCTGAATCAGGGCTTGAATACTTGGATCGCTTGCTGATACCGCGCAGCGAAAGCCGACCGGACTAGCTCTCCCCTTCGACAACGGGTCAAGGTACTCACGGTGAGTCGTGCGTGCGTCCTCAATGCCCGCGCCGTAAGCGCCGCCCCTTACAACTCGGTACTTCTCTCCGAAGTTCGGGTCACCCATTTCGTTGCCCGTGTACGGCTGATAGAAAGCGTGGACCCACTCGGCCGCGTTGCCCGCCAGCCCGTGAACCCCATATGCACTCACGTCGCTCGAGAACCGATCCACCGGCACCGCTGCGTCGGCGCCGAGATTCGCGAGACTCTTCTCGGGTGAATCACCCCACGGCCATTGACGTTTCTTCTTCGCGACCGGATCCCACGACGCCGCCTTTTCCCATTCCTCTTCAGTTGGCAACCGCTTGTTGGCCCATCGCGCGTAAGCCGACGCATCGTCGAAGCCGACGCTCATAACCGGCGCCCGCGGGTTGTCTGTGAAATAGTTTTGGCCGGAACGGGGATTTGGCGGATACGCTCGACCGGTAGCGTCACAGAACCGCCGGTACTGTTCATTGGTTACTTCGAATTCGTCGATGTAAAACGCTTCGAGGGAGATCGAGTGCGCGGGCCTCTCGTCCAATTCATGGCTATCATCGCCCATGATGAATTCGCCGGCCGGGACGAGTATCATCGAACCACCGAAATCGACACGCCCCGGAAGAAGCGATGCCTTCACCACCCGCTCTTCGCCTGAACTCCCTATCACCGTCGCGCTGAAATCACCAAACCCGTCGCGCGAGATTCGCACCTCGGCATTGCCGGCACCAATGCCTTCGATTCTCTCCACGCCTTGCGCCGACGTAACACCACGGCGCACGTTGTTAACGAACACCTCGCTGCCTGGAGGTGCGCCCGTTACCAACAGCGTGAATCCCGAATCCGAACGCAGCGCGAAAATGTAGACCGCTGTTAATGCGACAAGAGCAACTGCAACGGCTCCAACTACGACGCGGCGGCTCACTCGACGCACCAGCCGCGTCGGCTGGACGATCGCGAGGTCCGGTATCGTTGCGGGCGCCGCGTAGACGGAAGTATCCGGCACGCGCTTAAGTGTCTCTTCAGACCGGGCCGTCTCCTTGACCCCGGTGGTTGCGTTCGAGACTGGCGACGTCAGCGCTTCGGCCGCGCCCGGCTGAGGGAGAGTGGGAGCCCTGAGCGCCGACGACGACAACAAAAGCGTCGATCCGGCATTGGAAGCCTCTTCCGTGGTCTCTTCCGGCGCAGTTGGCACGCTCGACCACGCTACGGTTTGGCGCCCTCCCGATTCCTCGGCGATGACTCCGGTTACGCGGCTGCTCAGTACTCGAGTCCCGGAATTGAGTGCGGCCTCCAGTTGCGCGGCGAAGAGTCCGACCTGCGCGGGGCGGCCCTCGCGATCCCGCGAAAGCCCTGCCATCACCACGGCCCGGACTGTCTCACTGATTGAGGGCCGGGCGACGTCGAGCGCGATAGGGTCGCTCATCAGCCGCTTGATCATGATCGCCTGAGTGTTCTCGCCCTCGAACGGCAGGCGCCCGGAGAGCATCTCGTAGACGATGATCGCCAGGCTGTAGATGTCCGACCTCGGATCGAGCTTCTCGCCCGACAACTGTTCTGGAGACATGTAAACCGGGGTGCCGAGGATGAAACCAGTCTTCGTTACGTTATCGCTGGCTTCGTCGGCGACGGCCTTGGCGATGCCGAAATCGAGCACCTTTACAAACTCCGCCTCCGCGCCTTTCTTCGTGATCATGATGTTGTCGGGCTTCAGATCACGATGGATGATCCCCAACGCGTGCGCCGCGGTCAGCGCTTCGGCAATCTGGCGCGTGATGTTAACGGCGCGGCCGAGCTCAAGCTGCTTCTCCTGAGCCATGACGTGCGAGAGCGGGCTGCCGTCGATGAATTCCATGGCCAGGTAGAGAGTGCCGGCATCCGCCTCGCCGAAGTCGTAGATCGTGACCGCATGGGGATTGTCGATGCGGCTGGCCATCTTCGCTTCGCGATTGAAGCGCACGATGGCGCCTTCGTTGTCCGACGAGAGTCCGGTGAGCAGTTTGATTGCACAGATGCGGTCCATCCGAGTGTGGACCGCCTTGTATATGGCTCCCATGCCTCCCTGTCCGATCTTCTCGACGAGCCGGTATCGCCCGGCGAGCATCTTGCCGAGCAAGGGGTCGGCGGGCGGAACGTATTGCACCAGTGGCGCGCCGTCGTGCGGGCACGCTTCGTATTCGTCATCGTAGCTCGCGCTGCACTGCGGACAGGTCTTCATAATCGGTGACCGAAGCCGGGTTTGGATAGAACCAACGCCGCCGAATGAGCCATCGGGCAGAACAGACTATATCATGGCGGCTACGTTGGTGAAACGAGCACGCACGCATACTCGCACGCGGCACGTCGCTCGTATCACGAGAAACGGTCAGCTACGCCCAACCGTGGGAAACCGTCGGAGTTCTTGCCTCGATAAGGAGTTTGAAGAGAGGTCCAGAATCAAGGTTGCGGGCGCGCTCGCCTTCAGGAGGCTCCGGGCTTTGCGGCGTGAGAGTTAACCTGCCTGTCGATCATCCGATAGAGCGTTTTGCGGTCGACACCCATTACCTGAGCGGCGCGAGATTTATTCCCGCCCACCGCGCTCAGCACTCTCAACAGGTAGCTGGATTCGAGTTGTTCGAGCGTGGGGAGTTCGCCTTCCGGGATGACGTCGTTCATCACCGAAGCGACGCGAGGAGTCGAGACGATTTCGGATGGAAGATCTTCGAGCCGTATCACCCCACTGCTGAGCGCCGCCAGCCGCTGCATCAGGTGCTTCAACTCGCGCACGTTTCCGGGCCAGTTGTATCGCTCGAGCGCCAGCATCGCGTCTTTGGTCAGCGACAAGCGGCGTCCGCTTACGCTGTACTGTGAAAGGAATGCCAGCGACATCACCCGGACGTCCTCGCGGCGTTCTCGCAACGACGGCAGCATGATCGAGACGCCTTGAAGCCGGTAAAGCAGGTCTTGTCGAAAAAGTCCCTGTGTCACGAGTCCCTGCGGATCGCGATTGGTCGCGGAAATGACCCGCACATTGACGCGCTTCTTTACGTTGGTTCCCAGCGGTCGAAACTCACCCTCTTGCAGCACTCTGAGGAGCTTCACCTGAAATGCCGGGCTCGTTTCGGTCACTTCGTCGAGCATTAATGTGCCGCCATCGGCTTCCTCGAACAGCCCGCGACGAACGTTGTCAGCGCCGGTGAAGGCGCCGCGTGTATGCCCAAACAACTCAGACTCGAGCAGTGTGTCGGGCAGGGCGCCGCAGTTGACTGCGACGAAAGGTTTGTCGGCCCGCGAACTCTTCCGGTGAATCAACCGCGCGATGAGTTCCTTACCGGTGCCTGATTCGCCCCTTATCATCACGGGCAGTTCGGTGGTTGCAACACGAGCCGCGGTCTTGACGACATCGATCATCGTAGGACTGTTGCCGAGGATCTCCTGCTGAGGTCCCTTCAATGCATGGACCTCAATGAGTTTGCTGGGATAACGCCGCTGCTCAACCGCCGACGCTATTGCCTGGAGCACCCCAATCGTGAATGGCTTGCAGATGTAGTCGTTCGCGCCGTATTGGACGGCCTCGATCGCCGCTTCGACCGACGCCTGACCCGTCATTAGTACGATCTCGACTTCTGATCGCAGCTTCTCGCGGAAGGCGCGGAGTACGTCGAACCCAGTCATTCCGTCCATCAGCACGTCGCTGAAGACGAGGTCGAACTGATGCTCAGCGGCCAGACGAAGCGCTTCGCCGCCGCCAGCCGCTACAAAAACCTCATACCCCTGGTCGGCCATCGCCTGTCGCACGAGGTCCCGGACCATGCTCTCGTCGTCAACAACTAGAACCTTCATAGCTTTCGTCGCCTCGCGGACAGAAATGCCAGTAGTGGGAGCAGGGGAGGGGTGCGCAAAGAGCGTGCCGCAAAAGGGGGCACCCCGCAGGGTTGATTCACCAACAACTTAGCGGGATCGACGTCAACCGCGGTGTGGGAGTTTGGGACATTTCGCATCGCCTTGTTGACCATCTTGGCTACAGGTGAGACAAACGGCCAGACGATTTTCTCACCAGTCGACGGCCAAGCAGCTCGGGCTTGCTCCTAACCTAATCCGGTACCGGCAGAAGCAGTTGAAAGTGTTTGGCGGCTATGCTAGCTTTGCGGAGATCGATCAACTGGCTGATCGGTCGGGACTGAGTTCTACGGTACTGATCACACAGACTCTCGTTTACCTGGCAGGGCGTTGGTCACATCTCTATATTGAAGTCCGGCCGTCGTGCTGATGCCGGCTGGCGATCCAGGCACAATGGGACAGCTAGCCTTCGACTGATTGCGAGGGGTATCCTGCATAGAGGGGAACCGGTATCGTGAGCGAAAGGGTTGCACATCGGGTCAGGAAAAACGACGGTGAATCGAGTCCTCAGAATTCCCTCGCCGTCTGGCTGCGACTGCAGAGATCACTCGCTGAGAGGACCGGTCTGTCGCTGACGACATTGAGCCCGGATAACTCCGTCATCGGACGAATCGAAAACGACAACTCGATCTGCCAGATTCTCCGAGCATCACCTGAGTATGGTCCTTTGTGCACGTCCGACTGCATGGCAGCTCATGCGAAGGCGACCGAGGCGGGCCGCATCTACGATTATCGATGTCACGCAGGGCTGCACTGTTTTGCCGTCCCAATCGAAGTCAACAAGAGGCAGTTGGTGATTCTTGGAGGGCGAGCCTTCACGAGCGTTGCGGAATACACTCAGTTCTTGCGTAGCTACGGGGATCTGGACGCGATTCGAAGCGGGGAGGGCTTGCGCGGTGTCAAATTCGCCGATCGGCGCGAAGTCCGCGAGGCCGCCGACTTGCTCGCGTCAACCGCTGAGTATCATTTTCAGAGCTTGTCCAGAGCCGAGAATACCGCGGCCGCCAGCTCCGAAGCTGCTCCCGATTTGCTTGATGCGCACCTGGAGATCATTCGACTTTCAGATCAGCTCGAGACGATGAACCGGTCCGTCAGCCAGTTCTACGAGTTCCTTCGAGGGGTCGCCTCCTCGCTGGATTCCCACAAGGTGTATCCGGCGGTGCTCGAGAGCTTCAGCAAGATCATGAGGGCCGGACGCAGCTCGCTGATGATCCTCAACGATGAGGCGGACGAGCTTGCGCTGGAGGCGGCGATCGGCTACCAGCCCGAAAGCGAAGGCCCGGTTCGCGTCAAGCTCGGGGAGGGAATAGCCGGATCGGTCATGTCGAGCGGGTCGGCCTTGCTGGTCCGCGACGCTGAGAGCGATCCGCGCGTTCCCAGCGTCAGGCGGGGCCGCTACAAGTCATCCTCCTTCATCTCGTTCCCGATAACGATCGGCGCGCGAAAGGTCGGAGTCATCAACGTAACCGATCGCATTGACGGCTCGGCTTATGATCGGGAGGACCTTAACCTGCTCGAGATGATGAACGCTCAGCTTGGCTTGATAATCGACCGGACCGAGTGGCATCGGAAGGCGGAGGCGTATCAACAGATGTCGCTCACCGACCCCCTGACTGCCTTGCCCAACCGGCGCTATCTTGAGGACAGACTCTTCGAAGAAGTCGAGCGGTCGAAGCGGCATGGCACGCCGCTGTCGTTCGTAATCATCGACGTGGACCGTTTCAAGACTTTCAATGACATTTACGGCCATACCAACGCCGATTGCGTATTGGTCAAGACGGCTCAGATACTGCGGCGCTCGATCCGGACTATAGACATGTCGGCGCGTTTCGGGGGCGATGAATTCTGTATGGTGCTGCCCGAGACTGACATCGAAGCCGCCGCACGCATCGCAGAGCGGCTGCGGCAATCTGTGAGCGAGACGGAGTTCCGATCCGAAGTCGGTGAATTCATGGGCAAGGTCACCATCAGCGTAGGCGTCTCGGATTTCAACGGGTCGCGCCAAAGCCCACTGGCCATAATCGAAACCGCCGACCGCGCGCTCTATCAAGCGAAGATGCGCGGACGAAACTGCGTGGCCGTCTATCAGGATGTAATGGCGGCTGGCAAGCAGCCTCCACCAGCTTAGCTTCGGTTTAGTGCTGAATGAGCCATTCGCCTTCCGAGAAATTGCTTAGCCGGCTCGCCGACGACCAGTTCTTTGGCCGCAGCGCCGAACTGGATCGGTTGTATGCCATCGCTCACGCGCGGCCGGACGCGGCGGATTATCGCAACGCGCTGCAGCCGGCGGCGATCTCGATTATCGTCGGAGCGCCTCGCGTCGGGAAGACCGAGATACTGCTGAGGACCTTCGACCGGATGTTCTCCGAAGCGGCGCAGGTGGTTCCCGTCTACTCCTGCTTTCGAAGCTACTACCTCGACGCCGACCGGCTCGCCCGAGAGTTGTTGTCGGATTTCCTGAGACAGTTCATCGCGTTCCGGCGGCGCGATCCGGGATTGCTGGCCGCGCCGGGCGGCTCGCTCGCTTCGATCTCACGCGGCGCGCTTCCGGAAGATCACCTCTGGCTGCGACAAGTTGTCGATTCGTTTGAGGCGGCGGCGACCGCGGGCGACGTGCGCGCGATGGTCCGCTGCGCGGTTTCTGCCCCTGCGGTATCGGCGTCAAGCACGGGGCTGCGGCCGTTCGTGATGCTCGACAACTTTCACGTCATCGCCGGCGCCGGCGTCAGGAGCGAAGTGTTGCCGGAGCTCCTGCACACGCTGCTCGCTGGTCGAGTTGAGAGCGCCGCTTCTCACGTTCTGTGTGGGTTGCGACGGCCCATACTCGACCGGATGCCGGCCGAGGAGGAGGTCTTCAGCCGGATCGAATTCCTTCACGTTGACCCACTGACGGACGAACCGCTCGAGCAGATGATCGTCTCGATTGCGAGAGGCCGCGCGGTCGAGATGTCCGGTTCGACAGCCGAGTTGATGGTGCAGCAGCTCAACCGAGATCTGTTCTACATCCGCGCGCTGGTGGACGCGGCAAGCTCCGGGGGACATAGCCTCAGGACCTTCATGGAGTTCGAGCGCGTCTACACGGATGAAGTCCTGAGAGGCCGGATAGGCGGCTACTTCGACGCCCTATTACGAGAACTGGCGCCCGAATGGGCTTGGCGGAGAGCTGTCCTCGATTCTCTTCTGAGGTCGGTCCAAGGCGGCGATGCGCTTCCGATCGAGGCACTCCTGGAACCACTGCGGGATCAAGGGCGCGGGGCAGAAGACCTCCTGAACCGGCTTCACGCGAGGGAACTCATCGAGATCAACTATGGATTAGTGAAGCCGTCGCCTGACCCCGTTTTTGCTGACTACGTTCGTTCGAAGCATCGGACCGCGGTCGCGGGCCTCCCACGCCCTGTAGTCGGAGATCATTTGCTTGGCGATCGGTTGCGGCAGGCTTATCGGCTGATGACCTCGCGCCACACTCGCGCGGTTGAAGCGGAGCTTGTCGAAGTGCTATCGCGCTTCGATTTTCAACCCGCGCCAGCACTCCTGGTCGACGAGCCGGCGTTCGAGCGCAAGTACCGGGGCAGCAGCCGCGTCCAGATTCGGCGGCTCCTCGCGGAAGAGCAGGAGAGGATCCGGCTGCCCCAGATTGCTTCCGTTGATGACGTCGGCTCGGCTGCCGAGGAAGGAATAAGTTGGCGGTTGTTTGCGGCCAGCGGCTTCGACGGAGGTGTCTACAGCGAAGCCAACGAAGTGCTCTGGCTCGTCGCGCTGGTGCGGTCGAAGGAGCCGCTCGACCTGGGAACGCTCAACCGGATCGATCAGCAACTCGAGTCGGGCGCGGCGAGGTCCCGCCGGTGGAGCGGCCCCATTCCGCGGGTCGTCCGGTGGTTCATAAGCAACGAAGGCTTCTCCGGAGTCGCAAGCGAACGCCTCGCGGCCAATCAGGCTTACAGGTCCAACTATCTTCAGCTTGATCTTCTGCACGACTACCTGATCAACCTCGCAGAGGGTCCCGCCGGCCGGCGGCCCGCGAGTGAGTTCGAACTCGTCATACCTATTCAGGATGAGGCGGAACTGATCGCCGCCCGAACCGTCGAGCAGATCGCGCGGGCTGCGGACTTCGATCAGGAAGCCATTAACCAAATCAAGACCGCGCTGATCGAAGCGTGCATCAACGCGGCCGAGCACAGCGACAGCCCCGACCGAAAAATACATCAGCGCTTCGCAATTGACGACGATAGGCTTATAATCACCGTGTCCAACAAGGGAAGGACCTTCGGCTCGTCCAACGGCGCTACAGCCCCTGCGGCCGCGCGAGCCACGAAGGGCTCGCGGGGTCGCGGGCTCAAGATCATCGGCTCGTTGATGGATGAAGTGAGCTTCGAACGCACCGACGACGGCACGAGCCTGGTGATGACCAAGCTACTGAAACGCCCCGAACAGCAGTAATCCGCAGGAAACCAATCTGGACTTGAATCACTGGAGCTTGAGTTATTGGTTCATTGGGCCAATGACCCATCGACCCAACGACTCAACCATCCCAGTGTTCAATCAACCGGGAGAATCTAAATGAGTACTGCCGAAGTCAGGTCGAAGCTGCTCGAGGGAGCGGCGATCATCTATCCGGGTCCCTACCTGAACCAGTTGAGGGGTGAACGCATCGAGAGCCGCTGTCAGGAACTGCTCGCCGATGGCTTTCGCCGGTTAGTCATCAACTTTGAAGATACGGAGCTGATAAACAGCATCGGCATATCGATACTGCTGGGCGTCATTGAGGCAGTGAACGAAATGAACGGGACGCTGGTGCTGTCGAACCTCAACGACTCGAATCGCGACTTGTTCGAGATGCTCGGGCTCTTGGGACACGTCGGAGTCGAGGAAACGGAAGAAGGCGCTCTGGAGCGAATCGGCACCTTGAGTCATTGAGGGATCCAGTCACTTGATCGCTCACGGCCCTCATCGGGAGAAAACTATGAAACTCGAACTAACGAAGCTCCTGCACAACCTCGGCGCCCTGACCGACCTCAGCGCGGAGATCAGCTCGGCGCACAATTTCGATGAGGTAACGCGCGCGTCGCTTCATACGCTGCTGGGAGCGCTGGCGATTCCCAAAGGCGCCGTCGCACGGTTCAGCACCCGCCCGCGTCAGTTGAAGGTCGTCGCCGCAAAGGGCTTGAACGGAGTGGTCGGCATGAAAGTCCCGCTTGGCACGAACGACGCTCTAGAGCTTCAGCTCCGCTCATCAGCGATAGACCTCAGCGCCGGAGGCAATGGGCTCTCGCCGTTCGTTCGCCGGAACGGGGAAGTGCTGAAGCGGCTTCGCGCCCACACCCTCGTTCCAATGGTCGTCGGCGGCGAAATGGTCGGCGCAGTGTTTCTCTCTGAGAAGTTCACACGCGACCGGTTCACCAGGGACGACTTCGAGATCATCAACACGATATGCCGTCACATCGGCGTCGCCTTCTACAATCACCGCCTCCTGGTGGCGCTCAAGCGCAAAGCCAAAGAGAATCAGCGGCTCTATCGCGACATGCGCCAGATCTACCACGACACGATTCGGGCTTTCGGCGCCGCCATCGACCTCAAGGACGCCTACACGAGCGGCCATTCGGACCGCGTCGCCCGATACGCCGAGGCCATCGCGCGGGAGATGGGCGTGACCGGGACCGAGCTGGAGCACATAGGAGTCGCGGGCTACCTGCACGACATCGGCAAGATCGTCGTCGACCGCACGATCATCAACAACCCGCGCCCGCTCACCGATCGCGAGTATTCAGAGTTGAACCGCCACGTGACGACCGGGTACGAGATTCTCTCTCACATCCGGCATCCGTGGAAAGAGATCGCCTACATGACGAAGTGCCATCACGAAAAGGTTGACGGCACCGGCTATCCGCAGGGCTTGCACGGGGATCAAATCCCGCTCGGCGCGAAGATCGTTACCCTTGCCGACTCATTCGATGCGATGACGACCGACCGGCCCTATCGCACGAGGCTTCCCTTGGAATCTGCGCTCGCCGAGTTGCGCCGACACACGGGTAAGCAGTTCGCGCCGGAGGTGGTTACCGCATTCTGTCGGCTGTTGCTGAGGGAAATGGGAGGCGTGACCCGAGAGCGCGTCTTCATCCCGATGATCGGCCTGAAATTCGACCGCCGGGCTGTGACGGAAACACTCCTGGCGATGATTAGTGAGTTCGACATCCCGCGAGTAGCAGCGGTCGCCGGGTGAGGCGGTGAGAATTGTGGATCATTGCCCGCCGAGCAGTTGCACACTAGAGCAACGTCACATCGGTCCGTTTGCGCTCCATCCTTCGAATCTGTTTCTCGCCGGGTTGGCCTGAAGGCGGCTGGGTCTCGGGCGCTGGTTTCGGGACTCGGCCATCGAATGCGTTTGCGCACGCGCGGCACGCTCGCCCCTTAGCCGGCCCCTTGGGGTTCCATCGCGCGGCGGTTTCGGCGATCGCGTCAAGGACCGGCAACAACTCGCGCCCCATCTCGGTCAACGAATACTCGACTCGTGGAGGCGACTCTGGATAGGATTTGCGCGCGACGACTCCGGCGCGGGTGAGCTTCTGAAGCCGCAAGGTCAGCGTTTTCGTGCTCAGGCCCTTGAAGCACGCGTGAAGCTCGAGCGTCCGTCGCGGGCCGAGGCTCAGTTCATGAATGATCCCGATGGTCCAAAGTTCGCTGATGACCTCCAGAACGGCGTCGATTCGGCAGGCCGAGCTTGACCCCATAGTCGCCTCCTGTGGCGCTACTATACCAAACGGAGCGGGCGCAGGAGAATTATTATCCTGCGTAGACGGCACTAACTGAGGGCAAGCGGCGATCCGAGTTTAGCCCGGATTTCTCACAAATAGATGAATGGGAACTCCCTTTCCGAGCGTATCAGTTGTTATGAAGAAACTTAGCGCAGGAAAGGGAGTTCAAGTGAACCAGACAGAGTGTAAGAATGAAGTGTACAGATTTCAAGCT
>DATDOV010000038.1:0-19301 GCA_035293105.1 Blastocatellia bacterium
ACTGCCGGGCATCAACCATCTCGACGCCGTTCGCGCACTTGAAAAGGCTGGGTTCCAAATCGCACGGCAGGGTAAACACATAGTCATGACGGATGGCGTTCACACGGTGACTATTCCGCGACACAACCCCGTCAACGCTTATACGATGGGGCGGATCGTCCACGATGCAGGTTTAACCGTTGAAGACTTTCGTAAGCTGCTTTGATAGTCAAACAGCCAACAACACTGCCCAACTTTGCGTGCACCGGAGCCGCCTTTCGCGTTGCGTATGTGTCCGCGTTCAACTGCGGCGGCCCGGTGACGCTTCCGTTAGAGTGCCGCGGTGTGACTTCGATTTACACAGAGTCGCTCTGCTGATGCGAAGGAATGGCTAAGCACATTCAATCCAATGCGGCCGATTTTGGCAAGCTCTCTGAGTTTGTTAAGCCCTACGAGGCAGTCGGTCGGACTGAGAGTGCGGCACTCTTGATTTGGTTTCTGGAAACCATTTTCCGTTTGGATGAAACCGACGCGCAGGATGCAGTCTGTGATCGCAAGCATGACGTGGGGATTGATGCCATCGCCGTCCGTGACGACGAGAATGAAGTGGTCCTATTTCAAGCGAAGCGTAAGCAGAAGCTGCCCGCGACCCTCGGTGATGTAGACCTTAAAACATTTGTAGGTTCTCTCCAGCAGTTCCAAACGGCGGCAATGGTAAACAAAAGTCATCTCGTCGACTACCAATGACGAGCTCCGAAAGCTCCTCACACAGCACAAGGTTGCTGAAAAGATCGGGAGCGGTTATTCAATCCGTCCTATTTTCGTTTGTAATGTTGCGGCGAATCAGGACGCGGAAGACTACCTCGCACACGCGGATGCAGCAGGCTTCGACATCGATCTTTGGGATCTCGCCAGGCTCGGACCTGTTCTCCGACAACTCTCCAAAGAGTGGTTTGTCGATGCACCGATGAAACTGAAGCTGAACGGGAGCAAACTCTTTTATGAGGGCCCGAAGAATGCTCCCGGGTTGGTGTACGCTGCCATCCCCGCCAAGGAACTGGTTCGTCTTCCAGGGATAGCCGACACAAGGATCTTCGCCCAAAACGTGAGGCTCAGTTTGGGGAAGACCAGGGTCAATCAGGAGATCCTTGAGTCCGTGAAAGACAAATCTGAGCACTCAAAGTTTCTTAGGTTCCACAACGGACTAACCATAGTCACCAAGACCCTAAGCATCCGAGGTTTAAAACTATCGCTCAACCATTACTCCGTCTGCAACGGATGTCAGTCGCTGTTGGCCTTCTACAATAATCGCAAACAACTGACTGATGACTTGGAAGTTTTAGTGCGGCTGGTTCAGGTTGGTAAGGACCCGCGGCTGCCAGAGACGATTGCATACCGTACCAATAACCAAAACGCCATTTCTCTTCGAGACCTGAGCGCCAACGACTCTGGACAGGTTCGCCTCAAGTCTGAATTCGACGAGCTATACGGTGCCGACACAACGTACTTGATTAAACAAGGTGAAGCTGCCGCAGGCAGCGGGCTAAACAATGAATACGCGGGGAGGTTGCTGCTTTCGCTCTATGCGCGAGAACCCTGGACTGCCCACCAGAAGTATCGGGTTTTCGGCGACCGTGAAAGTGCAATTTTTGGTTACGGGCGAAACGCCTCTCAGGTCCGACTTGGACAACTGATGATGGCCGAAGTGGATGGAAAGCTTGCTTTAGTCAAGTTGGAGCGGGTGCGAAAGTATACTTTGACTAAATTCATCGTTCTATACCTCGTGGGCGAAGTTCTTCGCGAGGAGCCTGACGGAGTCATCCTTCTTGAGGACCCAGGGCCGTTCCTAACAGAAAACCAGGGCGTTAACCCGAAACAGGCGCCGGTGATGCAGGAGCTGAGAGATCAGACCGAGTATGTGATTACAGAACTGAACTATTTTATCGACGAACACGGGGTCGAGGTCTTCGACTATAAGACTGAATTCAAGTCACCGAAAGCCGTTGGGTCCGTTCGAAACGAGGTCCTCAAGGCATATACAAAGGACCGGAAGATGGGGAGGGTCAAGCGGTTTGAATTGCCGAAGTAGGGCAGCGGCGCGAAAATACCGACTGATGGCAGGTAGCCATCAACGGCGGCACTCTAACTCAGGCGATGCAGGCGAGCGCAAAAGCCGCGCCGCCTGATCGCCAGCGTTGGCCCGCTGAGACGGAAGCTGAGGTAATCATATGCGCATGTGGGTGTATGATCCGCACTCTGGCGGGGTGAAGATCCCCCTGGCTGTGCGGCAGCGTACCGAGCGACGCATCCGTGCGTATGCGGACGCCCACTATGCCGGCAAGTTTCTCCGGCTGGAGATCCGCTTCCGTGGGGCGTTGTGCTACATCGATGCCTACACGAACTCAGCAGAACCGTCGCTGGACCTGCTCCAGACTATGGGCGAGACGCGAGACCAGTTCCTGGAGCGGCGGCGAAACGTGCCGCTACACCTGTGCCGTTTGCGTTACTTCGGCAACGAGGAGCGGTGGAGTATGGCTTTCTACACCTACAGTCACGAGACGTATGAGCCGTGCGTGTTTGACACCAGCGAGGACCACGGCACGCCCGAAGAAGCCTTCGAGACAGCGGCAGTGTATCTCCGCGATGAGTGAAGTCACTCAAGGTCCAAAGGGAGTGGAAGTTGGTCAGGTACTCCCAGTGCATGGCCAAGTCGACTGGAGCCGCTGGCTTCGCGTCGCTAAGTTTCATAGCGTAGTTCATAGCGCAAGGTCCGTTCGGAGTGAGCCTGCTTTCCTGCAAACAAGTATCGGACTGTTCGGCCTCCGGAGGAGTCGCCCTCAGTCGTTAAGGTCCGTCTCCGAGAGCTATGGTAGCATCGTAACTGATTCGTGACCCGAGCATCGTTGCTTCGAAGTGCTTTCGAACCGCGAGGACCTGTGGTTTGGCGTTGGGATGACATTAAGCGATTCGGTTGCGAAGAGTCGGCGGTTGAGTATGGACGCTTAGTTCGACGCGGGCCAACTCCCGGGTGGACCGAAGCGCGCGACTGAGTATTGACCGAACTTTGAGTGTTACGCGCGCGCTCGGTCACCCCAACGTTAGACGGTCCAGAAGCAAGCAAAACGCATGCAGGCATACCAGTTTTCCATCCTCGGGTTGAGCTTCGACATCGTCGGAGCATTCTTGGTGGCGGTTGAAGCTATCAAACTGGAAAACCTGCGCAGCCTCCGCGACCAGGTCCTCAAGCCGGTGCACCGGTACACTCTTAGCCCAAGAATCAACTGGGTGGACGAGGCCGGACGGCGCGTGGGCCGACCACAACCTTCCGTGCCGGCGGACCGCTATCCGGGTATGTTCATGGGTCTGCACTACGTGGCAGGGTTGGTCGTCGTAATCGCAGCAAATGAGTGGGCCGGAGGTTACGTTTACCGCCTTCTGATGCGTGGAGGGCTATGGGCGCTGGACCGACCGTGGTACGTCACAGTTCTGCTCGCGCTAGGTTTTGTGTGGCTCGGCGTTATCGCAGGGCTCTGGATGCTTGGCGAATTGGTCCACGTCGCGGCGACGCGGGCTGTGCAAGCGTGTATCAGGGTCCTGGACTTTGTTGATGCTCGGACTCCTGACGGGACGGTGGGCGTAATCGGCTTTGTGCTGTTGTTAATTGGCTTTCTGCTCCAGATGTACGGTTCGTACCTCGGCGGGCACCGGGTGGCCGTCTAACAAACGAATGGAGCCGGCGCGCCAATCGTCTCGTGGCATTATGTCGCCGAGGCGCGCGGCTCATTCGTAGCGTTCGGCCTGTCCGACAGCAAGCGGCGGCCTGTGTGGTACAATCACTGAGCAAATCATATTAGGAACATTGAGGGATCAATGGCAAAGAGGCTGAAGGACATCAAAGAGATCAAGATCGAGCGGCCGCTACGTGCTAAGCTGTCTGCGGAAGAATCTCTGAGGCGAACCCAGGAATTCGATAAGCGGAAGGAGAGGTTCATTGCCTCTATCAGAAAAGGCAAGGGTTGAAATCTATCTCCCGGACCTTCCTAAGCCCGCTTACCAGGATCTGCTGGCGGCTCTCGACCGAGAATTCACTTATACCTTCGGCGGCTGCACTATCATACGCGGACTGGATGGGAGCTATCTCTCTCAAGCAGGCCAAATGCTGCAGGACCGCATCGCTCTCATCTACACGGACACTCCTTACGGGTTCAGAGAGAATGTCGAGATCATTTCCAAGTATGGTGACAAACTCAGAGACGCTGCCTACCGCGCACTGCAAGAAGAAGCGATCCTCGTCGTCGTGTTCTCAGTGTATCACTCTGTTTGAAGACTGCGACCCTGTGTTGACGAGGAGGGCCGAACTCTCGATGCAGCATTCTTGCTGGGCGGCGGATCGCCTGAAGCCCCATCACTCGCATCAGCCGCTCTACTCGCTGTGATTCACCTGATGGCCTTGTTTGCGGAGCCAGTCGGTGATCTTTGGCGAGCCGAAAAACGGCCGTCGGGTGTATTGCTCGTCGATCAATCGCATCAGCAGCAGATTCTGCTCGCTGATCCCGGTGGCATCGCTGAACTGAAGATCGACTTTGGCCCCGGGTACCGCGTCTACTACACGGAGCAAGGAGGAGAACTCATCATCTTGCTCGCTGGTGGCGACAAATCCACGCAGCAGCAGGACATTAGGACCGCCATTACCCTTGCTCAAAACTTGTGAGAGTGTACTATCATGCGCAAGACCACATCGAAACCCAAGGTGAAGACGAAAACAATCCCATACGACATAGCTGAACAACTGCGTACGCCCGAGGAGATGGCCGCGTACCTTGATGCATGGCTAGCCGAGGGCCCCGACGATGCGGCCGGCATTGCTCGGGCGCTTGGCGATATTGCTCGTGCGAAGGGCATGTCTCAGGTGGCGCGCGACACCGGTTTAAGCCGCGAGAGTCTGTACAAAGCGCTGAGTGAGAATGGCAACCCAAGCTTTGCCACCGTTCTTAAGATCGCCAAGGCGCTTGGCCTTCGTCTGCACGCGCAGGCTGTCTAGTGCTCAACTACCAACAGGTCTTCCTCTACACGTTGCCGTTCGCGGGCATAAGAGACTGCTGATCGATTTGCCATTCCAGGATAAAGCAGCGGCCGATGATCGTTGACTTTTTGTCTGGTGAATTAACGCCGGTTGATGAGTCGCATTTACGCTTTGAGATCTTATTCAGCTCTGGGACTTCAGTTGCTATCGAGTTCAAACGCTTCTCGTGCGAGCGAGAACAAGTACAGGATAGCACGGGGCCAGTCGACGCCTAATCTTAGCCGTCGTGGAAGTGGACGGTTATGAGAATCATGAACACGGACTATTCAAGGGCATTGGTTAATCGAGCCGTTAGCCCGACGATCAGGAGCAACAACTCGCAGCCATGAGATACAAGTCGAAGCAATCGCTGATGGACGACATCCGAACGGAGCATGATTCCCTGTGCGCGCTGCTTCGAAAGATACCGACGGCGCGCTGGCACGAGCACGGCGTGTGGGGTGATGGCTGGACGTTGTCTGACCTCGTTGCGCACCTCGCAGAGTGGCAGCAGATGTTTCTAGGTTGGTACGAGGTAGGGCTGGGAGGGACCGCGCCCGAGATGCCAGCCCCCGGCTACAAGTGGAGCCAGACGCCGAAGCTCAATCGGGCGATTTGGGAGAAACACCGTTCGCGGTCTCAGGCGGCGACGAAGGCCGCTTTCGATTCTGGATACTGTCGAATCCTCCACATCGTGGAAGCCCTCTCACCCGAGCAGCTTCTGACGCCCGGGACCTTCCCTTGGACGGGCAAGCACCCGCTGACGACTTACCTCGGACCGAACACCGCGAGCCACTATCGGTTCGCGATCAAGGCGATCAATCGCTGGCTGAAGGGCGTACCAGAGGCTGGCTCGCCCGCTCGGCGGCCCAAGCGCTTGCAGCCGACGAAGGCGCGCGCAGAGATGGCGAAGATGAAGGCCACTCGACCGCGCCCTTCGCGGCGGAAGCGCAGTCGTTAGCCGGACTCGGACGGGAGAGCTTGACTGCGCATACTTGCGGACAATATAACTAACACTCACTCAGCTAAGAACCTATGGCCAGCAGACGAGATTCGAGTTTCTTGAAGGGGCTTTCCCTGCCGTCTGAAATCGCGACCGGGGACGCCGCCAGCCACGCCGAGGTCCCGGCCGCGTTCGATGAGGCATCTCGGAACGGCGTCAACGGAGACGAAGTCAGCGCTACGGAGGCAATCGAGTGCTTCTTCGATCTCGCGTTGAAGGAACTCTCGGCGTTGCGTTCGGCGATGGAAGTTGATGCCATTGCGGATGCTGCCAATCTGATCCTCGAGCGGGAAGCCGCGGGCGGACGCGTCCACGTCACCGGCATCGGGAAGTCCGAGCACGTCGCGAGGTACACGGCGTCGCTGCTGTCGAGCACCGGAACACCCGCGTACTTTCTCCACGCAACCGAGTGCGTTCACGGTTCGGCAGGCCAGGTTCGCGAGGTCGATGTCGCGATTGCGATTTCAAACAGCGGAACGACGCCTGAACTGATGAACGCAGTCCACGCGCTTCGGGATCTCGGCGTCAAGGTCATTGGCGTATCGGGGGATCGCCGCTCGCCGCTCGCGGGAGTTGCCGACGTCCTGTTGTACGTCGGCGTGAACAATGAAGGCGGCGTATTGAATCTCGTGCCCCGTTCGAGCATCCTCGCCAAGATACTGGTGTTGGGAGCTCTTTCGGTTGCCCTCGAGTCACACAAGGGGCTCACCCGCCAACAGTATGCGCGGTGGCATCCCGGCGGAGTGCTCGGGAAGCTCGCGCGCGGCGAATAGCTTACCTGCCCGACTCGCCGAAACACTCGACGCTTCAACCAGGCTTTGGGGGCTTCACGAATGACGTTAACCGCGCAATAGTGGTTCCAAAACCTCTTCTGATTTGATAGTATCTGCGTGTCGGTCGCACCGACGACCTTTCGTGGGCGCGCAAATCAACATCGAGGCGTGACTGTCGAGCAGACATCGGTCCAACGCGCGCTTGATCAATCCGCGGCGCCATAGATCCCCAGCCGGCGCCAGGTTTCTCCAGAGTTGGACTTCTAAAGACTTGCGTCCAAGCCGTCGCAGCAAAGCCTGAGTTGCGGGACTAACGCCGGCCACACGCGCCATCGGCGCAATGGCAGCGCATTCGGTAACTATGGTGTGGCAATCCAAGAGGAGAGTCGTCGCCGCCGGTTTTGGGCTGGCCGTAGTAATCCTTCTGTTCGCCGCCGCCGGTTCGTATCTGAGCGCGAAGAGGCTGGTCGAAAGCCACGGCTGGATCACCCACACGCACCAGGTTCTGACGGAACTTGAGTCCACGCTATCAACTCTGAAGGACGCCGAGACGGGCACGCGCGGTAATGTCATCACCGCCGACGAGAGCTTCTTGGAGTCTTATACGGAGGCTCTCCATCTCATTGAACAACGGGTTCGGATAGTGCGCTCCTTGACCGCCGACAACGCGACACAGCGTGCTCGGCTCGACCGGTTGGAGCGATTGATCTCGCGGCGGCTGGCGATTCTCGATGAGGTAATCGGTATTCGACGCAGCCAGGGACGCGATGCGGCCAGCCTTTCCCCCCTTCTGCGTGAAGGGAAGCACCTAATGGATGTAATACGCGAAGTCATCGGCGAGATGGAAGGTGAAGAGAACCATCTGCTCGCAATTCGCGTTCAGCAGTCACAGGTCACCACCAGGACCACGGCGGCAGTCCTCGTCACGCTAGTCATCATCAGTATCACCCTGCTCTCCACGGCGTTTCTTCTCTACCACCGCGAGATCGCCGCTCGCCTTCTGGCCGAACAGTCCGCCCGCGATGCTCAGCTCTGCGCGGAATCTGGCGCAGAGCGGCTCAACCTGGCGATCGATGGCGCCAACGTCGGCACATGGCATTGGAACGTCGTGAGCGGTGAGCTGGAGTGGTCCGACAGGTGCCGAGCGGTCTTTGGTATCCCGGCCGGCGAGGTGATGAGTTACGAGCGGTTCATCGAAGCGTTGCATCCCGAGGACCGCGAACGGACGAACGCGGCAGGCAGGAGCTGCCTCGCCGACAAGAAGGATTACGACATCGAGTATCGGAGTGTATGGCCTGATGGGACGACGCACTGGATTGCGGCGAGGGGGCGCGGCTACTACGACGCCGGCGGAAACGCCGTTCGCCTGGAAGGAGTGGTGCTCGACATCGACGATCGCAAGTACGCTGAAGACGAGATTCGCCGGCTTAATGAGGAACTGAACCGTCGCGTCGCCGAGCTTACCGCGCTCAACTCCGAGCTTGAGGCTTTTAACTATTCGGTCTCGCACGACCTGCGGGCGCCGTTGCGAGCGATTGACGGATTCGGGCAGGCGTTGATCGAGGAGTCGGCCGACCGCCTGGACGAGCGGGGAAAGCGGTACCTTGAGCGTGTGAGGGCCGCGGCCCAGAGGATGGGGGAGTTGATCGATGGCCTTCTCACTTTATCTCGCGTCACGAGGGCCGAGTTTCGGACCGAGGAGGTCGATCTGAGCGCAATGGCCCACACAGTCATCGCCGATCTGAGACACGCGGATGGCCGTCGTGACGTGGAGATTGTGATTCGGAATGGGCTTGTTGCGCGGGGCGACGGGCGATTATTAAGGGCGGTCCTCCAAAACCTGCTGGACAACGCGTGGAAGTTCACCTCGAAGCGCCCGCGCGCCCGAATCGAATTCGGAGCACTGGGTAAGGAAGACGGCAAGACCGTCTACTTCGTGCGTGACGACGGGGCCGGCTTCGATATGAAGTACGCCGACAAGCTCTTTGGTGTGTTCCAACGCCTGCATTCCATGACGGAGTTTGTGGGAACAGGCATCGGGCTCGCGACCGTCCGTCGGGTCATCCACCGGCATGGCGGCAGAGCGTGGCCGGAAGGCGAGGTCGATAAGGGCGCGACTATTTATTTCACCCTCTGACCCGCGCGGAGCGATTAGTCATCATTAGGGAGGAAGTTATCGTGAACAAAGCAATCCTGCTCGTGGAAGACAACCCGGACGATGAGGAACTGACGATCCGGGCGCTGCAAAAGAACAACATTCAGAACGAGGTCATGATCGCGCGCGATGGCGCCGAAGCGCTCGAGATGCTCTTTGGATCGGATTCAGTAAAGCGGGTGACCCCGGTGCTGATCCTGCTCGACCTGAAGCTGCCGAAGGTGGATGGGCTTGAGGTCTTGCGACGTCTGCGCGCGGACGACCGCACGCGGCTGATTCCGGTAGTGATCCTGACTTCGTCAACCGATGAGCAGGACCTGATCCGAAGCTACGCGAACGGCTGTAACAGCTACATCCGAAAGCCGGTCGATTTTGTCCAGTTCACAGAAGCGGCGCGGCAGTTGGGACTCTACTGGTTGGTGTTGAACGAACCGCCGCCGCACGATTGGAGTGGGTAGGGAACGCAATAGTCGCGGACGGTCCGGACGAGACTCCGGTCACTTGTTCGCCACGATGTCGAACGAGAGTCTGAGTTCGTTCTTGACCTTCACTGTCCCTCCTGCCACCGATACCGGCTTGATGTTGTAGTCGGTCTGGCGCAGCGGAAACTCGCCCCGCGCACGAAGAGTGTTGCCACTTAGCCCGACGTTCGCGTAAATGAGACCGCTGCGAGTGACACCATGGAGCGTCAGATCGCCCCATATCTTGGCCTGGTACTGGCCGTCCCCGGTCCTCGTTGCAATGACGCTGGTGCTCTTGAAGACGATCTCGGGGTAGGTCGAAGTTTCGAGCACCTCGCCTCTCATCGTTGCTTCAATCTCTTTCTTGTCCTTCTCGCTCACCTTGTCGGTCACCGTGAGCGACTCTGACCTTATCGTGAGCTGCAATGACGCCGGCTCGATCGTGTCTGGTGTCACGAGCGCCTCGCCCGCGAGGTCCTTGATCGCGATGTTGTGATCGTGGCCGAAGACCGAAAGAAACCCGCCCACATAAGCCTTCACCATGAACTTGCTTTGGCTAGCGTCTATCCTGTAGCGCACGGCCGAAGCGACCGACAGCGACCCGCTCGTCCCGCCGCTTTCATCAGCGAGGTTCGACGACGGCGTGGGCGCCAGTGCCGGCTCGACGCCGCTTGACGCTGCGGAAGGTCGCAACTCAAGCCGCGCGTTCGTCTGCCCGACGGTCGCGCCAATCACAACTGCTGCGAGAAGCAGCGCTGAGATTACGAAAGTGCGAGATCGCATTACGTTACTCCTTAATCGTCTTCGAGGCGGCCTTAAAGTGATGCGCGGACCACCCCTACCGGATGCCAGACGCGGGTTTTTCGGCGCTCACGAGGATCACTTCTGCCGGGAAGCTCATCCGGCCACCTTGAAAGTACTCGCGAGCGGCCGATTCGACGTCCTGTTTTGCTGAACGGATTTGGTCCCCGGACATCAAGACCAGCTTCTGTCGAAGCGTGTCGCTCAATTCCGTGCGAAGACTCCAGAACTCTTCAAGCCTCATCGGTCCTGCGATGCGGAACTTGAGAATCGAATCCCTGACGGCGACAGCTCCGGCGTGCCCAAGCAGCCGGGCCAGTCGTCCCGGTTCGGCAAATCGAAAGGCGCCCGGCGCGTCAGGCTCTTCCACAACCGGCGGGACGTAGCTCGCGATGACATTCGTGATTACGCTGAAAAACGGATTGGCTTCGGGTTTGGACCAGACGGCGAAGACCATCCGGCGCTCGCTGCGAGTCACTCGCAAGATGCCGCGTAGTGCGGCGAGCACGTCGGGGAAGAACATCGCGCCGAACCTGCAGACGACCGCATCGAACACGTCGTCAGGGAAGGGGAGCGACTCGGCGGGGCACACCGCGAAAGAAACGTTGGCGAGGCCGCGTCGCGACGCTTCGCGCGCGGCGGCCGACAGCATCGGGGAGACCGGATCGGTCGCGGTGAGCTTCACTCCGGGGCCGAATCTGGCGGCGACTGTAAGCGTCGGTTCGCCGGAGCCGGCCGCGACGTCGAGTACCGAGTGGCCGGGTGCTATGCGCGCTTCTTCAATGAGGGCTTCAGTCACCGGCCCGAACATCACCTCAATCGCCGCCCGGTGTTTGTCCCAGTAACGCGCCGATTCACTCCACGCGCGAATCACATCTGCGGAGTTATCTGAACTCATTGCCCGGAATGCTTGATCGCGAGAGAGTCTGGTATGGAGGCGTGGCCGGTAGAGTGCAGCGCCTCGACCACCAGTGATCGGACGAACCCCTCATCCTTTCTCCTGGTGTCCCTCGTCGTTTGCCTATGGATGCAGTCGCCGTTCAAATCGCAGGAACTCGTTTTCCAAACGTAATATGATCTTTTCGCGTTCATGATCGTCTTTTTCGCTCACTCGGTGTACTTCGTAGGCCAGGCGTTCGACCGCTCGTGTTAAATCCCGTACCTCTTGTCGAAGCTCCTTGATCTCATCACGATTCCGCTGCGTATCTTGCGCGAGCAGCAATAGACGCTTCGCCATGTCGAAGATCTGTTTCCACATTATGCTGCCTTCAGCCTTGCAAGGATTTCTCGCGTTTCAGATTTTAGGGAATCTATTTCTTCTTGATCGCTTTCTATCCGTTTCCTAACCCGATCTATTTCCTTAATGCATTCGGCGACAGCCGCCTTAATGTCGGTCGGCTCCGCGTCGGTTGGGTTTAGGACTGTAGTTTTGTCCATGGCGCTGACCTCCAGCCGCATTCTATCTACTTCTTCACGGCCACTCAACAGAAGCAAGGACTGCTAGATTGCCAGGATTGCCAAAAGCGTTTTTACAATCGCGCGCGCATAACGAAAGACGGACGGGTGGAGACGTCACGCGCCGAACAGGCAAAGCCGTGCGACCGCCTTTCACTCCTCGAATCTCTTGAACACAAGGGCCGAGTTCTTCGACCCAAATGCGATGCAGTTGCAGAGCGCGGTATCGATCCGCACTTCGCGTCCGGTGTTCGCCACATAATCCAGATCGCACTCGGCATCGGGTGTGTCGATATTGATCGTCGGCGGCGCGAAGTTGTTTTGCATCGCCATGAGCGTCGCGACGGCGCCGGCAGCACCGGATGCGCCTTGCGGATGTCCGATCATCGATTTGGTCGAACTGGCGGGAATGCGGCGAGCTCGATCCCCGAACGCCATTCGAACCGCCGCCGATTCCGTCCGGTCGTTGATCCGGGTCGCCGTGCCGTGCAAGTTCAGGTAGTCGATCTCATCCATCGTCAGGCTCGCGCCCTCCACAGCAAGCCGCATTGCGCGGGCGGCGTCGGCTCCGGTAGGCGCGATCTGCACGCGATGATAGGCGTCGCACGTCGAAGCGTAGCCGGCAACTTCTGCGTAAATCTTCGCGCCGCGCCTTACGGCATGGTCCATCTCCTCGAAGATCAGCATCCATGCGCCCTCGCTGAGCACGAACCCGTCGCGGTCCTGGTTGAACGGTCTCGACGCGCGCGCGGGGTCGTGGTTCCACTTCGTCGTGACGGTTCCCATACGGCAGAAAGCGGTCATTAGCCCGAACGTTATACAGGCTTCGACGCCGCCGGTCGCAATAGTGTCGATCTGACCAACACGGATTGCATTCCACGCGTAACCCATCGCATCCGTCGAGCTGGTGCAACCCGTCGACACGACGTGACTCATTCCGTGCAGCCGAAACGCCATGTTGATCTCGCTCGAAATCATACCGACGAACGAGGCCACAATTGAGTAAGGGCTGACGCGCCGGTAAGCGGCGTCGTGGTCGCCGCGGTCGTAGTACTGGCGATACTGTCGTTCCGCGAATTCAATGCCGCCAGCGCCGGTTCCAACGACGACGCCTATGCTCTCGCGCTCGGACTGAGTGAGCGCCTCAAAGTTGATCCGTGCGTCGTGAGCGGCCTCCTCGGTTGCCGAAAATGCCATCGGCACGGCGCGCTGCACACGGTCCTTGTCTTTCTTTGAGACGTAGCGGTCGAAGTCGAAGCCCTTCACTTCGGCGGCGACGCGGCAGGAGAGCTTCGACGCGTCAAAAAGGGTGATGGGACCGGTGCCGCTCACGCCGGCCGCGGTCGCTTTCCAGTAAGCCTCGCGCCCGATGCCGTTCGGACTGACCGCACCCAAACCGGTCACTACAACGCGTCTCAAGCTCATCGTGTCCTCCGTTAAGACCGACTGACTTCCCTGGGGGTCTGATTCTACGCGATGACTGCGAAGTTAGCCACGGACAAGGTGACACGGTGACACGGACAAGGTGACACGGACAAGGTGACGGCTGCTGTATCTGACATTCCGTCCATTCACACCCACGGAGGCACGAGTGGCGGTGTCTGGTACGATGTCCGTGATACGTAGCACTTGGAGTCGGCAAGAGTGGGATGAACAGCAGATGGAAAAAGTTCTTCGAGTTCTTAATAGGAGATCACGGTCCGGTCGCTACGGCTCTCGGTACTGGTTTGCGATTGCGCCTCCGGCTACGGCGACTGCGGAGGGAAGCGCAGCCGCTCGATCATCGACTTCGCGAGGGCCTTATCGCGCTGGTTCTCAAAGCTCCAGGTTTCGTCGTCGCACCTCTCGATGATCCGTCCGAGCAGCGAAGCCGCGCGCGCCGGATCGCCGGAATCCAGGGCTTGCTCTGCAGCGTAGAGCAACGTCACGCTATTGTTCGGGGCCAGTGCGAGCGCTCGATCAAAATACTCCTTGCTGCGCGTCAAACTTCCGCCCAGAAACCACGGCGACTTATGGTGCAAGCGTCCGAGCACGCGAAGCGGTCCCGCTGCGTGATAACTCTCATCTATCTTCGCCGCGCGCTTCAACTCCCGCCGAGCCCGTACGACCGCGCGGATGGCCCGGAGCCCGCCCGAGGCCTCCGCAAACAACGCCAGATTCACCCCGAGCCAGAAGCGGCCTTCGACTCGGCCCGGAACCAGCGCGACTGCCCGCTTGCCCGCGCCGATTCCCGCAGCGTGGAGTTGTTGTTTCGCAGCTTGTGTGGCCGCCGCCTGGCCCAGAAAAAAGAGCGCGCGACCCAGGCGCCACTGCACTTCGTACAGGTCGTTGGCTCCTGGCAATCGCGCGAGCAATTCGACGGATTGTTTGACCGCGCCCGGCTCCCCGCGCCGCTTGTAGAGATCGTCGGCGCTCGCCAGGACCGCGAGAACATCATCAAGCAAGTCCAACGGCGCGCCCCTATCTCGAAGCTGACTTCTTAAGGTGCTCCCGGCTGAAGATTGAAGCAGGAAGGTTGTTTTCGTACTTGATGCCGGTGGTTTCGAACTCGATTCTCTTTCCCCTCGAGCGATTGTCTATGGTCCATCGCATTCGCGTCCAACGTCCGTCGACCTTCTCGATCCGTTCTACGGTGAGGCGCCGCGTGAGTTGGTCGTGGTTGTCATAGTACTCAGTGCCCACAACGGTCAGGTTCTCCTTCGACACGAAGGTGACCACACGCGTGAACTTCGACTCCGCGCCCTGCTTGAGTCTTCCTTCGATTCGGTAAACGGTCGAGTCGCCCACGGTTGTCTCGCCGATCAACCGCTGTTCGTACTTTTCGGGTTGTCCGTCGGCGAGTTCTTGAAGCGACAGACCAAAGAGTGAGTCCTCGCTCACCGCGCTCGTTGTGGTTACGAAGCTGTCGTTGCTTTGCAGGTAGCGAGTCGCTTCGAGGTCGCCTGCCGCCGTGAACGAAACCAGCCCGCTACGGTCTCGTTCTTCTTTAGGCGAAGTGATCTCGAGAAACATCAGGCGGCGGCCGTCACTCTCGCGCTTTCGGTAGACGGTCATGCGGATTTCGCGCGTCGTGCCGTCCGGTTCCCGGACGCGCGCCCTGACTTTCAACGTGCTGTCGCTGACGTCTTCGGTTGCGCGCGATCGTGCCATTATGTTCGAGCCCTCGGCGGACGCCGCGGCCGTTGCTGATGGCGCGGCGACGTTGGCCGTGCCGCCTTCCGTGCCCTGCTGGCAGGCGGAAAGAGCGCACGCGAGCACCGAATAGCAAAGTGCGGCGACAAGCCGAATCAGCCCGCGCTCATTGCCACTCCAGGTGAACATTCGACCAGCCTCCTGATCACTCCTCGTTCGTCGATGCCCAGGTGCGGGGGCGAACGAAACGCTTCCATGTCATCAGAGCGGGCAGGAAGATCAAATCGGCCGCCAGACACGCAAGTATCGTCACCGCCCAGAGCAGCCCCCCGATTCGGGCCGGCACGAACGACGATAGCATAAACAAGAGAAAGGCCGCGATGAGCATCAGGTTCGCGAGCACCATCGGCTTGCCGCTCCGCTCCATCGTGAGCCACATCGCCCAGCCCTCGTCGGTTGCCGACCGCGCGGGGCGCTCGGCGATCGACTGCCGGTAGCGCCTGATCATATGGACCGCGTTGTCGACCGCAAGTCCCAGCACCGCACTCGCGATCAAGCTCGTCGTTATGTCGAGCGTGATTCCCGCCCATCCGAGGAATCCAAAATAACAGATGACAGGCAACAGATTCGGGACCAGCGCGAGCAGCCCGGTGACAAATGAGCGGAACAGGACAACCATCATCAGGTAGATCGAAACCAGAGCAATGACGAGGCTGGAAGATTGCGACACCGCGATTGCGTCCGAAGCCGTGTTGAGCAGCACGACCGAGCCCGTCGCGCGCGCAGTCACGCCGACGGGCAAGTTCGAGCGGGACCACCCATCGATTGCGCTGGTGAGGGCCCGCAGTTCGTTGGAGCTGAACAGATTCGTTCTGAGGACTATTGCGACTTGCGAACGGTCCGTGTTGACCAGCCTGGCGATCGAGTCATCCTTGGAGAGGTAGTCGTTGAATATCAATTCGAGCCGCGCGCGATCTTGCGGGAGCCTTTCGATTCCTTCGCTCGCGCCTTTGACCGTTGCATTCAGCCGCCATACGATGCGGGCGACGGAGACCGTGGCGTCGACGCCCGGCTGTCGCGAGGCGAATGCCTCGAGTTCTGCGACGGCCTCCAGGAATTCGGGCGTTTCCGCCGAGCCCGCCTCACCGCTAACGATCAACTGGATCGTCGCGGCGCCGGCCAGTCGCTCGTGCAGCTTTTGGGCGTCTTGAACGGTGGCGCTCGCGCGGGGAAAGATCTTCAGGTAATCGGTGTTGATCCGAAGTCGGTACACACCGGCCCCAATTAAGAACGTGGCCGCGAGGGCGACGATCAGCACGCTGCTCTTGCGGAACAGGATCAACGCGGTCACGTGATGGAGCGGACCCGTGAGCCATCGGGCGTAGCCCCGTCCCCGGTTGTTGCCTCTTCCGACGGCGCGCGGACTCAGCAACGCAAGCGCAGCCGGCACGAACGCGAGCGACAGGACCAGCATGAAGAGAACGCCCGTCGCTTCGTAGATACCCATATCGCGCGCGGTTGGAACCGCACTCGACGCGAGAGCCCCGAAGCCGGCAATCGTCGTCGTGCCCGATACGATGACCGCCGGGCCGATGAAGCCGAGACCCGCGATCCACGCTTCGGCGCGGGCCGTCGCCAGCGTCGCGTCAGTAAGCGTCGCTATCGAGATACGGTACTGATTGATGACGTGGAAGATGTATGAGCTGCCAACCGCCATCAACACCGTCGGCAGCGAAAGCGTCGCCAGCGTGATCGGGCGGCCGAGCCAGCTCATCAAGCCAATAACCCAGATCAGCCCCATCACCAACGAAGCCATCGGCAACACCGCGCCCCAAAAACTGCGAAACGAAGCGAGAAACACCGCGAAGCACAACAGCGCCGCGACCGGAGAGAGCCCCGCGAAGTCGCGGATCATCCCTCGTATGCCTCGCGCGTCCATAACCGGAACGCCCGCGATCATGAGGTCGTCGCCGTTGGATTCGGACCTGGCGACGTGCTCCACGCTGTCGGCCACTTCCCTTGCCTTGGTTTCATCCAGCGACTCGATGAAGACGCTGACGGCTGCGCTGCGGCCATCAACCGATATGAACTGGCCAACATAGAGCGGGTCGCGAGTGACGTTCTCCTTGAGCGTCCGCAGCCGGTCCTCATCCCATTCACGCAAGGCGGCGCGCGGCACCAGATTGTCAACCACGACGTCATCACCGACGCGCCGAATGGTCTTCAGATTGGAGATGCTGATGGCGTCCGCAACTCCGTCGAGGGAGTTCAGGCGCGACGTGAGCCGGTCTAGCCGCAGCAGGAACTCGCGAGTGAAGACATCTTGAGTCGTCAAACCGACGACGATGACTCGGTCGTCGCCGAAAGTAGACCGAATCTCTTTGAAGAAAGCGAGCGAGCTGTCTCTGCGCGCGAGGGTTTCGGGCGAGCCGTTGAATCCGATGCCGCGCAGGAGGATGCCGGCTCCGAAGGCGATCGTTATGGCGAGAGTTACCGCGATGACCAGCGTGGGATGGAGAACAATGAATCTCACATAGCTGTGCATGAGGGTGAGTCGCATTGCTTGTTGGAGCAGCGGACTATATGGGAATCCGTGAGGGCTCGTCAAACTGACGGCGGATGGGGTCTGGGTTGCAGGACCTTAAGGATGCGGGTGGTTCGTCGGCGCTGGGGCGGCGACGAGCCCCAGGACGGTCTCGCCTACGGGACCCAGCCGGGCAACGCGGCCGCCTGCTTCACCCACGTCGCCATCTGCGCATCGTCGAGGTCGTCCTCGTGGATGTCGATCCAGCGCGCGTCCTTGCCCGTGCCTCCGGGTGGGACGCGTCGCAGCGACGTGCCTCGGAAGAAGGTCACCTTTACGTAGTGGGTGAAGACGTGGAACGACAGGAACCAACCCTGGCCCTCGATGCCGTAAAACGGGGAGTTCCACTTCACGGCCTTGTGCACGTTGGGCACGTTGCGCACGATGAGCGCGTCGAGGCGCTTCCCAATGTCGCGCTTCCAGCCCGGCATCGCGGCGATGTACGCCTGCACCGGAGCGTCGCCGTCCGCCTTCGCGATTTGCGGGTTGCCGCCCGAGAGTAGGACGACGGCGACCTTCTCGCCTTTTCGCACCTTGATCGGCTTGGCCTCCCTCGCACCTGGCTTGGCCTTCGCGCCTGCCTTCGCCGGCGGGCCATTCAGGGCCACCGCGGCCTTCACGAGCGCCTTGAACGCGCCCGCGTCGACCTTCTCGCCCTCGTGGATGTCGATCGCCCTTCGCGTGTTGCCCTCCAAGCTGGAATTGAAGAGGGGCGATGGGTCTGGGATCCTGGCCCCCCGGGCGAACGTGAGCTTCACGACCTTCGTGTACGCCTCCCCGGTGCAGACAATCCCGTGGTGCCACCAGACCGGAGTGCCCATCCACTTCCACTCCTCGGTCATTTCGGGGTCGGCTTCCAGGATCAGCGCCCGCATGCGGGCCAGGGTCTCCCCGCGCCATCCCCCAAGGTCGCGGATCCGCTCGTCGATGAGCCGGGAGGCGGGTTTCCCGGTCGCGTTTGCCGTCGGGGGGGACTTGGACCCGGCGGCCGACTTGCGTGGCTTGCCTGCGCCCGACGTGCCCTTGGCCTTCGGCTTCGCCTTGCCAGGCATGCGCACGGGACCCGATGGCGCCTTCATAGCGATGGCGGCTCCACGTAGAGCTTCATGATCTTGAGTCTCATCAGGGTCTCCTCCTGAGCTTGTCACATTGGCCGCCCGATCAGTCGGTGCGTCGCCCGCTGCGCCACTTGGTGGCATACGGCAGCACGAACAAGTACAGACCGGTGAACAAGAGCAGCCCGAGCGGGAGCAGCGGCGAGTAGGTAACCCAGGGCGGAGGCATCCCTCCCCCCTGTGCCAGGGCGACGAAGTTGGCGATGACGGTCACCGTAAAGGCAATGGATAGCCAGCGGTGGGTCTGCCGAATCCAGTGGTTCCAGTTCAATGGGGCCTCCTGTGAAGACGAGCCCGAAGCGGATCGGGCACACGTACGGGCCTCGATCGGCTCATGGGATCCTCGCGAGCAGGTCGACGAGCTTCCCGCCCATCATCTTCCAGCCGTAGCGCGCGCCAGCGAAGTTCTGCTTCTGGTCCGGCTTGAAGCCCGACTGCACGAGGGACAGGCGCGTGCCCGACGCCGTGGGCGTGAGCGTGAACGTCACGATTGTGTCCAGGAAGGGGACGCTCCACGTGTAGCTGAGCTTCCGATGCGCTTCGATCTCGACCAACCGGCAACTCACGGTGCCGTCCCAACCGGGATACGGCTGCGTCTTGAACGTGAACGCGGCCTCCGGCTCGAGCTTGAGCTCGACGACGGGCAGGAGCCACTCGGTGAGCAGCACGGGGTCGGTGAGCGCGCGCCACACCTTCTCCGGCGAATGATGCAGATCGAATTCGAATGAAATAGATTCAGTTTGCGATGGGGCGGTCATGTCGATGGGGTTCATTCGTCCAG
>DATDOV010000039.1:0-7308 GCA_035293105.1 Blastocatellia bacterium
GTCAGCTCGGTCGCGATGGCCGTGGATCATCTCGCCTCGCGACTAGACTTCTCTCGTGGACGCTTGTGATCTGCTCAACGACGGCTCGTTGAGTGTTTTTCTCCTTTTTGGTGCGACATCGAGTATCCTCCTTTCATGTAAAGAGGGGAGTCAGCGCCGCGCATCCCTTATCCACAAGGCGGCGAACTCCCCTCTCATTTTTGCCACACTGCAAGGAGGCTCTGCGGCGAGTTCTCTTCAAGCGAGTTAGCGAGTGCGAGTTCGGTTTGATTGACAATAAAGTACGGCGAGATTTACGATGGCGCTGCGATATTGACGCTATTGAAATGATGACGTGATGACGAGCCTGGACGACCGAGCCAGGCAGCCTCGTAGTAAGACACGCAGTTGACGCTCAGTCGATGAGCCCGTGCCATAAGAAGAAGCGAGCGCCCCGGATCCACGACAGAGTCGGGCGCTCATCATCAGAGTAGAAGACACTAACTGAATCGCGGGCGGTTTATGAGTAGCAGAGATCGTCCAAAACGATAACAGGCAAGACAGCCTCTCGCTTGATGGGCCAGGACTGTCTTGCCCTCAACACACAGCTTAGAAAGGAGTGTGTCGCATGAAGACTCTACAACAGGGAAAGGCGGCGAGCAATCGTCGTCGTTTGGTTGCACGGTTACTACTGGGGGTAGCTTTGGTGCTTGGTTTGATGATGCCACCATTGCGGGAAAGCAAAGCGGCCGGCCAGACGACCTGCCGCACGGAATCCGCGCTGGACATAAAGCAGATCACATCGGCGATGGCAGCCCATCCCCGCGGTGATTTGCTTCACTGGTCCGTTAGCTTCACGATCAAATCCCCACACTCGATGGACTGTACGCCGGTTATAGTTCTCTGCAACCGGGACAAGTATACATACAGGCCGAGCATTTCGTCGGCGAACATCCTCGAGGTGGAGGACAGCGGAATCTTCTTATGTAACACGCCGTTCTTCGTCACGCTGACACCAGGGTCGACCGGGTTCGACTTTGGGTTCAAAGTCAGATTCCAAGAGAACGCGCCGTTTCATCCCAAAAGGAAGCTTGCCGTGCTGACGATAAGGTTCACTGACGTCGACGCCGATTCGGACGCGCCGATCGACGTCACGGATTTGCTAGTGACCTTGCCGGATGACGGTACCGACAACTAAGAGCTTACGAGAGGGGGACGCGAAACGTGGGAGGTTCGTCACCGCCAATGAACGAGGATCGAGCGAACCTCCCATAAACTTCAACGTTAAGCTTCTGTGATCGTGGTGCTGAGATGTCCTAAGTTACCGAGTTAGGGAGATTCACCATGAAAAAACTACTTGTAATGCTGCTGTTCTGGGCAGTATCCCTGGCGACATTCTCCGCTTCTCCAGTGGTGGCCGAGCGGCGAGAGATAGTGTTCCCCAGCCGGTTCAATGAGGTTGCCAGTCAGCCTGGAGGCCTCGGATTCGCTCACGGCATGCGAGTTGGTGTTGCTTTCGCGAACAGCGTCGAGGGCTATTCAGCCGGAAGCCTGTTTTCATTCCTGCTCCCGGAGGGAAGAGTCGTCGACGAACTCGACCTCGTACCGGACTTCGGAGAAGGACAGAGTTTGGCCAACATTCCAATCCTCGCGCTCAACGTTCACGAAGCGACAGGCCTCATCATTGTTTACGGCCGCGACTCGAACTTCGGACAGAAGTTGCTTGCTGTGTCCTCGGATGATGGAGGACATCTGCGAAGGCTCTGGGTTAGAACCTTCTCCCTTACGCGACTCTTCCCAGGCGGCGGCTCGGCCGTGGATTTCAGCATCGATGGGTCACGAATCTACTTCATTTACTTTGGTTCGGCTCCACAACCGGCTGCGGACAACGGGAATCCGAATGTGGTCCCGACGCGATCGCGTTGGGGCGCGCAAGCCGTAGATTCCTGGCGCTCACAAAACCGGCGCGAGGCAACCGACGCTGTCACGAACGTTAGTTTCGGTCAGCGAGTCGCCCTCTTGCGAACTGAGGACGGAGCCACCCTTAGTAGCATCGATGTGCCTGACGCGGCGCGGGAAATGTCGGTGTTCTTCGATGGCGCGCACGGGAGGGCGGTCGCATTGTCGGGCACGTCGGCCTACGTATTTGCATCTGGAACTGAGAGCCTCCAACTCGAAACCAGGATCCAGCCCGGGCCGGAAGTAAGCTTCGCATTTGGGCAGGGTTTGACCGCAGACGGCCGCTTCCTGCTCGCCTACGGCAATTACGAAGATCAACCCGACGGTACGCTGAGCAACATCTACATTTCTTACGACCTGGGGACTAAGACGGTGCACCGTTCCTCGGTCGGGGGCGGGGAGTTGTTTGCAGTCCTGAACAACCTGACCCTTCATCGGCCTACGGGAATGTTGCTTGTTCCGCTCCAGGTTCGATTCGGGGACGACGGAGAGGGCACAACGGTATTGCAGATTGGGGGATTTCGGCGAGCAGAGGTGATATCTGTCGAAGGCGACGGGTCAATGTCACGTGCAGCGGAAGTCAAGATTCCCAAGCGGAGCCCAGGCGCGTCGCGAAAGAACTTCATGTCTGGAAACAACAACATCGCCGTCTCATCAAGCGGCGCACTCGGTTTCGTCTCGTCGGCGCGGGGCCGACTGTTCGCCTTCGACACTGCGACCGGCGACATAGTCAATGACGAACTGGTGGACCCCGACAGAATGTTCTATATCCAACTGCTGGAGCCTCTGGGCAAGATGGTTTTCAGCAACGGGGCGAAGCTCATATTAGTCGATACCATCACGGGCCCGCTCGTCGCCGACGTGGAGATCGACAAGAAGCGCACGATCGTGAAGGGCGCGAATTTCCTATCGGGCGCGCGCATTGAGCTCAACGGGACCGATCTGGGATTGGCGAACCGCAACCCTGACAATCCGGGGCACGAGGTCATTCTCGACCGAGGCAAGAAGGACTTTCCAATCGGCGAGGAGTTCACCGTCGTCGTAGTCAATCGCGACGGCTTGAGATCGACACCGCTGACCTTCAGTCGATGACCTAACAGCTCTCTCTCCAATTATCCAGTCCGGGGCGCTGCTGTTTCCGGCGTGGGCGCACGTTGCAACCTACGGGGGCCGAGCCGACTCGTGGCGACACGTGCGGACATAAGAACCTCTCTTCGAAGTGCGGAGTCCGCGGGGTCGCATCCAGCCCTCACTTGCGGTATTCTACCGCCGCAGCACACCCAGCTACTCTTAGGACGAGACCAATGACAACGCAGAGACCATCCCGTACTTTTTTCGTGTTTGCATTCATTGCGATCGTCTCGCTGAGCGCGCGAATCGAAGCTCGGCCGCAGAGCCCGAATTGCCCGCAGATATTCCCTGACGCTCCGGTTGTCGTCGCTCCTAACCAGCCCGAAGTACCGCCTCGCTCGACCAGGGGCATGATCAACGCGCTGTGCGGGGTGAAGCTGGATTTCGTCGGCTGCGGTTTCATGCCAACCGCGATCACTCTCGCGTGCGACACCAACGGCGACGGCACGCCGGAGCTCTCGATTCCGCTCAGCGGCGTCACGCTGGTGAATCGCTTGCTCGTACAGGCTACGCTGCCGGCGCTCGGTGTGCAGTTGCCGGGCACAGCATTCCCTCTGGCCTGCTGCGGAGGCACGGCCAGCATCGTGCTGTCGCGCACAATCGGGCCCGGAGATGACAATATATTCGGCCCGGTGACGCTGACACAGACTTGCCAGATCGACCTTGGCCCTCGAGCGCCGGTCGTGATCTCCGCATCGCCTTCGGATGCCGACTGCTCGCGCGCGCAGAACATACTGATACCCGGCGCGTGCTTTATCCTGCCGGGTGGCGCGTCTAACGTGACTTCGGTTTTTGCAGTGAACCTGGCGGACCCAGGCGAGACGATCGCCGCGTCGAGGTTTGTGTTGTTGAGCCCGAATCTGATCGACGCGCTGTTCGACTTCGGACCCGCGAGCGCCGGGAAGACGTTCTTGATTTACGCGAGCGGCCCCAACGGCACGAGCCGCAACCTGACCGCGCCGCCGGCTGGAGCGCCCGCCGGCTGCCCGTTAGGCAACGAGCAGGGCGTGATGGTCACAGTCAGGTGCAGCTCGAATCCCGGCGGCCCCAACCCGCCGGCCGCAGAACTTCCCGCCATAACCTTCTGCCGGTTGGATCGCAGTTCATCAGGCTCGTTCACGCTGACGATCGGAAGCAACGGGGTAAGCGACGGATCAACGGTCACAGTCGGCGGGAAGCAACCGAAGAAGGTCAGGTTCAAGGACCTCGACCCCGCCTCCGGCAAGTACCGGACGGTGACGGCGCGAGGTCGAGTATGCGCCGGGCTGCCGGGGTTCATCGTTGTCAAAGCGCCCGACGGCACGCCGCTTCCACTGTTTCACTGCGAACTGTCGTGTAACTCGCAATAGCGGGAGTCATTCACTCGGATCAGGTTGGCGCAATTCCATTGTGTGGAGGTGGGTGATACCTCCCGTGTCGGGGTCCATCTCAGGCGTGACGCGGTAGGTTTCGCGGCGCGCGACATAGCCCGTCGCCTCCAACTCGAGGACGCGCCTGTGGAACTCGTCGATGTCCCACTCTCGCACTATGACAACGTCGTTCATATGACCTGCCGGGATGATAAACCCGGTTGCGCAAAAAACAAAGGCCAGCCGCAAGCTGTCTGAAGGACCACTTGCGGCTGGAAGAAGCGATCTCGCCTTGGCAATGCGCGAGCGCGACGAGCGCTCGACTACTTGACTTTCACTTCGATCATCTTCGGCTTTGCCTCTTCCCGCTTGGGCAAAGTCAGATTGAGCATGCCGTCCTTGAATTCGGCGATGATCTTGCTGCTGTCGACGAACTGCGGGAGTGTGAAGCTGCGCATGAACTCGCCGTAGCTGCGCTCCACACGGTGGTAGTTGTCGCGTTTGGTCTCCTCCTCGAACTTGCGCTCGCCGCGAATGGTCAGCATGTTGTCCTCGATGCTGACGAACACATTCTCCTTTTTCACTTCGGGAAGCTCGGCCTTGATGATGAGCGCCTTGTCGGTCTCATAGACATCGCAGGCCGGAGTCCATGCGGCAAGAAGCTTCTCCTCGGCGAATGGTTCGAGCGGCAGCAGGGTTCCCAGTGGTTCCTCGAAAAGACGATTCAATCGCGCCTGGAAAACCCGGAACGGATCGATCGTCGTCAGCCCCCTCAGGCTCCTGGCCGGGGCAATTGCGGTTCCAAATGCCATTACTCATTCCCTCCCTTCGCTGTGATCCGTTCACAGCAGATGTAGAGGCTCGCTGACGAAAGAATGAGTCTTCGGGTGGGCTCCCGCTGTCCGAAACGTCTGTGTTCATCTTGCGAGCCGGCGGGTTCCCACTGATTCGAAGCTGGAATGGCAAGCGCGCCGTCACGGCCTCGGCCGGAGTATCCTGCCGTATGAATACTCATCTGCCCTCAAGCCTGGCCGTGACGGCGTTCGCTCTCCTTTTCCGTCCTCATCTTAATGAAGGCGGGATGCGGGAATCTACGGCAGCAATCACCAATCGATGTGACGCTGGTCACCGCGCACGAATCAGGCGGCGCCGCGCTGGCGCGCCCTCTCGTCTTCCAGTTGAGCGATCTTCGCCCGGAGCCAACTCGCCATCGCTTCCTCGAGCCGCTGTTGGTCACCCTGCCGCTCCAGCATGTCGACCGTCTCACCCTTTTCGTTGAGCGGGATATGATGGCACGGCGCGCTTTCTGTACGGCACTCGGGCGGCACGAAGCTCATCAGAATGCATTCCTCAGTATGGCTGTGGCTGGGGAAGACCGGGCAGCTCGGCGAGTCTTGAAACGCAGAGGTGGGCTCCCATGGCGTCCGCACCGACCGGCCGTAGCCGCCTTTTTCGATGAAGGCCAGTTCCGACTTCAACAGGTCCAGCAAATCACGATCGTCCTCAGGCATAATCGTCACCTCGCCTCTGTCTGTTGTCACCAACCGAGCCCGCCCGTCGCTTTTGATGGCCAACGGACCTCTCGCTTGTTTGAGACTATAGGTTCAGCGGGGAGGCCGGCGCTATGACCCTGATCACATCAAAATGTGACAGCCGTCACGCGCCTGCAAACAGTGCGGGTGATGTGTTTGTCCGGATCGGGACGAGCAATCGGCGATGGCTCACACCGCGAAAACCTGCCGGTCGAAACCGTACGATCACTGAGTGCGAGGTCCTACGATTGCAACTCTTTCCCTGGCTTGAATCTGATCGTCTTGCCTGGAGGGATGTCAGTGACCTCTCCGGTTCGAGGGTTGCGGCCGACGCCGCGCTTGCGCGGCTTTACGACGAAGACACCAAAGCCGCGCAACTCAATCCGCTCGCCGCGCTGCAGCGCGTTCTTCATCGCCTCGAACAGCGATTCTACTGCCACCTCTGCTTTGATCTTTGGAACCCCGGTCTTGTCGGCCACCTGATTCACGATGTCGAGTTTAATCACTTAAATCCTCCCTTTCGCTTGGCGGTCTATTTACATTCTTCACTCAGGGCGCCGGTGAAAGGCTGTCATTATAGGAACCATCCCAATCAGTGTCAAGAAGTTAACCGCAGAGGTTACCGCCAAGGTGTCGAAGCGGAAACTGAGACTAATGCGCTGCGCATGCCTCCGCCTCTGCGTTCCTCCGCGGACTCCGCGGTTGAGGTCTCTTCTGTTCCACTCGCCCCCACTGCAACAACACCCACGTGAATCAGACCTCGCCCATCGCCGTTTGCCGGCAACGTACTACGCAGGCGATCCTCAAGCGCGAGCGCGTTTTGAGCAGCGCCGCCGCTTTGATAGACTTTACCCGCCAACGCAGCGTCACGCACACTCGAGGTACGACATGGCAACGTCCGAAGGCAAGCTCGAAGATAAACATTCGAGCGATGGTCTGCGCCGGCTGGAAGAAAAGAACCGCGCCGCGCTAGCCGGCGGAGGTCCCGAACGCGTCGCGCGCCAGCACGAGTCGGGGAAAATGACCGCGCGCGAGCGCATCGAGTTCCTTCTCGACGACGGCACCTTCGAAGAGTTCGACGCGCTGAAGAAACATCGCTGTCTCGACTTCGGCATGCCCGACCAGCAAATCCCTGGAGACGGCGTCGTCGCGGGACACGGCCTCGTAGATGGCCGCCGCGTGTTCGTCTTCGCGCAGGACTTCACGGTGTTCGGAGGCGCCCTCTCCGAGGCGTACGCCGCGAAGATCTGCAAGATCATGGATCTCGCGATGAAGGTCGGTGCCCCGATCATCGGGCTCAACGACTCGGGTGGCGCTCGGATCCAGGAGGGCGTCGCGTCGCTCGGCGGCTATGCCGA
>DATDOV010000040.1:0-26317 GCA_035293105.1 Blastocatellia bacterium
GGGTACGACGGGTCATCAATCCCCGCCGGGTCGTACCACGGCGGCTCCGTCGTTACGTTCTCGATGAACACCGCAGTCCAGTTCGCTGCGTCCACTCCAGCCTCGTCGCCTTCTCGAAGGGCGAAGATTACCGCCTTCATCAGTTTTTGGTGGCGTCTGTCCTTGCTCATCGCGGCGAGCTCCTCGACCCGCGCGACATGCTGCTCGCGAGGCTCGCCCTTCAGGATCGCCGCCGCCGCGTCGCATATAGCGCCCATCAGGTGTTCGATGTACGCCCTGTCCTTGATTCGCTGGTTTCCGATGCAGTCCCAAATCTCGTGTTCTGGCAGCACGAGCGACGGACCCTGTGCGCCACCCGGCGTAATCTTTGCCGCACTTCGCTTCTTTTGTGATATATTCATGCGCCCTCCTGAAGCACACAGCCGCGTTTGGACACACAACAACCGTAACGCGGTTGCGCTGGATGGGTAAGGTGGGTCGTCAATCGTAAGTTGGCGGCCCATCTCAGAGTGATTGTTCTTTGAAAGCGTGAGAAAGCTTCAGCGAAAGGCGGGCGGTGCGCGGGACCTGACCGATTCACCCAGGCAATCCAGGATGAGTCGAGTTGCGATGTGTATGGCGACCGTCCCGATGGCGGCCGGATGCGTAGCCTCCTTCGTTAGAGAATGCCTCGCTCGTACGAGCCAGTGCGATTGCGGCTCGACGTTGCGGATGACGTTGCGATGATGGTTGCGGCGACTGTGAGGTTTGGCGGATCGAGCCGGTTCCGGAAGATGCTCGACCGCGACCATCGAATGAGTGGGAGATGTGCGCCTGGCTTCAAGCTCGTCGCGGGTTTCACTCCATTCGGGAAAGGCTGGGGCGAACGGCGAGGCTAGCGCGATCGAAAGAGCAGATTGCGCTTCCGTAACGCGGCCGACTTCGCCAAGCTCGACGGCGAGGCTGTTGAGGTAGTCGTAGTAGAAGGCAGGGTAGAGGCGAGCTAAGGCCCTCACCAAGGGGAAAAGTCGTTCGAGGTCGGTGAGGGCCTGCTTGTGATCGCCGTGGAAACTCCTGATGATCGCCATCTCCTTTTGGGAGCCGGCGAATATGAACGCGTCTACGTCCCTGGCGGTCTTTGCAGCGGCGAGATAGAACGGTAGCGCCGCATCGGCTTCACGGGAGAGGGTGTATGTTGCGCCGATGCTTTGTAAGGCCCGCGCCCGGTAGTGCGGAGTCGCCTCTTCAACGATGCGCTCGAGCGCGTGACGTGCTGCTGAATAATCCCCACGCGTGAGGAGAGATTCTGTCTGGTAGTATCGCGCAATAGCCTTCAGGCGATCCGATAACGGCAGACCAATGATCAACTGACAGGCTTCCTCGACGGCGTCCATCTGTCTGGCCGTCCGAGCTTGGCGGGCGATGGAGGCGAGTTGCCAGCCGAGAGATTCCAGATTCTCAAAAGTGCTGATGTGCCGACCTAACGAAGCGAAGATCAAACGATGGAAATAACTCTGCCCGCCGGGCGAGTCTTCCTGCTCGGCGACCCTACCCCCGGAGGTGGATATGAAAAGGTTCTTGGGCTGCTTGCTTATTATGATCGCTCTCCCAATGGTAGCGTCATCGGATTGCTACCACTCATCTGACTCGACGCCACTAGCAACGGTGGCGTATGCCGGCCACACGACCACAAGCGGGTACTGCGACTGCGGCGCTCCCGGCTGCATCTGCGATCCGGGAGAAACGCCGCCACTGGGCAACACCGCCAGCACCGTGCCGCTGGGCTCTTCGCCTGGTGACGAATCCGTCGATCAAAGCCCCGCTCCTGATACTGATCCGACGCCGGGCATGCTTTTGATCGCCCTGGCGTTCATGCTGTGGTTCAGAATGCGGTAGCTGTTGCTCGCGTTCCTGAATAGTCACGGCAATGCGATTCCACTTCTCCCAACCGCGCATGGCATTCGGCGGTCGGGTTGGAGTCTCGGTCTCAGCGTCGCGGTGCTCCGCCACGAATCGAGTTGCGTAACCGTGGGTATCCCGATGCGCGCCGCAGGCCCAGGTAAATCAGTCAACAGCAACCTAAAAAACCCGGCCTCGGGAACCACAGGGACACGCGACCGGCGACTCGCTCGCCCCGCCCGCGAAGTTTACTACGAAACGCGCGACTCGTGTGTAAGAAAAAGCATAACCGGGATGCCTGTTATATTAGTCAGCGGCAGCCGCGCACTCGATCATTCGTGGCTCTCTGCAAACAAGTCTTAATCGCACGCCACCGGACCTTCGAGAGCCATCTTTTGCGCCCGTCATGACCGCTTGATACAATCTGATCTCGCAATCGTGGCAACGACGCGCGTGACCACCAACACTCCAACCAAGAGTCTCCCGGCCGAAATCTTCGGACGGTTCTTAGAGTGCGGCGAGCTTGACGCCCTCGCCGCCGCGATCAACGCAGGCCATCGCGTGATCGTTATTTCGGGCGTCGCCGGCAGCGCGCGCGCACTTGTGCTGACCGCCCTCGAAAACAGACTCGGCCGGAGGATCATCTTCGTCACCCGATCGAATCGGGAGGTCGAGGAGTTCAAGCCCGACGTCGACTTCTTTTACTCCGCGCTCGGCGGCGACGAAGCGTCCGAGGCGCGGGTCCTCGTCATCCCGGCGCTCGAAAAAGATCCCTACGACGGCACCTCGCCTCACGCTGAACTGCTTGAAGAGCGCGCCCTTGCTCTGTACCGCGCGGCTCGCGGCGATGCTCGCATACTCCTGACCTCGATCGGCGCGCTGGCCGAGCGCACAATCCCGCCCGAGGCGCTGACCGCATCGGCCCTCTCGCTGCGAGCCGGCGAGGACATGCCACTCGAGTTGATCGTCGATCTGCTCATCGCAGGCGGGTATGTCCGGCAGGAGCCCGCCGGCGCGGTCGGCGAGTTCAGCGTGCGCGGCGGGATTCTCGACGTGTTCTCCCCGGTCCACTCCTCGCCGCATCGAATCGAATTCTTCGGCGACACGGTCGATTCGATTCGGGAGTTCGATCCCGACACTCAGCGCTCGATAGGCCGCGCCGATGAGTGCGTCATCGTCCCGATGCGCGAGGTCTCAATCCGCCGCGAGGAGCTTATGCAGTGGGCCGACGCTGCGCGGCGCCGTTGGACTGACGACCTGTTCGCCCGCGACCTCAGGGCTCGCCTGGCGCATGCCGAACGCGGCGAATGCTTTCCGGGGTGGGAGCACTTGATCGGGCTCACGCGTCCGCTGCCCTCATCCGCGTTCGATTACTTCAAGGACGCTGTCGTTGTGATAGACGAACCGGCCGATATCGAGAAGGCGGCGGTCGCCCTGTACGAGCAGCTTTCTGCTCGGTTCGCGGAGGCGGAGGATGCCGGTGAGTTGGCGCTCGCGCCCGACAAGCTGTTCCTGACCGCCGACGAGCTGCGCGCGCGCTTGGACGCGGCAACGCGCATCGAGTTTCGCTTGCTGGGCAGCGCCGCCGCCGCGGTTGACGAGCGGTTCTCACTGGGTACGACAGGCTGCCAGCCTGTCGGAGATTCTCCGACCACCGACACGGGGGCTTCAGCCGCAAGCTGGCAGGCACCACTCTTTCTGTTTCCCGTGCTCGACACGACGCCCGACATCGCGATCACTTCACAGTCAGCGCGGCGCTACCACGGCAGAGTCCAGGACCTGGCGCGCGATCTCGCCAGCGAACTAGAAGCGCGGTCCAAGGCGGTTCTGTGCGCGATGCCGAGCCTTGGCCTCGCCGAACGCGTCGCGCGAATGCTCGGCGAGTACGGGTTGACGGCCGAACTGCTGCCGGTGCTCGGTTCGGCGCGAAGTTCCGAATCAACTCCGGCGAGCAGGCTGGTTGCAACGGTCGGCAAGCTCAGCAACGGCTTCACGCTTCCGGCCGCCGGGCTGACGGTCCTGACCGAGATCGACATCTTCGGAGAGGTCGAGCGAACGCCGCCCTTGCAACCTCCGTCGAAGCGCGCGCGCAAGCAGCGCAAAGCCGCCGCCTTTCTTTCGGACCTCGGCGACTTGAAGGTAGGCGACTACGTCGTGCACGTCGATCACGGCATCGGCCAGTTCCAGGGGCTGACCCAACTTGCAACGGTTGGCGGACCGACCGGCAACCTCGCCGCCGGACTTGAGCGGATGGACGGCGGTGTTCGCGAGTTCATGCTGCTCAGTTATGCCGAGGGCGCGAAGCTGTTCGTGCCGGTCGAGCGTCTCGACCTTGTCCAGCGGTATTCGTCGGCCGAGGGACACAAGCCGCAACTCGACCGGCTCGGCGGAGTAAGTTGGCAAAAGACCAAGGCGCGCGCGCGCCGCGCGATGCGCGACATGGCCGAAGAGCTGTTGAAGCTCTACGCCGAGCGAAAGCTGGTCGCCGGCCACGCCTACTCGGAGGACACGCCGTGGCAGCAGGAGTTCGAGGACGCGTTCGAGTACCAGCTTACGCCCGACCAGGAAGCGGCCATCGAAGACGTGAAAGCCGGAATGCAGGAGCCCCGCCCGATGGACCGGCTCATCGTCGGCGACGTCGGATACGGCAAGACCGAAGTGGCCATGCGAGCCGCTTTCAAGGCAGTGATTGAAGGCAAGCAGGCGGCGGTGCTCGCGCCGACCACCGTGCTCGTCTTTCAGCACTTCAAGACTTTTCAAAAACGGTTCGGCGCTTTCCCGATGCGCATCGAAATGCTCTCGCGCTTTCGCTCGCCCCGGGAGCAGAGGGAAGTCGTCGCGGCGATCGAGGCCGGCGCGGTCGATATCGTCGTCGGCACTCATCGCCTGCTGTCGAAGGACATTCAGTTCAAGGACCTTGGGCTGTTGGTGGTCGATGAAGAGCAGCGCTTCGGCGTCGCCCACAAAGAGCGCATCAAGCAGATGCGAAAGAAGGTCGATGTGATCGCGATGTCGGCGACGCCGATTCCGCGGACACTCAACATGTCGCTCGCGGGCTTGCGCGACATGTCGGTGATCGAAACGCCGCCGCGCGACCGGCTGGCTATTCAGACTCACGTCGTTCAGTTTTCGGATGCGGTAATTCGCAGCGCCATCGAGTTGGAGCTTCAGCGCGGCGGCCAGGCGTTTTTCGTTCACAACCGCGTCGAGACCATCTACACAATAGCCGAGCTGATTGGCCGGCTGGTTCCGCAAGCACGCATCGGTGTGGGTCACGGCCAGATGGGCGAGAAGGAGCTTGAAGAGGTTGTGCTCAAGTTCATTCGGCACGAGCTGGACGTCCTGGTTGCGACGACTATCATCGAGAACGGGATCGACATCCCGCTGGCGAACACGATCGTCATCAACCGGGCGGACATGTACGGCCTGTCGCAGCTTTATCAACTGCGCGGCAGGGTCGGGCGGTCGAACCGGCGGGCCTACGCGTACCTGTTGATCCCGTCGGAAGAAAGTTTGACTCCAATTGCCCGGCGGAGGCTTGCGGCAATCCGCGAGTTCTCGGACCTCGGCGCGGGGTTCAGAATCGCGGCGCTCGATCTGGAGCTGCGCGGCGGGGGGAATCTCCTGGGCGGCGAGCAATCGGGTCACATCGACGCGATCGGCTTCGAGCTTTACACGCGGATGCTCGACCACACCGTGCGCGAGCTGAAGGGGGAAGCGGTCGAGGATGAGGTGACGACAACGTTGAACCTTGGCGTGGACATTCGGATTCCGCAGGATTACATCTACGACGCGAGCCAGCGGCTTCGGACCTACAAGCGCGTGTCTTCGGCCGAAGACGACCGCGAGCTGGCGGACATTCAGGCGGAGATCGCGGACCGTTATGGACCCGTCCCCGAGACGATCAGGAATCTGTTCGAGTACGCGCGGCTGCGGAGGCTGGCCGCCGGGCTTGGGATCGCGTCGATTGATCTGGAAGGGGACCGCCTGGCGGTGAAGTTCACCGAGAAAGCGAGGATCGACGCTGACAAGCTTGTGGCGCTGGTCTCGGCCGGGGGAGCCAGCTTCACGCCAAGCGGCGTGTTGAAGGTGCGAGTGACTGCCGAAGACGACGCCGCTGTGTTTGCCGAGGTGCGGGCAGTATTCGACCGGTTGCTCTAGAGAGAGGAATCTGGCGGGAATAACGAGGCGCTTCTTCGTCGTAACGAATTCATTCGTTCTGATTGCTGAAACACCACGCGTCTCGCCAGCGTGGAAACGAATGAATTCGTTACTACGAGGGATTACTCTGACAGGCTCCTGCGCCGACGGCGCAATCAGAAAGTCGTCGACTCCTCCTCCGCGACGAGGAAGATCGGAGGGCCGCCGGTCGAAATCTTAGCCGCGTGACCCAGCGTCTCCTTCGCGCCTTCTGAAGCCGCGCAGCGCTCGAGGGCTTCCATCGATGGAAAGTGGATCTCGGCTATCCGGTAGAACGGAGGTGTTCCCTGGGGAGAGCCTACGACTTTTGTCGCCACGAACCTGGTTTTGCCTTCCAGCTTCTCGACCGCCATCGGTACGTGTTCTTCCTGATAGACCTTCTCAAAAGCGTCGATGTCGGTGGGACGAGGATAGATCACGACGAATTTCACGCCTGCCATTCTTGCCTCCTGTTTATCCAATGAAATTTTGCGGAAGCAAGAGGATACCAACAAACGCTCGATCCGGCCATCGGCAGCCTTCGTTCGGTGTGCGTTCCTGAGCGTTGTTCTACAGGTTCGTCGGATCGGTAGTTTTCGGTCAGACATGTGCAGTGAGGAGCAGGCGTTCAGAGTACCGACTTTAGTCGGGTCTTTCTCGGTGCGCGAACAAAAGCCGACTAAAGTCGGTACTCTGAACGCCTGCTCCCAAAAGCGCTCTTGCTCGACCATGATTCGCCGGATGAATGCACCTATCATCAGGAAGAAAGGAAGAAACGCAGATGTTGCATTCGGCGGCTCAACCGTGATCAAATCGTCGCGCGAGATGGCGGTCGCGCCTGTCACTGCGAATCTGTTGAACCCGTCAAGCGAAGGGAGGCTTAGCCTATGCGGAAACGATTCGTCGATCTGTTGACACTCGTCCTCTTATTCAGGGTGTCATTCGCTCTTGCCGCAACGCTCGATGGCCCGCGCGTCCCTACGGTCGACGACCTGTTGATGGTCAAGTCAATCGGCGGCGCCCAGATATCGCCCGACGGAGCCTGGATCGCTTACGGTGTCACCGAAACCGACTTCAAACTGGACGCCTACGTGACCCACCTCTGGCTGGTCGATACGGCGACGGGCAAGTCGTTTCAACTCACGCGCGGCAACAAATCATGCACGAACCCGCAGTGGTCGCCCGATGGGAAGTGGCTCGCGTTCACCAGCGACCGCGTGGGAGACAAAAACCAAATCTTCGTCATCGACCCCGGCGGCGGTGAAGCGCTTCAACTGACAAAATCGGAATCGGCCGTTAGCGGTTACTCGTGGTCTGACGACGGCAGAGCGATCGCCTTCACCGCGGCTGACCCGGCAACGCAAGCGCTCAAAGACCGGAAGGAATACCTGGGCGACTACGAGCTCGTGCGCAAGGAGTACAATCAGACACACGTCTGGACATTCGACGTTGCTGAAGCGATGGCCGCGCCGGTTGCGGGAAAGCAGCGCACGAAAGGGAAGGAGTTCAGCGTCAACGCGTTTTCATGGTCGCCCGATGGATCGAAGATCGCCTTCAGCGCGACGATCAATCCGGACCTGATTCAAGGACGGACGGCCGACGTCTACCTCTTGACCCTGGCCGACAACTCGGTGAAGAAGATCGTCGCGCAGCCGGGGCCGGACAATAATCCCCGGTGGTCGCCCGACGGTAAACAGATCGTCTTCTCTTCGGCGATGGGCAACGAGAAGTACTTTGCGAGCAACTCGCGGCTGGCCGTCGTCTCGGCTGATGGCGGCGCGCCTCGCTCAATCACCGATGGCTTCGATGAGAATCCGGGCTTCGTCGCCTGGAAATCGGAGGGTGTGTACTTTACAGGGCTTCAGAAGACGGCCTCGCATTTGTTCCGCGCGAATCCGGCGACCGGCAACATCGCTCGCGTCACGGGACCGGACGATTTGATGGCCGGGTCGTTCTCCCTCACTGGCGACGGGAAGCGAATGGCTCTGGTAGCCGGTTCCCCGACTTCGCTGACGGAGGTGTTCATCTCCTGGCTCCCATTCGAGCCGCGCAAGCTGACCAACATGAGCGAACAGGCGAGCGCTTTCATTCTCGGCACGCGCGAGGTCATCTCGTGGAAGAGCCAGGATGGAACCACTATCGAAGGCGTGTTGATCAAGCCGGCGGACTTCGACGCTTCGAAGAAGTATCCGTTGCTGTGCATCATCCACGGCGGCCCGACCGGGGTGGACCGGCCGGCGCTGTTGAGCCCCGACGCGCGCTACTACCCTTCGGACATTTGGGCGGCGCGCGGCGCGTTGATCCTCAAGGTGAACTATCGCGGGAGCGCGGGCTACGGCGAGAAGTTCCGCAAGCTGAACGTCCGCAATCTCGGGGTTGGCGACGCGTGGGACGTTATATCGGGCGTCGATTATCTGATCGGCAAGGGCTGGGTCGATCCGGCGAAGGTCGGTTGCATGGGCTGGAGTCAGGGCGGCTACATCTCGGCTTTCCTGACGGCGTCTTCCGACCGGTTCGCGGCGATCTCAGTTGGGGCGGGGATTTCGAACTGGGCGACTTACTATTACAACACCGACATCACTCCGTTCACGATCAACTACCTTGGCGACGACCCGGCGGACGACCCCGCGATTTACGAGAAGACGTCTCCGATGTCATACATCAAGAAGGCGCGGACGCCGACGCTCATCCAGCACGGCGAATTCGACCGAAGAGTGCCGATAGCGAACGCGTACGAGTTGCGTCAGGGGCTTGAGGATCGCGGGGTGAAAGTGGAGATGGTGGTGTACAAGGGCTACGGCCACGGGATCACCAAGCCGAAGTCTATGCGCGCGGTGATGGGGCACAACCTCGCGTGGTTCAACCATTACATCTGGGGAGATCCGTTGCCGGACTTTGCGAGTCCGTCGCTGCCGAAGAAGGAAGGTAAGGAGGAGGAGGAGCGCGCAGCGAACTGATTTCCTGATGCGATGCACGTGTGAGCGCGGCCGTCAAACCGTCGTAGAATTAGCCGCCGGTCATCGCCGCTAACGACCTATTTCAAGAAACAGGAGATTAGCTATTATTTCGTTCATCCTAGATATTTTCTTAATCACTCCTCCTCGATCACGGGAGGAGTTATTGTATCGCTCCGTGAACCTATGAGGTAGTGTTTTGTCTTGCGTCTACGAAAGGTATGCGATGCTCGCCAGGCCCGCAGCTCCTGCAAGCTGATCGAACTGGATCGGCTCCCCAACCAGGCCCAGTCCGAACTCCGACGGACTAATGACACGGGGCTCGCTGTCAGTCGCGTCGCGTATTGCGCGTTTCGCCTCGTCCCTGTCAAATCCGCCCAGGATCAGCAGCCGAGTCAAAGCCGGGCTCGCCGCCATCCCATTCACCAGCCGATCGCGATAGTACAGTGCAAACCGATGCAGTTCGTCGCCGCGCGAACTCTCGTCGCACGCCGAGGTCCTGATCAGTACCGGCTCACCGTTTCGAACCACGACCGACGTAAAACCCGATTGGTTCGCCGAGACGAGCATTTTATCGCCGGGCGCCTGATCCCAGATCAGCCACTGCGCCTCGCCAAGGTGCCTCGGCAACAGCAAGCCCGCTTGCCACCCCAATCCGAGAAACACCGATTCGTACTGGGCAATCACTTCTTCCTTCACCACCGTGACCAAGTATCGCTCCTGACCGCCGGCCGGGCTGATGCGCTGGAGGCTTGTGCGAAGCTCACTCGAGGGTGAGCCGATGACTCGCTCGATCTTCCACGCGAGAATCTCGTTTAGCTCGCGGCGGCTTCCAGGCTTGCTTTCAAGCGTCACTGCGACAGTCCGCGCCCCGCCATCGGGCAAGGCGACCGACCAGCGCTTCCTGTTTGCCAGGCCCGCCGCTTCCGCAGTTTGGAGGATGATCTCAGCCAGTTCCGCGGGATCCGCAATGTTGGGTTTGTCGAACGAGGGGGCGACCAAACCCGCCGGCATCTGAGTGAGGGCGCTCGATGACAGAGAGAACCCGCCGCGTCGGCGCCTCAGATCGACGACTGCGAATGCCTCGTCCACAAAACCCGCAGCTATGTTGGGCAGCACCGGCGCGAACAAAACTCTTCGTAGGGTTGATAGCATTATCTATAAGGATGTTGGCTTAAGGGAGGCCCGCTCAGTAGTCCCGGTACGCTTTGCCGTCGCGGCCTGCGCCTGCGGCGTTGCTTCTGACGTCGACGACGCCCTGCCCGCCTTCACGCGCAACGGTGTCCTCGCCCATCTCCATGACCCAATCCGCCTCGCCGGTAACCGGATCTATCGGCACCTCGCGGATATAGCCGGCCGTAGCCAGGTCATCGAGCGAAGACGGCAACCGCTCCTTGTCCGCCGCGTACTCATCGATCTTCTTGCGAAGCTCGCGAAGGTTCTGCTTGAGGATTTCTTCTTTCGCCTTCTGGTGAATGTTCTGATATGAGGTCACTGCGATCGCGGCGATGACGACGATGATCGTCATCACCATCACGAGTTCGAGCAGCGTGAATCCGTCGGGATTCTGGATTTTAGATTTTAGATTTTGGATTGCCGCACGCGGATTCTTGCCGCGAATCCAAAATCCAAAATCCAAAATCCAAAATCTCATTCTGTGTCTCATCTATAGCACCTGCTTACCAGTCTCTGTACTTCGTTCCGTTGAGCGCGGTGCCGTCGCTTCTGGTGAAGACGTCGAAGACGTCCTCGCCGCCCCAGGAGGTCGTATCCGGCTCATCCTTGTATGACCGCAAGCCCCAATCTTTCGTTCCGGTCATCGGGTCCTCGGGTATGCGCCGCAGGAATCGGACTTTGGCTCCGCTGGTTCCGACGACGTTGGCCGGGATGAATCCGTCGGCCAGTATTTCCAGGTTCTTCGGCCAGCCGGTTTGAGTTCTCCATTCGATGGGTATTGCCATCCCGTTCGATTGCAGATGGTACAAGTGATATGCGTCGAGCGCCTGACGCAACTGGCGCAGATACAATCTCAACTCGGCCTCGCGCTCACGCTTGACGGTGTTGCGGACCATCGGGATCGCGGCGGCAGTCAGCACCGACAGTATCGCGATGACGATGATCATCTCGAGAAGCGTGAAGCCATCTCGATTTTGGATTTTGGATTTTGGATTTTGGATTCGGGATAGCGGATCGAGAATCGCCATTCCGGATAGGCCACGCGCACCGTCAATGCCGCTCGGATGGGGTGTATCTCCTATCATGGAATTCAGCCCTTCAATCCAAAATCCAAAATCACCAATCCAAAATCGTTTCACTTGGCCTCGACCTGGGTCGATTGCAGCCGAAGCGGCACGACCTGACCGTTGGGCGTGCGGAAGAAGGTCCGCCCCTCGACGAGGGTCAGCGGCGACTGCCCCGGGTTCTTCACGCCGAAGATGATGATCAGCAACTGCCCGCGCGCGGCGACTCCGCCGGTTCCGGTGGGCCTCGTGACCTCGACGCTGAGCACGCCGCTGTCGGCCGAGAACTGAAGGTCGGTCTTGACGCTGCCGGCGCTGCTGAGCAGACTGCCTTCCCTGACTCCCTTCACTTCCAGGACATTCGGATCATAGCCAAGCGCGACATGGGCCGCGGAGATCTCCGCATTACCGTTAGCAACTACGACGGTGTAGAGGTCCTGCCCTTTGGTGATGGTCGCCATCGCGCTTCGGATCGAAACGGTGACCGGGCCGGGATCTACAGCTTCATCATCGTCGTCATCATCGTCATCATCCAGCACCTGGTTTGGAACGCCGGGCGCCTCGACCGTCTTGCGCACGACTTCGGGTTTGACCGGCTGTTTCGCGGCGTCCCCTTGCCTGGCTGCGGGCTGTGTGCTGACAGGGGTCAGCGACGTGGTGCCCGGTGGAAGGGTGACGACGACGCCCGGCGAATCCCCTCTCTGCGCCGGGTTCACCGCGGCTCTGGCATCGGGTTGGCCGGCCGCAGGAGCTGTCGGGGCCTCGGGTCCGGTTGCCGCCACCTGGTTGGGAACAACATCCGCCTGATCAGCGAGGAAGAGAATGTGCTCGATGGTCAACTGAGTCGACGGGTCCGACGACGTGCCGGCAAGCCGGGCCAGATGGTCCTCTTCGCGAATATCGGCCCGGCGCAGTATATGCGGAGTTATAGTGATGACGACGTCGCTTTGTCTGTTGTCGGTCTCGGGCGTCGCGAAGAACCGCCCCAGAATAGGAATCAGTCCAATCAGGGGCAGCCCTTTCACACTCTTGGATTCGATGTTCTGGCTCACGCCGGCGACGAGCGTAGTCTGGCCGTCCTTGATCCGAGCCACGGAAGTCATGGTGCGCTGATTGAACGTTGGAGTCAGCTTGCCAGTGCTGGCGTCAACCGAGGTCGATTCGATCTTCATCTTCATCTGAACGTCGTCTTCGTAGACGTTCGGGGTCACGTCGATGTTGAGACCGACGTTCTCGTACTGAATCTGAGGTATTCCAATGCCGCCGAACCCGCCGACGCCCTGAAATAACTCGCTAGGCTGGACGCCGGTCTGCTCGGCCGCCCGCCGCTGATCGCGCGGGCTCGGCGTATTGAAGGTCGGCAGCGAAGCGGTCTGAATCGGCACTCGCTGACCTATCCGGACCGTGTTCGCCTCGGCGTCCAGCACGTGAATCTGAGTAGAGGCGAGCAGCTTTGACTTGCCTCTATTCTGGAAGATGCTGAGCGCGCTGCTGGGAAGCCCCAGTCCGATGCCGAAGGGTCCGGTGAGCATGCGAGTTCCGCCGGCAATGTCAGCGCCGATCCCTCCGAGGTTGTTGAACCCGGGGAGGACGATGCCTTTGTCCGACTGTCCGGTCGCATTGAACTGATTCCCTATCTGGAGCAGGTCGTTGCGGGACACCTCATAGATTTTGACGTCGATCAGCACTTCAGCTTTGCTCTTGTCCAGCGAGTTGATCATCGAGTCTATGAGCTCGAGATTGGCGGGCGTGTCGCGCACAACCAGCGCGTTGAGCTGCTTGACCGGCACGACTTGCTTGGACGCGAGAGTGGAAGTGATCACGCCGCGGACTTCATTGATGTCGGCGTTCTTGATGTAGAAGGTCCGCACGGCCAGCGGCTCGTACTTCAATCGGGACTGCGGATTGTCCGACGCGATCACTATTGTGCGAGTGTCAAGCTGTGAGTACATCAAGTTGTTCGTCTGCAGGATCATCTCCAGCGCGCGCGGCTTGGTGACGTCTCGCAAATCGATCGTGAGCCTGGCCGCCCTCATTTGATTGGCGACTTGCATGTCGAAGATGACGTTCAAGCCCATGTCCTGCGCGAGCTGTTCGATATAGGAGAGCAGGCTGTCGGCGCGAGCGATGACGTCGGTCTTCGGATACCGTCGCGACGGAACGGCCGGCATCTGGACGCGGACGGATCCGCCTGGAACTGCCGAGATCGTGACGGTTGGAGTGAGGGACGTCTTCAGGTTCTGGCTCGGTTTACCCTTCGGCCCGGCCGGGTCGCCGATGCTCGGAAGCCCGTCGGTCGGCAGGCCCTGAGCTTCTAGCATTCGGCGCATCTTTATCAGCGCAAGCTCGTTCGTCGGATCGAACGAGTAAGCCTGCCGATAAGCGTGATAGGCCGCGTTAAAGTCCTTTTTGTCGGCAAGCATGTCGCCGCGGTCGACCAGCATCAATCCGGCGTTGACCAGCGAGCGGTGCAGATGAAGCTGGTACTCGACGTTGGAAGGTTTGTCGGCCACGGCGAGCGCGAACTTCTCGGCGGCCTTGTCCCACTGCTGGTTCTCTTCGTACTTCAGGCCTTCCTTAAAGTGTTTCTTGCCGTCGCTCGCATAGGCCGCCACCGGAGCTACGAGCGCCAACGCAAGCGCGAGCGCCAGTGCCTGCTGAATCTTCAGAGCCCTCTTCGCCATAAGACCCCCAATCTCGCTTGTTGATTTGCTGCCGGGTTGACGCCCCCCGAGAACTTTTGCCTCCGAGAACCGCCAGTGTTAAGAACCACTCTACCACGTCTTAGTTTCAAAAAAACACCTTAGGCGTTTCCGCCGCCGGTAATCACTCGACGAATGTCACGCGGTTAATCTCATGCAGCGTAGTCACGCCCAAAAACACCTTCGCCAGGGCCGACTCGCGAAGCGAGGTCAGGCCCTCGGCTCGCGCCGCGCGCCGCACTTCGGAACCCGGCCGCCGCTCCAGGATGATCTCGCGTATGTGGTCGGTTACGTCGAGCAATTCGTGAATGGCCGTCCGGCCGCGGTATCCGGTGAAGTTGCACACCTCGCAAGACACCGACTGATAGAAAATCTCTTTCCGGTACTTATCGGGGTTCAAACCCGATTCGATCAATTCCTGATCGCTCGGCTGATACTGCCGCTTGCAATGAGTGCACAGCACGCGGACCAGCCGCTGCGCAAGCACGCAGTTCAGCGACGAGACGAAGTTGTACGGCTCGACTCCCATATTAAGGAACCGGCCGATCACGTCGATGACGTTGTTCGCGTGCACTGTGGTGAAGACGAGGTGCCCGGTCAGCGCCGATTGAATCGCTATCTGCGCGGTCTCCGGGTCGCGGATTTCACCGACCATTATCTTGTCCGGGTCATGCCTCAGTATGCTGCGCAATCCGCGCGCGAAAGTCAGCCCTTTCTTTTCGTTCACCGGAATCTGAGTGATGCCTTGAAGCTGATACTCGACCGGGTCTTCGATGGTGATGATCTTGTCTTCGTCGTTCTTGATTTCGTTGAGCGCCGCGTAGAGCGTCGTCGTCTTACCCGACCCGGTTGGCCCGGTCACCAGCACCATACCGTAAGGTTCGGCGATGAACTTGCGGAACTTCCTGAGGTCCTGGGCTGCGAAGCCGACGACGTCGAGGTTCAACTCGCGGAACGCTTCGTTGATCTGTTCCTTGTCGAGGATTCGGATGACGACGTTCTCGCCGTGAATCGCCGGCATGATCGAAACCCGGAAGTCGATCTTGCGGCCGCGAATCCGCATGCGGAAGCGGCCGTCTTGCGGCACGCGGCGTTCGGCGATGTCGAGTTCCGACATCACCTTGACGCGCTGAACGATCGTCTGATGATGAGTGATGTCGATCGGGTCGGCGGCGCGGTAAAGCGCGCCGTCGATTCGGTACTTGACCACGACGTCCGAGTCGCGAGTCTCGATGTGAATGTCCGACGCGCGGCGTTCGAGGGCGTTCAGAACGAACGTGTCGACCAGCTTGATGATCGGCGACATCTCCTCATCGCCCGCGAGCCGGTCCAGATCTAGCACCTCTTCGCCCTGCTCGGTCTCGCGCACCAGCGCCATGGTGTCGGTGCGGAAACCGGCGGTCGCCGTCTGCAGGATTCGCGCCGCAGTGTCGCCTCGCTTGAGCGCCTCCTCGATCGCCGATTGAGTCGAGACCGCCGGCTTGAGCCGCATCTGAAGTTGCGCTTCGAGCTCATCGATCACGTCGAGGTTCGTCGGGTCGGCCATCGCGACGAACAGGACGTTGCCATCGAGTTTGAGCGGGACGAAGTTGTGCCGGATCATCAGGTCGACCGGCAATTCATGGATCAAGTGATACGCGGGCTCTTCTACGCGGAGATCGACGAACGGAAGCCGGTATCGGCGCGCCTTTTCACGCGCGAGCATGTCTTCCTGGCTCATCTCCGCCGGGACCCCGCCATTCCCTGCGGCGGGCGGCTGAGCGGCGGGTTCCTGAGTTGTCGTTTCAACAGTGTCTGACATCATCGTCGCGGCGCTTCCTTTAGTGCGTGGTTCCCGCACCCATGTTGCCGATCATATAGAACAACGGCAGATACATTGCAAGCAGAATGGTCATCACCAAGCTGCCCATGAATATGAGTATGACGGGCTCGATGAACGTGGTGATGGTGTTCAGCCGCACGTCGATCTCGGCGTCGTAAAAATTTGCGACTTCGTCAAGCATTTCACGGAGCGCCCCGGAGCGCTCGCCGACGCCAATCATGTCGATTGCGAGTTCCGATACCCATCCGGAGGCTTCGAGGCTGTCGGTGAAGGGCCGTCCCTCGCGAATGCCGGAGAGCACGCCTTCGCTCGCTCGCCGCAGCGCGCGGTTGGTGATCGATTCGCCGGCGATCTCAACCGACTCGGGCAGGGTGATGCCGCCCGCGAGCAACGTCGCAAGCGAGCGAGTGAACTGGGCGATGGTGAGTTGGCGGACCGTTTCGCCGGCAACCGGCGTCTTCAACGTCAACCTGTCGAGAGTGAACCGGCCGGCCGGCGTGCGCCGCCACACTAATATAAAGACGATTGTTCCGATGACGGTGGGGATGATCCACAGAAGGTTCTTGCTGATGAACTCGGCGGTGCTGACGACCACGACTGTAACGGTCGGCAATTCTGTCGCTCCCACCCCACCGTAGAGCTGCATGAATTTTGGAATGACGAACGTCGAGAGCACCATCACCAGGATTATCGACGCGCCGACCAGCACCGCCGGGTAGGCGAGCGACTTCTTGATTTTGCGGCGGGCATCATTGAGGGTCTTCTGGTAGCTGACGTAGCGTAACAACACTCCGTCGAGGGAACCCGATCGTTCGCCCGCGAGGATTGACGCGATGTAGATTCGCGGGAACGCGTCGCCCTGCGCAGCGAATGCCTGCGAGAGGGCCTGCCCCGCCCGCACTTTCTCTTCAATGTCTTCAAGTAAGAGCCGCAGGCGGTCGTTTTGTATTCGCTTGCGAAGTATGCCGATGGCCTGGAGGATTGGCAGCCCGGCGCGGAGCAGCGCGGATAGCTGCTGATTGAACAGGAGGAAGTCCTCGGTCTTGATCTTGCGGGAGTGGCGTTCGCCTCCCAGCGCGCGGCGGACTCCGGCGGCGCCGGTCGCGGAAACCGAGAAGACGCGGAAGCCGTCGCGTTCGAGCTTCGCGCGGAGTTCGCGTTCGGCGTTGGCTTCGATGGTGCGCGTGACGACCTCGCCGGTCGGCGCGCCTATGCGGCAAACGTATTCAGCCATAGGATTGACCCAACTGAAGCGCGTCGGGGACCTGCTTGCAACCGAGGCAAATCATAGCACAGGCTCGTGGGCTAACCACAGCGCCAAGTCCTGCCTCTAGGCGTCTTGAGCTTCGATTCATTACACGCTGCGTGCTGACATCAGTTTCAAAGAGTCGCCGCGACGCAAACAACCGCAACGAATCCCCAGCGTTGCTGCTCGTGAGAACCGCGTGATACGATCCATCGCTTCGCGAAGTGTCATCGGAGGTCCGCCGGCCGCGATGGTTCAGTTGTCAAAGCCCTTCACAACCGCGTTGTGCTTGCTTATTCTGGCGGCCGTAGCCGTCGAACCGCTCCCTGCGTTCGCGCGGACATCTCAACCCGCTTCCCAGCAGGAGCCGACCGAACCGGGCAAGCGGCGCAAGAAGCGGGCAACGGACGCGAAGACCCCGGCCCCAAAAGACACCGCCAATCAGCGTAAAGGTGAGGGCGGGGAAGGCGCCGACAACCGGCCGGCAGTTCGCGAGGACGCGAGCGACACGGTTGAAATAGTCGCGGACCGGCAATCACAGACGGGCGACCTCTACTTGTTCGAAGGCTACGTCGATGCGACTCTGGAGGACCTGCGGCTTCAAGCCGACCGCGTCAGCTTCAACACCGCGACCAGCGACATGGTCGCCGAAGGCAACGTCATCTTCGATCAGGGCCCCGATCAGCGAGTGACTGCCCACCGCGCAGAAATCAACTGGACCTCGAAGCGCGGCACGTTCTGGGATTCGACGGGCTTCAGCAACCGCACTCAGACCGGCGAGTACATTTATTTCACCGCCGACCGCGTAGTCAAAACCGGGCCCGATACCTACAAGCTCTTCGGCGCCGTCATCACTGCATGCCAGGACGTCGTGCCGAAGTGGACCTTTGCCGCGAAGTACGCCGAGATCAAGCTGGGCGACCGCGTGACGCTTCACAACGCAGTGTTACGTGTGAAAAACGTCCCCGCCTTCTTTCTGCCCTTTGCCTGGATACCCGCGACGAGGGACGAGCGCAAGTCGGGGTTTCTCATTCCCACAACGGGAACCTCGAATCAAAAGGGGCGCGAGCTCAAGGCCGCCTACTATCAGACTCTCGGCCAGTCTGCGGACGTTACGTTCCGCGGCGACATTTACACTCAGCGTGGCATCGGAATGGGCGCCGAGTTCCGCGCGCAGACTGACGACAGGTCATACATGAGGTTGGGAATCTTCACGGTTGCAGACCGTTTGTTCGGGCCTCCGGGTGAAGACCAGGGCGGCACGGCGTTCTCGGGCGAGGGCGTGCAGTACCTCCCGAGCGGGTGGCTCGCCGTCGGGAACATCTCGGTGGTTTCGAGCCTCAGATTTCGCCAGGTCTTCTCGGACGATATCAGTCAGGTGGTCGATCCACGGCGCGAGTCAACATTCTATCTGAACAACAACACTGGCAACGTGAGCGTCAACGTGCTGGCGTCGAATGAGAACACAAGGGTGTTCAGGCCCGCGAGCGATCCGCGGATGGCGCCGACTACGGGAACGGACTTTGACATAAAGATCAGGCAAGCGCCGCAGTTCGATATCATCGTCTATCCGCGCCGCCTGTTTGAGAACCTGCCGGTTTATTTCTCTCTGGACTCGAGCATGGGGGCGCTCAAGCGCGAGGAGTCGATCAGCGGGGCCATCGTGCAGGTGACGCCGGGCGCGGTTCAGCGATTCGATTTCCAGCCGAAGATTACAGCCCCGCTGGCCACCTTCGCCGGAATCGCGGTGACGCCCAGTCTGAGTCTGCGAGAGACGTTTTACACGAGCAGCATCGACTCGCGAGTGCCCGTGTTCGACCCCGACCAGTTCACGCTTGACCCAAACGACCCCCGGCTGGATCCGACGCGGCTCGAGTACCAGCCCGGCTTGAAGCGCTTCGACCTTAACGCGCTTGATCGGGTGATCCCTGCAAATCTGTCGCGCCAATACGCGGAGCTGGCGGTGGAGGTCAGGCCGCCTTCACTGGAGCGCGACTTTTTCAACCCCGATGGCTCACGGCGGTTCCGCCATCTGATCGAGCCTTATGTTACTTATCGCTTGATTCGCGGAGTCGGCGACGAATTCGAGCGGATACTTCGCTTCGACGAGCGCGACGCTGTAGCGAACACTCACGAGGTCGAATACGCCGTTATCAATCGCTTCTTCACCGGGACCCACGCCTCTGACCTGACCTCAAAGCGGCGGAAGAGGCGGCGGCCTCCCGCGTCCGAAATGAAGCCGGTCGTGCCCCGAAAGGGCGATGACGTCAACCAAACCTCTCCGAGCCGAACCGGGGTTGAGTCTCAGAAACAAGAGACCGCGAAGGCGGCCGAGAAATCGAAGCTTGAAGAAGGACAGCAGTCTGAATTGAAAACCGCGCGCGCTGAGGAGAAGAAGACAGGTGAAGGGGGCGACCCGGCAAGGCAGGGCAATCCTGCCGTCTCGGAAGAAGCCGAGCAGGAGGAGGAAGACGACGCGGCTTCCAACGAGAACGCTCCAGTTCAACCCTACGAGTTTCTGACGGTCAAGGTAGCTCAGAAGTACTTCTTCGATCGCCACTTTGGGGGCGCGTTGATCGACGGGCGGCGGAATCAGTTCTATCCGCTCAACACGCTGTCGGGCTACACGTATGGCGGACGGTCGCGAAGCCTCTCTCCGGCCAACATTGCGGTTCGCTACCGGCCGCTGTCGGCGGTCTTCGCCGACCTCCGAATGGACGTTGGGGCCGACGAAGGCGTCGTGCGAGACGTCACGCTTTCAGGAGGAGTGCGGACGGACAAGCTCGTCGTCACTTCGGGCTGGCATCTGTCGCGGCGGATCGAGCTGGCGCCAAACAGCTTCGAGCCGGGCACGTTTCCAGGCAACCAGGTCTTCACGACCGTTCAGTTCGGAGACGGGCTACGCGGGCTGTACGGCGGAACGCGAATCGGATACGATTTCACCGATCGGTTCATCAGTTCCGAGAAACTGTCCAAAGGGCGGCTGCGGAACTCGAGGAGCTATCTCGGTTATGCGTGGGACTGCTGCGGTCTGCAGTTCAACTACAACACGTTCAAGGCCGGGCTTCGGATCGAGAGCGCGTTTTCGTTCACGTTTACGCTCGCGGGACTCGGCAGCTTCGGGACCGATCAGTTCTCGCAACTTGGCGGGAGCCGGGGCGGGCGCAAGCGCGGGAAGCGGGCGAGGCGCGACAGTGGAGACGACTTCCCGTGAGTGATTGGCGGGCCTGGAAATGGGGGAGCGGCCCGCAAATTTCCCTGGCAATATTATTGACAGGGTAGGGCATTGATGCTAACTTACGGTCGATACTCCAAATGGGCGATGCCCCCCACGATTAATCTTATGTTGAGGAAGCGCGGTTACATCTTCGACGACCGCAAGAGGGAGATACTCGCTGCAATCGTGCGGTCACACATCGACACGGGGCAGCCAGTCGGTTCCTTTGCGCTCGCAAAGCACTCGAGTGAGCGGCTGTCGTCGGCGACGATCAGAAATATTTGCGCGGAGCTCGAAGACGAGGGCTTTCTCTCGCATCCTCATACGTCAGCCGGCCGGATGCCGACCGACAAGGGGTATCGATACTACGTTGACAACTTAATAGGGGCGATGAAGGTATCGCGTTCGGATGCGGCTCGAATCAACGAGCGGTTGCTTGCGGCGGAAACGCTGGCGAGTCCCGAGCGGCTAATGGAGCGGACCAGCCAACTGCTGTCGCAGTTGTCGGACAACGTTGGAATCGTGGTTCCTCCCTCGATCACCAGGGACAAGCTGCACCACATCGAGTTCATGAAGCTGCCGGACTGGCGGATACTGGTCATCACGGTGACAAGCTCCGGCAGAGTGCAGGACCGGCTGATTCGGGCCGAGGTCGAGTTCACTCAAGACGAGTTGAATTCGACGAGCCGGTACCTGGCTGAGAATTTTCAGGGCTGGACCCTCGTTGAAATCCGCGATGAGTTGTTGCGCTGGATGACCGAGGAAAAAGCGCTCTACGACAAGCTGTTGCAAAACGCCGTGCTGCTTTGCAGTCAGAGTCTTCGCGAAGGCGATCAGCCGGATGTATTCATCGAAGGGGCTTCGAATATCATAGCGAAGCCGGATTTCTCGGACACCGAACGCATGAGGGCGCTGTTCAAGATGTTCGAGGAGAAGAGCCGAATCATCAGGTTGTTGAATGAGTGCATGGACAACGCGGCGCATGAGGCGGTCTCGGTCCGCATAGGCAGTGAGAACCGCGTCGCCGATTTTCGCGATTGCACGGTGATCGCTTCTCCGTGCTCTTTTGCGGGCGGAGAGGCGTCGGGTAGCATCGGCGTCATGGGTCCGACCAGGCTCGAGTACGGCAGGCTGATGGGCATTGTGGACTACATCGTCAAGTTGTTTGAACGCGTGCACGACGGCGAGCGCGCCCCGCAGGGAAGTCGTCCGTCGCGGCCGCTCTGATATCGAAACCGACTACGCTGGACGAGATGGGAAAAAGGAAAAACGAGCCGAGGGAGATTCCGATCAAGTTCTCCGAGCAAGGCGAGGGCGCGAGTTCGGACAACGGCGCTCTTGTAGACGTGGAAACGGATCAAGACGATGTCACCGTGGAATGGGTGAGGGACGTCGAGCCGGCCGAGCCGTTTGACCCCGTGCTGCCCCCACGGGGCGATCCGACTGAGAGCACGTCGAGCGAACTGGGAACTTCGGATTTACAGAGCCAGATCGACGCGCTCACCGAGGAGAAGACTCAATTATTCGATCAGTTGCTCCGCCGTCAGGCGGAATTTGAAAACTTTCGTAAGCGGACCGAGCGCGAGCGGGGAGAGATTTACCAGCGGGCCCGAGCCGAGGTGCTCTTGGAACTGCTGCCGGTGCTGGATAATTTCGACCGCGCGCTTTCGAGCCTGGAACAGAGCGGTGGTGACGCGGAAGCGTTGCACCACGGCGTCGAGTTGATTCACAAGCAACTCTCCGACGCGCTGGCCAAGCTTGGGCTTCAGCCGCTCGATTCCATCGGCCAGGCCTTCGATCCTCACGTCCATGAGGCGGTGACGATCGAACAAACCGACGAGCATGCTGAGAATACGGTAATCGCAGAGTTTGAACGAGGCTATAAGATCGGCGACCGGTTATTGCGGCCTGCCAAGGTAAAGGTCGCGGCGAGCCCCGAAAGATGATCTTGGATTTTAGATTTGGTACAATCTGCGGGACACCAGAATCCAAAATCTAAAATCCAAAATCTAGTATCCCCCCAAGCCCCCACACGTTTTCCGACCCCCTGACTGATTCGAGTGGTTCGCGATCGACTAGGAGGTAAACTTATGGGCAAGGTAATCGGAATAGACCTGGGCACAACCAATTCCTGCGTGGCAATCCTTGAAGGCGGCGTGACCCAGATAGTCCCCAACAAAGAGGGCGGCCGGACGACACCGTCGGTTGTAGCATTCACCGAGAAGAATGAGCGGTTGATAGGTCAGATCGCGAAGCGCCAAGCCATTACGAACTCTGCTAACACGATCTATGCCGTCAAGCGGCTCATGGGGAGAAAGTTCAACTCTCCCGAGGTCCAGCGCGCGAGACATGTCTGCTCGTACGAGATCACCGAATCAGCAAACGGAGACTGCCGCGTACGAGTCCGGGGACGCGATTATTCGCCACCGGAAATCTCGGCCATCCTGCTTCAGCGGCTGAAGCTCGCCGCGGAGGAATTTCTGGGCGACGAAGTGACCGAGGCGATCATCACCGTGCCCGCTTACTTTGACGACATCCAAAGACAGGCGACCAAGGATGGAGGCAAGATCGCCGGCCTTAACGTCCAGCGCATCATCAACGAGCCAACCGCCGCCGCGCTCGCCTACGGCCTGGGCAAGCGTGACAACGAAAAGGTTGCGGTGTTCGACCTCGGCGGCGGCACCTTCGATATTTCGATAATGGAAATGTGCGACGGCGTGTTCGAGGTGCTGTCCACTTGCGGCGACTCGTTCCTCGGAGGCGAGGACTTCGACCAGCGCATCGTCGACTGGATGATCGAAACCTTCAAGAACGAGACCGGTATCGACCTCCATTCCGACCGGCTTGCGCTTCAGCGCTTGAAGGAAGCCGCCGAGCGCGCCAAGTGCGAGCTTTCGACCGCGACCGAATCGCAACTGAATCTCCCTTTCATCGCGGCCGACTCGACCGGACCGAAGCATTTCAACAAGACTCTCAGCCGCGGCAAGTTTGAAGAACTTGTTGCCGACCTCGTCGAGCGCACGGTCGAGCCCTGTCAGAACGCGCTCGCGGACGCGAAGCTCGATGCGTCGGCCATTACCAAAGTGCTGCTCGTCGGCGGTCAGACCCGCTCGCCGATCATCATCAATCGAGTCCGCGAAATCTTCCGCCGCGAGCCGTCAATCGAGATCAACCCCGATGAGGTCGTCGCCATCGGCGCCGCCATTCAAGCGGGCGTCCTCACCGGCGACGTCAAGGACTTGATACTGCTCGACGTGATTCCGCTGTCGCTCGGCATCGAGACCCGTGGCGGACTGTTCACCAAAATCCTCGATCGGAACTCAACGATCCCGACCAAAAAGAGCCTCGTCTTCACCACCGTCGCCGACAACCAGCAGGTGGTCGAGGTACACGTGCTTCAGGGCGAACGCGAGATCGCTTCGGGCAATCGGAGCCTTGCGAAATTCGAGCTGGTCGGAATTCCGCCCGCGCCTCGCGGCCTTCCGCAGGTCGAAGTTACCTTCGAAGTCGACGCCGACGGCATCGTCTCCGTGTCGGCGCGAGACAAGATGACGGCGCTCGAGCAGGCGATGCGGATCACACCTTCTTCGGGATTGTCGGCTTCTGAAATATTCGATCTGATCGAAGAGGCCGGCCGCAACGCCGAGAACGACCGGCGGCTTAAAGAGACTATTCTCGCGCGCAACCGGCTGGAGGGGCTGCTACAGAACACGATTCGTTCCTTCGGCGAGTTCGGGTGGATGCTGTCGGCCGCCGATCAGGACTACGTGCGCGCGACTATCGAAGACGCGCGCAAGGCGGTCGTCTCCGATGAGGCGCCCGAAGTCCGCCACGTCCTCGAGCAGTTGGAGAACTCAGCTCGGATGATAACCGACGCGATGTTCCGGCCTACGGGACTCGCCGATTCTCCGGGTCACGAGGAGGAAGAAGTAACCCCGTTGTCAGAACTGTCCTAGGCTTTGCTATAATCGGCATTCTGGCTTGTGGTTTGGGATTGGTAGCTCCGGGTTGTAAATTGTAGTTTGTGGTCGTGCTTGAAGCTTGTGGTTCGATGGCTGAACTGGCAGCATCGACGTGCGACGACGGACTACCAGCGCGAACTGGAAACCAGGAACCACAGACCACAAACCAAGAACCACAAACTACGAACCAGGAATCGTACACCAGGAACGTACCGTGAGTAGCAAACGCGACTACTACGAAGTATTGGGCGTAAACCGGAATGCTTCGGAGCAGGAGTTGAAGCAGGCCTACCGCCGTCTCGCCATCAAATACCATCCAGACAAGAATCCAGGTGACGCGGAGGCCGAAGAGCGCTTCAAGGAGATAGCTGAGGCTTATCAGGTCCTGTCCTCATCCGAGCTTCGATCGCGCTATGATCGGTTCGGTCATGCGGGTGTCGGGGCGAGCGCCGGCGCGGGATTCGGCCAGGGATTCCCCGGATTCGAGGACATCCTGGGCGACCTGTTCGGCTTCGGCGACATCTTCGGCGCGCGCGGCGGAAGGCGGGCCGGACCGCGTCGCGGCTCGGACCTTCGCTACGACATAGAGATCACGCTCGAAGAAGCCGCATCGGGGATGAAGACCAAGATTCGCGTTCCCCGCCTCGAGGCGTGTGATCGCTGTAGCGGGACCGGCGCCGCGGAAGGCACGTCGCCGTCGCGCTGTACGACTTGTGGGGGCAGCGGCCAGGTTCGGTATCAGCAAGGGTTCTTCTCGGTTGCTCGCACGTGCTCGGCGTGCCGTGGAGCCGGACGGGTGATTCGCGATGTGTGCCGCGAGTGCCGGGGTGACGGCCGCGTCGAGCGCGACAAAACTCTCGAGATCAAGCTGCCGGCCGGCGTCGACAACGGCTCGCGGTTGCGCATTGCCGGCGAAGGTGAAGCCGGCGAGATGGGAGCGCCGCGAGGTGACCTCTATGTGATCATCCACGTCAAGGAGCACGATGTCTTCCAGCGCCGCGACGCGAATCTCTATTGCTCGTTGCCGGTATCATTCGCGCAGGCGGCGCTCGGAGCGGAAGTCGTCGTTTCAACACTTGATTCGCAGGAGACTCTTCGTATACCCGAAGGCACACAGACCGGGACGGTGTTTCGGTTGAAGGGCAAAGGTATGCCGGTGCTGGGAGGCCGCGGCCGGGGAGATCAGTTCGTCGCGGTCAACATCGTTACACCCACCAGTCTGACAAAAGAACAGCGAAGGCTGCTCGAAGAACTCGCCAACATTGAATCGAAGGACGGTCAGCAAGATGACCGCAGCATAATGGGGAAGGTCAAGGACATATTCGGATAGCTGGAGCTAACTCCCGGAACATCCGCAACGAGGATCAACTTCAGCCTCTTCTTGGCGCCTTTCGCGGGGTCGCTTCTTTGCGTTGGTGCTCGCCGCCGATCCGTTGACGTACGTCGCCAGTCTTCCGCCGCTGCTTGATCCTTATCGGCGTTGCGAAGAATCCGAACTCTTCCCGCAACCGGTTCTCAATGTACCGCTCATAAGAGAAGTGCAGCTTCGCGCGCGGACTTCGCGAGGTCGTGAACAACACGAACGTCGGCGGGCTTACGGAAGCCTGCGTGATGTACAAGACGCGCAGCGGATGGCGCGCGGTCGTCGTCGCGCGCGGCTGTTCGAGGTTCTTCTCAAAGAAGCGATTCAGCTCCGATGTCGAGACCCGCTTGCCGCGCGCTGCGTGTGCTTGAAGCGCGAGCTCCAACAGCTTAGTCACGCGCTGGCCGGTCTTCGCTGAGATGAAAACGACCGGCGCGTAGTCGGCAAACTTCGTCATCTCGCGTATCCGTGCCTCGTACTGCTTCGTCGTGTACATGTCCTTCTCGACGGCGTCCCATTTGTTCACGGCTATGATCAGGCTTGCGCCCGCTTCGTGGGCGTAGCCGCCGATGGTCGCGTCGAGCGCGGTCGGGCCTTCGATGGCGTCAATCAACAGAATCGCAACGTCGGCGCGCTCGAGCTGCTGCCGCGCCATCACAACTGAAACCTTCTCTGCCAAGAGTTCAGGCTTGCCCTTGCGCCGGATGCCGGCTGTGTCGATCAACCTAAAGCGCCTGTCATTGTATTCAATCTC
>DATDOV010000041.1:0-35454 GCA_035293105.1 Blastocatellia bacterium
GATTCAACGCGTCGGTGATCTTCGAGCGCCGCCCCGAGCAACCGCAGTTCGGGTCGTACTCGTAGCTCGTCACGTTCCCGCGCGAGTCGGTCGTCGTGATGACTCGCCCGATTGCGTCGTAAGAGGTCGAGGTGAATGAGGCGTCTGGATAGGTCGTCTTCTTCAGCCTCCCAAGCACATCGTACTCGAAGCTCGTCACCCGGCCTGCGCGGTCGGTCGAGGTCAGTCTGCGGCCTTCCGCGTCGTAGGTCGAACTCTCAGTCGTCGTGTCTGGATACGCGGTCGAGGTCAGCCGCCCCATCGAGTCATACGTGAAGCTCGTCATCCGGCCGAGTTGGTCGATGGTGGCCGCCTGCTGGCCTATCGAGTTGTAGACGGTCTGCGTCGCAGTCCCGTCGGCGTAGATAGTCTTGGTCAATCGATTCTGGCGGTCGTACTCGAACGTCGTCACGAGCGTCTCGATCACGGAACCCGGCGCAGTGCGTGTGGTTGTTTGCGAGATTCGATTGCCGGTCGCGTCGTAGGCGTAACTCATGACGTGACCGAGCGCGTCGCTCTCGCCTGCGAGGTTCCCATTCCCGTCGTAACCGTAGCGCGTCACCCGTCCGAGCGCGTCGGTCATCGTCTCGCGCAAGCCCAGCGAGTTGTAGGTGAACGAGGTCGTGTTCCCCAGCGCGTCCCGCGTCGACGTGAGATTCCCTCGAAAGTCGTAGACGTTGGTGGTGACTGCGCCTTTTGGATCAGTCACTGTGAGCACCTGACGCAGGTCGTTGTAGGTGAATCGCGTGGTGTTGCCGAGCGGGTCGGTCTCACTGGCGAGATTGTCTTTGGCGTCGTAGGTGAACGAGGTCGTCTTGCCGAGGGCGTTAGTCTCACTCAGCTTGTTGTCGTGATCGTCGTAAGTGAAGGTCGTCGTGTTCCCAAGCGCATCCGTCAATCTCAAAACGTTGCCGCGCTCGTCGTACTCGTAGACGGTCACGTTGTCCAACCGGTCGGTGATCTCTTCGTGACGTGCCGCGATGCCGTGCGTGTAGCTGATCGTCTTGCCGAACGCGTCGGTATGTTTGACGAGGCGGCCGTCGGCGTCGTAGTCGTTGCGAATCGGCTGAATGCCGCGCGGGTCGGTGATCCCGAGCAACCCGTGAGTCGCGTTGTAGTTGAAGTTGGTTATGTTGCCTTCGCGGTCAGCGAAGCTCGCCAGGTCGCCCGCCGGATTGATCGAGTAAGTGAGGATGTTGCCGGCCGGGTCGGTGATCTTAGTGATGCGGCCTGCGGCGTCGCGAGTGAAGAGGATCGACTTGCCTGACGAGTGAATGATCCCGTTCGAGTTGATCACGAGCGAGTTGCCGTTGGGATCGGTCATCGAGGTGACGCCGAACTGCTGATCGATGACGTAGGAGTAGCCTTCGGCGGTGGTCAATCGAAACACCTTCGGGTTGTAGATCTGTTGGTTGGTGAGGTTGATCAAGTTGACGAGTCCCGGGACAGGCGCGTCGATGATCACGCTGTTATTGCCGAGAGCAGTGAGCGAAGCGCCGGATGTTCCACTGTCGCCGGGTATCTGCACGTAAGTCATCTCGGCCCCGGTGATGGGCGCGGCGAGTTGGCACTGCGGACTAGGCACGGCGCGGAATCGGTACTGGCGGCCGTCGGGGAAGGTGATGGTGACGGTCTTCGCGCGAGTCGGCTCGAGGCAATATTTGGGAAGGATGCCCGGCGTAACGGTTTCATCCCAGAGCTTGCCGAGCGAACTGGATTTCTCGAGCCGGACGTTTCGGATGCCGAGGGTCCAGCCTACGCCGAAATCGCCGACTCGTTTGTCGCGCGAGTCGTAGGTGCGAATGACTTGAATCGGCAAGCCGGCGACGGGAATGGTGAGGTCATTGAACGAGAGCGTGAAGTTGCCGACCTTCTGCTGGCCTCGAACGGTGACGACTATTTCGTCGATTGCAGCGCCGCCGGCGGCATCGAGCGAAGTCAGGCGAATCAGGTACGTGCCGTTCAAGAGCAGCGTAGGGTCAAAGCGGCCGGCTGACGCGCCGGCGAGAGCACCCGTGCCGCTCCCGAAGGTCGTGAAAGCTGGATTGATGTCTTCGTTGGCGTTCAGCGCGTATGCGAGTGTCCAGTTGCCGCCGCTGATCGTCGCGATGACGTCCGTCGGCGAGGTAATCACCGCGTCGTCAGCCGGGCTGTCGATGTGAACGGTGACAGTGCTGGGCGGGGGCGGCGGCTGAACGACCGTGATCACGACCTGCGCGGTGACGGTGAACTCGGTGTCTGAAGCCGAGAGCTGCAGCACGTAGACGCCCGCGCCGGGGAAAGTCGCCTGGGTGATCGGTTGGTTCGGCGACGAGAAGGTCACGCCCGCGGGTCCGCTGACCTGGGTCCACGCGATGGTGAGAGTCGAGCCTTGCGGGAGGCCGTCGTCTTGCACCGAGCCGTTTAACGTAGCGATGGTAGTCGGCAACGTGATCGTCTGGTTCGCCCCAGGACTGACTACAGGAGCCTGATTCGCGGGCGGCTGCGGATTGAGGGTGACACTGACGGTTGCGAATGAAGACAGCGCGCCGTCGCTTGCGGTGAGCTTGAAGACGTAGCTGCCGACGACGGGCAATGTGACATCGGTCGAGAGAGCATTGAAGACGGCGATGGTTGCTTGCGCGGGTCCGCTGACCTGACTCCACGAGACGATGGGTACAGCGCCTGCGGGCAAGCCGTCATCGGCGGCCGCGCCATTCAACGTCACCGTGTTGTAAGGCTGCGTGGTCGTCTGGTTCATGCCGGCGCTGACGACGGGCGCTTGATTGACGGGCGGCGCGGCGCTGACGGTGATGGTGAGGTTGCTGGTTGCGGTGTACTGGGTGTCGGAGGCTTTGAGTTGCAGCACGTAGACGCCCGCCGCGGAGAAGCTTGCGGTGGTGACGAGTTGGGTTGGGGCCGAGAAGGTCACGGTTCCGGGTCCCGAGATTTTGATCCATGACGTCGAGAGCGGAAACGACCGCAGGATTCCGTCTATAACGCGGCTGAAGTTGTCGTCCTGCACGTTTCCGCTCAGTGTTGCCGTTGCGGGCAGCGTGAGGGACTGGTTTTCGCCGGCGCTGGGGACGGGCGACTGATTCGTCGGGAAGATCCTTATGGTTGTCGCTTTGCTTGCAGTTAACTCGGAGTCGCTCGCCGACAGCCTCAGGATATACTCGTTCGGCAACGTTCCTGTGCCGGGAGTATCGAATACGGCCGTCGTGGCGGGCTGAGACGGATCGGCAATGATCGCGTTTCGGGTCCCGGTTTGTCTCGTCCAGTTTGTGGTCAGCGTGCTTCCGATGGGCAAGCCGTCGTCGGTGACTATTCCGTTCAGTTGCACGCCGACCCAGTCTATCGGTCGAAGCACGACCTGATCGAAGTAAGCGTCGGTGGTAGTACCCGTGGCGCGCTGAGCGATCAGCCTGATGCGGATGAATCCCGTGCCGGTCGGGGCGGTCCTTTTGTCGGAGACGAGGGCCCAGTCGCCCGTCGAGACGATTGCACCCGTGTCGAGTGACGCGAGCGCGAACGAGTTAGTCGGATCGCGGTACTCGATGATTATTCGCGCGGCATCCGCGGGAGACTCGTCTTTGGAGCGGACCCAGGCGCTGAAGTCGAACTTCTGAGCGCCCAGGTTGATCGTGGCGGTCCAGGAGGTCACGTCGATGTCTTGTCGCAACTCGGCCGCGTCGGTCGGGCCTGGGGCGAAGAACTTGGTGTTATTGAAGACCGGTGTGCCGGTGGCAGATGTGCCCTGGGTCCAAGTGCCAGAGACCACCGTCCAGTTTGGAATCTTACCCGAGACCAGCGCGGCTTCATTGTCGGGGTTGAGGACCAGGTTCTCCTCGAAAATAGGAAAGAGGAAACCGGGCCCGGCGTCGACGACCGGGGCTTGATTAACGGGCGCGGGTTTGACCACGACCGTTGCGGAAGATGCGGTGGAAAACTGGCCGTCGCTCGCCAGGAGTTGAACTACGTAGGTCCCGGCAGCGGGGAAGGTCGCGGTCGTCACCGCGTTATTCGCATTGGCGAACGTGACTCCCGCGGGTCCGCTGACTTGACTCCAGGTGAGCGCGAGCGTGCTGCCGAGGGGCAAGCCGTCGTCGGATGCAACGCCGTTGAGAGTGACAGTGTTGACTGGCAGCGTGATGGTTTGATTGGGACCGGCGCTGACTGCGGGCGGCTGGTTGATGGCAGATCCCCAGTTCTTGGTTGCGGTTGCGTCCAGGCCCGCTGCCGTCGCGCGAATCAGATCGCTGCCGGGGTTATTCCCAGTGTAGCAGAACTGAGCTTCGCCGTTTGCATTGGTCGTAGCGCCGCCCGTCGCCGGGTTTACTCCGGTGACGGTGAAGCTGACGGGAACTCCCGCGACGGGAACGTTGTTCAGGTCGGTGACGGTCGCGGTGACGCAGTCTTGCACTCCCGTTGGGTTATTGGCGATCACGGGACTGAGCGTCATTTGCACGCCCGTCACCTGGGAGGTCAGGCACATTCCCGCCGGATAGGCGTACGCATCGGTTTCTGCGTAGCCGTAGACAGATACGTTGAACGGTGCGGGGCCGGCGAGGGTGTGTGAGCCTTTCGCGACCGCGACCTGTGCGCCAGAGAACCCACTCTGGCCGATGGTCGTGAACGAGGCCGCCGCCAGTGGGACTCCATCAAGCGTGATAGCGCCAACCGATTCGCTGGGCGCGACGACGTTGACGTAGTTGATGTCGAAGCTGGTCGTGTTTGTTCCCGGCGTGGCGACCGTATAGCGATCCAGATACTGGTTGTAGCCCGGAACGACGAGCATGTAGGGATCGGAATTCGCGGTTCCATCGAAGCCGGCGCTGTTCGAAAACTGAACCACCATTATTGGGTTGTCGGCGATGATGTGCGTCGGGCCGGTGATGAGCTGCTCGATGAACTGACCGCGATCGATGGTTCCGGCGAGGTCACCGTTGACATACACGTGGGTGTTGTCAACCGAAGCGATGCAGCGGACGGTGTCCGCCCTACGCGTGGCGGAAGTCATTATCGCGAAGCCCCGCGACCAGGACGGAGTCGGCAACATCTGCTCGAAGATGGGGTTGGCAAACCCGTTGGAGTTTGGAACGTTAGCCCCTGAGTGCCCGCCGAACACGGCAATCGGCTTGTTGGAGGTTAAGGTTGTTCCGCTCAAGTCAGACGGGAAATTATCGGTGTCGACCAGTTGATAAGCCTGGCCCTGATTTAGGGTGATGCTGTAAGGCACTCCGGCGGCCCGTGTTCCGACTTTGACTGCTGGGGTGATCGTGACGGTCGTGTTGTCGGCCGTGGCGGCGATGCCAAAGTTGGACGCGTTCAAGATGTTCACGTTCTTGTAGGAGAGAACAATATAGTCGGTTCCCAACGTCGCCGTCGGCAGCGCAGTGAAACCGTCGCTTGCAAAAAAGTGCAGCTCGAGTCCGTAAACAGACACCGGCGCCTGAGCGATGACGTGAACGCCTCGGTTCTCGACTGCGTCAGAGTTCACCAGGAAGACTGCATTGGGAAGATCAATCTTAGTCACGACGCCGGGTTGCACTGAGAAAGCTGCGTTGAACGGAATGCCAGGAATCGAGACTGAGCCGGTCGTGGCAACATCACCGGAGATGAAGAGATGGACCGTTGCCGGGGTCCCCTGGAACCCGTTTGCAGCGTTGGGCGGGAACGTGAGCCAGAAATCAATCCCGCGGCTGTCGGACGTGCAGCGCCGCACACCGGGTCGCCCGGGCAGTTCAACACCGGCCCCGCCTTCGAGGTACATGGCGTCTCCCGCATATGAGAGGGATGCGATCGCTGTGTCAATGCCGGCCGTGAACGGGAGAGTTGCCTGGACGTTGCCGCTTGCGTCGCTGGTCGCGATTGTAGTGGCGCTGCCCGCGCGCACCTCGACGGTGCGGCCCGCAAGCGGGGTCTTCGCGAAGTCGTCGAGCAGTTTCGCTTTGATGGTCACCGATCCTGGTTGGAGCGCGGTGTCCGCGAACACTCCGGTGAAAGCGACGGGCCTGCGATTGACGACGTTCAACGTCTTTACGGTCGTGACGCCGCCGTCCTTATCGAAAACGCTGAGCGTTGCGACGTACAATCCCGGGAAGGCGTAGGCATGAGTTTGGGCCGCTTTGGTCGCGGTGCACAGCGATATTTCGGCGCCCTGTCCATCGCCGAAGGACCATTCGCAACGGAGTGCCGCGGCATCGACGCTGCTGGGGTCGGTTATGCTGGGGACAGTAATGTTTCCGGGCTGGCCCCAGACCAGCGTGGATCCCTGGATGTTGCCCACTGTCGGCGGAACGTTGCGCACGACAACTGGTTTCGTAACGGAATAACGGGCGTCGTTTGCGTCGCCGACCGTCAATGTAACCGGAAACGTGCCGCTATCGGTGTACAAAGTGGAGATGCTCAAGCCGGTAAAGGTGCTGCCGTTCCCCGGCGTCCACGTGCGCGGTGAAGTCCCAAACCTGGGTGATGATCGATCAACGAACCTTATCACCGGCGTAGTCTCGCCGGGAGTAAGCGGACTAAACGAAAAATCGGCCGCCAGCGGACTCTGGGCGTGATAGTCGATTTGTGTGCTGGTGGCCTGTCCGGTGTCGGAGGTGACCGTCAGCTTCACTGTGTAGACGCCCGGCTGCGCGTAAACGTGAGCGGGATAGCGCTCTGTGCTCATGCCCCCATCGCCGAAGTCCCACGCCCACGAGACGATCTGTCCGCTCGAGACGGTCGAGCGGTCGACAAATCGAGCGTCGGTGCTGCCGAGTTGAGGCGATACGCCAAAGAAGCTGTTCAACGAGATCTGGCTCGTGCTGCCGTAGTTGTCTTTCAAGACCAGTTTGAGAAACCGGGCCGGGACGGGCGCAAACAAGAACGACTGCAGGTTGGCGATGTTGGTCAGCGTTCCCGAAAAAATCGGCGTGAACGAAGCGTCGTTCATATCCGTCGTCGACGCGAGCAGGTCGAAGTTCTTCGTCGCGATCGTCACGTCGCCGTTGAAGATGTTTCGGCCGGGTTGAAGCACTGCGCGGTCGATCAACCACGGTGCGTCGCCTGGTAGTTGAATGACTAGCGACTGATTCGCGTTCTGTCCGGTTGCGCTGGTCCAGGGTCCGTTCGATGTGGCGATATCGAGGGCGAGCGCCGCCGCGTTTGAAGTGCCCGCCTCGCTGGTGAAGCTCCGAAGCACCGCGCCGTCCAACGGGACCTCGAGTACTTCGAAGCTGGTTACGCCCATGGTCACGGCCCCGTAGCTGTTCTTGGCGAAGAATTGAACGTACTTCGCGTCGACCGGGGCGGGGAATAGAAACTCCTGGAGCGTATTCGTGTTCTGCAGCGTCCCGCTGAGGATCGTCGTGAATGCCGCGTCGTCCGCGGTTGTCATCGACACGCGAATATCGAAGTCCTTCGGCGCGCTCGGATTGCTGAAAGCGGTTGGTTGAATCCGGACACCGTAGACGCTGTGTGAGCGGCCGCCGGACAAAAGCACCTTGAAGAACTGATTGACTGGCCCCTGACTCTGTTGGGTTGACCAGTTCGTACCGGTGTCATTGTCGATCGCCCTGTCGGCAAGCCCGAACAGGGTCGAGACGCTTGAGAACCCGACGATGCCCCCCGTTTCTTCGGCGATAACGTCGAAGAATAGCGTGTTCAAGACCGCGCTTCCGTCCGTCGACGTTTTCGGGACGTATTTGACGTAGCGGGCCTGGACAGCACCTCCGGGGAACAAGAACGTATTGATCACCTTGTTGGCGTCATTCACTGCCGACAGCACCCTCGTGAATGCGGTTGCGTCGGTCGAGGTCGTCGAGACCCATACCTCGAAATCTTTCACGCCCCCGGAGAGCCTTACGCCGTCCAGCGTATACACCTTCCCCGCGGCCAGCTCGATGGTGGCGAACTGGTTCTCGTTTGAGGTCGTTTTCCAGCCATCGGTATTACTGAAGCCGAGGATCAGAGTGGGGAACGTGCCGAGGAAAACGTCCGAGGAGTCCACAACTCGGCCACCGTTCACGACCAGCGACGGTGACTCGGCGCGGGCAACGTTGTTTGAAGACGGAAGGGAGACTACGCTGTCGTGCGTACCGCTTGTAACCACGTTGAAGGTCTGAATCTGCATCAAGCTGGCGCCGTGGTTGTCCTTCGCGATGAACTTCGCGAACCGGGCGCGCACCGGCCCGCCCGGAAAAACGAATTCTTGCAGCGTGCCTGTGTTCGCGTACGTCGCCGTGAGCACGGAGACGAAATCGGCATCGTTGGGCGTTTGCGAGACCAACACCTCGAAGTTCTTGACCGCGATCGTCGATGCCGCCGCCTGTATCTGAACTCGCTCGATGAACTGTTCGCCCGCGCTGAATTGAATCGTGACGAATTGATTCGTCGTCTGCGGCGGATTCCAGACGGTCTGTGAGTTGAAATCGAGCAGGTTGGCCGCAACGGATCCGCTACTCGGCCCCGACGAGGACAGCACTGTCGCTAAAACGCGTATGGGAGGTCCGGGCACCGTGAATGCCGCGACCGGAGGCGGTCCCGACGGCTGCACCGTTACCGTGACGTCATCGCTCGCGCTCAGCGCCGAGTCGCTGGCCGTCAGGCGCAGGACGTACGTCCCGGCAATGCTGAACGTCGCCGTCGTCTGGGCTGCACTTGCGTCAGCGAACGTCACCGTCCCGGGACCGCTGACCGTGCTCCACGCGATGGTGAGCGTCGATCCCGGCGGCAAGCCGTCGTCGGTCACCGTGCCGTTGAGCGTCGCCGACGCCGGCAGTGTGATCGTGAGATCAGGCCCGGCGTTCACCTGCGGCGCGTGATTCTCCTGAATGACCGTGATCGTCACGTCATCGGTCGACGTGAATCTCGTATCGCTCGCGCTCAGCCGCAGCACGTATTCACCCGCAGCGCTGAACGTCGCTGTGGTCTGAGCGGCACTCGCGTCAGCGAAAGTCACCGTTCCGGGCCCGCTCACTGTGGTCCACGCGATGGTGAGTGTCGAACCGGGCGGCAAGCCGTCGTCCGTAACGGCCCCGTTGAGCGTGACTGTGTTAGTAGGAAGCTCGATTGTTTGATCGGGCCCGGCGTTCACCTGCGGCGCGTGATTCTCCGGGATTACAGTGATCGTCACGTCGTCGGTCGACGTGAACCTCGTATCGCTCGCGCTGAGCCGCAGCACGTATTCGCCGGCGGCGCTGAACGTCGCCATTGTCTGAGCCGCGCTCGCGTCGGCGAAGGTCACGGTTCCGGGCCCGCTCACTGTGGTCCACGCGATGGTGAGTGTCGAACCGGGCGGCAAGCCGTCGTCCGTAACGGCCCCGTTGAGCGTGACTGTGTTAGTAGGAAGCTCGATTGTTTGATCGGGCCCGGCGCTCACCTGCGGCGCGTGGTTCTCCGGGATTACAGTGACAGTCACGTCGGAGGTGACCGTGAAGCGCGTGTCGCTCGCGCTCAAACGAAGCACGTACGTACCGGGGTCGACGAACGTGGCGTCGGTGATGGCTTGATTGGGCGCGGTGAAGGTCACGGCGCCGGGGCCGCTCACCTTGCTCCACGCGACTGTGAGCGTTGAGCCTTCGGGCAAGCCGTCGTCGCTCGCTGTTCCGTTCAACGTGACTACATTCGACGGCAGCTCGATTGTCTGATTGGGACCAGCATCGACGCTTGGCGGATGATTCTCAGGTTTGACGATGACGGTGACCGTATCGGTGATCGTGAACTCCGTGTCGCTTGCGCTGAGTTGCAGGACATAGGTTCCCGGCTGGCCGAGGGCCGCCGAGGTGACGGGCTGATTCGGGCTGGAGAAGGTCACGGCGCCGGGGCCGCTCACCTTGCTCCACTGGATCGTGAGCGTCGAGCCGGGCGGCAGTCCGTCATCGGTAACCGTGCCGTTCAGCGTTGCAACAGCCGGAAGCTCGATCGTCTGGTCGGCGCCTGCATCAACCATCGGAGCCTGATTGGGAGGGAAGACGTTGACGGTTACATCATCGGTCCCCGTCAGTTCCGTGTCGAACGCCGATAATCGAAGCACATATGCGCCGGGAAGGCTGAAGCTGGCGGCGGTCGCGGGCGAGGTCGGGTTGGTGAAGACGACCTCGCCAGGCCCGATGACCTTTGTCCACGCGATCGTCAGGGCTGCGCACGTCGGCAGCGCGTCATCGCTAACCGAGCCGACGAGATTGGCGGTTCCGGGCAGGATCACGATCAGGTCCGGACCGGCGTTAACGGCCGGCGTCTGATTAGCGCCGAGTCGCCGCGTGACCGAGCGGGTTGCTTCGCTTGAATTGTTGAAGAGGTCCGTGGCGACTGCTCGGAGCGTGTTTGCTCCTTCGTTGAGCGGAACGGTCGCAGTGAATGTCCCTGACGTTTGCGATGCAGTCACTCCGTTTACGTTGACAGTCGTGGGCGTGTTGTCAGCGAACGTGCCGGTGACCGCCAACTCCGACAGGTTCGTGACCGCGTTTTGGCACGGGTTGTCGATGGCGATGGCAGGCGCTACGGTGTCGCCGAAACCTTGCAGCAGGCCGCCGCCGTTGATTATGAGCCTGTCGGAGAAGCACGTGCCCCGGAGCGTCGCGTTGCCGGTTATTGTGAGGGTGCCGCTTGGAGCGACGACGATGCCGTTCAATAGGGCCCCGCCATTGAGGGTGAAACCGCCTATCGCCACCTTGAGCGTGAGCCACAGCGGATTTTCCGACGAGCCCATCGCGTCGTTGAGGGTCACACGCGAGCCGACCGTCACCACGACCGGACCCACGACCTCAACCTTGCTCAGGCCGTTCAGCGTGAGCGATGCAAAATTGTAAATGGTGGCTCGGGTCGAACCTGAGACCCCCAAGATGAATCCGCCTCCGCCGTTTGCGGTGAAGTTGCGATAGGTGCCCGGCGGAATGGCTACCATGCCAACGCCGCCGTCCAAGGTCAGGTCGCGCAGCGTAGCGAAGTCGCCTAGATTCTGCCCCGCAGCGGTGACAATGAGGTCGCGAGTGCCCGTTGACGCGGGCGGCTCGGCTACTGTGGGAAGCGGGATCGGATCAATGCGTCGAACTAGCCTGCCGAGTTGAGCGCGGCCATTCAAGGTGACCTGATAGTTTGAAGGCTCGGTGCTGCCGGTTCCATCGACGACCCCTCCGAAAGTAGGATTGCCACTGAGAGTCACTTGCGGAGTTCCGGGCACCAGCAAATCGCCCGTGATAACCGCCCCGCCGCTCAGCGTGACGTCTTCGCCTATCAATGCGGAATCTTCTCCGAGGAGCTGCCGAACCGACCCCTCGACTCGCCCGGAATTGATAACTGGAGCGTGCCGCACGACGGCGCCGCCTGCTATTCCCTGGGTTTGGCCCGCGCCGCCCGATTGAGGAGCGACGACCGATGCAGGCGACTTCCCGGAAGCGAGAGGCCCTGACATCCCGACTCGCATGGCCGGATTCGAAAGGCCGCGACCCACTGCGGAGGCCAATGAGGAACGCGGGGTTCCGGTTTGGTTCTTACGTAAAGAGGGCGCCTCATCGGCGGATGGGCCCGAAGACGCGACGCGAGAACGTTCCAATAGATATGACTCAAGGCGGAGGAGCGGATCGACATCCGGAAGGTTTTGTGTCCTGTGGCCCTCCACCGGCACGCCTGCCGCAAGAATCGCAACCGTCAGCGCGAATGCGATGGACCGGCGAACCCATGGCCGCAACCTGTGTGAACAACAGCGACGCGTTATTGACACCAGCGCCGAGCGAAGACCGCCACCAAATCGAGAGGAGTAGTTTTGCATTAGGGGCCTATTGACGAATCTCAGGATTCTCCAACCTGATTGCAGCAGGAGCGAGCTTGCGTCACATACCTGAGCAACTCAGTTGACCGAGCACGGGCTTATATGTTCAGAATCGGAACTACCTGGAACTTCTCGGAAACCCGAGGGTCCGCCGGCAAGCGCGCTAACAACTCCCGACTTCTGCTTCCGCGGCGTCGCCGACGCCCGCGATGTTACCACAGCGAATCACTGTGTCAATGATTTTTCCTGCCTGAAAACATGATTAAGCCTGTGAAACCCGCCGGAGATCGTGCGGGAAGGGAAGTGACAAGCATGACCGGATCTCAGGTCTGCACGTTGTGGTGCGTGGTAGTTCGTGGCGCACGTTCGCGCGCTTCGGTGGGCGTGCTATCATTCAACGGGAAGCGCAATCAACGACCCGTGACAGGAACGGAGAGGGACTGACGGACAACACGGCGCGCCCCTAAGTCGTCACAACCCCGAGATCATTCAGCTCGAGGTTGCGAGGTCTGGCAGAACGGGAGGTAAGAGCGATGTTGCGGATGCTTAATCGAAGAACGCTGACGGAGAGTTCGGTGGTGACTGCTCTCGTCTTATTCTTGACTGTCGCCGCCTACTCACAAACTGCCCGGCCACGATATAGCGACCCTCAATCTGGTCAGCGGAGCTGGACCGTGCCCGAAGGCACCGTGATCAGCATGCAAATGGACCGGGGGTTGAGCTCGAAGACATCGCGCGTCGGGGACAGGTTCAGCGCAACCGTGACGACACCGGTCTATGTGAACAGGCAAGTCGTGATTCCCGCCGGCACGATCGTTGAAGGTCGAGTCACTCAGGTCACGCCGGCCAAGCGAATGAGCAGGTCGGGTACCATCGCAATCGATTTCGATGAGTTGGTATTTCCCGACGGGTCGCGGGTGGGACTCGTGGGAACGCTGACTTCAGACGACCCCGCGACTCGCTCACAGATTGACGATGAGAACGAAGTCGCCGGCGGCCGCAACAAGCGGGCGGCAATTTTTATCGGCGGCGGCGGCGTGATCGGCGCGGTGATCGGCGGCATGGCGGGAGGCGGAAAAGGCGCGGTTATCGGCGGGGTCGCGGGGGCTGGAGCAGGAGTCGCCGCGGTTCTTCTTTCCAAAGGAGAGGAGGCGGAGGTTCCGGAAGGGACGCCCTTCGGCATTCAGTTACAGCAGCCTTTGGTCATAAGCGAGGACGACTCGGGCGCGGGAGCAACCGGTCGAGATCCCTCGCCGCCTCCCCAGCGGACCGACCCGACTCGCGATATTTCCGAGCCGCCAAGGCGAGCGACCCGTGCGCCGCAACCTCAACCGGACCCGTCGACAAACGACACCGAAGTCCCGCGCAGTCCCGCTCCCGAACCTGAGCCGCTTCCATTGTCCTCACCGGAGATGATTAGCCGTGCGCAGACGGCGCTGAAAGAACAGGGCTATTACGAAGGCGCCGTGGATGGTGTAATGAGCGCGCGGACTTCGGCTGCACTTCGGACATTCCAGCGCGAGCACCGACTCCCGGAAACAGGTGATCTTGACCCGGCGACCGCGAAGGCGTTGGGCATAACCACCGCGGCGGCCCGGCCTTCACCCCCACCCTCGTCGGGGGGAGTGCCGGCGCCGACCACTCGGGCGGTCGACAGGCAACCGGCACCCACGGTGAGCCTTCAGCGCCAGGCAGAGGACCTGCTGGCAGAGTACCAGCGACATATCGGCGTGAGGCCGACCGGTTCGGGCATTGAAGTCGATTCGGGTCGGCGAGTCGGCGAGGCGGAAATGGAACTGTTGTTCGCGATGGACAGCTTCTCTAACGCCGCTCAACTCTACGCGCGGATTGCCGGATCGGTCAGGGATCAGGATTCGCTTCGAGGTGCTGCGCTGGCTCTTGCGCGCGAGGCACGGCGCACGGACCGGGTGATAACCACGACTTCGATGCAGGTCCCCGACGCGTTGGTCGCCAGGTGGGACGCCATAAGGCAAGAGGTGTTGAAGATGATGCGGGTCTACAACATCTCTTCGGCTGAACTAGACCATTAATCCCAGAACCGTTTGATGAAATCTCGAAGACATGATCATCCCGTTCGCTAAGGCTACTGATTTCGTTTCATTCTTCCTTGAGGACAGCCGGTTCCAGCCGCGTCACATATTCGACGCCACCGAACGCGGCGTTACGGGGCATGTCTTCCGCGGCCAGTCTGACATGAGTTGGAGCTCGCGACTGCTCCCATCGGTTTTTCGTCCGGGGGATCCGCTCGGTGACTACACGCCTCAACCGCCCGATAGACGGATCCTAGACCACCGAGACGCACGGTTTTATCTCGGCTTGCATCTTCACGAGGAGCTGAGGGCTGTGCATATGTTCCTCGAGCAGGCCGACAAACTAGGCATTCCCACTCCGCTTGATTATCGAGGTCTGCAACAGCATCAGATCGTCCTGGATTCCGCCATTCAAGGACTGGACTACGATTGGGAGACTCCGTTTCCGGAACTTTCCGTTATAGCCGGGTTCGCACTGGCACAACACCATGGCATCCCGACGAGACTACTTGATTGGACAGAGTCGCCGCTGGTCGCGAGTTACTTCGCGGCGTTCGACGCCTCTACTCTAAGTCAACGGCGTGGGCAGCGGCCCGCTTCAGAGTTCGCCGTTTTGATCCTGAGGCCAGGCGTTATCGGTAGAACAGATAGAGTAGAGATGGTGTCGGCACCTCGACATATCAACACTCATCTGCGGGCGCAACGCGGTGTATTCGTGCATATGCCCAAAGCCAACAAGTTCTTCCTAGAGCAGGGACACTGGCCTAGCCTCGGTGAGGAACTGAAAACTATGGTTGAGGGAAACGGTGGACTGGACGCGGCCACGCTCTCGTCATCTCAAGCCGATGAGTTGTTGCGCCTCTTATGGAGATACGAAATCACCCGGCACCATCTTATGCCGAGTTTAACCCACGCGGCTTCTGCCTTTGCATACGCGCGCGCTCTCTTTCCCAGTCTTTCTGCGTGGGCGCAGGCTAACACGCCGCGCCAGCCAGCGAGCGACGCGCGCAAGTCAAGCTAATCAAGAACGATGGTGCGCGCCGCTAGCGTCCGAATTGCCGTGGTGTTGAGCCATGAAGTCCAGGGTTAGTTAGTGCTTGTTGTTGACGCACTTGCGTAATAAACTGCGGTCGTGGCTATGCGGAACACGGATGGCGGCGGAGATGTTCTGGTGAGAATCAACCGGGCGGTGTTGGCTGGCCAGTGCGCCTTCAACTGGGAAAGAACGGCTGAAGACGGAAGCTGATCGTCAGACGCAGCTTCCACGATTGACCAGATGAAAAAAGTTACGATCGTCTGCGATGGCAGCTCACTCGGCAACGGCACCGAGGAAGCGCGAGCCGGCGCGGTTGCAGTCCTGATCTACAAGGACAAGAACGGCCGCCGTCGCCACAAGGTAGTCGGCGAATTCCTCGGCCAGGCGACCAATAATCAGGCGGAGATCGTCGCAGCCGCGATAGGGCTCGAAGCCCTGCGCGAACCGTGTCAGGTCGAACTCATTACCGATTCTCGCTACGTCGTTCAGACGCTTCGCGGTCAGTTCAAACAGAAGAAGAACCATGAATTCTGGGCGCGGCTGCGCGAGGCAGCCAAGCCACATAGCGTGACCTGGTCCTGGACGCGCGGCCACGCCGATCATCCGATTCAAGAGGAGTGTGACCGAGCCGCTCGTGACATCGCCGCACGAGGGGCCCCCGATCCGGCGGCAATTCACCACGCCTCGCTGCGGGTTGAAGCCGCCCAATGGGAAGAGACGGATTGAGAATGCGATTGTTCGGAAGCCCCAGAAACCGCGTTGCAGTCGTGAGGATCGAAGGCATCATTGCCGATAGCGATTCTCTGACGGCTGGACGCTCGAAGGTGATCGCGTCGCTCAAGGCGGCGAAGCGCAAGGGCGCGAGGGCAGTCGTTCTGAGGATAAACAGCCCCGGTGGCAGCGTAGCCGCCTGCCAGGAAATCTTCGCTTGCGTGACAAGGCTGGTGGAGAAGGGAATACCGGTGGTTGCTTCAATGGGCGACGTGGCTGCTTCAGGTGGAGTTTATGTTTCGATGGCAGCAACCGAGATCGTCGCCAATCCCGGAAGCGTAACCGGCTCGATAGGCGTCATCATTCGTTCGACCGACCTAAGCCATCTCTACGACAAGGTCGGCATCGCTCCGAAGGTAATAAAGTCCGGCCCGCACAAAGACATGCTCTCGACTTACAGGTCGTTCTCGAAGGAGGAAGAGAGTCTCTTGCAGGACGTGATAAATGACTCGCACAGCCAGTTCGTCGAAGCGGTCACCACCGCTCGCCGAAAGACGCAGGCGGAGGTGGAACAGATAGCCGACGGGAGGATCCTCACAGGAAGGCAGGCTTATGAGATCGGACTGGTCGACCACCTCGGCGACATGGATCTCTCAGTCAAGCGAGCAAGCGAGCTTGCTGGAATCAAGGGCCCTCCCCGGCTGATTCACATCAAGATTCGGAAGGGCCCGTTCCAACGGTTTTTTAACTACGGCCAGACTGGCGTTGGCGGCAGCCTATCCGGAATCCCGCTTTGGCTCATGGCCACGTTGTGATGCGGCCCGGATGATCTACGTACTGGTCAAGCCGCCCGCGTGCGTCGCGAACGACTAGCCGTCACCCTCTTCGCACGAGGTCCCTGGATGAGAGACCTAATCACCGACGCCAAACGAATCTACTTGGAGACCGTTCGCGCAACCGATCCTCAGGTACTCCTTGAAGGGCTGCTGAATGTAACAGGTGATGTTCTTACCGTAAACGACGCCAGCATAGACCTCTCCCGGTATCGCTCGATCGTTCTGATTGGATTTGGGAAGGCGAGCCTCAAGATGGGCGCAGCAGTCGAGAACGCGCTCGGGCCGAGATTGACGCAAGGTCTTCTCGTGACGGATCGGCGGTCGGTCACCGTGAAATCTGAGGTCATCGTCGCCGGGCATCCACTACCCGACGAAGACAGTCTGCTTGCGGGCAAGCGAATCGTGGACGTGGTCTCCGCGAGCGATGAGGAGACGCTGTTGATTTTTTTGATTTCGGGAGGGGGGTCCGCGCTTGTCGAGTGCCTGAGTTCAACGGAATTGACGTTGGAGGATCTTCAGGCGCTCAACCGGGTGATAGTCCATTGCGGGGCGTCGATACGAGAAGTAAACACGGTGAGGAAGCGGCTGTCGCGGATTAAGGGCGGCGGCCTACGGCGGTTCATCAGGGGATCGAAAGTCGTCGCGTTGTACCTTTCTGACGTGAATTCGAGCGATCTCGCGACAATCGCCTCGGGACCGTTGCTGGAAGACGCCGCCGGTGATGACGACCTGCTTTCGGTGATTGAAAAGTATGCGCTGCTTGACCGACTTCCCGTGCGGGTCGCTCGCACTCTGGCGGAGGGCCTGCGACGATCGAGTGGGACCCATGTCGGCAAAGCCGTCGACGCCATCCACGTCTTGGTAGGTGATAACCTGACCGCCGTCAAAAGCGCCACGGCAATAGCCGAGACGTTGGGGTTCCGAGTCGAAACGGAAACGGAGCAAGTCGAAGGAGACTACAGGGTGGCAGCCGACCGCTTGATCGACAGAATGATTGCGCTTGGCGACCGGAGCGCGGGCGAAGATGTTTGTCTGATATCGGGCGGCGAGGTGGCGTGCGCCGTCGTCGGCAAGGGAGTCGGTGGGCGCAACCAGGAATTCGTGGTATACTCGGCCGAAAGATTGACAAAGTTGGGCAGGAACAGGGCTGCCGCAGTGCTTTCAGGTGGCACGGATGGAATAGACGGTAATAGTTGTGCTGCTGCCGCGGCGACCGGGACTGATATGTTGCAGTCGGCGGAGGCTCGCGGAATGGACGTTCGCCGCTTCATCGAGAAGAACAACTCGCATTCGTTCCTAAAGGCCGTCGGAGGGTTGGTATTCACCGGCCCGACGGGTACGAACATTCGTGATATCAGAGTCTTTCTCGCAGGTAAAGGAGAACCTTAAGACTCACACAGTCGTTGAGAGAAAGGATGAGCTGAGATGATCAAAAGCATTCCTTGCCTGATAGTTGTGCTGCTGATCTGTGCTTGTGACCAACCGCCCGCGCCCACCAAGGCCAAGGTGGAAAAGGATCCGAGAGTGGCAGCGATAGAGGAGAGAATAGCAAAGGTGACGCCCGAAGCTAAACAGACCATTGAGAAGCTGAAGGTGATGAAACCGGAGGTCAATGGCCAGGTATCCACACAGTCGTTGTCAGCCATCATCGATGACTACGCCACCAACAAGGGCACCTTCAACATCAAGCCCATCGGCTGGGAGGCCTCCCAGAAGAAGAACCTACGGTGGAAGTTGACGTACCACTACCAGGACTATAATGGACAACTCCTGGCCGCGGAGTGGGAGTATAACCCCGAGACCAACAAGTTGTACCCCTTCGAGAAGGACAACGCTCCAGTGTTCTGGACGAGCGTTGGGGGAGACAAGCAGCCCGAAGGTGACAAGAAGAAAAAGTGACGATTCGCCTTCGGCTTCCGTCCGACGATTCCAATTGGCTGCCGTATGAGACCTTCAGTGCTTATTGTCGACGACGAACCTGCGGCGCGCCACGGGATGAGGAGAGCGCTCGAGAGGGAAGGGTATCAACTCTTTGAAGCTGACAATTCCGGCGCCGCTGAACGGATCGCCTCGTCAGAGAATCCCGCCGTAGTCATACTGGATGTTAAGCTCGCGTCGGAATCCGGGTTGGACTATCTTCCGGCGCTGGTGTCCCGACGAGAAGCTCCGCTGGTCATCATCGTCACCGCCCACGGTTCAGAGCGGCTGGCGGTCGAAGCGATCAAGCGCGGCGCATATGATTACCTCGCAAAACCGTTCGACGTCGACGAGTTAAGAATTTTGGTCAAGAACGCAGCCGAGACTTTTCGACTCAGATCGGAGAATGAGAAGCTGCGCGGCCACCTGACCGGAGAAGCGCCCTTCGGACAGTTTATCGGGTCTTCTCCTGCGATGAAGCGCGTCTACTCCCTGATAGAAAAAGTCTCGCAAACCGACGCAAGTGTCCTCATCACCGGGGAATCCGGAACCGGAAAAGAACTGGTCGCGCGCGAGATTCATAGGCGCAGCAGAGCAAAGGCGGGTCCGTTCGTCGCCGTCAACTGCGCTGCTATGCCCGAGCACCTGATTGAGTCCGAGCTGTTCGGGCACGAGAAAGGGGCGTTCACCGGCGCCGCCGGAAGGCGCATTGGAAAATTCGAGGCCGCCGATAAGGGGACGCTCTTTCTTGACGAGATCGCCGACATGAGTCCATCTACGCAAGCCAAGGTTCTGCGCGTGCTTGAGGACAAGACGTTTCAGCGTGTCGGAAGCAACGAAACCCATTCCAGCGATGTGAGGATCATCAGCGCTACAAACAAAGACCTTGCCGTGGAAGTGGATGAGCGGCGATTCCGGAGCGACCTCTACTATCGGTTGAGCGTTGTGCGCGTTGATCTGCCTCGTCTCAAGGAGCGCCGATCGGACATTCCATCTCTGGCCCGCGCGTTCTGCGAGTCCTATTCGCGCGTATACCGAAACGGCAGGATCGACCTCTCCAAGCCGGCAATCAAGCTTTTACTCGAGTACGACTGGCCAGGCAACGTCCGTGAACTCAAGAACTGCATCGAGAGAGCCGTCGTGCTTGCCGAAGGCGATGAAATCACCTTAGAGGAGTTACCTGAAGAATTGGCATCTGACTATAAGTCCCAAAAACCGGTAGGGACTGAGTCAGAGATTGTTGTTTCGCACTCGCTCGACTTCAAGGATGCTAAGAGAGAGTTTGAACGAAAGTACATTGAGAAATGTCTTCAGCAAGCTGCGGGCAACATCACGCAAGCAGCTGCGCTCCTGGGCATGCACCGCCAAAGCCTCCAGCATAAGATCAAGGAGTTGGGGCTAACCAAGAGGTTCACTTTTACTGAGTGACCGACGCGACGGACTAGAACGGAACGTCGTCATCCGTTATCGGAGCTTCGGCTGGCGCGGGAGCACTCGGGGCCGGTGGTCTCGCTGCCCTCTCCTCCCGAGCGCCGGCGTCGTCGGTCCTGGGCCCGATGAACTGGATGTCAGTCCCGTTCACCTCAAGACTCGTCCTCGCGTTGCCGTCGCGGTCCTGCCATTCGCGTTGGGTCAGCTTGCCTTCGATGTACACGAGCTTTCCCTTGTTGAGGTACTGGCTTGCGAACTCCGCCTGCCGCCCCCAGAAACTGACACGAAACCACGTTGTGAGGTCCTGAGGTTCGCCCGACTTGTCTTTCCGGCGTTCGGTTGTGGCGACCGAAAAGTCACAGACCGGCGTTCCCTGTGGTGTGTAGCGGAGCTCCGGGTCGCGACCCAGATATCCGACGATTGTGATTTTGTTGAAGGATCCCATCTCGTTGTTTCTCCTCCGGCAGATTCTCGCTTCTTTTTTCTTCGGTTGAGTGGAAACGATCACGCGACCACCAAACTCCTGGTGAATCGAGACTACATTTTGTAATCGCTGGCGTCGTCGATCATTTCACCGGGCCATTCGTCCTCATCGGGCGCCGGCGATTGATCTGAAATAATTGGACTAGAGATGTCTATCACTTCCTGGCTCACATATATGGGACAGTCGGCGCGTAACGCCAAAGCTATGGCATCGCTGGGCCTTGAATCAATTACGACCACCTCGCCGTTCCTGACTATCTCGATCACCGCGAAGAATGTGTTGTCGATGAGGTCGGTAATGACTACGCGTCGCACCGAGGCGCCGAGTTCCCAAATGATGTTCTTAACGAGGTCGTGAGTCATTGGTCTCTGAGTGCCAAGCTTCTCGATTTCGACGGCGATAGCGTTGGCCTCGAACGCGCCGACCCAGATTGGGAGCATCCCCTCCCCGTTCACGTCTTTGAGTATTATGATCGGAGTATTCGCGGAGGGGTCCATCATCAGACCTCGAATTCTCATCTCGATTTCCATCTCGTGTCCTCTCCGTCCGCGGCGTACGATGAATATCGTTCAGCACTCCCGCGATGGACGGCAGCATTAAACCATGAATCCGTTGGAAAGTCGATTACTTCTCAAGTCCGCGGCCGGTTTGACGAATCCAAGTCGCGTGGGCCTGGGGTGACTTGACACCGCGCGGCTGCGGAATTAGGATGCAGGGACTTTGTGTTCGCGGAAAGCGGCGCCGATGATTATTGCGATCGCCAACCAGAAGGGCGGAGTCGGAAAAACCACAACTGCGATTAACCTCGCCGCCGCGCTGGCACTGGCGGGGAAGAAGATCCTTCTCGTCGACCTCGATCCGCAGGCCAACAGCTCGGTCACCTTCCTCAATGCTGATTCAATCGGCCAGTCGATTTACGAGTTGCTGACTGATGGCGACTTGAGGTGCGAAGACATCATCAGAGCTTCGGCGCTACCAAGTCTATCCGTCCTGCCGGCGCGAATCAGCCTGGCGAAGTTCGAGAGCAAACTTCTCGGAGAGTTCGACGCCCCGTTTCGGCTGAAGGACCGAATAGAGACGGTGAAAGATCAGTACGACTTCATCCTGATCGACACTCCCCCGACACTGGGGCTGATAACGGTCAACGCCTTGGTCGCTTCCGATTATTTGATCATCCCCATTCAGCCGTCCTACTACGCACTTGAGGGCACCGACGATCTGCTTGAAACGGTCGAGAAGGTTAAGGGCCGGCCTAATCCCAATCTGAAGGTGCTGGGAGTTGTAATAACGCTACTAGACAAGCGGACTACGCTGGCAAGGGACATTCAGGAACAGATCAGGCAGGTCTTTGGCGACAAGGTATTCAATACGGTTATCAGCAAATCGGTGCGACTGGAGGAGAGCCCCGCATACAAGGAGAGCATCTTCACGTTTGCTCCGACCTCGAGCGGGGCTATTGAGTACTCAAAACTTTGCGAAGAGGTAATGAGCCGTGTCTAAACGAGGACTTCCGAGCAACTTCAGGCTCCGCCATGATGCGCACTACGTGGAACTCGTGTCGGGCAGACCTGGAGGGGTTCATATTGGACGGATGATCGGAATCGACAAGCTGGCCCCGAATCCAAACCAGCCGAGGGTAGAGATCGGCGATCTTGCGGAACTCATAGATTCGGTAAGAGAGAAGGGCATACTTGAACCTCTGTTGGTTCGGCCGAGCGAGGTTGGCGGGCGATTCATGATAATCAGCGGAGAGAGGCGCTATCGCGCAGCCCTGGAAGCGGGTCTGGCCGAGGTGCCGTGCATCGAAATGTCGGTTGATGACCGGGCGGTTGCAGAAATCTCGCTGATTGAGAATCTTCAGAGAAAGGACCTGACGCCGTTTGAAGAGGCCGACGGCTTGCGGGCGCTCGCCGAGAGGTTCGGCTATACACACGAGGAGATCGCGCGCAAGGTCGGGAAATCGAGGACCTCGGTAACTGAAGCGCTCTCGCTCGTGGCAATACCTGAGGACGTTCGAGACATATGTCGGCGTGCCGACATATCGTCGAAGTCAATGTTATTGCAGGTAGTTAGGCAACCGGATACTGAGCAAATGCGCGAGTTTGCAACCAGGATTCACGAAAGAGGGATCACTCGCGATGAGGCTCGGAAGGTCCGGCGGGACAAATCGAAGCGTGCGACCAGCTTCGTGTTCCGGTACAAGGCGAAGAACCAGTCATACTCGCTCGTAATGAGCTTCAGAAAGGCGCAGGTAAGAAGGGAAGAACTCGAGAAGGCTCTAAAAGAGGCTCTGGAGCACGTTCGCAGGAGCGAGTAGTCCTATCTTAGCTTGGCCTTTCGGTCCATATCCTCTTTGTACTTCTTCGCCAACTTGCGTGCGATTCTATCGAGCTGGGGTTTAAACGGCTTCATCAGCTTTACTCTTAAGCCGCCTTCACGTTCCCGCCATTTGTCGAAGTGCTTCTCTACGTACTGGCGGCACGCCAGTTCGAGTTGGCCTTTCTTCACGCCCTTCGAGAGTGTAAGGTGGTAGTGCTGTGCAATCAGCGAGAGTATTACTTGAGCTATATTGGACCGTAGCGTCATCCGATAAAGGAGATTCTGAGGGAATCTCTTCTTTGGAGCGACGACCGATAACGCTACCTCCGCCCACGCCATCTCAGCCCCCATCCTCGGGTGGTATAGCGCAGGCAAAGCGGACCGTTGGGCCGCTGAGATACGGGGCTCGGTTATTTGATCGACGAACACGATTTTCGCCAGGCCCCTCAAGTGCTCCGCCGGAACCACGTCGATGACCTTTTGAACTTTCGACTCCAGCTTCTTGATCCGCTGACTCGCTGTCTCTTCAACTTTCACTTTCATTATAATCTCGTATTTAGCTGAGAATAGGCCTGATAGTCCAAAGTCATTTCTTAAGACTGTACGTTAAGTACGGCCTCGAGCCGTCGCAGCCGTTTTTCCAGGTCTCGTACTGCCCGATGGATCTCCGGCAGTCGCGCTATCACGGCCGACGACTTCAACCACTTCTTATGGTCGATGGCCGGCGCCCCGGAGATAATGCTACCCGGTTCTACTGAGCTTGCTACTCCGGTTTGCGGCGTGGCGATAGCGCCGTCCCCGATTGTCAGGTGTCCGGCCACGCCCACCTGCCCGGTGAGGATTACATTCCTCCCAACCCTCGTTGAACCGGCCAACCCGACCTGGGCGCAGATCAGGCCGTCAGGCCCCACCGTGCAGCCATGGCCAATCTGGACCAGGTTGTCGAGCTTTGTTCCGCCCGAAATTCGCGTCTCTCCGAGCGCCGCCCGGTCTATCGTGGAGCAAGCGCCGACGTCAACCTGGGCTTCGATGACAACTCCTCCAGTCTGTGGAATGGGGTACCACGCCCCATCGTCCGTCTTCGCGTAGCCGAAACCGTCCGACCCGATGACCGCATTGTTCTGGATCACACATCGCTCTCCGATCTCGACATCCTCTCTTATGACGCAGCCGGAATGGAGGACCGCACCCGCCCTTACTCGTGCGCCCTCATGAACGGCGCAGTGAGAACCAATGCTTACGTCGTCCTCGATCATCGCAAGGTGGCCGATGTAGGCGAATGCACCGATAGAGACCCGATTCCCGACCGAGGCCGAATCCGAAATCCATGCGGTCGGATGAACGCCTGGCGTCGCCCTGCGTGGGCCGCAAAAGATCTCAATCGCCTTGGCGAATGCGAGGTAGGGGTTGCCGCTCCGCAGCAGAGCCATACCCATCGGAGGACAATCGGCGTCCACGATGATCGCCGACGCGGAACTGCTCTTTGCTTCGTTGTGGTATTTTGCATTTGTGAGAAAGCTCAGTTGCCCTGTTTGAGCGCTCTCAAGAGTGGCTACTCCACTTATGTCGATTGTACCGTCACCCTCAAGTTCGCATTTCAGCCGTTCGGCGATTTCATTCAGCTTCATAGATTAGCCCCGGAAGTATGATGCGTTGGTTCAATGGAGTCCCTTCGATCAGGTACGGCTTAGCGTATGGCCGGGCAAGGAATCGCACGAATCCCCGGGCGGGTTTCATCGGAATCTCATAGAATACTGAGCCGTTCATAATTAGATCGTGTAGAATATGTCAAACACGCAGTAACGCAGTCAACCCGGCAGGAGGAAACGAGTCGATGGATGAAGCGATTGGAAGCTGATTTCTTAAACTACCTGCGCGTCGAAAGGGGTCTTTCCGCGAACACTCTAGCCGCCTACGGCAGAGACCTGAAAAAGCTCGTGGAATTCGCCGAGTCGGAAGCGAAGGATTTGCTCTCGCTGAGTCAGTCTGATCTCACACGGTTCGCTCAACATCTGCGCAAGTCAGGTTTGAGCGCCAGAAGCGTGGCGCGGACGCTCGTTACGGTGAGAATCCTCTTCAGATTTCTGCTGCTCGATGGGCGGGTAGTGCGCGATCCCAGCGCAAGCCTCGGCACTCCGAAGACCTGGCAGTCGCTGCCGAAGTTTCTTCTCCCTGAGGAAGTGGAGAAACTTCTGAAGGCGCCCGACACCTCGGGTGAGGCTGGCTTGCGGGATCGCGCCATGTTGGAAGTCCTTTATGCCACCGGGCTGCGAGTCTCGGAACTCGTTTCGCTCAAGCTCGCGAACTTCGATCTTGACCTCGGCTATGTGAGGACGTTCGGGAAGGGAGGAAAGGAACGCACAGTTCCGATTGGGATGGCGGCGGTAGAATGGACGAAGCGCTACCTCAATGTACGAGGCCGTTTTCTCCGGGGCGGGGAGAGCCCGCTGCTTTTTGTTAATCGGGACGGAGGCAGCATTTCGCGTCAGTCGTTCTGGAGAACACTCGCCGGCTACGCAGTCCGAGCCGGGTTAGGTCGCGTCAGCCCTCACATGCTGAGGCACAGTTTCGCGACGCATCTCCTGGAAAACGGCGCCGACCTCAGGTCCGTCCAGACTATGCTTGGGCACAGCAACATCACCACTACACAGGTCTACACACATATAACCGACGAGCGGGTACGCGACGTGTACAGAAAGTTCCATCCGCGCGCGTAGGCGTCTTGATTCTGGCGAAACTCGTCGCGAGAACGTGATCAGAGGTCTCTGATCTGAGGGCTTCGTGTGAACATCTCCACCACGAAGTCATGCAAGTAGTTGTAGAGTTGCCGCTGAAAATCCCACTCGAACGCTCGCGCATCAATCTCGCGCGGAGTAAGGGTGAAAGCATAAGCCTCATCGTGAATCCCCGGTTGTTTCAGTTGAACCCGAACCTCGACGCCGGTGTCTGTGGTCCGCGCACTCCATTCGAACAACGGATGCTCGTACCTGCACAGTTCGTTCTCGACTTTCGCCAATCGGGCCTCTGAGCCGCCTGTCATTGGGCCTCCCACCGCTGCGAATTCGGCTGACAGCGATCGTATGGTTCTTGATGCGGGAGGCGGGATTATACTAAGTAATAGGGCATTCAGCGAAGGGGACTGAGCTTGGCTTGATCGCGGCGACTAGACCTCGCGTGGGCACTTATTTAGAAACCAAAAAGTTGACAAAATGAACGACCGGCGCTTAGGATGAATGCGTGGTTGCGACATTCTCGAACCTGCTCAAGGAACGAAGGACCGGAATCCTCGCCTGCCTCAAAGCGGAGGGCCGGATGTCAGTTGATCAGATCGCGTCTGCACTCGCGGTGAGCAGAGTTTGCATCCGCCGACATTTGGACCTGCTACGACGGGATGGCCTGGTGGCTTTTGATATCGAACACCACGACCGCGGAAGACCAGGGCACCGTTACTTCCTCACCGACAAGGCGGGTCTTCTTTTTCCGACGGCGTACACCACCTTCGCCTTGCGCGTGCTGGATCAGGTTCGCGTGCAGATTGGCGAGAGAGGCGTGGGCAGAGTCTTGAGGGGACAGGCCGACGACGTAATACGCGCCCTGCAGACCGAGTTCGCGGGGGCTTCCTTCGACCAGAAGATCCGGCGGTTGCGCGGCTTCTTGAACAAGCGGGGCTTCGATGTCTCCCTGCAAAGACGGCAAGACGGGTCGTATGTGTTGAAGCAACGGAACTGCCCGGTCGTTGCGATCGCCAGTTCGTATTCACAAATCTGCGATGAGGAACTGCGCACCTATGTCGAATCCCTGGGCGTTGAGGTCGTTCGCGATTGTTGCATTGCGGCTGGGGCAAGAAGCTGTGACTACAGGGTAGAGCCGCCCCCGCTTAGGTCGCGGCGTCGGAGAAGAGCGGTTTAATGGCAACGGGAGTTATGCTGAATGGCTAGTGTCACGCGAGACGCCGTGCTGGCGGCACTCCGCGGAATCAAGGATCCGGACCTGAATCGGGATATCGTCGAGTTGAACTTCATTCGCGATCTCGCGATCAATGAAGGGGCGGTCAGGTTCAGAATCGTCCTCACGACGCCGGCGTGTCCAGTGAAGGCCCAGATCGAGAGTGCCGCTCGCGAAGCGGTGCTGGGCTTGCCGGGCGTGAAGGGCGTCGAGGTCAAGATGGAAGCCGAGGTACCGAAGGGTCGCGGTGTGGGAGACAAGCAATCGGTCCCAGGCGTGCGCAACATCATCGCGGTCAGCTCAGGTAAGGGTGGAGTTGGGAAGTCGACGGTTGCCGTCAACCTCGCGGTCGCGCTCGCCCAGCGGGGCGCTCGCGTCGGTCTTCTGGACACCGACGTCTACGGTCCGAATGTTCCGATCATGGTCGGGGTCAACGAGGAGCCGCAGGTTCGAGGTCAGCGCCTTCTCCCGCACGTGGCGTACTCGGTGAAAGTCATGTCGATTGGCTTCTTGAATCGAGGAGACAGGCCCGTCGTTTGGCGCGGACCGATGCTGCACAGCGCCGTCAAACAATTCCTGTACGACGTCGAGTGGGGCGAACTCGATTACCTCATTGTGGATATGCCACCAGGTACGGGTGACGCCCAGCTCAGCCTTGCGCAACTGGTTCCGGTCCAGGGTGCTGTTCTGGTGACTACTCCCCAGGAAGTGGCCATGGCGGATGTGCGCAAGGCATACAATATGTTTGAGCAGGTTCACATACCGGTCTTGGGAATCGTCGAGAACATGAGCTATTTCGTCTGTTCAAACTGCTCCGAAAAACACTGGGTGTTCGGATCAGGCGGCGGCGAAGCGCTGGCAAGTTTATTCAAGACGAACCTGCTCGGCCAGATCCCATTGTCGGTCAATGTTCGCGAGTCGGGCGACTCGGGTGTCCCGATCGTCGTCAGCGAGAGGGACAGCCCTCAGGCCAAAGCGTTCATCCAGATCGCCGAGAACGTGGCGGCGCAGGTGAGCATCGCGGCGATGAAAGGTGGCGGTCTTCCGATTCTCAGTATCGCCGGTTAGCCGGCGTTGAATTTCGGCATTCATCACCGATATACTACCGCAGATGCGAAGAGAGCAACGATGCACAGACGGCCTGTAGCCGATACTGAGGCGGCGGGCGAATTCAGAATCCTAGAGGAGACGGAACGAGTATGTTGACATTAACCGAAGCTGCGACGAACGAAGTCAGGAAGTTTATAGAGGCGGAAAACGCCGGGCCGGACGCCGGGCTGAGAATTCGCGTGGTTCCAGGCGGGTGCAGCGGTTTCTCCTACTCGATGCAGATCGAGGACGGGCCGCGACAGGGCGATGATGTTCTGAATCAAGACGGTCTGAGGGTCTTCGTCGACATGTTTTCGCGCCAGTACCTGGACGGCGTCCAAGTCGATTACGTGAACTCAGTGATGGGATCGGGCTTCACCTTCAGCAATCCGAATGCGACTGGAAGCTGCGGCTGCGGGAGTTCGTTCTCGGTCTGAACAGCAACGCGCACGCATCGGGTTCACTCCCTATCCGGCGTGGGCGAGAATTCCGCGGCGTCCACGCGATGGGTCGCACTCAACGAGCACCCGCAGTTGACACGGACTCGGGCGCTACTTATAGTGGAGCGCTCTTGAGCATCTCACACGTTAGTATTCGCTGAGTTAGAAGCAAGTTTTGGCGACTCCACGCCCATACTTCCAAGGAGGCCCCAATGCTACCCGATTACGTCACCACTCCGCTGTTGTATTTGCAAGATAGTCTCTTTCACCCGCCCGATGACGTTCAGAGCAACGTAACGATGGCGCTCAGGTGGTTTCACATCATCGCGGGCATAGTTTGGATCGGACACCTCTACTTCTTCAACCTGGTCAACGTGAATCTGATGAAGTCCCTCGACGGCGCGACGAAGGGGAAGGTGATTCCACAACTCATGCCGCGAGCGCTCTGGTGGTTCCGCTGGGGCGCGGTCGTCACAGTTCTTGTCGGCTTGACGTATTTCGCGATGTATATCCTGCCGCCGGATGCGAGGAACGCCGGGGCAAACAGTTGGTTGATTCTGCTTGTTTGGCTGCTCATCGTCATCGCGGCGTTTGTTCTCATGTTCTTCATCTTGAGGACGGTCGATAAGGGATGGATCGTCGGAGTCCTCATCGGCGTCGTCGCAAGCGTGATGGCGGTCGCGGTCACGGCGTGGCTGAACTCGTCGCTGACCACCTTTGCAAGCAGCAGAACTCTGTCGATCGGAATCGGCGGCGGCCTCGGAACGATCATGTTGTTCAACGTCTGGGGCATCATCTGGCCGAACCAGAAGCGGATCATTGCGTGGACGGCCAACAATGCGGAGAAGGGGACGGCGGTGCCGGCGGCTTCGGCCAGGCTGGCGAGGGTGGCCTTCCTCGCGTCCCGAGCAAACACCTGGCTCTCGGTTCCGATGCTGTTCTTTATGGCTGCCTCGGGCACTCACTATCCCTTGCTGGGTCGATGACGACCTCGATATGCCATCGGGCGAGCGAGATGTTTGCCCGATGGCGTTCCGACTCCGCACGCCAATCGCAGCTTCACGCCAGAGAGCTTGGAGATTCCATAATCACTTCTATGAGATAGGTGCGATTGCCGGCGATCGGCGGGTCAAAGTGACCTTCACTGAGTGCCTTGAAATCGTGCTGAGTCATTTGGCTGCAAGCGATTTCGTGAGACACGAAAGTCCCTGGGTCAAAGTCGTGTGGGGACCGACTCAACCGCTCCGCAAGTTGCGGAGTCCACCACGTAATCGCTGTTGGGATGCGGTTTATCAGCCGACTGCAGCTCTTTCGCCCAAGGGAATGTGACTTGCTCGCCTCTCCCCTCACGTTCGACCAATCACGTCCGAAGAATGCGAGGTGAAAGAATATGTCCACGAATGCCAGTGATAGAGCAACTGCTACACCGCCCGGAGCCTTGGTCAACATCTTGTCGAAAGAAGAGCTGATTAAAAGCAAGCTCGAAGAGGAGCGAGCACGGCTCGCCCGCGAGATGGGGCTGGAGACGAATGTCAGACAGCACTTCATGAGGCCCGTGGAGAACTTCTTTTCGAAGGACCAGCGCGGCCATACGACCGTCCTGTTCGGGGGCTTGACCTGGAAACACGAGTTCATGATTCACGGGGCGCTTGAAGGCCTCGGCTACAAGTGCGAGGCCGTTCCAACTCCGAACGTCCAGGCTTTTCAGCTCGGCAAGGAGTACGGCAACAACGGCCAGTGCAACCCAACCTACTTCACAGTCGGCAACCTCGTGCAACACCTTCAGACGCTGGAGTCGAAGGGCCTTTCACGCCAGGATATCATCGACAACTACGTCTTTTTTACCGCCGGGGCGTGCGGCCCGTGCCGCTTCGGGATGTACGAAGCCGAATACAGGCTCGCGCTGCGCAACTCTGGCTTCGACGGGTTCCGGGTGATGCTCTTCCAGCAGTCGGGTGGTTTGAACCAGGCCGAAGCGGAAGCCGGCCTCGAACTGAATGTTGACTTCTTCCTCGCGATCCTCAACGCGATGAACATGGGCGACATCATCGGGGATGTCGGGTATCAGATCCGCCCGTTCGAGGTAAACAAGGGCGAAACCGACGCCGCGATGAAGGAGGCCATGGATTACCTCCACGAAGTGTTCAAGAGTCACCGGACGTTCACGCTCGAAGGCAAACTGGGCGGCTTCATCAAGAACCTCCCCAAGGTCGGCGGCACTGCGGAGTACATCGGCAAATTCCTCGACCAGCTCTACGGAACGGACTACACCGACGCATTCAGAGCCGTTGGCGAACGTCTGGCAAAAGTCAAAGTGGACCGCACTCGCGTCAAGCCGATCGTCAAAGTCACGGGCGAATTCTGGGCCCAGACGACCGAGGGCGACGGGAACTTCAACATGTTCAAGTTCCTCGAACGCGAGGGCGCTCAAGTAATGGTTGAGGCAATCGGCACCTGGATAATGTACCTGATTCACCAGGCCAAGCAGGCCAAACGGGACCGCCAGGGAGTTACCGGCGAAGAAGCAATGCCTAAGGCGTGGCGGATCGATAAGCGAATCAAGAACGAGTACAAGGTTCGAAAATCGAGCGCCCAGCTCACCGTTGCAGAAGCTATCTTCAAGCGCGAGTGGAACCGCCTTCGTGAAGCGCTCAACTACTTGCCGCACGAGCTTGTAGACCAGTATGAACTACAGCGCGCGGCACACCCTTTCTACAATTCGCGCGCAAGCGGCGGGGAGGGGCATCTCGAAGTCGCGAAGAACATCTACTACACGAACAAGAGCATTGCCCATATGGTCCTGTCGCTCAAGCCCTTCGGCTGCATGCCTTCCACGCAGTCGGACGGCGCACAATCGGCTGTGGTCAACACCTACAAGGACATGATTTACCTCCCTATCGAAACCTCGGGTGAGGGCGAGATCAATGCCCACAGCCGCGTCCAGATGGCGCTAGGCGAAGCGAAGGTAAAGGCGAAGCAAGAGGTCGCGCGCGTGCTGGACGAGACGGGGCTTACGCTCGAGCAGGTCCGAGATTACGCCGAAGATCATCCGGAGCTCGAAAGCGGGTTGTACAGGGTGCCTCACCGCAAGGGAGTGATCGGAACGGCGGCGAGCTTCGTCTTGCATGTCTCGGACCTAATCAAAGCAGAACGCCGTGAGCGAGTTTCGAGCTACGCTGCCGACTAGTCGGCACGCCGCTCAATCAAGCCGGGGAGAGCATGAGCCAATACGAGAAGCTGTATATCGGTTTGGATGTGGGTTCTACGACGGTCAAGGCCGTCGTCGTCAATCCTTCAACAGACGAAATCCTGTGGCGAGATTACCAGCGTCACGACACCAGGCAGCCGGAGAAGTGTCTCGAATTCCTGAAACGAATCGAGGACGAGTTCCCGCTCCCGCTTGAGAACGTCAGGGTATTCGTAACCGGGTCGGGCGGAGGCGGAATCGCCAACCTCATCGGAGCGAAGTTCGTCCAGGAGGTCAACGCGGTGTCGTTGGCCGTCGAGAAGCTTTATCCCGAAGCGGGATCGGTCATCGAGCTTGGGGGCCAGGACGCCAAGATCATCATCTTCAAAGAGGACCCCGAGACCGGCAAGAAGAAGAAAATCCCGTCGATGAACGACAAGTGCGCCGGCGGAACCGGCGCCGTCATCGACAAGATCAATGCGAAGCTGCGCATTCCGGCCGATAAGCTCTGTGACATGGGGTATTTCGGACTGAAGCTCCATCCAGTGGCCGGCAAATGCGGGGTCTTTGCCGAGACAGACATTAACTCGCTGCAGAAGATGGGCGTGCCTCCTGATGAATTGATGGCCTCGTTGTTCGAAGCGATCATCGGGCAGAATCTCGCCGTGCTGACGCGCGGCAACACTCTGCGCCCTCACGTACTGCTGCTCGGCGGCCCCAACACCTATATTCGAGGCATGGTAGAGGGATGGAAGCACAACATCCCGAAAGTGTGGGAAGAACGCAATCACCCTCTGCCTGAGGGCGTCGATCCTAAAGAACTTGTTAAGGTCCCACAAAACGCCCAGTACTTCGCAGCGCTCGGCGCAGTCGAATTTGGGAAGTCCGAAGAAGATAACGTCGGCGTGTATCGTGGCCACGCCGACCTTGAGTATTACATTAACTATGGGCGCCTCGAGGAAAAAAAGAAGGCCGGGGGCAAAGGGCTGGCCGATAGTAACGAAGAACTTGAAGAGTTCAAGGGGCGGTACCGGCACAAGAAGTTCGCCCCCTCGAAGTTTGAGGCCGGGCAGATTGTTGAAGGCTTTATCGGGCTGGATGGCGGGTCAACCTCGACCAAGGCCGTGCTTTTGGATCGGGATCGCAATGTTCTGGTGAAGACCTACCAGCTTTCTAAAGGGAATCCGATCGAAGACACGAAAGAGGTCTTCGGCAAGCTTGAGAAACAGGTGAGCGATCAAGGCGCGGTGTTGAAGGTCATGGGGGTGGGCACAACCGGGTACGCCAAGGACATCTTGAAGGAGACGCTTGCGGCCGATGTCGCGCTCGTAGAAACCGTCGCCCATACCGAATCGGCCTTGCAGTTCTACCGCGAAGTGGACGTGATCGTCGACGTTGGCGGACAGGACATCAAGCTGATCATTCTCAAGAACCGACAGGTTAAGGACTTCAAGCTTAATACCCAGTGTTCGGCGGGGAACGGCTACTTCTTGCAGTCGACGGCCGAAGGATTCGGAATGAAGATCGAAGACTACGCCGATATTGCGTTCAACGCGCACGCGATGCCGACCTTTGGGTACGGCTGCGCCGTCTTCATGCAATCGGACATCGTCGACTTCCAGCGGCAGGGATGGAAGCCGGAAGAGATCATGGCAGGGCTGGCCGCCGTGCTTCCGAAGAACATCTGGCTGTACGTTTCACAGATTCCAAACATAGCGGCTCTGGGCACCAACTTCGTGCTCCAGGGCGGTACGCAGCACAACCTTGCGGCGGTGAAGGCTCAAGTCGACTTCATCGAATCTCGCTTCAAGGGGAAGGATGTCCAGCCGCGGGTAATCGTTCATGAGCACTGCGGCGAATCGGGCGCCATCGGAGCCGCCATCGAAGCCGTCCGATTGTGGGAAAACGGCAAGCAGACGAGCTTCATCGGTCTCGACAACGTCCAGCAAATCACCTATGTCACCCACCGCAACGAGGACACTCGCTGCTACTTCTGCAAAAACAAATGCCTTCGCACCTTCATTGACGTCAGGGTCTCCGGCGGAGAATCGGACGTGGAACCGCCGCGAAAATCGAAGATTCCGATCCTTCCTGGCGTCACGCGGCTCATCGTCGGCAATTCCTGCGAGAAGGGGCTTGTCGAAGACGTCAATGACATGAAGGTGATTAAGAAGGGACTGGATTCGGTCAAGGCCGCAAACCCGAACTTCGTGGAGATTGCGGCGAAGGCGGTTTGGCGCAGCCACAATCCGTCGAACGTAGCCGACCCGCCCCACAAATACGCAGTCGGCAAAGCCCAGAAGCAGCGCAACGAGTTGTTGAAGAGGCGCGAGTCGCTCCGAATCGGCATCCCGCGCGCCCTGAATCAGTACACAGTCAATCCTCTCGTCTCGGCGTACTTCGAGAGTCTCGGGGTTAAGCACCAGAACTTGGTCTATTCCGACTTCACGACCGAGCAGCTTTACAAGGAGGGTGCCAAACGCGGAGCGATTGACCCATGCTTCCCGTCCAAGGTCGGGATTCCGCATGTTCACAATCTACTTTACGTTCAACATAAGAAGAAGCCCCTCGACCTGATCTTCTTCCCGATGATCGATGCGCTGACTAGCGACTTGGTCAACACTCAGAGCAACCGCGCGTGCCCGACGGTTACCGCTACGCCCGAGGCCGTCAAAGCGGCGTTCATAAAGGAAGGCGACCTCTTCGCGCAGATGGGAACGCGCTACCTGGATCCGATACTCAACATCGACGAGCCCCGGCTGTTGGAAAAGCAGATGTTCGAAGTGTTCAAGGATATTCTGGGCCTGACGCCTGAAGAGAATCATCGAGCGATCGAGGAGGGATATAAGGCGCTGGATACCTTCACCAATGTGACCTTGAGAGCAGCCGCGCGCGAGGTCTTGAATCAGTTGGAGGCTGAGGACCGGCTCGGCGTCGTGGTGCTGGCGCGGCCTTACCATAATGATCCCGGCCTCAATCACGAAATCCTCGAGGAGTTCCAGAAGCTTGGCTATCCCGTATTCACGATCGACTCGCTGCCGATTGACGATGACATCATCTGGCGGCTGTTTGGCGACGAGGTGCGTGCCGGGATCATCTCGCATCCGATGGACATCCAGGATGTCTGGAAGAACTCTTACTCCGAGAACACGAGCAGGAAGGTCTGGGCGGCCAAGTACACCGCGCGCCATCCGAATTTGGTCGCGCTCGAGTTATCGTCATTCAAGTGCGGACACGATGCTCCGATTTACACGGTCGTCGAGGAAACGGTCCAGAATTCCGGCACGCCCTATTTCTGCTTCAAGGACATCGACGAGAACAAGCCCGCCGGCTCGATCAAGATTCGCGTCGAGACAATCGGATACTTCCTCAAGCGGTACCGCGAGGATATGGTGCGGAACAAAGGTAAGGTCAAGACGCTCGAAGAGAAGCTGGCCGAGTACGAGCGAATGCTCCGGCTGCAACTTGAAATGGAGGAGAGGGCGGCGCCCCCGGTGTCATCCGGCATCCCCCTCCCGATCCTTTCGGTTGACATCTCGCCGGGCCAGCACGCGGCGTCGGGAGGAGACTGAGGTCAGATCTAACTTGAAGTGTCGGAGCGCCGACACTTCAAGTTGTAGTTAAGGTGATGAGGGAATCCGACAAGGTCATGTTTGAGATTTATCGGGAGGCCACCTACAACAGGCGTTATAAGGTCGTGTATTTTACCGAGCTCAATGAGCACAACAAGGAGAGCGAGATCAACCGGGCTATGGCGGGCGATCACCTCTTCGACGGATTCCTCAGCGGGCGGCACAAGGCCGAAGCGAAGATCGTCATCGACCGCGCGCTCGACCGGTTGAATCAGGGCGAGACCGTATCGACCGAGGAGCTTCAGAGGGAACTCGCAGAGTACCTCGCGTGAGATCATAGGCTCTCAGAAGCTCTCATCTTCCTAAGGTATTGACTGAACTCATACAAGGATAGCCGATAGGCCGAAAAGGTCTTGTTGGCCCAAGGAGAACAGAATGTACAAGCCAGTGAAGTACGCCGAGAAGGCGATGACTTACGTAGCAGCGGGAGCGTGGGGGGTATTCGAGAGGCTCAATCGCATCAAGCCTAACCCCTCATTCCAACCTAAGTGGTCCGATGTGCCGCTCGCGAAGTCATACCAGAAGACCAAGCCGCCCCTCGGCTGGCCGCGCACCACCGATTCGCTCTGCCCGCGCTGCGTCCCCGAAATCCGCCAGCAGATC
>DATDOV010000042.1:0-22333 GCA_035293105.1 Blastocatellia bacterium
GCAGAATCGCGACCCGCCCGTGATCGCGGCGCCGCACCTGGAACAATTCATAAATGAGTTCTCCTTGGAATGAGATTCGACCGCTCACGGCGCGAGTCCGATTCGCCCAAGCAGGTCTTTGAACCGCCGGTCCGAGCGGAGGTTCTTCATCACCGGGTCCACTTTAAGGTTCATCAGCCAGATATCCCGCTCATCGTAGGCCCGCTCGAGCCATTTGAACGCGTGGTCCTTCTCGTCAAGCCCCGCGTAGATCGCCGCGATCGTGTACGGCGACACGTAACGCTCTTTGGGAAGCTGTTCGAGCTCGGTGAGCACTTCGCGAGCCTTCGCTTTCTTGCCCGACGCGGCATACGCGTGGCCGAGTAGAGCGACCATCAGCGGGCTGCCCGACAGTTGCACCCCGCGGTCGAACTCCGCGATTGCCTCCTGATACATGCCTTTCTGCTCGTAGGCCAGTCCAAGGTAGCGGCGCGCGGGGAAGAAGTTGGGGTCGATCTCGATCAGCTTGCGGGACTGCTCGATGGCCTGATCGTAACGGCCCGACATGTAGAGAATCCAGGCGAGGTGCGAGTCGGTGATGAGCGAGAGCGGCTCGAGCTCCTGGGTTCGCTTGGCTTCGGCGATGGCTTCGTCGAAGCGCTCGACCGCAACCAGATATGAACTGTACCACTGATGAGCCGGCGCGTAAGAGGGCTTGTACCTGATCGCAAGCTGGAACTCTTCTTCGGTATCCATCCGGTCCCGGCCCCAGCGAAACGCGATGAAGGCAAGTGAGGTGTGGGCTTCGGCCAGCGTCTCGTCGATCTCGAGCGCGCGCATGGCCGCTTCCTTCGCCTTTGGAAACGCGTCCTTCGGCGTGCGGACTCCGTACACCACGAGCATGTTGTAACAATCCGCAAGGCCCGCGTACGCCGGCGCGTAGTTGGAATCTATCTCAATCGCCTGCTGGAAGTAGTCGATGCCCTGCTGCAGCCCTTCGGCAGTCCGCTTGTTCCAATAGTTCCGCCCTTTCAGGTAAAGCCGGTACGCTTCAAGTTGTTTCTTCTCTTCGACGCTCAGCTTCAAGCGGAGGTTCTCGAAGATGTCTTTCGAAATGTCTTCCTGAACAAGGAGCACGTCCGCAAGTTTTCGGTCGTAGTGACGGCCCCATATCTGCGACACGTTCTCGGCGTCGACCAGGTCTGCCTGAATGCTGAAGGTGTCGCCGCGCCGGTGAACTCGTCCGGTGAGCACGGCCCGCACGTTTAGGTCGCGTGCGATCTGGCGCGGATCGGCTTCGCGCCCCTTGTAACCAAGCACGACGCTGCGGGGAACGACTCGCAGCTTCGGCAACTGCGAAAGACTGTTTATCAGGCTCTCGGTGATTCTGTCGTTGAGGTACTGAGTCTCGGGGTCGTCAGTTTCGTTGACGAAAGGAAGAACCGCGATTGACTCGATCACGCCGTTGGTCGCGTTGCCGCCTCCGGTCGAGAGCGCAATTCCTGCCGCTGCAATCACGAGAGCGGCGGCAACCAGAAGCACCGTCCGCCAGCGCTCTCGAGCCAAACTCAGAATGCGCTGCGCGACTGAAGCAGCGTCGCGCGGGTGGGCTGGTAGCGCCGGCGCTTCGGTATACAGTGCCGGCTGCGCTGCCGCTTCATTGTCTTCGACGGGATGGCGAGCCAATTCCGGCCTCGTTGCCTCGGCGGCGCGGGCCGTGGGGCCGATTTCCGAAGCGGCAGCGGCACGCCCGGCGTCGCGAGCTTCACGAACCGCGGCAACGAACCGGTAGCCGCGACGGGCTATGGTCTCGATGTAGTGGGTGCCATTTGGCCCCTCGCCCAGCGATTTCCTGAGCAACGAGATGTTCTGAGTGAGGTTGCCTTCTTCGACGAATGCGTCAGGCCAGACGCGCTTCATCAAGTCGTCCTTTTCGACGATCCGGCCGCTGTTCTGAACAAGCGCGAGCAGTATGTCGAAGACCTTCGGGGTGAGGGGCACGACTTCACCGTCGCGCAGAAGCAAGCGCTGGCCGGCGTCCACTCGGAAGCGCCCGAACTCATAAAACTGACTTGCCTGGTTGCTCATGCGGCTTTGAGAAATATCTTTGAGAAATTCTTGAGCGTTTCCTAAGGACTTCAGTAGCGCTGCACAGTATCGTGTACCGCGAAGTGAAGCAGCACTCACGGTCCAGCAGTTCCCGAACGACGCGCTCATTGTAGCGCCACGTATTGGGACGGGCAACAACGTTGACGCCTCGGAGGAAAGCCATGAAACGCCTGCTTTTGTGCTGCGTGTCCCTGACCGTTCTGCCGGTTCCGGCACCGGCCCGGCAAGCCCCCAGAGCCGAGCTCTTTGGCGGATACTCCTACAATCGAATCGAATCGGTCTCGTCCTTAGAAGCCGCCAATACAAACGGCTGGCACGCGAGTCTCGCGGTAAACACGAGGATAGTCGGCTTCGTGGCGGACTTCAGCGGACACTACGGAGAGACCGGTCCAACGCGGGTGAGCACTTTTTCCGCGATGTTCGGTCCGCGCTTTGTGTATCACGGAAAGCGGGTCGCCTGGTTTGCTCAATCGCTGTACGGCGTGTCGAGGATCGGGGTCGGCAGCAATGGATTAGGGTCCGTCATTGGAGGGCCTTCGGACGCCGCTTTCGCGTTCGTGCCCGGCGGTGGCGGGCTAGATATCAAACTCGGCGATAAGGTGGCGCTGAGGGTCTTTGAGATAGACGTTGTGTTCAGCCGTTGGGGTGACGTCACGCAAGTGCAATCGCGGCTCTCAACGGGGATCGTGTTTCGGTTTGGGAAAAACTGATCGCGTGCGTCAGCCGACGCACCGGAGTTCGCGGCGTCCGTCGAGATGGCGCGGACTGGGCGGAGGAAGAGTGAAGACTAAGAATCAGACGCCCCATCTGCTTAGACCCGCATTCACTACTTTCATCCGCCTGGTCGGCGCCATCGTGACGGCAGCGATGAGTGATGGTGCTGCCGGCCTTCGGCGCCATCTGCGAGGTTACGGACTATGAATAACCTCTACTTTGCGTGCACGGACTGCAAAATCTTCGTCGATGCCGGGTATCGGTGGGCGCTGTGGTTCCTCCAGGATCCCGGGGTTGTCGAGCCAGGAAAGCCGGTCTCGGTCGAGTCGGTGTTGTCGGCGGAGGAGTACTGGAACCCGCCGAGGACCGAGGCTTCCAGTTGGCTCTACAAAGAGGTGCTGCCCTCAGTTCGACGCTTCCTGATAGAGCACCGCCGCCATCGGGTTGTCTTCGGGAACACGTCGGACTTCTTGTCGGCCGGCGAGGCGGTCTTTGACTGGATGCAGGTGGGTTCGTCGTTGCAGTTGCTGCCGCGCTATTTCGTCGAGCGTCTCGGCCTGGTGACTTGGGACGAGGTGTGCAGGGAGGTCGCTAATCAAGACGCGACGCCGTGGTGGTGGATGCTCGAATGGGATGGTTTGCACGAGAAGGCGCGAGGGAAGTTCGAGGAGTTGGTTAGATCCAGCAGGCCCATTTGCTTCTCCCCAACGTCCGAAGTGCTCAAGTAACATCGTCAGGACCGCAGCCATCGCTCCGGGATATTCCGGCCAGCACAGACAACTCAACTCGAATTCGGGTTTGACGAGAAACGTCTGGACTTCAGAACATCATAGTGGCCGAGCCCGGCGGCGATAACCGGGACCGAGCTGGCGGAATTCCAGCCTTCGTCGATGAGTTCCTTTACCGCAACGGAAGTGAGATCCTGGCCCCGACCCGAGATATCGTTGAACTCGTGACGGCCGTTGAAGCTGACCGCTGGGGCGTGGATGAAATCGAGCTGTGGTTATCGGAATACACCACCGCCGTTTGACACCCGTTCGTTCCTTCCTATTGGGATCAGGCAGCGCCCCGATTTCTCCTTCGGTCACATCAAACTTACCGGGTCAACCTCCACCGAAATCGACCGCGGGTTGTGTTTCGCCGCGATCACCCGGTCCATTGCCAGGTCAAGTGCCTCCCGCGCTCGCTTTCGGTTCTGCGTCTTGATCAATACCTGAAACCGGTGCTCGCCCTTCAATCGCCCGATCGGGGCCGGCGCCGGTCCTAGCACTCGCGCGACCCCATCACGCGACGCCTCTCGCAATTCCCTCGCAAGCTCCGCCGCCGCCTTGTTCGCCTTATCGTAGTCCTTATCATGCACCAGAATGTTGATCAGCGCCGAATAAGGCGGATAGTGCATCGTCCGCCGGAACTCGATCTCGCGACGGTAGAACTCGTCGTAGTCCTGCTTGCGCGCGCATTCGAGCGCGTAGTGCTGAGGATGATAAGTCTGAATCAGCACGTGGCCCGGACGCTCGCCCCTTCCCGCGCGCCCCGCCACCTGAGTCAACAACTGAAACGTCCGCTCCGACGCCCTGAAGTCCGGCAGCGACAATCCGACGTCGACCGAAACCACTCCGACCAGCGTCACGTTGTGAAAGTCGTGCCCCTTCGCGATCATCTGCGTCCCGACCAGCATATCGATCGTGCCGGCCTCGAACTCGAGCAGGATCGACTCGAAGCTCCCGCGCCGCCGCGTCGTGTCCCGGTCGAGCCTCGCGATGTTCAGCGCGGGATACAACTCCTTCAGCCGCGCTTCAAGCTGCTCCGTCCCCTCGCCGACGTAGTGAATGTAGGGACCATCGCACGCATCGCACGCGCGCGGCGCCGGCCTGATGTAGTTGCAGTAGTGACACAGCAGACTCGAATTATACTTGTGATAGGTCAGCGTCACATCGCAGTTCGGACAGTGCACCGCGAGCCCGCACGACCGGCACAACAGGAACGACGAGAACCCGCGCCGGTTCAGCAGGATCATCGATTGCTCGCCGCGCGCGTGAGTCTCGCCGATCGCGGCCTTCAATTCGTCGGACAAGGTTTGCTGTTTGCCGTGACGCTTGAAGACCTCGCGCATATCGATCGTCTCGACTGCGGCGAGCGGCCGGTCGGGATAGCGTTTGTTGAGGCGAACGTAAGAGTACTTGCCCGAGCGCGAGTTGTGAAAAGACTCAAGCGACGGCGTCGCCGAACCTAGTATCACGACCGCGCGAGCTTCGACGGCGCGCACGATGGCCGAATCGCGGCCGCTGTAACGCGGCGTCTCGTCCTGCTTGTACGAAGTGTCGTGCTCTTCATCGACGACGATGACGCCGATGTTCTCAAGCGGCGCAAACACGGCCGAGCGGGTCCCGATCACGACCCGCGCGTCTCCCGCTTTGATCCGTCGCCATTCATCGAGCCGTTCGCCCTCCGACAAACTCGAATGGAGGATCGCGAGCGCGTCGCCGAAATGACTCCGCAAGCGGCGTGACAGAATCGGCGTCAGCGAAATCTCCGGTACCAGCATCAGCGCCGTCAGTCCGCGCCCGATGGCGTCGCGAATCGCCCTGATGTAGATCTCCGTCTTGCCGCTGCCGGTTACGCCATGAAGCAGGAGGGTCGCGTACTCGCGTGCTTCGAGCTTCGCCGTGATCGCGCCGAGCGCGTGCTGTTGTTCGTCATTGAGGGTGATCTGATCGGCCGGCGAAGCCTTGATGGAGGCTAGCGGGTCGCGGCGTACCTCTCGCGGGAAGACCTCGACGAGGCCGCGCTTTTCCAGGGTGCGGACGACGGAGGCTGTCACTTGCGCGGCCTCGATCAAATCGCCGAGCGCCATCGCGTCAGCGGCGGATGACAGTGTCTCGATGACGCGCTGCTGTTGATCGGTCAGCGGTTTCTCAACCGGAGCAGCCCGCCGCCTGCGCTTCCCTTGTCCCTCCGCTGGTCCCCTCATCTGCTCGTCTGGTGCGACGTTTCTCGCTCGCTCTCGCTCACTCAGCAGCCTCACCGCATTCTGAAGTTTCGGTCTCAGGCGGCTTTCACCGATGCGCTGAACGACTTCGACGAGGCCCGCTCGCTCAAGCTGTCGCACGAGCCCAGACGCGTTTGCTATATCAAGCTCGCGCTCAAGTCCGCGAACGGTCAGCGCCCGCACCTTTGACAGCAACTCGAGCGTTCGCGCTTTAGCCGACGGCCGGTCTTGCGCTTGACTCGAGTTCTCAATCGCAGCGAGTCCGGCGGCGGTTATCATCAACACCTGTTCGGAAGCGACCGTCGCGCCCGAGGGCAAAGCGGCCCTTATGCATTCGCCCCACGGCGCGTAGTAGTAGTCCGACATCCACCTGGTCAGATCGAGCACCTCGCGGGTGACCAGCGGTGATTCGTCGAGCAGCTCTTCGACGTCCTTGATTTCCGAAGGGCCGATTTCGCCGTCGAGGTCTTCACGAAGCGAGACTATGAACGCGGTGAGAATCTTCTTGCCGAAGGGGACAAGCACGCGGGCGCCGACGCGAGCGCTCCGGCCCATCTCGCCCGGCAGCCGGTAGGTGAAGGTCTGTCTGACGTAAAGCGGGACGGCGACTTCTGCGAACATAGTGAGGCCAATTGTACACGGGTGCAGGCGCAACTCCAGCCTCTAAACGCATTCCGACACTAAACGCATTCGAGCCAGCGAGAGCCCAAACCGATCCTGACACCGAACGGCTCCTACCGATAATAGTGCTTGACATTGTCAGGCCAAATACGTAGACTCGTGTCCGATGTAGTAAGGAAGATTAGAGACGGGTCGGTGAGATTCGAGGGTAGGTTTGCGGTCCCACTGAAGGAGTTAAGTATCAATGGCAGAGATGGACAAATTCGAGCGTAAACTAGCAAAGCCCTGGAGGAGACTCTACCGTATTGCGGCTGGGAACACCGGATTCCCGGACAGAACCATGGTTCAGGAGACGTGTAAGGCTTTCAAGACGGATGTTGACGAGCATCTGCCATGTTATGCGATCAAAGACATTCGCGACGCGCTTCAGGACTGCTTAACTGGTCAACCGCGCCTGCACTTTGATTCGGGCGAGGAAGCCTCTCCCGATTCGCGTCAAGGTCTGGCGAGAAGGCTTGACGGAATTCAGCAGTCAAGTGGCGATTCAAAGATCGCGCTCTTGGCGGTCAGGGTTGCAATGGCGGTGTACGATGAGGCTGCTCCTGCCGGAGAACAGCAAGCGCCTGAGCAGCTCGACGAGTTGTACGCGGAAGAATTGGCCCTGCGGGTGCTTCAGGAGCGATTCATCGCGCAGGCTCGCGATGGGGTGATGGCAACGGCTGGGCGAACCAGGGCGGACCAAGACGAGTGGGAGAAGACACTGTGGGAAGAGATAAGGCCCCACGCTATGAATCTCCTGATGCCTTTGCTGCGAGAGCCGGGTCGGAAAGCTGCGCGCCTTCCGAGACTTGCACCCTCGGCGCAGAAGCCGGCTGCTGAGTGGTTGAACACACCGCTTCGGGTACTTGAACGGTAAGATGATTGTGAGTGCCAGACCGATGAAACCAAATGAGTACTCTTTCGATTTCAGCCGACCCAATGTCGTGCTGCTTGGCGGTTCCCGTGGTGCCCCACGCGAAATGACGGCAGAGTGTTTCATAGAGGACGATGCGATCGCGCGTGCATTTGCGCGCCCTCTTGGTCCTTTGCTCGCTGATCTGATTGACGTAGCGCTGTGCGCATATGTAGCCGACCGCTTATCACCTCGGAGAACGTCTTCGAACGATCACCAGAATCGCCTCTGGGGTCGGAGTCTTCGACTCAAGATTCCTGTCCGGAATCTGGAGATATGGCTCAGGCCAGAAGTGGTTGAGGGGCTTTGCCAAGTACTTCGCTACTTGACTGAGGACCGTTGGCAAATCGAGTTTGTGTTGCGTGGCGGAGCGAGTAGGAATTCTGAATCACAGAGTTTCCTCTTTCAAATGTCGCCGCGCGAGCCCATCAGGATCGCCTTGTTCAGCGGAGGGTTGGACTCATTTGCAGGGGCGGTCCAACAAGTAAGCAGCTTGCCGGAACACTCTTTTTTCTTTGTGTCGGGGACCACGAACGCTCGCCAACGGGTCGGTCAGGAGGAACAGATGCGCGGCGTTGCGAAGCTGACTAACCAGGCTCCAATGCATATCATAGTGCCGTATGGGTTGACCAACGTAAGCGCGACACTGGGGCAGGAGAGATCCCAACGGGCGCGAGCCTTCCTACACTTGACGCTCGGCGCAGCAACCGCGCTCCAAGCAGGCGCGAAGGAGTTTTTCGTTTATGAGAATGGTGTGGGAGCCATTAACCTTCCGTACGATGAAACCCAGGTTGGCACGTTGAATGCGCGCGCCGTACATCCAGTGACATTAGCTCGCATGGGGAAGCTCATCACGAAACTGTTCGGAGCGTCGTTCCGCATCTCGAATCCGTTCCTGTTCCACACAAAAGCGGAGATGTGCCGGGATGCCGCACTCAATCGATTGGGACCGTACATCGGAGAGACATTCTCGTGCGATGGTTATCCGATTCGCGTCAAGCACAAGCCGCAATGCGGCTCCTGCACGGCATGTGTGCTGCGACGAATCTCCCTTCAGGGCGCCGGCCTATCGGCCTGGGATGCCCCGCAGGGTTACCTGAGAGATCTCGTTTCAGGTCCCCCTCCTAAGAAGCAGCGAAAGTTGCGCGAATTGAGGGCGATGGCTTGGCAGGCTTATAAACTCAAGCAGGCCCTTGACGCGCCCGACCCGTGGCGCCGATTGGCGCGTTCGTTCCCTGAGCTAGAAGACCTGGTAACGGAGACTTCCTGGTACGATGGCGCGCGACAAGCGGACATTCAGCAGAGCCTTCTCAGACTGTACTCGCAGTACTTGGTGGAGTTTGACAACTTTTCAGCGCTGAGCATTCTAGAACCTCGATCGCGAGTTGCTTAGTGTACTCGCTACGGCCATCTTGGAGAGGTAATCATGGAAAAGCACGTCCTCAATAGCATTGACCCCCGGGTGATCGGCGCGAGATTGCAAGATGCCCGGAGGGCGCGGGGGTTTACGCAACAGGAGGTCGGCGAGCAGATGGGGATGGCCAGGACCACGATAGTTGCGATCGAAAAGGGCGAACGCCAATTGACGCCGCACGAACTGATCGGGTTAGCTCAGTTCTACGGCCGACCGCTGTCCGAATTTGTAGGACGACAGATAACATCTGCAGGTATCGTTCCCCAGTTTCGCGCCGTTGCTCGCAGGGATTTTGAGCCAGACGAAGAGTTCGAGGAAGCCACATCGGAGCTGCAGGAACTATCGGAAAACTATGTTGAGTTGGAAACACTCTGCGGCAGACCGATGGCCAAGTCTTATCCGGTGCTGTACGACACCTCGGGGACCTCGCCTGAGGATGCTGGGGAATATGTCGCTCTAATGGAGCGAAATCGCCTCGGCATTGGGGACGGTCCCCTCGCAAGTCTGCGCGAAAGGCTTGAGGGCGACGTTGGGTTGCGGATCTTTTTCTTCTCGATGCCAGCTAAGATTGCCGGCCTCTTCTTTTATAGCGACTCGCTCGGGGGCTGTATCGGAATCAACTCGAAGCACCCCCGCGATCGCAGGAACTGGTCGCTTACTCACGAGTACGCCCACTTTCTTGCGAGCCGGTACCAAATCGAGGTCACTATCTTAACCAAGCCTAAGCCCTCGTCCGCCCGCGAGCGGTTCGCCGAGACTTTCGCAGCTTGCTTTCTAATGCCAAGCAGCGGGCTGAACAGGCGATTCTCTGAGCTTCATCGATCGAGACCGGAAGGGATCATTCTGGCTGACATAGTGAGCCTTGCGAACATCTATCAGGTCTCGGTTCAAGCAATCATCTACCGATTGGAAGATCTGCGTCGTCTACCTGTCGGTACATGGGATAGGCTGAGCGCGGAGGGCTTCAAGGTGCGCGAGGCCCAAAGGGAATTGGGGATTGACGCGAATCCGCCGGTCGGCGATTCGCTCCCCAGGCGCTACAAGGTTCTTGCTGTGATGGCCTATCGCAAGGGAGATCTAAGCGAGGGCCAACTGGCCAAGATGCTCCGAACGGATCGTGTCTCCGCGCGTGTACTCGTAGACGAAATTCTCGACGTGATTCATGCCGAGGACGAAGGTGAGTTCCCGAGTCTGCCTCTAGACCTCGCCTTGCCGATAGGCGGGAGATAGAGCGCACAGTGGCTCGTCCGACTAATCTGCTTGATGCCTGCGTGTTGATAAACCTCCTCGCCAGCGGGGAGTTTGAAGACATTGCAGGTTCAACAGAAGAAGAATTTGGTGTTTGCTCTGCTGTAGGGAAGGAAACGGCCTTTCTTCGGGCTGAAGACACCGAAGTTGAAACTCAGGAGCCGATTGTTCTTGAACCACTCGTATCGTCGGGCAGACTAAAGGTTTTTGACATTGAATCCGAACTAGAAGAGGAGCTATACGTTGATTACGCCAGTCAGCTCGACGACGGTGAAGCCATGTCTCTAGCGATAGCCGAGAGCAGGGGATTCCTTTTGGCGACTGATGACCGCAAGGCGCGCCGGTTGTTTTTGGAAGCGACCGGTATCGCCGACCATCTGGTATCTACGACAGATATTCTTCGAACATGGGCGGATCGGCAATCCCCTTCGGCGCCAAGGCTCAAGGATGCTCTCCTTCGAATAAGGCATCGCGCGAGGTTTTCTCCCAACCAGAACGATCGCAACTTTCTGTGGTGGCAGGACGCTTGTCGGTAGGCACCCCTCAGAAGAGTCTTACTTCTGCGCACCCTCGATCCGATTGACAACTTCCCTAGCAATCTCCGCTGTACGAGCCAGCGGCGCGCCGGGGCGGGCAATGTCGGGCGTTCGATGTCCCGACGCGAGAGTCTCTTCCAGGGCTCTCTCAACGCACGCCGCTTCGCTTTCAAGCTTGAACGTGTGGCGCAGCAACATCGCCACCGACAGTATCGCGCCCAGCGGATTCGCGATTCCCTTACCCGCGATGTCCGGCGCCGAGCCGTGAACCGGTTCGTACAAACCTACCCGCCCGCCGATGCTCGCCGACGCAAGCAACCCGAGCGAGCCGACTATCGCGCCGGCTTCGTCCGACAGAATGTCGCCGAACGTGTTCTCGGTAAGAATCACGTCGAAGCTCGAAGGCCGCGCAACCATCGCCATCGCGCACGAATCGACGTACTGATGCACGAGAGTCACGTCCAGATACTCAGCGGCGACCGCGGTCACTACGTCCCGCCACAACCAAGAGCACTCGAGCACGTTCGCTTTGTCGACCGAGGTCACGTGGCGGCGGCGCAAGCGAGCAAGCTCGAAGGCAACGCGCGTCACCCGAACGATCTGCTCTTCGGTGTAGCTCATCGTGTTGATCCCGACGCGCACGCCCTCGTTTCCTTCGACCGAGCGCGGCTCGCCGAAGTACAAACCGCCGAGCAGTTCGCGCACGATCAGCATGTCGGTGCCTTTGACGACTTCAGGCTTTAGAGGAGATGAAGCCTCGAGCGAAGGGAGGAGCCGGGCGGGGCGAAGGTTGGCGAAGGCCCCGAGCTCGCGGCGGAGCCTGAGCAGTCCCGCCTCCGGGCGAAGGCTGGTCGGACGGTCATCGAACTCGGGCGCACCAACTGCTCCAAGCAGAACGGCGTCGGACGCGAAACAGGCTTCCAGAGTCTCATTCGGCAGCGGAGTCCCATACTCGCGCAACGCCGCGCCGCCGATGCTTCCGTGAGTCAGCCGCAAATCGTGACTGAAAGCTGCGGCCACGGCTTCCAGAACCTTCACGGCTTCGGTGGTGACTTCGGGGCCGATCCCATCGCCCGGCAGTATCGTGATGCGCATCCTTGCCACAAACGAAAAAATACCACGGGAACCTCCAAGATCATACAACCCGACATGGGCTTTTCCCCGTGATCTCCGTGGTCCCCGTGATTAAGCTGTTTGCGCTCCTGTCTTGGCGACTACGTACTTCAGCAATCCTCCCGATTGCAGCAGCTCGATTACGAACGGCGTGAGCGGCACGAACGCCCGCTCGCTTCCGGCTGTGTGATTTCGAACAGTGCCTGCGTCCAGATCGAGTTCGACCTCGTCGCCGTCCGAAGTCTCATCGGCAAGTCCCGGACATTCGATAGCAAGAAATCCGTTGTTGAGCGCGTTGCGGAAGAAGATTCGCGAATAACTCCCGGCGATGACGGCAGCTACTCCCGCGCCGCGCAATGCCCATATCGCGTGCTCACGCGAGGAGCCGCACCCGAAGTCCTCGCCGGCGATCAGCAAGTCGCCCGGCTGAACCCGCGATGTGAACTCCGGCGCGATGTCTTCCATGGCATGACGGGCCAGCGCCGCCTCTTCGTGGGTGTTCAAGTAGCGCGCCGGGATGATCTCGTCGGTGTTGATGTGCGCGCGGCGAAAGACGTGCGCGCGGCCCCGGATTACACCGCCCACAGGTTCTCTTCCTCTCCGGACTCGCGTTCCATCTGCAACGCGAAACTGTCCTCAATGGCCATCGCAGTATGCGGAAAGCCGGACGGGATGATGACCGCTTCGTTGCGTCGAACGACCAGATCGCTCTCGGCGACGCTCATGTGCCACGAGCCTCTGAGCAGACAGAACATCCGCTCGCCCGAAGCCGCCGTGCCCCCGACCGTCTCGCCCTTGCCGATGGCGACCGTCATCATCAGCACCTTCTCGCCCGGCGGCAAGTAATCCTGAAACGGTCCTGGATTGAACCGTCGCTCGAATGAATCCCAACGATAAACTTTCATAGACACAACGCCGCTTTCAATTCTATGCCGTCGCCCGAGAAGCTATGCTCCGGCGGCCTTCGCTTCATTCAAAAACACTCTCGGGTCGGTGATATGACCGGTGATGGCCGAGGCCGCGACGGTCGCCGGGCTTGCGAGATAGACCTCGGCTTCCGGATGCCCCATGCGCCCGACGAAGTTGCGATTCGTAGTCGAGATGCACACCTCCTTGCGGCCAAGCACGCCCATATGACCGCCCAGACACGCGCCGCAGGTGGCAGTCGAAACCACGCACCCGGCGTCGGAGAAAATCTCAAACAGTCCCTCGTGCAGGGCCTGTCTCCAGATCGCCGATGTCGCCGGCACGATGATCGCACGGACGCCGCGGGCGACGTGGTTGCCCTTCATGATTCGCGCGGCCTCGCGGAGGTCTTCGATGCGCGCGTTGGTGCACGAACCTATGTAGGCCTGATCGATGGCGACCGGCTCGACCTCGCCGATGAATCTTCCGTTCGACGGCAAGTGCGGAAGCGCGACGATTGGTTCAAGCGACGATGCGTCGATCTCCATCCCCGAGTGATAAGCGGCGTCCGGGTCGGAATGGTAGAGGACGAACTCTTTATCGGTCCGCGCGCGAACGTAGTCGATCGTCGTCTGGTCGGCGTGGATGACGCCGTTCTTTCCGCCGGCCTCGATCGCCATGTTGCAGATTGTCATCCGGGCTTCCATCGAGAGGCCTTCGATGCACGACCCGGCGAACTCCATCGCCCGATAGCGCGCGCCGTCAACGCCGATTTTGGAGATGATGAAGAGGATCAGGTCCTTCGAATAAACACCGGGTGGCAGCGCCCCGCTCACGTTAAAGCGCATGGCCTCAGGCACCTTAAACCAGAGTTCTCCGGTAGCAAGCGCTGCCGCCAGGTCCGTTGAGCCCACGCCGGTCGCGAACGCCCCGAACGCGCCAAGCGTCGTCGTGTGCGAATCGGCGCAGATCACCGTCTGCCCCGGCAGCACGTGGCCGCGTTCGGGCACCAGCGCGTGGCAAATACCGTGGTCGCCCAACTCGTAGTAGCGCTCTATCCCCTGCTCGGTGGCCCAACGTCGAAGCTGTTTGGTCAACTCCGCAGTCAGGATGTCCTTGTTGGGAACGAAGTGATCGGGCGTCACGACGATGCGCGACGGATCGAAGACCTTCGTTATGCCGATCTCCTCGAGCATCCGAACCGCCGGGGGAGTCGTCACTTCGTGCGCGACTATCAGGTCAATCGAGGCGTTCACAATCTCGCCGGGCTGAACGAAGTCGCGCCCCGAGTGCGCGGCCAGAAGCTTCTCCGTGATCGTCATCGGTTGCGTCATAGACTCTCGCGTAACGCGGCACGGCGACTTCAAGCAGCCGACGCGCGTTGGTCCTCCTGAATGATCGCGATCAAGTGGTGGTCCTCGACGGTTTTGATTCTGTCGGCCAGGGCCACGAACCGGCGATAGATGCGGTCGAGGTCGCGTCGCTCGAAACGGTAGCCCATCTCCTCGTAGCGGAGCCCGAGCGCGTGCCGGCCCGAATGCTTCCCGAGCACGAGCTTCGAATCGGGCACGCCCACCGATTGCGGAGTCATGATCTCGTAGGTCAGCCGGTTCTTGATCACTCCATCCTGATGAATGCCGGCTTCGTGAGCGAAGGCGTTGCGGCCGACTATCGCTTTGTTGGGCTGGACCGTGACGCCGGTGATCTCCGAAAGCAGTTGGCTCGCCGGATAGAGTTGCTCGGTGTGGACGCCCGTCTCGAACGGCATCTGGTCGGGGCGGACGCGAAGCGCCATCGCGATCTCCTCGAGCGACGCGTTGCCGGCCCGCTCTCCGATTCCGTTGACCGTGCATTCGACCTGGCGGGCGCCCGCTTCGATCGCGGCAATGGTGTTTGCGACGGCAAGCCCCAGATCGTTGTGGCAATGAACCGATATCGTCGCGCGATCAATGCCGGGAACGCGGGTGCGCAAGGTCTCGATGATTCGGGTGAACTCGCGCGGGGTGGTGTAGCCGACCGTGTCGGGGATGTTGACCGTCGCGGCGCCGGCTTCGATTGCGGCGCGAACGATCTCGACTAAATACTCGAGGTCCGTGCGTGTAGCGTCTTCGGGCGAGAATTCAACGTCCCGGCAAAGCGACCTCGCGAAACCGACCGACTCGCGCACCTGCTGAAGCGCCTGCTCGCGGGTGATTCTCAGCTTATATTCGAGGTGTATATCAGACGTGGCCAGAAAAGTGTGTATGCGAGGCCGCGCCGCATGCTGGATCGCCTTCCACGCGCAGGCGATGTCGTCCCTTGTTGCGCGCGCGAGCCCTGCGATCAGCGGGCGGCGAATCTCGCGGGCGATGGATTGGACGGCTTCGAAGTCGCCGTCGGAAGCGATCGGGAACCCGGCTTCAATCACGTCCACGCCCAGCCGGTCCAACTGCCGCGCCATCCGCAGCTTCTCTGTGAGGTTCATGCTGCAACCGGGTGACTGTTCGCCGTCCCTGAGGGTCGTATCGAATACCGCGATTCTTTCGCGTGTCATAGGGCAGACTCCTCCCGCTCATACGGACGCCTGAGGCGGGCCAATCCTAAGCGGAGCGGCGAGTGAAAGTCAAAGTTATAATATTTGGGCTGGCGCGAAGAATTGCTTATGGTATAATCCGCACCCGCTACCAGGCAAAGCTCGGCGAATAGGAGGCGCATGGACCTGTTTCAGCTTGAAGTCTTCCTGACGGTCGCGCGAGAGGGGAGTTTTTCGCGAGCGGCAGGCAAGCTCTATCGCACGCAGCCGGCGGTCAGTCAGGCGATTCGAAAACTCGAAACCGAGGTGGGCGAGCCGTTGTTCGATCGCTCGTCGCGCGACGGGTCGCTGACCGATTCGGGGCGCGTGCTTCACGACTACGCGGAGAAGCTGTTGAACCTCCGGGTCGAGGCGAGGGGCGCGCTGCGGGAGTTGCGCGAGATGCACAAGGGGAAGCTCGCGATTGCGGCCAACGAGTTCACGTGCCTCTACCTGCTGCCGGTGCTGGCGGAGTTCCGGCGGCTCTACCCGATGATCAAGGTGACCGTGCACCGCTCGCTTGCCAGCCGAATACCCGATTACGTTCTCAAGCACAACGCCGAGGTTGGCGTGCTCTCGTTCAATCCAGACGAGCCGCTGTTGCGATCGGTCGTCGTCTATCGTGACGAGCTGGCATTGGTGGTTCATCCCCGCCATCCGCTCGCGTCGGCCCGACAGGTCACGATAAAGCAGTTGGGCGCGGAATCGTTCGTCGCCCACAATGTGCTTTCACCGTATCGGACAAAAGTGCTCGAAGCGTTCAAGCGGCACAAGACTCCTTTGAACATGGACGTCGAGTTGCCGACGATCGAGGCGATAAAGAAGTTCGTGTCGCTCGGGAGCGGCGTCGCGCTGGTTCCGAGCATCTGCGTCGAAGCCGAACTCGCGCGCGGGGAACTGGTTCACGTACCGGTTCGCGAGCTGCGGGTCGAGCGGAAGCTGCGGATGGTTTACCGCAAGAAAGCGAACCTGTCGCACGCGGCGCGAGCCTTCTTGAAGGTGGCCGAGATGGCGTCGACGACGCGCAAGGGAAGATACGTCTTCCATCCTGACCGATGAAGCGTTATTCCTCCTTTGTGTCCCGCTAAGCGAATCGCAGCCGGGCACTCGGAGGAATAGCAGGTTGGGAAGGGTGGCTTGTCCCCGCTGTTCTCGCGCATCACTGCCAAAGTTCCGGACGCCGGATATCGTGAGTGGACCGAGCGGAAGCCGCATGAAAAGACGGTTCATCCTGATCTGTGAGGTCGCGCGAAGCCTTGGTATAGTTCCGATCCATGGCACAATCCCAACTCGTCAAACCTCTTCGCGAAATCGTCCGCCCGACGACAATCATCGACGCGCCGCGGCTGGGAAAGCGCCTCGGCGTGACGCTGACAATCGCCAGCGAAACTTTTCAGCACACCGGCAGCTTCAAGTTTCGCGCGGCATACAACGTCGCCTCGCATGTCGCCGAGCAGAAGATCATCACCGCGTCGTCGGGTAACTTTGGCCAGGCGATGGCGCTTGCGTGCCGGATTCTCGGGAAGTCATGCACGGTCGTGATGCCGCACACCTCGGCCCAAGTGAAAGTCGACGCGGTGAGAGAGTACGGCGGGACGGTTGATCTGGTCGACGTTCGGGAGAGGAGCCGCGCGGCTCGCGTTGCGGAACTCGCGCGCGAGGACCCCGATGCTTACGTCGCAAGCGCCTATGATGACCCGCTGGTGGTTGAAGGCAACGCGAGTCTCGGAGAAGATCTTGCCGAGTGCGGGCGCGAGTTTGATTTCGTAGTCGCGCCGGTCGGCGGAGGCGGGCTCACCTCGGGCATCATCACCGGTTTGCGGAGGGCAGGCAAGAAGACTTCGGTGACCGGCGCCGAGCCGTTGCTCGCGAATGACGCGGCGCGGTCGCTGAGGGCCGGTCACATCGTGGTGAACGAAACCGAGCCTCAGACGATAGCCGACGGCGCGCGGACGGTGAGCATCGGCGAGCACAACTGGGCGATTCTGCGTGACGGGATGTCGAAGATTGTCGAAGTCCCGGAAGAGAATATCAAGGAAGGCGTCCGGCTCTTGTTTTCGCTTGCAAACCTGAAGGCCGAGCCGACCGGCGCGTTGAGCATCGGAGCGTTGCTCACCGAGCCTGACTTATTTCACCGCTGCTCGGTTTGTTGCGTGATTAGCGGGGGCAACGTTGATCGGGAAGTATACTCGCGAATCTTAATGGAGTCGGGTCCATACTAACGGTCGCTTCGGCTTTGTTCTCCGAGCCAGCCGTCTCATCGCATACGCTTGAACGATGGAACATCCAGTCTGGCGGAAGACCTATGGACGTCTTGGTCAAGAGGCTTTTGTCTCGAGGAGCTCGACGCGGCTCAAAAGGTCTTCGTGGTCGCCTCGAATACGAAGGAAGTCGTTGTTGAGCAGTCCTATGATCCTCTCTAATCTGCGAAACCCCTGATCCATCTCGCGCCGAAGCTCGTCCACTTTGGCGGATAGTTCTGCCAACCCTGCCTTATGGCTTTCTTCGAGCTCGTCCATCCGGCGAGTCACCAACTCGCCAATCTGATTGATCCTCTCCAGCAGTGCCTGCATCGTCGGCTGAGTCGTTTTATCGTCGGTCAGGTTTTTCGTCAGATCGTCGCTGCCCATTGTCGTTCCACCTCTCGAAAGGGTTGATCGCATGATGAGCGATTCACGTGAAAAAGTCACGCTGAATCTCACGATTCCATGCAAAGAACGGCGTAGCCAGGTTCACCTAGCGGCGATCGTTAGAAGCCCCCCCGTTGCCGATCACCCGCCACGCCTCCCACCCTTCCCGCCACGATAATGAGCTTTGAGTCCGGCGAGCCCGCTGGTACACTCCATCGAAACAGCGGCGGATACGAGATTTCATTCCTAATCGGGAGGAAATATGCCGACAACCCAGGGAGGACGCTGGCATTATCCCAGCCACGTGATTCCTATGAGGAAGAAAACCATGACACAGAAAATAATTCTCACGCTCGGTCTGTGCTTAATGATGATTTCAGGCGCCGGGATTGCGGGCGCCAGGCCGGTTCCCGATGGCACTCCTTCGCATGGTTATCTGGTGGCCTCCGATGGAGTGAAGGTCCACTACCTGGTTATGGGACGCGGGACGCCGGTCGTTCTGATTCACGGCTACACCGGCAGCGCTGAAGGCAACTGGTTTACGAATGGAGTCGCCGACGCGCTTGCCGCGAAGCATCGAGTGATCGCCATCGACGTGCGCGGTCACGGCCGCAGCGACAAGCCGCACGATCCCGCGATGTACGGGGAACGAATCTGGAAGGACGTGATCGAGCTGATGGACCATCTCGCAATCGATCGTGCTCACATTCACGGCTACTCGATGGGAGGCGGGATCACGGCTCAGCTCCTGGCGCGGTATCCGGAGCGCTTTATCACCGCAGCGTTTGGCGGAAGTGGCATACCGGAAGCGGACCCGCAGTGGGTCGCAAAGGCGCCCAAGGATAAAGAAGGGCGCGACCCGCTCGAAGACGAAGCGAGCAAGAAGCTGCAGGCGAGCCCGACCCGCGATCAAGAAGCGCTCGACGCCGTGCGCAAAGGGTTGGGAACGGGGATGCGGCCTCAGATCGATCTGACCAAGATCAAGATTCCGGTCCTTGCGATCAACGGCGAGTTCGACCGCCCGCTGGCGAAGACGGTCAGGATGCAACGCGAGCTGAAGAACTTCAAGAACGTCGTGCTGCCGAGCAAGTCGCACTTGACTGCGATCATGGCGGGATACATCCCCGAGTTGTACATCACCTCGCTCGTGAACTTCATCAACGCGAACGATCCGAAGCGTTGACCGCGGGAATTGCCGGCGAGCCGCTTGTTGCGAACGGTCATCCTCATTCGCCGCGAGATGTGTCGGTCACGTTGCGGCAGACGTCTCGTGCGCGACCTTCCACCAGCGGGAGAATACGCCACGGAGCCGTTCCAGCCTTTCCTTGGCGTTGGGCGTTTTCCACACCAGCGTCTCAAGCTGCTTAAGGTAATCCGGCATGCCGATGGTCTGGCGCACTTCCTCGATGAAGGGCTCGAGCTTCGAGAACACGCCGACGTGCTCACCGTTCGCGTCCAGGAACATCTTCTCGTCTATGCCGCCGTTGTTCACGAACGACGCGGCCATGTCCCAGTAGGAAGTGATCATTCGATAGTAGGCGCTGCCGTCGTGGCCCGTGTTGAATATGCTGACGATGTCGGCCGCGCTTTGAGGATTGAATTCGGTGAAATACCATTTGCGCGCGCGGCGAAGCCCTTCCTCGCGGCGCAGTTCATACAGCTTCAATATCAACGCAACGTCCTGATGTTTGTCGCTCATTTGCTCTCCGTTTGACGGGTAATCGATTCAAGGGTCGGCTGATCATCTACGCCGAAGCAAGGCTCGGAAGTAGTCGCGATTCATCCTTCCGATGAAGTCTACGCTGATCTCCTTGGGGCAGACCGCCTCGCACGACCCGATGTTGGTGCAGTTGCCAAACCCCTCCGCGTCCATCGCCCTCACCATGTTCACGACTCGCCGATCCTTTTCGACCTTACCCTGAGGCAGGAGATTCAAGTGCGAGACTTTGGCCGAGACGAACAACATCGCCGAAGCGTTCTTGCACGCGGCAACGCACGCGCCGCAGCCGATGCACTGCGCGGCGTCCATCGCAAGCTCCGCGTCGTCCTTTGGTATCGGGATGGCGTTAGCGTCGGGCGCGCCGCCGGTTGACACCGAGATGAACCCGCCGGCTGCGATGATGCCGTCGAACGCCCTTCGGTCGACCACGAGGTCCTTGATGACCGGAAACGGCCGCGCGCGCCACGGCTCGATCGTTATCGTGTCGCCGTCGTTGAAGTGCCGCATGTGCAACTGGCAGGTTGTGGTTCCCCGATGGCCCCCATGGGCAACGCCGTTGATCACCATCGAGCACGTTCCGCAGATCCCTTCGCGGCAGTCGTGATCGAAAGCGATCGGGTCTTCGCCCCGCGCGATCAGGTCTTCGTTCACAACGTCGAGCATTTCCAGAAAGGACATGTCTGGAACGACGCCCTTAGCCTGATAGTCGACAAAGCGGCCCGGCGCGCTCGCGTTCTTCTGCCGCCAGACTCGCAGCTTGAGGTCCATCCTACTTGTAGCTCCTTTGCGCCATCTTCACCTCTTCGTAGGTGAGAGCTTCCTTGTGCATGATCGGCGGCTTACCTGAGCCCTGATACTCCCACGCCGCGACGTATGCGAAGTTGCGGTCGTCGCGCAGCGCTTCTCCGTCCGCGGTCTGATGCTCTTCGCGGAAGTGGCCGCCGCACGATTCGTCGCGGGTCAGCGCATCGAGGCACAGCAGCTCGGCGAATTCGAGGAAGTCGGCCACGCGGCCCGCATGCTCGAGCGATGGGTTCAGCTCATTGCCATCGCCCAGCACGTTGACGTTCTGCCAGAACTCTTCGCGCAGCGCCGGAATCTCCTGAAGAGCATCCTTGAGGCCGGCTTCGTTTCGCGACATGCCGCATTTGCCCCACAGGAGTTTGCCCAACTCGCGATGGAACTCGGTGACGGTTTTCTTGCCGCGAATCGACAGCAGCTTACGGGTGCGCGACGCGATCTCCTCCTCGGCCTTCTTGAACTCCGGATGGCTGGTCGAGGGTTTGGGCTGATTCTTCGTGACCAGATAATCGCTGATCGTGTTGGGCAGTATGAAGTAACCGTCCGCGAGCCCCTGCATCAGCGCGCTCGCACCCAAACGGTTTGCGCCGTGGTCCGAGAAGTTTGCTTCGCCCAGCACGTACAAGCCGGGGATGTTGCTCATCAGGTTGTAGTCAACCCACAAGCCGCCCATCGTGTAGTGAATCGCGGGATAGATACGCATCGGCGTCCGGTAAGCGTCCTCGCCGGTGATGCGCTCGTACATCTCGAACAGGTTACCGTAGCGCTCGCGAATCTTGTCCTCGCCGAGCCGGCGGATCGCGTCGCCGAAGTCGAGATAGACGCCGAGCCCGCCCGGACCGACGCCGCGGCCATCGTCGCAGGCTTCTTTGGCCGCGCGAGACGAGATGTCACGCGGCGCGAGGTTCCCGTAGCTCGGGTACTTGCGCTCGAGGTAGTAGTCGCGCTCGGCTTCCGGGATGTCCTGAGGCGCGCGGGTGTCGCCTTTCTTTTTCGGGACCCAGACTCGGCCGTCGTTGCGGAGCGATTCGGACATCAGAGTGAGCTTGGATTGATACTCGCCGCTGACTGGAATGCACGTCGGGTGAATCTGCGTGAAGCACGGATTGGCGAAGGCCGCGCCTTTCTTGTAAGCGCGGAACGTCGCGGTCACGTTGCAGCCTTTGGCATTGGTCGAAAGATAGAAAACGTTGCCGTAACCGCCGGTCGCAAGCACAACGGCGTCGGCGGCGTGCGACGCGATCTCGCCGGTGACCAGATCTCGGGTGATAATTCCCTTGGCGTGGCCGTCGATGACAACCAGCTCGAGCATCTCGGTGCGCGGGTACATCTTCACCTGACCGAGCCCGATCTGTCGTTCGAGCGCTTGGTATGCGCCGAGCAGAAGCTGTTGGCCGGTTTGGCCGCGCGCGTAGAAGGTCCTCGAGACTTGCGCGCCGCCAAACGAGCGGTTCGACAGGAGCCCGCCGTATTCGCGCGCGAAGGGGACACCCTGGGCGACGCACTGGTCGATGATGTTCACGCTGACCTCGGCGAGCCGGTAGACGTTGGACTCGCGGGCGCGGAAATCGCCGCCTTTGATCGTGTCGTAGAAGAGCCGGTACGCGCTGTCGCCGTCGTTCTGATAGTTTTTGGCGGCGTTGATGCCCCCCTGCGCGGCGATGCTGTGCGCCCGCCGCGGGCTGTCCTGAATGCAGAAGTTGAGGACGTTGTAGCCGAGCTCGCCGAGCGAGGCGGCGGCCGAGGCCCCGGCCAGCCCGGTGCCAATGCAGATGATCGTGTACTTGCGCTTGTTCGCTGGATTGACCAGCTTCATCTCGAACTTGTGACGGTCCCACTTCTCGGCGACCGGGCCGGTGGGAATCTTGGCGTCCAGAATCATGGATGACCTACGGCGCGACCGAATACGCCCAAAAAGCGATGACGATGAACCCGCCGGCAACGCCGAAGGCGAATACCTTGGCGGCGGCCAGAATACGCGGCGTCCACGTGGGATGGTCCAACCCGAGCGACTGGAAGGCGCTGGACGCGCCGTGCCAGAGATGTGACC
>DATDOV010000043.1:0-94742 GCA_035293105.1 Blastocatellia bacterium
GAGTATGGCCTTCGAGCGAGCGAAGAAGCTTGCCCGAGCCCGCGTCCCAGATGCGCACGGTGTTGTCGTCTGAGGCGGAGGCGAGCGAGCGGCCATCAGGCGACCAGGCGACGCTGTTGACACTGTGAGTATGGCCTTCGAGCGAGCGAAGAAGCTTGCCCGAGCCCGCGTCCCAGATGCGCACGGTGTTGTCGTCTGAGGCGGAGGCGAGCGAGCGGCCATCAGGCGACCACGCCACACAGTTGAACTGGTCCGGGTAGTGGGCCATGACCCTTCGGAGTTGGACCGCGGGGCCTTCGTTTGAGGTTTTTTCATTTGTCGGCATACACCGATCTCCGGTGAAGGCGGCTCTGGGTCCTTGGCCGGTTCAGCCTCAAACCCGGGACAGTTCAGAGTTCGGCCTTCGAGTTCTGCGGCAGGGAAACAGAAGCTCGAATCTTGAACATCAGATCACATCGCCTGAATACTACTCTTGTCATTCCCCAAGCGACGTTTGTATCACAAGAGCGCCGAATGGACAAAGAACGCAGCGTTACGAATCGGACCGGGGGAAACCGTTGAAACAGTTTGAGGCTTGCGCCCAGCGTGACAACACCGCGATGAATGGCGGTGTTTGCGGTGTTTAATGAGAGACGCTGCACACGCTCCACAAATCGTTAGAGGCAGCCGGGTGAGGGCTGCCTCTCAGCGTCTGGAAATCTGGCTCCTGAGGTAGGACTCGAACCTACAACCCTCCGGTTAACAGCCGGATGCTCTACCATTGAGCTACTCAGGAAAACCCTTTTTGAGGGAGAAGCTAAGCTACCAGACGGCGCGCGCGAGTGTCAACGCCGGCCGGCCCGGCGCTGGCCTCGGTGTACGTCACACCCTTGAGCACTCTCGCTGCTTAGCCTCGAGCGCGAACCCTGACGCGTAGCGATTCGCGTCAATCCGCCGTGCGACGGTATCTGACGTATTGGGGCGTCCACATCTTCGCGTCAATCATCCGCTCCAACTCCTCCGCCGTCGCCGCGCCCGCCACACCCGAACCGAGAGCTTCCCCCGCAACAGCCAACGCCACACGGCGCGAAACCGAACGCACGTCTTCGAGCGGCGGGAAGAGCGACGACGCAGGATCGCGATGAACCGGAGACATCTCCGCCAACGCCCGCGCCGCCGCCACGAACATCGAATCCGTTACCCGCGCGGCCTTCGAGGCAATTACACCAAGTCCCATGCCGGGAAAGATATACGCGTTGTTGCACTGGCCGATGCTGATCGTACGGCCATTGTAGACGACGTCGGCGAACGGACTACCCGTCGCCACCAACGCGCGGCCCCTTGTCCACGAGATTAAGTCCGACGGCTGCGCTTCGCTCTTCGACGTCGGATTGGACAGCGGAAAGATGACGGGGCGGTCGCTGTGCCCGGCCATCTCGCGGACGACCTCTTCGGTGAACGCCCCAGGCTGCGCCGCGGTCCCGATCAGAATCGTCGGATGCAGTCCCCTTACGACTTCAGCGAGAGATACGCGATCGATGTCGGCGGGCCGCCACTCGGCGACGCGCTCGACCGGTTGCGCGTACTCTCGCTTGAACCGCTCGAGGTTCGAACGTCCCGAGTGAACCAGTCCGTGGCTGTCGACGAGCCAGATGGCCGACTTTGCCTCCGCTTCCGAAAGCCCCTCGCTCATCATTGCGGTGACAATCTGGGCGCTGATTCCGGCCGCCGCCGAGCCCGCGCCAAGCAGGACCACCCGCTGCCGGCTGATTCGGGATTTGGTCACCTCGATCGCCGCGAGAATCCCCGCCAGCGTCACGGCGCCCGTTCCCTGTATGTCGTCATTGAACGTGCACAGCCGATCCCGATACTTCTCAAGCAATCTCGCGGCGTTGTTCTTCGAGAAGTCCTCCCACTGGAGCAGGGCGTTCGGAAACTGCCGTGTCACCCCTTCGATGAACGCCTCGATGAAGTCGTCGTACTCCTCACCGCGCATTCGTTCGTGACGCCAGCCGATGTACAGCGGGTCCGCAAGCAATTCCCGATTCCCGGTGCCAACGTCGAGCAGGATTGGAAGCGTCGTCGCCGGATGAATCCCCGCGCACACCGTGTAGAGCGCGAGCTTGCCGATGGGAATGCCCATCCCGCCGACTCCCAGATCGCCGAGACCCAGGATTCGCTCACCGTCGGTCACTACGATCACCTCTGGGTCGGGATTCGGAGCGTTGGCCAGCAGCGTCTCTATCTCGTCCTTGTGCGGATACGAAATGTAAAGCCCTCGCGGCCGGCGGTAGATGTGTGAGTACGCCTGACACGCCGCGCCGACGACCGGCGTATAGATGATCGGCATCATCTCGGCGACGTGCTCGCTCACCAGCCGGTAGAAGGCAGTCTCGTTGCGGTCCTGGAGCGAACCTAGAAAGATGTAACGCTCGAGGTCGGTCTGCTTCGCTTTGTAGTTGCCGTAGATTCGGTCCATCTGCTCTTGGGTGGTCGATACGTGAGGCGGCAACAGCCCGAGCAGGCCCAACTCGCGCCGCTCGTCGTCGGGGAAGGCGCTGCCTTTGTTGAGCAGCGGATAGTCCAGAAGCAGGTGGCCGGTGAGGGATGTTTCGATGATCTCCTCGCCGTTCTGCGAATCTCGAATGACTTTGAAGAATTTGTTCAAGACCGGCCCTCTCCGGAACCAGCGCGGTAGACCGACGCCGCGAGTTGTCGTCGCCGGCTTGGCTGACCCGGCTCCCACTGTCGGCTTGATTTCAAGGGCTCACAACCATATCATCCCGGCGCTCCTGAGTATCCCGCGAAGCGTTGAGGTCCTATGAGCGGACGCGAAAGTCTATTAATCCCCCTGCTCCTCGCGGCCAGCACGTTAGGCGTGGCAGCGGCGCAGTCGAGCGCGAAGAACGAGATTGTGCCGTTCGGGCACGTGAACGGCTTGGTTCCCGGGCGTTCGACCTATCGAAACGTGATCGACAAAATGGGCTTGCCGGCCCCCGCTGAGGACGCCGATTCCGGCGACGATAGCATGATGCGCTATCCGAACCGCGGTATCACTATAGTGCTGGCGACGGGGACGCGCGGACCGGCGACGAGGGTGCAGGCGATCTCGGTCGAAGCCCCATTCGACGGAAGGTCGCCCGAAGGCCTTCACATCGGCCAGCCGAAGGAACTTGCTCTCAGGATCATCCGTCAAAGCTGGCATATCCATTCGGACCTCGAAGACAGCGTGCTCGTTTCGAAGACCCCCGACGACGATTTCGCCTTTCAGGCGTGGTTCGAAGGCGCAAAGCTGATCAAGATGCAGCTAACCATGCAGCGCTGACCGTCCACGCCGGTGACGGTGAACGAACACGCTCCGACAATGGTCGCTCAGCCTCACACCCGCGCGGCGCTGGCCCCGCCGTCCCGCGATTCTATTGGCACGTATTCCCGCTCACCTGCCCCGAGATAAATCTGTCGCGGCCGCGCTATCTTCTGGTCCGCGTCCACCAGCATCTCTTGCCACTGGGCGATCCATCCCGCAGTACGCGGAATCGCGAACAGAACCGGGAACATGTCAACCGGGAACCCCATCGCCTGATAGATGATCCCGGAGTAGAAATCGACATTGGGGTACAGCTTCTTCGAGATGAAGTAGTCGTCCTGCAGCGCGATGCGCTCAAGCTCGAGCGCGATGTCGATGACCGGGTTCTTGCCGGTCACCGAAAAGACCTCGTGCGCCACTTGCTTGATTATTCGCGCGCGCGGGTCGTAGTTCTTGTAGACCCGGTGGCCGAATCCCATCAACTTGAACTCGCCGGCTTTCACCCGCTTGATGTAGTCCGGCACGCGATCTACCGAATGGATCTCGTTCAGCATGCGCAGCACCGCTTCATTCGCGCCGCCATGCAGCGGGCCATAAAGCGCCGCCGCCGCGCCCGCCACCGCCGAGAATGGATCGGCGTGGGAGCTACCAATGCTGCGCATCGCGTTGGTGCTGCAATTCTGCTCGTGATCGGCATGCAGTATGAACAGCACGTCGAGGGCGCGCTCCAGCACCGGGTCGGGTGTGTACTTAAGCTCGGTCATCTTCGACATCATGTTCAGGAAATTACCGGTGTAGGTCAGGTCGTTGTCGGGATAGACGTAGGGCATTCCGATGCTGTGACGGTAGGCGAACGCGGCGATTGTAGCCACCTTGGCTATCAGCCGGTGCGTCTGCTTCCTGCGCGACTCGGCGTTCATTATGTCTTTGGCGTCCTTATAGAACGTCGAGAGCGCGCCTATCGTCCCCACCAGCATCCCCATCGGATGGGCGTCGTGATGGAATCCATCGACGAACTTCTTGATGTTCTCGTGGATGAAAGTGTGATGGGTGATGTCGTGCGTCCAGTCCTTCAGCTCCGACGCCGACGGAAGCTCGCCATGCAGAATCAGGTAGGCCGTCTCGATGTAGGTGCTGCGCTCGGCGAGTTGCTCGATCGGGTACCCGCGATAGCGCAGAATGCCTTTGTCGCCGTCGATGAAAGTGATCCGGCTCTTGCACGACGCAGTGTTCATGAACGCCGGATCATAGGTCATCAGCCCGAAGTCGCCATCCGAGACCTTGATCTTCCGCAGGTCCATCGCCCGGATCGTACCGTCCTCTATCGGAAGCTCGTACTGTTTTCCGGTCCGATTGTCGGTTATCGTCAGTGTGTCCTTACTCATACTCCCTCCTTAGTCTGGGGCGGACCTCATTATTCCACCTGCTCCATTCTTTGCTCCCGCACCGCCGGCTGCCAGTGTAACCGTCACACGAAACAGTGACGCGTGTCACGCGGGATTGGTCGCCAGCAGGATGACGTGCAATTGCTGCGGACCGTGTACGCCGACCACGAGCGTCATTTCAATATCACCTGTGCGGCTCGGACCGGTGATGAACGTGATCGCGCTGGCCAGTCCGTTCCCGTCTACAGATTCAGCACCGAGCACTGAAAACAAGTCGTCAAGCCCGGAGACAATCTGCTCGGGTTTCAAGATCGCCACGTGAACCGGAGGCAACAGCGAGACCGAGCGCGCGCGTCCGCTGCCCGAAAACACCACCAGCGTTCCCGAGTCCGCCAGTGCATAGTCGACGCCGGAGATTCCGATGCCTGCTCGCGCCGACCTCGCCGTGAACTCGTCTGGCGTGCCCGGATCGTCATCCAGAAACAACTGTGCTCCCGCCTCGGCTAGCGCGTCAACAATGCCAAGTTCATGAATGATCGGATCACGCCACGCGACGACGGGGTTTTGCCGCCCGTCCTTCGCCAACAGCCCTCGAATGTAATCGCACGCGGCGATAGAGTCCGAGGCTATGTGGAAGCACGCGCCAACCCTTGTAAGCTCGGTTTCCAGTTGCTTGATCAGTTCGGCGGGGGCTTCCTGGCCGGGCCTCTTGATCGGTTCTGCCCTCCCGATTCCTGTGTCTTGTGGCCGCTCGATATCCGCGGGGGTGGGCGCGGGCCTGCTCGCCGTTGACGCAGCAACCTTCGCGAGTATTTCTTCTCGGGCTGACTTCAGCGTTAGTCTGCTCATGGAACATCCTGCGATATCGGCACGAAATCACCGACGAATCGTCACTGGACCCCGTCCCGCCAAATCTCATGGAAGGACTTGCTCGCAAGCGCTGGGAAGTCGCGGTTCTCAGTCCACGCGCCGAAAGCGAACGGCAAACGGCGAAACTTCCCGTCTTCGAGCATCGGCCCCTGAATACGCGCCGCCAGCCGGAACGCGACGTTGTAAATGCGGGGATGACGCATCGCAAACGCCCACAATCGCATCGCCGCCTTCTCGACTAACGCGGGCCTCCGCTTGTGGTCCACGCCCTTGACCCAGTCGTTCCTCAGCTTCAGCAGCAAGTGCGGGATGTTGATCCTCACCGGACAGACTTCGCGGCAGGCGCCGCACAACGACGACGCGAACGGCAGGTCCTTCCACTCGCCGATTCCCGCCATCCCGGGAGTAACGACCGAGCCGATCGGACCCGAGTAAACGGAGCCATACGCGTGGCCGCCGACCTTCTGATACACCGGACACACGTTCAAGCAAGCGCCGCAGCGCAAGCAGTAGAGCGCCTCGCGCAGCTCCTCGTCTTCGAGCATTCGCGTGCGGCCGTTATCCAACAGGATCAGGTGGAACTCGCGCGCGCCGTCGGCTTCATCGGCGCGCCGCGGTCCGGTGATGAACGAAACGTAACTCGACATCTTCTGACCGGTTGCGCTTCGAGCCAGAATCTTGAGGAAGACTGCCAGGTCCGCGAATCGAGGTATGACCTTCTCGATGCCCATCAATGCGACGTGGATGCGAGGCAGCGTCGTGCTCAGCCGGATGTTGCCTTCGTTCTCCACCAGCGCGATCGTTCCCGTTTCGGCGACGGCGAAGTTCGCGCCGGTTATTCCCATATCCGCGGTGAGAAACTTTTCGCGCAACTCTCGCCGCGCAACCTGGGTCAGTTCCTCTGCGACGTTCGTGTTCGAGCCGAGCTTCTCGGTGAACAGGTCGGCGACGTCCTGCCTCGATTTATGAATGGCCGGCGCGATGATGTGGGAGGGTCTTTCGCTGGCAAGCTGAACGATGTACTCGCCGAGGTCGGTCTCGACCGCTTCGATCCCGGCGCCTTCCAGCCGGCGGTTCAGATCGATTTCTTCGGTGACCATCGATTTGCTTTTCACGACGCGGCGCACGTTGTTCCTGCGCGCGAGGTCTAGAATGATCTCGCAGGCCTCGTCGCCGTTGCGAGCCCAATGCACTGTCCCGCCTAGCCGATTGACCTGCTCTTCGAGCAGCAGCAGGTGACGGTGAAGCCCGGCGATCGCCTCTTCTTTGATCGCCCGAGCGCGGTCGCGCAGCAGCTCGCCGTCATGAAGACCTGCGAATGCGAAGTTGCGCAACTGGACGAACCCGCCAAGCACGCGAAGCCGCTTCTGCAAGTCTTTGTTCTTGATAGCCGCGTCCGTGCTCTGAATGAATGACTGGGTGTTAGCGTGCATAGGTTCTACATTCGGTGCGGGCGTTTAGAGTACCGACTTTAGTCGGGTCTTTGGCATCTAGTATCGCAGAGCTTAATCGGGCGTTTGCCATTTAGTACCGCTAGTACCGCAGCGCGGGAAGCCGCCGGCTAATGTCGAGACTTCAGACGCGGGCGCCGCAGGAAAAGACCCGACTAAAGTCGGTAGTCCTGAACGCCACTCACTCCTTCGCGAGCACCTCCGCGATGTGCATTGTTTTCACTCCAACGTTTTGCCTGCTTAAGCCGCCTGCGATGTGCATCAAACATCCGGCGTCGCTTGCGACAACCGTGTCGGCTCCGCTCTTCTTGATGCAGTCGATCTTCTCTTCGAGGATTCCGCCAGAGATGTGAGGGTACTTGATCGAAAACAGCCCTCCGAAGCCGCAGCATAGCTCCGAGCCATCGAGTTCGACCATCTCGATCCCTCGCACGTTCTCCAGCAGCCGCCGGGTCTCGGTTCTGACGTTCAGCTCCCTCAACAGGTGGCAGGACTGGTGCAGCGCGACTCGTGCTTCGAGCGCGGCGCCAACGTCTTCGACGCCCAATACGTTAACCAGAAACTCCGAGAATTCGTGCGTACGAGAGGCAAGCGCCCGCGCTCGCTCGTGCATCGCCGAATCGTCTTTGAACAACTCAGGGTAAAACACCTTGACCATGCTCGCGCAGGACCCAGACGGCGTGACGATGTGCTCGGACTTCTCGAAGATGTCGATGAAGCGCCGGGCCAGCTCGCGAGCTTCGGTCTGGAATCCGCTGTTGAACGCCGGCTGACCGCAGCAAGTCTGGGCTGCGGGGAAATCGAGTTCGACCCCCAGCTTACGAAGCACGGTCACCATGCTCACGCCGACTTGCGGGCAGAATTGATCGACAAGACAGGTTATGAATAACGAAGCTTTCATGTGAAGCAGTCCGGCGCGGCGGCCGTTGGAAACCGGCGGGCCTTCACTCTTATATCAAATCTGAACCCATATCGCGACTGAATCGCTCGCGATACCACAGCAGCACAAGGGAGTAATTCTGTGAAGAGCCGGCGGCCGCCAGCGTATAATGAGCCAGGAGAACAGCGATGAGCGACGAAGCGGATGCCCTCGAACCCGACCCGGTCGTAGAGGCGTACAAAAAAGACATTGACCGCACGCTGATTCGCGAGAACCTAAAGCTGTCCGTCGACGAGCGTTTCGAAAAGCTGATGATGCTTCAGCGGTTTGCTGAAGAGCTACGGCGTGCCGGCCGGGAAGCGGCGCAAGTGCGATGACTGATTTTCGTGAACTTATCCGTCACCTCGTTGAAAGCGGCGTCGAGTTCATCATCGTAGGAGGCGCCGCTGGTACGGCCCAACGGGTCGGCTCGCCTAACCGAGGACCTGGACATCGTCCACATGCGGACCACGATAACGTGGCCGGCTCGTTCAGGCTCTCGCGCCATATGATCCATACTTGCGCGGCGCGCCGCCGGGATTGCCGTTCCAGTGGAGCGATCGAACCTTGATGAATGGCCTCAATTGAGCAACTTATTGTCGTCAAGCGCGCCGCCGGCCGTCCTAAAGACCTCGATGCGATCGCCGAGCTCGAAGCGATTCTCGAAGAACGCAAGCGCACCAGCTAACGTCCGGCTCGATGCCGAATTCGCTGGAAAGAGGTCGCCATTCGACATATGCAAAGCACTATATGCCCCTGGTGAGGACGATTGTTGTCATCGCTCTTTTCGCCGCGGTCGCGCTTGCCGACTGGCCTATGTACCAACACGATCCGGCTCACACCGCCATCGCTGTGGGGACGACCATAAACGCAGGCAGTGTCGCCCGGCTGGCTGAAGTCTGGAAGTTCACGACCGGCGACTGGGTCACCGGAACGCCCATTGTCGTGGACGGGACCGTTTACATTGGTTCTTGGGACGGGAACTTCTACGCGTTGCGCGAGACCGACGGACAACGACTGTGGAGCTTCAACGTTGGGCGAACCAGCGACAACTGCGGAGCGACGTATGGCATCGACGCGACCGCCGCGTATTCCGATGGGAAGGTCTACGTGCCCGCGGCGAACTGCGACCTCTACTCGCTCGACGCGGCGACGGGCCGCGAGATCTTCAGGACGCACCTCGCCGACCCGACCCAGGGGTTCCACCTGTGGTCGTCGCCGGTCGTCTTCGAAGGCAATATCTACGTTGGCTTGGCGTCGCACTGCGATCACCCCTGCGTGAGGGGCCAGATCGTCTGCCTAAGCGCCTCCGACGGCCGGGTATTGTGGACCTTCTATGCAGCACCGACGGGCGGCGTAGGCGCCGGCGTCTGGAGTTCCATGGCCATAGACGAATCACGCCGTCTGGTCTACGCGTCGACGGGCAACTACTGCCAGGGCGACGATACATACGGGAATGCGATAGTCGCGCTCGACGTCGGGACAGGCGCGCTGATCTGGCACTACAAGAACATTAACCGCGACAGCGAGAATCTGGACTTCGGAGCGTCGCCCGTCCTGTTCGACGCGGGCGTGCCCGCGCTGGCCGTCGGTTCCAAAGACGGGCACTGCTATGCGTTGAATCGGGTGACAGGCCAGTTGCTTTGGAACACGCGAGTGACCGATGGCTCGACCGTGGGCGGAATCATCTCATCGCCGGCTGCAGGTTACGGATTGGTCTTCATGGGATCGGCCGTGGGCGGGAACCAGACGGGCAAGGTCGTCGCGCTCGACCAGCGCGATGGAAGGATCGTCTGGGAGGCCCCGCAAACCAGGCCGGTGATCGGACCGGCCGCGCTCGCCGATGGAGTCTTGCTGATCGGCGGCGCGGACGGAGACCTCCGAGCATACGATCCGCTGACGGGAGAAAAATTGTGGAGCGCAAGCATAGGGCCGGTGCTGGGCGGAATCTCGATCGAGCAGGACCGGATTTTCGCGGGATCGGTCGACCATAGCGTCCATGCGTTCAAGCTTGGAGGGGCGCTGGGCAATCAGCCGCCGCGCGCAAGCATTCGCGCGTCTGCGGTATTTGGTCCGCCGCCCCTGACTGTCGCCTTCGACGCCGATGCGTCGGATCCCGACGGCCGGATCATTGCTTACTCGTGGGAGTTCGGCGACGGTTCGGCTTCGTCCGAGCAATCGGTTTCCCACACCTACGCGGCGGCGGGCAACTTCACTGTCCGGTTGAGGGTGACCGACGATGGGGGAGCGACGGCCAGTGATTCGCTGACGATAACGGTTTCGGATTCGGGGGGCGGGCCGGCGGCGCAGAGCGTTGTTTGGAAGAACGTCGTCGGCTGCAATGCCATTGGCAGCAGCCTGGTGAAGACTTCTGAATCAGCGTGGGGGAATGCCGGCGCGTCTTCCGAGCAGGTAATTCAATCGGGTGAGGGCTACGTCGAGTTCACAGCCACCGAGACGAATCGGGAGCGGATGTGCGGCCTCAGCAACATCGACGCTGATCAGGATTACTCGAGCATCACTTTCGCGATCCACCTGAACACGGGCGGCGCGTTCCATGTTTTCGAATCGGGAAGGTCGAGAGGATACTTCGGGGATTTCAGGAGCGGTGACGTGTTTCGGGTTGCGGTGCAGGGCGGCGTCGTCAGGTACTACAGAAACGGCGCGGTCTTTTACACGAGCGGGTTTGCGCCGCGCTATCCGTTGATCGCCGACGCGGCGCTCAATGGCACGGGCGCTACGATCACCAACGCCACGATCTCGACCAGTCCCGCCGGACCGTCTCCGCCGGCGGTTGAAGTGCTCGCGCCTAACGGAGGCGAAAAGCTGAGGTCCGAGGGTTCAGCCTCGACGTTTACGATCCGGTGGTCGGCAACAGGAGGCGGGCTCACTCGTTTCGACGTGTACCTGTCCCTAAACGCAGGCAAGACATGGCAGGAAATCGCGCTCGGCATCTCCGTTCCTTCGACAACTCACGCGTGGACGGTTCCGAACGTCAAGACGAAGAAGGGTCGCATTCGCGTCGTTGCTCACACTGCTGATGGACAGACCGCCGAGGATGAGAGCGACTCGAACTTCGTGATCAAGCGAGCGCCGGGCACTTCGCAGTGAAGCCTGCGTGTTCATCGAAACCGCAGGACCAAGCCGCCCGACAGCAACACGTTGTGCTGGCGGTTCCCGAGTACGTCAACGTTGAATCGCGGATTACCCGACACGTAATCGCGAAGCTCGCCGCGCACGCTCAAGTAAGGAAAGATCTTCACATCGAGGCCGCCCCCGAAATCGAACGCCACGCGATTGGTTCCACGGCTGGTATTGGGCCTGCCGTCGACGCGAGCGTCGCTCTCAGAGAATCGAGCGTATCCAATGCCCGCGAACATGTACGGTGAATATGGCCCGGCCGGCAGCAGCTTCAGCTTCAAGCCGGGGGTGATGAACAGTGAGGCGTAATCGCGGGGCGAGAACAAGCTCGACGATTTGATCTTCGTGTTGGGCGTGGCTGCGAGGGGAACTTCAAAGTAGAGCGCCGCAGCCTTCGCGTTGACCAGCCATTGGGCATAATTAGCTTGATAGGTGAGCCCGGTTCCGATCCTCACCGCGCCCGGCCCCGGCAGTTTGAAATCCCGGTCGCCTGCGGTCATCGCGCCGAGCGAGAACGCGATCTCGTACTTCTGCGCCACTGCGGGGTTCGGACTGAATAACAGGGCCGAAAGCACGCCAAGCAGATTCACCACTGCCTTCGTCCCGACGCATTTCGCTGACATCGCTGGCTTAGCAACGACTCTTGTTCTCACGGTCCCTCCATGTCACGAGTGTTATGAGTTCAACCTTTAGGTTGCTACGATCCGCTATCGCGCAAGCCGAAGGATGAACTCTAAAAACAGAAACAAGTGTGACTCCCCCCTTAGTACTCGAGTTTGCCATCGAACATCATGTCCTTGGCCTTGAACCGCGTCGAAAGGGTGACAGGTTTATTCTCCATCCGGAACTCGTTGTTCAAATCGCTGAAGAACTGGACCTCGCCGCTTTCGGGAGTAATGAATGGATTGCCGTCGACGACGCGCGGGAAAACGAAGCGCGCGCCGAACCCGTCCCGTCGCGGCGGCTGGTACTCGCTGATGAACAGACGCTGGCCGCCTTTGACCAACAGGTAGGTGTTGTTCTTGAGCACGGCAGTATTCAGCTTCAGCAGGACGGACGTCGCATCCGTTAGTGCCTGACTCGGATTTGGAGCGTCGACGGTCACGGTGACCATGATGTAATCCGTGATGTCAGCAGTAGCCAGCGCCTTGAGTTGCGCCGCCATCTGTTCGCTCACCTGTCCCTTCTGCTTAAGTTCGATAGAACGGCTCATGGCCTGGCGGACGGGCTTGGCTGAGAAAAATCTGATTCTGAAGTTGACCGTCGTCACGTCGGCGACGCGGGTCTGGCCCGAGTCCAGGCGCCGGTTAGTGTCGAACATCTTCGACGTGTCAGTAACGGCCTGCGTTTGACACCACGGCGAGTCGTTCAAGAGCTGCGTGGCTTCTTTCTCACTCCACTGCTCGTACGACTTCTTCTCCAACTGGGCTGATGCCGTAACGACGAACGCGAAGGACAGGACCATCGCAACCACGAGCTGCGTTCTGTTGGATTGTTCCATAGGGGCCTCCTTTGTTGATTCACATCGTTCAACTACCGAGCACCTTTTATCGTGTATATCCTACATCATAACACTTCGCCTTCTAACCTAATATTCAGGGTCAGGCCGCTGAACCGCGTGGGTTGCTTGATACGCTCTCCCATGGCTTCCACTAATTCCAATCATGTCCAGGTGCTTGACTGCCAGAATGGAAGGCGAGATGCAGTCAATCCTGATGTGACCAGGCAATCACGCCACCCGCTCATTCCCTCGAATGCTCCAATTGGATGCCTTCCCGGCGATGATGTTGTGCCGGCTGCGATGCCACAGATCGGAGCCGAGTTCGGGTTGCCAGCGGTTTGCTTCCCCAGCGTCGGACTTAAACTGCTTGAAGCCGGATGGGGCGTACACTGTCTTGACGTATCTATCCCAGGGCGAGCGCACGGTATCTCTCGAAACAGGAATTAATACAGGAACGGGTCGGCGCCATGCTCACGAATCAGCCTGCGAAGCTCTTCAATGCGCCTCTTGTCAGAGATAAACGTCTCCGCCGCACTTTGCGCCTGGGGGTCGTCAAAAAACAGCAGCGACTTTCCAAATTGTACAGTCATGTATCGAGGCGACGTCTTGGCAGCCTCAATAATCAGAGGAATAGACTCCTTGTCCTGAAGTTTCGCCAATCCTCTGACGGCAAATGACTGAATCATGGAATTACGGGATTTCAAGCCCATTCGAAGCAGTTCTCGACCCCTCGGATCACCGGTCTCAGCAAGGTAGACAAAGTGCCGAGGAAGTTCGTAGATTTGATCCTGAGCGGCAACCGCCGGTTCCAGGTTATGCGCCTTTGCCCAGGCGACAAACTCCGCCGGAAACTGGCCCTGGCCGGGCACCACATTGCCTTCGGAGTCCAGAATGAAGAAAGATGGCGCGTCGTTTTCGAGTGCCTTTTTTGCCTCGTCCGCCAAGAAATCCCAGTAGACCGCGTCCCGGTCGCCAAGTCTGACTAGAGCTCCTGCGATCACAAGCTTCAGCCAAGTGTCGGTCGTGACAGCAAACTCTCCTTTCAGAGTCGGTATGGCACCAGTCGCGCGAGCCTCGGCAAGCAACCTTACATCGTGGACCTGCATTGGATCTCGTTGGTCATGCTGCCACCGTTGCACCCTCCCCAGTGCCTCCTCCACCTTTTGGGAGTCTGGCTTTTGTCCCTGAGCGTAGGCACCACCCGTTAATGCGATGCACCATGCCGCCCATGCGGCAATGCCAGCCCGCGCGTGACCGGACCGCACTCGCATCAATTTTCTATGCATCATTGGATCTCCGATACCCGCCTTTGCCAAGTCTCATCCAGTTTATGAAATCTGATGGATACCATATTCATGTTTGACGTGATGCTATCGAGTATCTCGTTTCTGCGCCTGCCGTCTTGCTGGGCTGCCTTGTGATATAACGCGATAGCTCGATAGGTCCGCTCCTTCCCTAGAAGTCGCACAGTGACCTCGTAAGATGAGTAGAAGTCAGATGGCCCTCGTGACCGCAAAGCCCTTGGTTGCAGAGTTGGCATTACTTGGGCCGCGCCAGCCGTCATTAGCAGTTTCACATGGCCGAGCCGCCCCACCAAGTCTGGCGAAGACGCCTGTGATAGGCGCGTTCCTCCTGCGCGGGCATAGAGGTAGGCGGATTCCCAAGTCAAGCGGAGGAACGTACAGTCTGCGGTTGACTTCGGCGTCCCAACCTTTGCGAAAGCGGGTTTAATGCAAGAATGGGTCGGCGCCTTCACGAATCCGCTTACGAAGTTCTTGGAGCAACTGTTTGTCCGGGATAAACGTCTCCGCCGCACTTTGCGCCCGGGGGTCGTCAAAAAACAGCAGCGACTTTCCAAATTGTAGAGTCATGTATCGAGGCGACGTCTTGGCGGCCTCAATAATCAGAGGAATAGACTCCTTGTCCTGAAGTTTCGCCAATCCTCTGACGGCAAATGACTGAATCATGGAATTACGGGATTTCAAGCCCATTCGAAGCAGTTCTCGACCCCTGGGATCACCGGTCTCAGCAAGGTAGACAAAGGGCATAGGAAGTTCGTAGATTTGATTCTGGGCGGCGACCGCCGGTTCCAGGTTATGCGCCTTTGCCCAGGCGACAAACTCCGCCGGAAACTGTCCCTGGCCGGGCACCACGTTGCCTTCGGAGTCCAGAATGAAGAAAGGCGGCGCGTCGTTTTCGAGTGCCTTTTTTGCCTCGTCCGCCAAGAAATCCCAGTAGACCGCGTCCCGGTCGCCAAGTCTGACTAGAGCTCCTGCGATCACAAGCTTCAGCCAAGTGTCGGTCGTGACAGCAAACTCTTGTTTCAAAGTCGGTATGCCAGCAGTCGCGCCAGCTTGGGCAAGCAACCTTACATCGTGGACCTGCTCGATTGGATCTCGTTGGTCATGCTGCCACCGTTGCACCCTCCCGAGTGCCTCCTCCACCTTTTGGGAGTCTGGCTTTTGTCCCTGAGCGTAGGCACCACCCGTTAATGCGATGCACCATACCGCCCATGCGGCGATGCCAACCCGCGCGCGACCGGACCGCACTCTCATCTGTGTTCTATGCATCATTGGATCTCCGATACCCGCCTTTGCCAAGTCTCATCCAGTCTTATGAAAACTGATGGATTGCTTTGTCGATAAGGCGTCATAAAGCTCCCGTTGCCGTAGACATAGTAGGTCGGAAAATAAACGGCGTTATCGCCAAAGTCTGGAATTCCAGTAAGGTGGAATCTAATCACGGTCCAGATCCATGGTACCGTTCTGCCGTTTATGGTGTTGCTTACCTTTTGACCGATTTTACCAATGCGACCTTCCGTGAGCAGGTAGACCCACCAGCCGGAAGGCGTTACACGATTTGCCCCGTTTTCTGGATGCGCCTCCCCACCAATGGACGGAGCAAAATGGCAGGGGTCTGGAGTGTCTCCAACCTTGGAAACGGATTGGATGTACTGCGGGTTAGTGATTACACCATTGACCACTGAGAAGTTGACCTTGAAGCGACCGAAAAACCGAAAATCGCCACCCGCCAGAATCGAGTCGGGATTAATCGATGGTGGCGGCTCGGCGTTTCCTGAATTCTTCAAGAGGAACGCATTGGCGTACGCTCTGTCTTCGTCCGAATAAAGATATAAGGGCACACCTCCAGCCCACGCCAAAACCGTCTTTGAACACTCAAATGGTAGATTCAAACTAACTTTGAGTTCGAGGTTGGCGCCGGTCGGGAGATCGATTCTACTTGAATCGACCCAGGCGATCACAACCACCTCGTCCGTCGTCACGGGCACCGCACAGGCGGCCGCCGCGGCTAGCTGAGCTTTTTGACGATCCTGTTGATTGGGCACGGCCTCGTCACCTGGCAAGAACCCTATCGGCCCACCCTCTGATATAGGTGTAATGCCCTTCTCCTTTGCTGCCTCAATCGTCCTCACGGTGGCAAAGTATGAACCGGTCGTTACATATCTGCGCCATGGAGACCGCACAACTGGAGAGTTGTCCTCCAATACCATATTCATGTTTGACGTGATGCTATCGAGTAGCTCGATTCTGCGCCTGCCGTCTTGCTGGGTTGCCTTGTGATATAACGCCATAGCTCGATAGGTCCGCTCCTTCCCTAGAAGTCGCACAGTGACCTCGTAAGATGAGTAGAAGTCTACATCGGTTTGGAGGTCGTTTCCAAGCCCCAGTATTTCACCGACCGTGATTCCCTTTCGACCGACAGCCGTGGTATTCCCTTTGGCCCAGTCCACTATGTATCTAGCAAACCTCGGGCTGTCTGGCTGATTTCTATAGCTAGGGGTGACGTTCAGAATGTCTCCAGTGGGTTCGGTCACCAGTTCTTCGTATAGCTCGTCGGTTATTTCCGAAATTCGTCCGGTGTGGAAGTTTCGAAGCTCGAATTCGATGCCGTCTTCGCGGCGAGGTGCCTGGTTGCGTGCGTCAGCGATTTCGGCGGCATAGGCGCTGTTGTAACGCATTAGCTTCACGTACGCGCCCCTAACGAGCTTCTCGTTGTTGCGCGTCGCATCGATGGTGCGCACTCGCGCTAGCCATCTCGCTTGCCGAGACGCAGCATCTTGCTCAACGGCAACTCGGTGATACTGTCTGGCAGGACGCTGTCCTTGCTCTTGCGTGTGGGCCGGAAATGGGAGCATTGCCAAACCAAGCAACGCCAACGGCGCGGTGACTTTAATGTGTGCGAACGCTATCATCTTGAGCCTCCCTCACCCTCTACGGCGAGCTAATCTCTCATCTTCAAAATCAGCGCCCCGATCGTCGGTTAGAGTTCTTCGCTCTATGCTGACTACTCCTGACGCCGTTGTTGAACTGAGCCGTCTTCACCACCGAGTACGACCTATGCTGTAAGTTCTCACTCGCAGGTTCGCCGAGCGTAATGCTTTCTGGTTCGAGTGTCATCGTCGAGCCCGGTTTAGCGAGCACTTGTTTGATCACGTCGCCATTCAGCGCCGGAGCGTAATAGACTTCCGCCGTGATCCCCGGGCCCTCTTCACGCAGCACATAGGCCTCATACCCTTGCACGTGCTCGGTTCTCAGGTACTTGGGGCTGTGGCGAATGCTCTGAGGGTTTGGCGAGCGGTGATATGGTCCCAATAAAATCAGGGCCTGCTCATCATCGTCAACCAGGAATACCCCCTGCCCCTTGCTCGCGAATGACTCCTGAGTGCTCCCATTAGGAAACGTCTTCAGATTTCGCCAGGCATCATCGGCCGAGACGTATTTCGTTTGGGTGAACGCCCCGATTGTGTTGCCGTCGTCGGAGCGAATCGTCGCTTTCGAAACGATGGTATACCCAACGCGGTCGGGGGGCGCGGTGGCATTTGTCTCTTTCTGTGCTTCGGCGGAAAGCAACATAGCAGCGAGCCCGATGGCGGCGATGCCGACTGGAACGCCGAACTTCATTAGAGCCTTCATTGCTTTCATTCCTTTCCCCAAAAACGTCTTCGTAACGCGCGCAATCACCAGCAACCAAGGTACTCACAGTAAGTGTACATGTACCAGCAGTAGCAATCCCAGTATTGGGGACTCCTGTCGTCGAAGGGATCTGTCTGCTCAATCTCGTAGCATTGGCAATAGTAAACATCCCAGCACTGAAAATAGGGCGTGCAGCCGCCACCCCCACCGCCCCCACCGCCGCCACCGTCACAGAAACCCACCTCAACGGGGGTGCTGACGAACGCGGCTTGGTACGATGTTCCTTCCGCTCCAAAAGCCCCCTGAGTCCCAGGGACTCCGTCGGCGCCAAAAGCTCCGCTTATACCATCGCTTCCACTTACCGCCCCGCTATCAGGACAAGTGGGGCAGTCGCCGCCGCCTTTGCTACCTCGGAGTCCGCCCGGGCCGCCGAGACCGCCGTAACCCCCGGCGCCTCCAGTTCCGGGGTATGCTCCGACGCCGGCGGCATAATCAACCGTTACATTCGCCAATAACTCGCAGGTATAGCTGACGTTGATACGCCCGGAATCTCCGCCGTTGCCTCCGTTGCCTCCGTTGCCGCCATTACCGCCCCGGCCCGCCCAGCCGCCATTGCCGCCGTTTCCTCCACTTCCCTGACCACCCTGATCACATTGGCAATCAGCGCCATCGCCGCCGCTGCCACCATTACCGCCAGACCCGCCATTACCACCATTGCCACCATTGCCGCCATTACCGCCGATACCTCCCCGAGAGATCAGCGTGTAGGTGCCCGTGTCGCCTCGAGAAAGCTCGAGGTAGATATCTCCACCCTTACCGCCTGGGCCTCCATCGCCTCCGTTACCCCCCGTGTATCCATCCGTTCCGGCGCCGCCCGGGATGCCCGGACCTCCGTTGACTTGCCACCCACAGTATCCGGGAAAGCCGGAGCTGCCAGATCCTCCGCTCCATCCATTCGCACCCGGCTCTCCGTTGGCGCCAGAAGCTCCAGGCCCACCGCTTTTGTCTTCCATCGTTTGAAAGAGCGGCGGTTTTGCGCTCTGCCGCTGTTTGGTGCGCAGATTGGCATTGTCATTGACCGCGCTGGTGTCGATTGTCAGACTCCCGTCTGAATGCTCGGACTCTTCAATCAGATGCTGAGCGTCGATCCACGACGGAAGGCTGGTTGCGACTGATCCTGACTGTAGACGTGGTGCTTCCGCTGCCCACTTGCGCATTAGCGTTGCGACGTCTGTTCCGATCACTCGCAGCGTATTGACAGGTAGCACGTATATGCTGCGGTTGCCTCGAATCACGGCATTCGAACCTTCGAAGATCAAATGCCTAGCCAGTATCAGCGTGTCACCGGCCAGCTCAACCTTCTCAGGTAAGTAAAGGGTGTCAGCGAGCACCACTCCTTGGAGAGGGTTAGACTCGTACCTGACAGCTTGCATCTCCGGTATATGCGTGAAGGTCTGGGCTAAGTTTTCGCGCCAGTTTGGAGCGGTCAGAGCCTCCATATCGAAAGGCAGGTTCTCTCTCTCCAGTAGCGCTTGCGCTGCCTTAAAGCCCCCGCTCTTGGTTTTCGGCGTGGCTTGCTGATGTGTCACGGCGGTCTTTGCGTCGGCAGCGCTTTCCCGCCGAGAGGTTCCCTTATTGTAGCGAACAGGTGAAACAGCGACTGCGTGCCATACGATCAGTAAGACAATGCAGATTAGTGACCAACTTCTTTTCATAACCGCCTCCAAGGACGTGTCTCGACCGACGGCCGGACGAAGGAAGCTACAGCACTTTTTGTCTACTACGACGTCAGACTATATGGAGTCGGAGTTATGTGTCTCTGGCAAAAGTCAACCGTGTTCTTGATGACTATCAATCTCCGGCAGGGACGGAGGGTGTCTCTTAGCCCTCTCCGCCGACGGCACGGTGCTGAATCGCGGGCTAAAATACAGATCAAAGACACCGGTATCTCTTAGTCCGTTTTCAGCCCGTCGGTACGGTGCTAGAGCACGGCTTATGGCGTAGGCCCAAGCGTCTTTCAAGCGCATCAGAAGCGCTCCCTCCGCTACTGAGACCGGTTTGAGTGGAAGAGCCTCTGAGGATCTAGGACGATTATCCAGCCTTTCTTCCGCTGAATTATTCCTTCTTCTTCTATTTGCCTCAGCACGCGGCTGAGGTGTTCGGGCCTAACGGCGATCATCTGAGCAACCTCTTCGAGTTTCAGCGGCAACTTCAGCCGCATCCCCAACTGCGCCTTCGATGACGTCATCCGCAAAAGCAACTGCTCAAGGCGCTGCCTGGCCCTCAGCGTTCCAAGCGTCGCCAATTGGCTTGTCTGATCGTTGAGCTCACAGCTACAAAGGCGAAGAAGGTCAAGGCAGAACTCGCCGTTGAGCTTGAGGAAGCGAACGAAGTCATCCGACGACATGAAGTGTGACCGGCATTGAGTCAAAGTTACTGCGCTCACTGGATGAGGTTTTTCGATTACCACAGAGGCAGCGCCCAGAATCCACCCGGAAGAGCGCAAGCCCACGATTAATTCGTTGCCCTCGAAGGTCACATTAGTAAGTTTTACCAGCCCGGAGTGAATACAGAATACTCCCTGAGCAGAAGAGCCTTGACAGAATAACTCTGTAGCCGGGGGATACACTGTAATCGGGCCAAGTCTACAAAAGGCCTCTCGGCCCTCAGCGGTAATGAAAGCGAATGCGTTTTCACTCCGGCTCAGACAAGTCTGTGCTTCATGGGATCGGGAAGTATCTTTCATTCTGAGGGACCCCCTGTTTCGGTGTATTAAGGTCGCGGCAGGTTCACCCCGCCCCATGAATGCCCTACGCGAGCCTGACCCAAGGTAGGGCAATGAGGCGACCCCAAGGCGACACCCAACCCAGTAGGTTTTTTCGGACCACCGGCCTCCGGCGCTCCAAGTGTCGACCCAGCCAGAGGTTACACGGTTCTGGACGTTACAACTCGGCCAGTATACACGCCCACACCTTGACTGTCTATGATCGCGCACACCACCCGGCGTCAAAACCCATCACTTTAGTTCACACGAGCCGCAATGACGCCGGAACACAACGATTCAGCTAGCAATCCGACTACAACGTGCGGCCGAGCGCGACACTGAACGCAAACCGTTTCTCGGGCGCCATCAGTGTTGACGGCGCGGGGCGAAGCTGAGCGTTCGGGTTCGCCGCCAGTATCAACCTTAGAGGTACGTTCACAATCGGAACGTTGATTCGCAACTCGCCGCCGAGCGACACGCGATAAGCCGGGAAGTCGCCGTCGCTCACAGTGGGCGGCCGCAATACCGTGATGACCTTCGCCATCGTTCCCGGCGGTTCTATGTGGACCGGGCTCTCGATCCGTTCTTCCTTGATTCGGCGCAGATTGAACGACGAACCTACGTCGAGAAAAGCTGCCGCCGAGAGCCGCCAGATCAGCGGCACTCTGTACTCGGCGTTCAGTATGATCTCGGTATCGCCGCCGATCGGTCGCAGTTCACTTGAGAGCCTTATAGGCTTGCCGCTCCCGACGACAAGCAGCCGGTCGACCCGCCCAAGCGGCGCCAGTGAATTGACGTCGTAGCCCCGAACTTCGGTCTCGCCGCCCAGAAAGAACCGCTTGAAGACCGGGATTCCTCCAACTGCGGCGAGCGCCTCAGGGCGAAACGGCTTGCCCGCGCCGGCGATGTGCGAAGCTCGCACGCGCAGGCCTAGCACCCGCGGCTCGCGCTCTCCGGTTGCAGCGTTACCTTCGCGCCGGCCCAGCGGATAAAATCGCCGGTAGTCGACCATCGGCCTTATCGAATTGTAACTTCCGCCCAGCGACCTGCCGCTTAACTCGATGGCGACGATCAGATGCTGCCCGCTCAAGGGATCGAACTCACGGTCGAGTGAATAATGCACGAACGCCGGAGTGATAGATCCGCTGCGTATACCGGTCTGCTCGATCGCGCCGCTTGCCGAGCCAGGCAGCAACAGCCGGTCGGCCAGGCCGGTCGAGGCAAATGAATACGACACGGCTATTCGGTTCGCCGCGCCAATCTTGTAGCTCGACCGAGTCAACGGAACCGATACCCCAAGACTCGCGCCTGAGGACCGGTCGACAAACAGCGAGCGCCGCTGCTCGCCCGCGGTTCGCGCATCAACGAACTCAAGCCTCCCATAGAACGCCGAAACCGCGACCGTGACCGGGACCTTGCCGAGCGTCGTGAGCGCGTAGCCAGTCCTGACGCTGATCTCGCGGCTCCCAAATCGGACTTCGGCCGAGAGCCGGTCGCCCCGGCCGATCAGGTTGATGTTCGCGTAGTCGAGGCCCAGACTTGCGGCTCCGGTCGTTCCGGCTCCCGCGCTCAGGTCGATCCGCTGCCGCTCGCGTTCCTTGAGTCTCAAATCGACGTCGACGACGCCTTGCCCATAATCAAAGGCGAAAACGACATCGGGTGGCGCAATCGGGTCGAACAAGCCCGTGCGGTTGATCTGTTCAAGACCCAACTCCCACTTTGACTGATCGAAGACGTCGCCCTCGGAGAGCAGTATCAACCTGCGGATGTACCTCTCACGCGTGTGGCGATGTCCGGTTATTCGGAGCTTCCCAAGCCTGAATTGCTGCGGGACCGAAGCGCTGGATGCCTCCGCGCGAGCGTCGATCTTGCGGAGATCATGTGTCGCGTCCTGCCGGCCAATGCAGTCGGCCCCGCCGATCAACACCACGATTACTGCTGCGCCGATCCTGTTCATTGCTCACGCACTCTCCCATTGGAACAATCGCTTCGATCTCACTTGCGGGAGAACGTTCGGAGGGCAAGCTCGTGCAGCTTGATCGTTGAACCTTGGACACGCGCCGGGGGCCGCCCGGCTAGGAAGAACCACTGCTCGCGGCTTCCGCCGATTCCGCGACCTCCGGCGCTTGAACCGGAGCGATTGATCGATAGAGATTGATCTGGGCGGAGTAGTAAGTCAGGCGCGTCCACATTCGGGACGCAATGGCTAGCTGGCCTACCGCCACGGCCAGTATGACTCCGCCAAGCGACGTCTGATGCACCAGACTTCTCAACCAGAACACGAACGAGAAGAGAATCAACCCGGCGACCCCGATGATGACGTAAAGCCCGAACGTCCTGGCAAAGTGCCTCAAGGCCAGCCGCGCCGCTTTGAACGTCTCTCTGAACATCCTGCGCCGCTCGTTTATCACCGCGCCGATCCTCGCATAGTCAAGGACCATGTTCACCACCGAGATCAGAAGCAGCAGCACGAGCAGCGCGGCGAAACCCACCAGCGCCCCCGGTTGCTCCGCAGCGGCCTTTTCGTCTACTTTGTTAATGGCCCACCTTACCAACGCGTATCCGCCAACCACGATCGCGTAGAAGATCGCCGCGATCAGCGTCAACCTGAAGAAACGCCAAAAGTACGCCCCGCAGCCGGCCCAGAACTTTCGCATTGTGAATCGCCCGTCCGAAGACGTGTACACCTCGAGTATTCCGCCGGCAAACAGCGTATTGACCAGCAAGTACGCGCTGCCGACCACCACCAACATCGCAGCCACTTGCAGAGCCAGCGTCACCGGCGATGCTTGCGCGAACCGCTCGTTGATCAGGTCGCTGAACCAGATCGCGTTGAGGTTGTCGTCGTAGAGGCGTTCGGCGAAGACCGTGCCCCCGGCCGTCTGCGCCATCAGCAGGAAGATGGGCACGGCCAATGGAAGCGCGAACAGAATGTTGGCGCCGAGCAACAGGAGGATCATCTTCCAACTGCCGCTCGCCTGACGCATTCCTGTGAGGAAGGATTTGATCATGTGATGTCACTCCGGAGCGCATGCCGCCTGCCTGCGTCATACCACGCGCGGCCGGGTGGCGACACCCTGGCGACGCAAGCTGGCAGATGTGTGTGCTACGTCAACCCGCTCAAAAACTGCAACAACGCCTGAAACCAAAACATCGAGCCCGTCGACCAGCGGACCGCAGGGCGAATTCCTGACGCCGGAGTCCAACTGTTGTTCGTCATATTCGCATCGAGCAGCACCTTGTCCGCGGGATCTAACTGCGCCAGCGCGAGCTTCGAATCCGTCGTGAACTTGAACCTCTTCCACGCGTCCTTGATGGCCCACGAGTCCGTCCACTCTCTTCCGTCCTTGCCCGTCACCCGGTACTCGATCACCCCATCTCGCATCGAGGTGGGCGTCGCCGAGATCACGCCCCCGTCCTCGAACCGCAGCATCAGCTCAACGGGAAAGTATGCCTCGCCCGCACGCCTGATCCACACTTCGGTTTCATAAGGACCGCTCTCCTGCTGCTCGTCCTCGACTTTGACTTCGTTGCGCTGCCCGTCGTCGTAGATGCCGGCCCTGACCGCGACCCGTTCACTTGAGACGCGTGAGATCTCATAGTCAAGCGTCTCGGTTCCCTTCACAAACTGGTCGAAGAACCAGTTCATATCGCGTCCCGAAACCGCGTTGACCGTGTCGAAGAAATCTCGCGAGGTTGGGTGACGGAATCGCCACTTCTGATGATACTCGCGCATCACCCGCGCCATGGTCTGCTCGCCCAGATAGCGTTCGAGTGTGCGCAACGTGAGGCCCGTTCGCGGATACGAGTTTATCCCGTAGCTCAACGTGTCGTAGAACTTCCAGGACGGAGTCAGTATCGGGTCGTTGAATCTCCCTTTCAGGGTCCCGAATCGGTCGTCGATAGGATGCGCCACATCCATCGGCAAATAAGCCAGCGGCAGGCTCGCGAGCCGGAACGCAAGATAGTCGGCGCCGTATGCGGCTTCCAGCACCTTGCCGGTCGAGTACGTGTTTAACCCTTCGTCGAGCCACGACTCCTCGAATTCGTTGTTCGCCACAAGCCCATACCAAAACTGATGCCCGAACTCGTGAACGATCACTCCTTCGGGGTTCTGGTCGCGGCCCGGCCACCACGACGTGCCGGCGGTGATCAGTGTCGGATACTCCATGCCGCCGGCCCCGTCCGCCCCATAAGGCGGATCGACGACCGTCAGCGTGTCGTAGGGATACTTGCCGTACCAGAGACCAAAGTACTTGATCGCATTGAAGGCCGCCGCGAAGTGCCGGTTGGTCTGGCCCGCGTGCTCGGGCTGAATCAACAGCGTCACTTCGACGTCTTTGAGCGCGATCTGTTCTTTGGGCAGTGCCAGCCTTGTTGACCACTCGTCGATCTCTTGTTCGCTGACGTGTTCGCCGGCTTTGAAGGTGCGCGTGACCTTGACGTAGTCCGGGTCGGCGGTCCACGCGAAGTCGTGCACGTCTTCCTGATAGTAGTTGTAGGTGACGGTCCCGTCCGCGTTATCGCGCTCGGACTTGAGCTTGCCTGTCGCGCCGACTTTGCCCCTGTAAGCCGGCGGAACGGTCAGGCTAACGTCGTAGACGCCGAAGTCGGCATAGAACTCGCTGGTCGCGTGGTACTGATGGCAGTTCCATCCGGGCTTCTCGACGCCGCGATCGCCGGCCTTTTCCCACACGCCGATCTTGGGAAACCACTGTGTGACCATCGCAAACCGGCTCCAGTAGCCCGACCTGGCGAAGACGCGCGGCAACCGCGACGTGAACGTGATGTCGAGAGTGATCTTCGCGCCCGGCGCTACGGGGCGGGAGAGCGGCGCCCGGATGACGGTCTGGTCGTCCTTGTTATCGTCGTCGGGGTGGATGAACTCGATCTTATCGGTGAGGTCTTCGCCGCCCTCAACCTTCATCGAGTTGATGTCGATCCAGCCCCACTCGCCGGGCTCGAATGAGTTGCCGCGAGACTCACCGCTCGATTCGGCGAAGAAGGTGCTCTTCTGATTCTTGAAGGCGTTGAGGTAGAGGTGGAACTGAAGATCGCCGATTGCATCAGGAGAATCGTTCAGCCATGTGAGCGACTCGTGACCCTCGATGAGAGTCGGCCTTTGCCGTTCGTCGAGTTTGAGCTGGGCATCGATCTTGTACGAAACGACGTGCTTGCTCGTATTGTCGGCCGAGGCTCGCCCTCCAAAAGCGAGAGCGAGGCCAACCAACGCGGTCAGGGCGAAGGCCGGGATGAGACGGTGATGGAAGAGCTTCTTCATGATCGAGCACCTCAAGTTGGCGATACTGATTGTTGCCGGAGGAGATGGTCTTCTATCACAAAGAAGGCAGCCTCACCAAGGGAGATTGGACTGACGAGCGGGCTGCGGAAAAAGAGGAGGTGACGGCGCGAAACATCGATGAATCGGGGTGCCAATGCGAGGAGGAGCCGACCACGGAAGCCAGTCCTACGTTTGATCTAGCCTGCCGTGCACACAGAACGCCCCGAGGCCAAGTTGGTTCCCGCGCGAGCGGATGCTATCATCCCGCTTCCCATTTTCAACCGAACCTTGGAGAGAACATGACCGACTACATTCTCGCGCTCGATCAGGGCACTACAAGCTCGCGCGCTATTCTCTTCAACCGCGCAGGCCAGCCCACTGCCATCGCTCAGCAGGAATTCGAGCAGGTCTACCCGCAGCCAGGCTGGGTTGAGCATCGGCCGCTCGACATCTGGAACTCCCAGTTGAACGCCGCACGCCGCGTAATCGATGAGTCGCGAGTGCGGCCCGCCGACATCGCCGCGATCGGGATCACGAACCAGCGCGAGACGACGATCGTCTGGGACCGCGAGTCAGGTGAGCCGATCCACAACGCGATCGTCTGGCAGTGCCGCCGCACCGCTGAGACCTGCGATCGAATGCGGAGCGAGGGGCTGGACGGGCTCTTTCAGCAGCGCACGGGCCTCGTGCTCGACGCGTATTTTTCAGGGACCAAGGTGCGGTGGCTGCTCGACAACGTCGAAGGCGCGCGCGAACTGGCCCGGCGTGGACGGCTCGCCTTCGGAACCGTGGACTCGTGGCTGATATGGAAGCTCACGGGCGGCCGCGTTCACGCGAGCGATCCGTCGAATGCAAGCCGCACGCTCATGTTCAACATAGAGCGCGGAGAGTGGGACGATGAGTTACTAGCGGCGCTCGACGTGCCGCGCCAGGTGCTGCCTAAGGTCTCGCCGTCCAGCGCGGTCGTCGGCGAAACAGACGCGGAGGTCTTCGGGCGCGCGATTCCGATAGCTGGAAACGCGGGCGACCAGCAAGCCGCGCTGTTCGGGCAGGTCTGCACAACGCCGGGCATGTCGAAGAACACCTACGGGACCGGCTGCTTCATGCTGCTCAACACGGGCAAAGAGGTGGTCCGCTCGAAGAGCAATCTGCTGACGACCGTCGCGTGGCAAATCGAAGGTCAGCCGCGGGAGTACGCGCTGGAAGGGAGCGTATTCATCGCGGGCGCGGCGATTCAATGGCTGCGCGACGGTTTGAAGATCATCGGCTCGGCCGGCGAGACCGAAGCTATGGCGGCAAGCGTCGCGGACAACGGCGGCGTTTATTTCGTGCCGGCGTTCGTCGGGCTAGGCGCGCCCCATTGGGACCCGTACGCGCGCGGGACGATCGTCGGCTTGACGCGCGGGACAACGCGCGAGCACATCGCGCGCGCGGCGCTTGAGTCGATTGCGTATCAGACTCGCGACGTGCTGTCCGGCATGCGCGAGGATTCGGGCATCGACGTGACCGAGCTTCGAGTTGATGGCGGCGCGGCGAACAATGATTTCCTCATGCAGTTTCAGGCCGACGTGCTGGGCATTCCGGTGGTGCGGCCGGCGAACACGGAAACTACAGCGGCAGGTGCGGCGTATCTGGCGGGTCTGGCGGTCGGCTTCTGGTCGGGAGTCGAGGAACTGAGCGCGCTCTGGCAGCGGCGGCAGACGTTCGAGCCGAGGATGAAGACCTCCGAACGGGACAATCTGATTGACCAATGGACCCGCGCCGTCGAGCGCGCCCGCGAGTGGCTGAGGTAACGTAAGGCAAAGAGCAGGGTCTCGCGTGCGTCCAGTCAATGGCGATTCGTCTAAGCTGGCAGATCAGCGCCCGGTGCGCTGAAGCGTTGATTATCTCGACAACCACAATATCCCAAGATCGCTTCCGAGGACGGCGCAGCCAAAAGCACATCTTCGACTGCCGCCAAACACCTATCCAAACACCTATGATGAAGGAGAACTGTGCGTCTTCATCTCCTAAGCTTGACCGGCCCCGGTCGCGCGGGACGCCCCGCGCCCCCTCCGAATCCCACCCACGGCATGTGCCATCGACTTTTTCGGCAGCCAGCTAGAGATTCTCAATCCTCACAGGTTCCAAATGGCCGGCGGGCTCGAAGCCGAACACTCGCGCGTAGAAATACAGCTCCGCATCAAGAGATCGCTTGATGTTCTCAGCCTTTCGGAACCCGTGTTGCTCGCCCTCGAATGGTATGTAGGCGACGGGCACTCCCTTCTTCCGAAGCGCGTCGAACATCAGCTCGGCCTGATTCGGCGGCACCACTTTGTCCTCGAGTCCCTGAAACAGAATGATCGGGCACGACAGCCGCTCGGTGAAGTGAATCGGCGACCGCGCCTTGTAGAGTTCCTCTCGTTCGGGATAGGGCCCGATGAGGCTCGCATTGTACCGCGACTCGAATTTGTGACAATCGCGCTCCAGCACTTCAAGATCGCATATACCGTAGTAGCTGGCGCCGGCCTTGAAGACGTCCCGAAACGTTAGCGCCGCAAGCGTCGTGTAACCGCCCGCGCTCCCCCCGCGAATGATCAGCCTGTTGCCGTCCGCGTCGCCCCGCTCCGCGAGATACCGGGCGCCGTTCACGCAGTCGTCCACGTCGACAACACCCCAGTTCCCGTTCAACCGGAGCCGATACGCGCGCCCATACCCGCTGCTGCCGCCATAATTCACATCCAACACGCCGATGCCGCGACTGGTCCAAAACTGAATGCCAAGTTTCAGCGTGCTGGTCGCCGCACTGGTCGGTCCGCCGTGTGAGATGACCATCAGCGGCGGCCGTTCATCGGCGGGCGCGGTGAAATCCCGGTTCGCGGGCCGATAGAAAAAAGCGTGCGCGGTCAGTCCATGCTCAGTCGGGAATTCGATCGCTCGCGCGGACGACAGATAACCCGAGCCGACGTCGACGCTCGTCGACCGCCGCAGCGTGTCGACGCGGCCGGACGCAAGGTCCAGCCGGACGATCGCACTTGGTTCGGTCGGCGAACCGCCGAGGTAAACGGCTTTGCCGCGAGCCGCGCGTACGTTCGAAATCTCGGCGTGAGGGACTTCCAGGCGATCGAGCCGGCGAGTCGTCGTGTCCAGAGTCGCCAACCGCCATGTGCCCCGCTCATTGAACGCGCAGATGATTCGCGCGGCTGACTCGAATGCGTAGCTCGACATTCGAAAGACCCACTGCGGCGCCCCGAACTCGGCTTCCATTGGACAGAGCGGTTCAATTGCGCCTTCAGTGAAGCGATAGAGATTCCACCAACCCGATCGATCTGAAACGAAATGGAGCCGCCCGTCGGGCGACCACTCGGGCTGAAAGATCGATTCATCGGGGCCGCCGGCTACGAGCTCGCGTCGCTGGACCTTTCCGCCCGTAGTCAGGTCGCCAACCCACAGCTCACTTCCGTCCCACGGCATGTTGGGGTGGTTCCACGCAAGCCAGGCCAGCCGTTTCCCATCAGGGCTCAAGCGCGGCGAGGAATAGAAGTCGCTTCCCGAAACAACCACGTCTCCTCCGCTCGTCGCGCTGCCTCCCGCAAGGTCGACGCTCACCAGCGTATTGATCGCATCGCGCACCTGGGCGCGGTGGTCCTCGCGGACGCAGATGATCCGTTTTCTCGCGCGGTCGACCACTCCATCCGCGTAGCGCACGCGTTCGACGTGCGTCAGGGGACGCGGAGACGAACGACTGATGCAATGGTAGATCTGCTGGTCGGCGAAATTGCTGAAGCAGACTTCCCCGTCCGCAACCACATAAGCGCCGCCACCGTACTCGTGCACGGTCGTTCGCGTATTGAAGCCCGCGGGAGTGACATCGACCGTCCGGCCATCGGCGCCGAGCCGAACAAGCACACTGCGGCCGCCGTCCGAAGGGCGGCTCTCTATCCAATAGACATCGTCGCCCTCGATCGTGATTTCGCCCAGGCCTATCGTGCCCGACACGATCAGGTCCGAGGTGATCGGCGATTCCCACGAGCCGTAAGGCCTCACTTCTCTATCTGTCATCGCGATCCTCGGCTATGGCAGCAGCGTAGGAGTTCCCTAACCCACCCTCGAGTTCTGCTCGGTTGCGGGTCGCGTCGGGGACTCCGCCGATTCGACTACGAAGCGAGTACCGTCGAGCTCCTCTTTATCGGCGAGCACCAGCAGCGTGTCACCCGCTTCGATAACCGACGCGCCTCTGGGAACAATGAAATCGTCGCCCCGATCAATCAAAACGATCAAGGCTCCCTCCGGGAACCCTATCTCGACAATCTGCTTGCCAACCACCGCCGATTTGGCTGGGACCGTTATCCTCCCCAGCTCGCTCTTCATTCCCTTTGCTGGTTCAAACTCCAGGGGGTACTTCGGCGCTGGCGGCGCCGGCGCATTCACTCGAAGCCATCGTGCGATCAGCGGGATCGATGTCCCTTGCAAGAGAATCGACGTAAGCACGATGAAGAACACAACGTTAAAAACGGTCTCGGCTTGGGGCAGCCCGGCGAGAAGCGGAAAGGTTGCCAGAACGATCGGCACGGCGCCGCGCAGTCCAACCCAGGAGATCATCGCCCTTTCATTGAATCCCATTCTCGCGAAAGCCAGCGAGCTGAACACCCCGATCGGACGAGCGACGACCATCAGGAATAGCGATACCAATAGACCAACCCCGGCGATCGGCACGAGACGCGATGGAAACACCAACAGCCCCAGCGCTAAAAACATCGTGATTTGCATGAGCAACGCAAGCCCGTCGGAAAAACGCACTATGCTTCGCTTGTGCACGAACTCCCGATTCCCCATCACGACCCCGGCGACATAAACGGCTAAAAAGCCATTACCTCCAATCGATGCGGTGGCGCCGTAGGTGAGAAGGACCAGCGCGAGTGTCAACACGGGATAAAGACCTTCATACTCCAGACTCAAGCGATTCATCAAAGGGATTATTGCGCGCCCGATTGCATAGCCCACAACCCCGCCAACGACCATTTGCAGAACAAACATCGGGATCAGGCTCGCGACGCCGGTCCCTGGATCATGCAGGATACGCGTTAATCCCATTGTCAAAAAGACCGCCATCGGATCATTACTGCCGGATTCCAATTCGAGCAACGGCCGAAGTCCGCCTTTGAGGCCGACGTTTCGACTTCTCAGCACCGAGAAAACAGCCGCGGCATCAGTTGACGAGACTATCGCGCCCAGCAATAGACCTTCCAGCACGGAGAAGTCCAGGATCACCGAAGTGAACAATCCGACTGATAACGCAGTTATGAGCACGCCGATGGTCGAGAGGGCAAGGCCCTTCCAAACGACAGGCCGCACGCTTGCCCATCGAGTATCCAGGCCCCCAGAGAAGAGGATCAGCGCCAGTGCTATTACACCGACTGACTGCGCAAGCAATGCATCATCGAAGTAGATTCCGCCTAGCCCGTCAGACCCGGCGAGCATGCCGATGGCCAGAAACAGCAACAGCGCGGGGATACCGAGCTTCGCGGATGCCTTGCTCGCGAGAACGCTTAGAAACAGCAGAATGGAAGCCGCCACCAGTGTGTGTTCAATCGAGCTCATTTACGCTTCTCTTTGAACTTGTGGCCGCAATGGCGACACTTATAAAACTGACCGGTTCGTTTCCTAGGATATGCTGAGACCTTGTTGCAATGAGGACACTTTCTCATAAGCCTCTTAACGGCGTCATGTATGATCGGTGTCCAAATCGGATTCATTCGTGAGATTGTATCTCTCACCCCGGCCGTCGCGCATCCTTGTCAGCGACTCCGGCAGAATGCGCGCTCGGATTGCCCGGACACGCTCGCCCGGTAATCGCTCGGAACCCAGTCACCCACGAGCAGACCAAAGCTCTCGCGGACGATCTATCAAGGGCGAGTTGGTGGCGCTGGAGCTGCCGGGGGAAGCACGGGCATATCAGCCTTGCTGAACCGTGGTAGAAGCTCGTCTCGCGTCGCCAGATGATACACCGCGGCGGCGATGACGATCGCAGCGTTCTTAGCGTCGTCCTCGATCACGCGTTCGTAGTTGTCGAGGTTGGTGTGCCAGGTGTCGGTGAAATACTCGATGGGGTCCTGGCCAATGCCGATGCCGGGCAGCCCGGCTTGATTGAATGAGCCATTGTCGGAACCGCCAAGCCCGCGGCTCTTGGTCGCGATCACGCCCACGAAGCCGAGGTCCGTGAAACCGGCGAGCGCCGCCCTCAAGACGGCGGCCGACTCCGGAGGTCCGAATACTCCCATCCCTCGCGCGCGGCCGGTGCCCGAGTCGATATTAAAGTAAGCTCCGACTTTCAAGAACTTCGGCTTTGGGTTCTCGAACGAGCCGAAGTGCTCCTTGACGTACGCGTGCGATCCAAGCAAGCCCTGCTCCTCGCCGCTCCACAGCGCGACGCGGATTGTGCGGCGCGGCCTGACTCCAATCGCTTTGAGGATGCGGACGGCTTCCATCATGATCGCGCAGCCAATCGCGTTGTCGGTCGCGCCGGTCGCCGCGTGCCAGGAATCCAGATGTCCCCCGAGCATGATCAGCTCGTCCTTCTTGTCCGTGCCCACGATTTCGGCAATCGCGTTGTAAGCGGTCCTGCCTTCAGGAAAGAGCCGGTTGACGATGTTGAACTCGAGCTCGACCGAACGTCCGTCGGCCATGATGCGAGCGATGCGGCCGTAGTCCTCGTTGCGCATTACGACCGTCGGCACGACCTTCGACGGGTCGTAGGTGCGATTGCTGAACGCGCGAATCTGGCCGTGCTCTCGGCCAGCATCGTTGACTCGCGCCAACGCTCCGTTGGCAACGAGAAACTTGTCGAGTTGCTCGTTGATCTGGGCGGGCGTGAGCTTGGGCGGACCCGGCTCAGGCTTCTGAGGTTCTTGCGGGCCGCCGGGCCGGCCGAACTGCCCGGCATTGGGGTTGTTGGGATCGTAGCGTGACCTCGCGACCTTATCGTCCGTCCTGCGTGCGGCGGGTTCGATCGTCACCTGAACTAACTGGTGTTTGCCGGCGAGCACGATCTTACCTCTCACCTTTTCTCCGACACTGTCGAGGTAGGCGGTGAAGTCCGCCTGAGTAGGTTTGTCGGGCAGGAACATCTGATAGGCCGGCGCGGTCAGCGTCCCGCTAGTGCCCGGCGTCCACGCAAGCACTTCACAGGTGAGGTGGTCTTTGACCGGCGAGACGATGTGGGCGGTCAGCCGCTCGTTCAACCAGCCGGGATGTCCGAAATCCCAGGGCTCGAGGTGCGCGTTCTCAAGACCCCAAGCGGTCATTTGATCTATGGCCCACTCACCCGCCTGTTTCAGATTAGGCGAGCCCGTCAGGCGCGGGCCGTACACGTCTGCCAAGAAGTGAAGCGTGCGCATGATCTGGGAGTTGTGCATTTCCTCTTGGCGAATTCTCGCGTGAACGTCAGCGTTTGGGCTTTCCTGTGCGAGTGTCGAGAGCGGATTAATCAGGATCAGAGTCAGCAGGTAGAGAGCATGTTTCTTCAAGGCGATTGTTCTCCCAGAGAGGTCAATGCGATATCCGGACCCATCGTGTGACCACTCCAACCGGCTGCGCGGTTTCACGGACGATGGTGAGGCGGGATTATACTTGCGGGAATCGCGTCGAGCAACAATGCAGGACCTCAGAGCGCCGGCCAACTTGTTTCTGTGCTGATGGTGCCGCTGGTCTCAAAGGCGGGCAGAGAAGCCCTCCTGATGCTCACTCTGAAGCCGGGTCATTGTGCTTTTCCGGCACCCGCCTCCCGTCTATAATGTGCCCTGCTGCTAGAACAGTGAAGGGGGGCAATCGTGACCAATGTCTAAGAGAATCGCGACCTGTGCGTTCATCATCGCGAGCCTGCTCGTGAGTCTTCCCGCGAGCACGGACGCCGCGAAGGGACAAGCCGATAAGAGCGGCAAGAAAAAAGATCAAGAGGCGAAATCCGAAGACAAGGCTCGGCCGGTGCTTTGGGAAGAGCCGAAGGACATCGAGAGCCGCGACATGGCCAACGGACCCGGAGGGGCTCAAGGTGCGCCCGATCCATCCGGCAAGTTCTCGTTCTCGCATCGCTCGGAGGCAGGAACGTCCGAAAAGATTGTGGTGAATGATGACAAAGGCCGAAGCTGGACGGTCAAGTTCGGACCGGAGGCGAGACCTGAAACCGCCGCTTCTCGCATCGTTTGGGCGGTCGGATATCACGTCGATCAAGTTTACTTCGTCAAGCAAGCACACATTGAAGGCCGGGGCGGGTTCGACGTTTCGGACGTGAGGTTCGAGCGGCGAGACGACGGCTTCAAGGATGTAGGCTTGTGGGAGTGGGACGCGAACCCGTTCATGGGCACTCGGGAGCTGCAGGGTCTGAAGGTCGTGATGGCGTTGTTGAACAACTGGGACTTGAAGGTTGATAACAACAAGATCATCCGGCCCGACCAGAAGAACGGGGGCGATCGGCACGTCCACATCTACTATGTCGGAGACCTCGGCGCGACGTTGGGCTCGACGGGCTCGTTCTTCAGCAAGATTCCCGGATTCGGCAATGCCCCGGCCGGCTCGAAGGGCCAGCCTGACTCTTACGCCAGACAGCCGTTCCTGATTGGTGTGAAGGACGGACAGGTGGTGTTCAACTACAAGGGCAAGGATCCGGATGCGCTTCGAGGGGTGACCGTCGAGAATGCCCGCTGGATGGGAGGTCTGTTGGGCCGGCTGTCCGATAAACAGCTATCCGATGCCTTCCGCGCAGGAGGGTTCAACGACGCCGAGGTGGCGACCTACGTTAAGACAATTCGCAGCCGCATCGAGCAACTAAAGAATCTCAAGTAAGAAGTGGGGGCCGGACCTGGCGGGGAAGTGCCAGCAGGCTGTCGAAACAACGACGCGCGTCTTCGTAGTACGAATTCGCGGTAGTCCCTCGTAGTAACGAATTCATTCGTTCTGATTGTTAAGTGTGCGCGCGTCTCGCCAACGGGGCACGAATGAATTCGTTACTACGAAGGGTTGTTCCGAGGGCTCCTCTAATGTGAATCGGTTGCGCTTGGCGCTCGGTCCGGCAGTTGGTGGGTCGTATGCTCGGTGACTGAGGGCGCGACTGCGATTGGGTCTCCCGGCCGAAGCTCGGCGGGTCGATTATCGGCAACGTCCGGCAATTCCGTTAGCGCGTTCCCGCTTTTCACCTTCCGCGAGTCGTCCAGAGCGTGCTTGCGAGGGAGAGTGAACAACAAGCCGTTCATGATGAGCCCGACGCCGATCAGAAATGCTATCAGGCCGAAACCTCCCAGGAGCGCCACGTCCTGTTTGACTGCGAGAAGCCCGGCGATTAATAAGAGCACGGCTTCTCCCAATCCTGCGGAAGCCGTGATGACGCCGGCCCGGACCCTTCGCAGCCGTCTTTCTTCGGGGGACTCAAGAAACTTCGCGATCTCGGGGAGCACGTCCTCTGCGACTTCTTTGAGATCGCCGGTGGACTGGAATTGCTTGATCCGGTCGGCGATGGCTCGCCCGATTTCATCGCGGGCGGAAACCGCCGAAGCGGTAACCACGTCCGGCGCCTGCCACGCCGTGCGCACCGAGCGCAAATCTCCGCCGCATGCGCGACAGTACTGCCCGGATTCCTCTGAGCCACAACCTGGACAAAACATGATCAGCCTCGCGTGGATTGATCTCCGGCGTGAGTCTATACGAGAGGCAGACTGTTGGCGTTCACTTATCAGGTGGTGTGTATTAAGCCAACTCTACCCTAAGTCTCTTGCCTAACACCGGCGCGGCGCGCTCAAGCGTCAATAAGCGCGACGAAGGTCGATCCGATGAATGCGCCGCAATTACGAGTGAAGCACTTTGGCGCTGCATCTCACCGGCAAATAAGTTTGCAATTGCCTTTTGACCTGCTGCTGGTCCGATGCCGCCAGCCGTCCGATCTTCTTTATGATCAGCCGATTGTCGAGCGTGAACAGCTTGAGCCGCACGAGACACGGCGCATTCAGGCCGGCGGTTTGCAAATCGGTGACCGCCACGTCGCCCGGCCACGGTCGGTGGCCAGCGGTCGTGATCATCGCCAGCGCCGGCATTCTCATAAGCGAGAGCGCCGGCCGCACGACCTATTATTTAGGCCCTTGGGATTTCGTCCATGAGCGGTTCCCGACGCAGCGGGCTCACATCATCGGCCACACGCAAGGGTTTTGGGTATTGCTGGCGATAGGACTGTTGTTGGGCGGGCTGGTCTATTGGCTCTCGAAGCGAGGCCGCGCGAAGGCAGCTCAGGCGTCGTCGGCCGCCTCGTAGAGTTCGGATTGCTTCTTAGACCCGCAGCGAACCCGCGATCCCCCCGAGGGTGATACGTGATCACCTGGGGCGGCGTATCGAACGGGCCCCGCGACTCCCTGCGGCGATCTTTTTCCCTCGCGGCAGCGGGGACTCGCCGGTTCGGCTGGCCTATGGGCGAGCAACCTCTCGCAGGAAAGGTTCGCGAATGGCGCCTGGGTCGCGAGGTCGTCAAAGACTCTCAGTCTACCGAATCTCTCACCGACGAGCGTCACTTCACTCGATATACAAAGATCGAGTGCCCGATCACCGCGTCCGGTCTCCTCTCGCGGAACCACGCGTAGAGTTCATGGTGTCTGAAAAAGATCCCTTGAAGATTCGTTACGCTGATGGCATAGACTCCCGGTTCGGGCTCGAGCAGTTGCACCGGAATATAATCCTTGCTCCACCGGTGAAGCGGATAGGCCGGCAGCGGCTCGTACTCTATTCCATACACCTCCGGTTCAACCGATCCGAAGTAGCTCAACTTCACCGAGCTGACCCCTTCGCGCTGCATGTATTCCTTGAGCCCGATCAGGTCCTGCCCCCAGTCCAGATTCGAGTCCCCGAGTGTTTTGTACCCATAGCGCGTACCGCCGACGATTTCGCTGAAGTAAGCCAGATGATCGGGAAAGGTCGCTCCGACGCTGACTACCAGCCACAAGATTACTGTCGCCGCTCCCCACGCGAGCCTCGGTTTCGATTCCCATCGGTATTCCGCCAACTGGGATGCAAAGATCGTCAGAAGTACAAGCGCCGGCAGCAAGTGCCGGTAACCTATGTTCAGCGCACCCGCCATCGACACGGCAAAGTAGATTGCGACAGGAATCAGTAGCGGCAGCGACTTGCGCCACGTTCGCTTCCTGATGACGTAAACGCCGGCGGCGACCATCAACGCGATGGCCGGCAGCGGCGTCTTCGCCAGAAACGCAACCGGAAAGTAATACCACCATCCGGTCATCGAGTATGACCCGAAAAGAAAGGTAGGATTCCCCTGGTCATTGCGCACTTGAAGCAGCTTCAAATCGGCGATGTATCCCGGAGCCGGAAGCGTGATCCCTGCTCCTTCGACCTCCCCGACCTTGAAGCCGTAGATAGCCCAGAGAATCAGGGCGCCGGCCACTCCAATCAGAACTAGCCAGCCGCTGAGCCGCGCGATCCGTCGGAGCGGGTTCTCCTCCGAAGGATCGCTCAGCCAGTACGCAATCGCCGTCAGCGCGAGCGCGGGAATGAGGAAGAGGGCCGAGAGTTTGGTGGCCATCGCCAGGCCGAAGGCGATACTGGCGATCGCGGCTCGCTTCCAGCCGGGTTGCTGCAGCCATCGCCAGAATGCATAAGCCGCCAGAATCGCAAAGCATGTGAACCCGGCGTCGTTGGTCGCGAGCGCGCCGTGAGCCAGCAGGCCCGGCGAAAACGCTGTGAGCGTGAGCGCAAGGACCGAAGCTCTCCTCCCGTAAAGCTCGCGCGCCCACGCGTAGACCACAAGCGCCAGCAGTAAGGTGAGCGCGACGATGGGCAAGCGCGCCCGGAAGACGATCGACTGCGTGTTCGCGTTGCTTCGCCAGAGGAACTGATTGGCGAATCCCCCCAACTCACGGTTTTGCCATGTAGAATGATCGAGCGGCACCACGATGCTCGAATCAAGGGCGAGCGGCAGCGCGCTGATGACATTGATCAGGGGCGGATGCAGGTACCCCAGGCGCATGTCCCCGGCCCGCAGATAGGTCACCCCTCTGGCGATATGATTGGGCTCGTCCATCGTCACCGACTTGACGCGAGCCATCCAGATCATCTGAGCCGACATCAACGCGAGCAGGAGCGCGACGACCGCGATCTCCCACCGTCGTGGAATCTCGCGCGCGACGGACGTTGCGGGCTTGCGGTCCTTCCCGGCTCCGTCTCGTGCCGGCTTACGCTGAGGTCCCTTGCTGCTTGCTTTCTTGCGGCTGATAGGCGAACACCTCTTCGGACGGCGCAATGACGTTCACTCGACGGCGCGCGGTCGCTGCAATGCAGCGATGTGGGATTGCCGGAGCCACGACTCACGGCGCGTTGACTACCTGCGAGGCCGCGCCGCCGATGTGAATCAGCTTGTGATTCGAGAAGCCCATGTCGGCGGCTTCATACAATTCACCGATCAATCCCGGCCCATAACGCGACAGGAAATAGAATACGTTCAACTCGCGCTCTTGAAGATTCTTATCCGGGTACAGCGTCGTGTAGGCTCGCTCGACCTGGCGATAGGTTGCCTGCTCGCGGTGGGCGCTGGCATGCACAAACCGCGTGCGCAGATGCTCGATCTGATAGACGATCTTCTCTCTCGCATGCTTCAGCGCGTCCGATAGCGTCGGGTCGGTGCGCCGCAACGATGCTTCAAGCTTGTCGAGTTGGTCCATCAGGAGACGCTCCGTTTCAGCAAGCGTGTTGGCGGTGCTGCGATCAAGACTCTCTTCGACAACCTTCGTTATCGCCGGATGGAGTCCCTCGAAGAAGTCGGCAAGCGCGAGCCCGTACTTCTTCATCGTCTTATGATGACGGCCCTCGACCAGCGTGAAGCTCGCGCGCGGCATTACACACGGCTCCTGACGGCCGAGCGTCTCATACACCGCCCGAAGCTGAGCGAAGTAAGCGATCTCCGCCGGCCCTCCGATGTAGGCCGCGGTCGGAAGAAGATAGTCCTGCACCACCGGACGCAGCGTCACGTTCGGGCTGAAGCAACCAGGGCAACGCGCGGCCAACTCGATCAGTTCTTGCTTCTCAAACGACCGGTCCGATCCCTTGACCCAGAACCGCCCGTCGCGCTCGGTCATTGCGGCGCGCCGGCCGTCATCCATGATGAACAGGGGAACCATGTCCTCGGACACGTGAATCTGCGCGTGATAGCCCGCGTGCTCCAGCTCCCGGCTGCGAGCGACCAGCGCCCGCGCGATCTCGGCCGACTTCTCGATGGCCCGCGAATAAATCGGCGAGCAAACCTGCTTCAGATCATCGTCGAGCGGGTCTAACAGGACGACTCCGTACTCGCGGAACAGTCTCGCCATCAGGCGTGCAAAGGCTTCGGCAAATCCGGTCCCCGGCGTGTAGCTCTCGCGAAGGTCCCGCTCAATGTCCGCGATGAACTCCGAGGGCGGAAGCGCTGCCAATAGCGCGTCTATCGCCTTGCCGATTTCGTCATCGAGCCGAACGCGTCCGACCGGCACGTCTTGTCGACGATCGCCGGCTTCGTAAGTGATCGTCTCGAGCCGGCCTTCGCGATCGACCGCCCGGCAGTGATTGACCTCTTCATAGTCGTGGTCCTCGCTGGCTATCCAGAACACGGGGACGGCGTCGATTCCTTGCTCGACGAGCTCGGCCGCGAGCTTGATCACGGTGAGCGCCTTATGAATGGTGTAGAGCGGGCCGGTGAAAAGGCCGGCTTGCTGGCCGGTGACGATGGCGGCCGATCCTTCCCGCCGCAGTACGTCGATGTGACGAAGAGCCAGGTCGGGCGAGCCAACGCGCCGGTTGATTCGTTCCAGCGCATCGCAGACTCGCTGCCGATCAAACTGTCCGGCGCCGACCTTGCGCGCGTGCTCGGCGAGAGAAGGGTTGCCGCGTCCACAGCGAGCGTAGAAGCGCGACACTCGGTCGAACTCGTAGATGAAATCGCTGAAGAGCCGCGTCGTCCGCGGAATGTCGGTGAACCGCAGTTCACTACCGAGCGTTTCATCGGCGGCTTGGAGGCTGTCACGGTTCGGCTCGGTCATCGACTCCCTCTTGACGGGCGAAAGCACGACGTCTGCTGCTGGTTGATCGCGGGACGCCCGGCCTGCCGAGCCTCCTCTATCCCCGGTCTTCACTCAAGCTCCGGAAACAGACCGCAGTTGCGCAAAATCTTTTTCAGTGTATCCTGGTCCGCCGCGCCAAGCGGCAGCAGCGGTGAGCGCGGCAGTCCGCCTACGTAGCCGAGCATGTCCATCACCGCCTTCAAGCCGGGCAGGCCAAACCGCGCCGTCACCGCGTGAGATAGCTGCGCGACACGATGCTGAAGTTGACGCGCGCGAGTGTGATCTCCGCTGGCCGCCGCTTCGAACAGTGCCACACACGCGCGTGGCGCGGCGCAGGCAGCGGCGAGTATCGCGCCCCGCGCTCCCATCAGCACCGAGGGGTAGAGAATCCCTCCGTTCCCGGCGAGCACAGCGAACCGCTCCGGCACGAGGCGTATCGTCTCCGAGATGGCTCCCATATTCCCGGCGCTGTCTTTGATGCCGACGATGTTCTCGTGCGAGGCGAGCGAAGCTACTGTGGGCGATTCAATCACGACCCCAGTGTTTTGCGGCACGTTGTAGATAATAACCGGTATCGGCGAGCGGTTAGCCACTTCAGTGAAGTGGCGCACGAACGCCTGCTGTGTCATCGATGACTTGTAATAGTAAGGCGTCACCACGAGCGCAGCTTCGGCGCCCGCGTCCGCAGCGGCGCGGCACGCCTCGATGGCGGCTTGAGTCGAGAACTCGTTCACACCGCCGATGATTCTCATTCCCGGCGACGCCGCGCGCTTCACAGTTTCGATCACACGCGCGCGCTCCCTCGTTGTGAGGTGGACGGCTTCTCCGTTTGAACCCAGCGCCACGTAGCCTGAGAGTCCGGTGTCGTTGTAGCGCGACACATTCCTGCCGAGCGCCTCCCAGTCGACCTCGCCGCCGTCGGTGAACGGTGTCGTGAGCGGCGGCATTATCCCGCGCAGTTGAATGTCATTCTGTGGCATCGGTGTTAGTCTTGTACGCCCCGACTCCGTCTCCGGTTTCAGCGAAGGATTAAATGAAGCTCGCATTATATTGGTGGTGTGCGGCTCGCGCAATGTTGGCGGCTTGCGGCGCGCCGTCGCAGGTTTGAAAAACTCCGCGGTCGAATGTATGAGATCAGATATGAAGCTCATCTTTATGGGCACATCGGAATTCGCTGTACCCTCGCTCGCGCGGCTGGTGGACGACGGCTATGAGGTTGCCGGCGTGTTCACCCAGCCCGACAAACCGGCGGGCCGCGGAAGACACGTGCACGCGCCGCCGGTGAAGGAGTTCGCGATCTCGCGCGGCATCGCACTCCACCAGCTTGCAAGCATCAAGGACAGCGAACCGGCGCGGGAAGTAATGTCGGGTGTGAATCCGGACGCTGTCGTCGTTGCGGCTTACGGGAAGATTCTGCCCGAGTGGATGCTCCGAATCCCGAGGCTAGGGTGTATTAACGTACACGCGTCGCTGCTGCCGAAATACCGGGGTGCTGCGCCGATCAACTGGGCGATCGCCAACGGGGACGACGCGACGGGCGTCTCGATTATGCGGATGGACGCCGGGATGGACACCGGCCCGGTCTACGCTGCGCGTGCGACTACGATCGGCCGCACCGAGACGGCGCCGGAGCTGTCGCGGCGTCTCGCGCAGATGGGAGCCGAGTTGCTGGCTGAAACACTTCCGCAAATCGCCTCCGGCGGAATTCAAGCGACTCCGCAAGACGATCGAGAGGCGACCTACGCGCCTATGCTCAAGCGCGAGGATGGACTGATCGATCTTCGAATGCCCGCGCGCGAGATCGCCAACCGCGTCCGAGGATTCCAACCGTGGCCCGGCTCCTACACGACCTTTCGCGGCCACCGCTTGATCATCTGGCGCTCGAGCGAGACTTCGGCGGAGTCTGGTCAATCGGCGGCTGCCTCTTGCGCGTCGCTTACGATCATCGGCCTCGATAAGTCCGGAGTAACGGTGAGTTGCGCCGGCGGGACGATGCTGCACATCGAGGAACTTCAGCTCGAGGGAAGGCGAAGGATGGCGGCGCGCGACGTTGTAAACGGACTGCGGCTTACCATCGGCGACCGGATCACGGACATGGAGTGATTCGGGTCGTCCGTTCGCCGCCGGTCTGATTCGTTCAATCGCACGAATGACGAATCTTGTCGCTGACAGCGCCCGGTGCTATCATCCTCACTGATTAAAGTTGGAGGTGTAACAAGCTTTGCCGATCTACGAATATGTTTGCGGGAAATGCGGCTCGCAAATCGAAGTCATCCAAAAAGTCGGAGACCAGGTCTTAAAGCGATGCAGCAAGTGCCGCGGCAAACTGGAAAAACTCGTGTCCCGCTCGGGGTTTCAGTTCAAGGGCTCGGGTTGGTACCTGACCGATTATTCCAGCAAATCAAAATCGCCGACTACCGACGCGGCGGACAAGAGCGCCGAGAAAAAGCCCGAAAGCACGCCGGCCTCGGACGCCAAACCGGCGGCTACCGCTGCGGATTAGTTCATAGAGCCGAAGAGCCGACCCCCAATCGTCCCGGAGCCTCCTAAGAAGCACCCGCTGAAACAGCGCCTTGCCCCCAGCTCGCTGCGACATCCGGCGCAAGGTACAGAATCCGGTGCATTCTAGTTTTGTCGGCGAATGCCCGGATTCGAGATGCCGCGGCGAGACCAACGCAGCCGGGAATGAGAGCATCTCAGAATCGCCGCGTGACTAAACGGAATTGAACGTTGTGCTCTTTAGTAAGACACGGAAAAGGAGGTTGAAAATGGCCAGCTTCAGGGACCCGGCAAGAACATTCTCACCCATCGAGGTTGTAGAGCGGCTGCTTCAGATTACAGATCACTACGGACACAAACCAATTCTTTACATCTCATCGAGCGACGATCTGGCAACCTACCTTGACTCCTTCGGATTCGACATCTACAGCCTGACGGCGGACACGAGGTCGCCCTTTGAAACCACATCGGCGAGCGTGGCCATCCTCCCAAACGGCAGCCGCGCGCACGAGAGCGCGACGGAACACTGAAGTGATTGAATCATTGAGTCATTGGATCATTGAATCATTGAGGGATTGATCCGCTGTTACATTGATTCAATGATCCAATGAATCAATGACCCAATCCCATTATCTCTTTTGAGGCTTTCGGTCGCCGCTGATCTGGTTATGGGAATCAAGCAGGTCGCGGCGCAAGAGTTCCGCCAGCCGGACATCGGGGCCGGTGACGACCTTTCGCGCCGCGGTTAATGCGCGTCCGAACACCGGGAGCGGCGAGAGCCGGCCCGGCTTTCTCGCCCTGAGCGCCGTGCGGTAACGCGATTCACGCGGGTTGATCTCGTGCGCGGCGCGGAAGTGCTCCTGAGCGAGCAGCACGTTTTCCTGTTTGAGGTAGATGAGGCCGAGGTGGTACAGCGCGGCGTCGAACTTCGGATCCAGCTCGACGCAGCGGCGAAGGTAGCGCGCCGCGTACTCGGTCTGGCCATATTCAAGATAAGCGCGGCCGACCAGGTAGTACATTTCCGGAGCAGGCTTGAGTGACAGCGCCTGCCGGAGGTGGGACAGCGCTTCACGGACTCGCCCCTCGCTCCCGAGTATTCTTCCCAGTCCGTAATGAGCGGCGAAGGAGTCCTTCTTGAGTTTCAGCGCGCGAGTCAGATAGCGCTTTGCGGCGGCAAGATCGCCTTCGTCGCCGCGAATCACGCCGAGCATCAACAGCGCAAGGCAGTTTTCAGGCTCGCCTTCGACGGTTCGCTCGATGTAGGACCGCGCCAACACTGGCTTATTCATCCTGAAGAAATGCTCGCCGATAAAGAACGCCAGCACCGGGTTCGCCGGATCGAGCACGTGCGCCTTCTCGAAGTACCTGATCCCCCGCTTCGAGTTGCCTTCGGTGAACAGGTCGGCGCCGGTGTCGAGCAGCCGGGTGAACAGATCAAAGTCGTCCCCGCCAAACGCCCTTACCATGCGGCCCACGCGCTGCTCGAACTTCGCCTGTTCCTTTGAGTCTTCATAGTGGTCGGCGATGCGATCGCGCCAGAGTGATTCCAGCTCGCCGGCTTCAATTACTCCCTTGTCGGACAAGTGCTCGACCAGCGCTTCAATCATCGCGTGATCGTAGAGGCCGCCGGTCACCTGACGGTGAACGAAATCGAGCACGATCTCAAATCGTTCGTCGGCGCGTTGGAGCGCCGATTCGAGAGCGCTGATGCGTTCCAGCAGATGCTCTTCGACCGTCGGCCTCAAGAGGCTGTCGGCGCCGGCGGCGGCGGCGGCGCGCGTGCTGGTGACAACCATCAGCCGCATTCCGCACTTCGCGCACGATTCGCGGTTGTACGAGTTCTTATGAGTGCAGTTCTGACAAAGAATCATTTTGGTATCAGCGGCGTTCCTTCACGACGTTCATCATACCACGGCGGCTCGCTCAGTAGTCGTAAAATCCCTTGCCCGACTTCCGGCCCAGCCAACCGGCGTCGACATACTTTTTCAACAGGGGGCACGGCCGATACTTCGGGTCGTTGAAGCCATCATATAGCACATTCATTATGGCGAGGCAAACATCGAGCCCGATGAAGTCCGCCAGCTCGAGCGGTCCCATCGGGTGATTCATCCCAAGCTTCATCACTTGATCGATCGCGCCCGCCGACCCGACGCTTTCGTAGAGCGCGAAGATCGCCTCGTTGATCATCGGCATCAAAACGCGATTCGATACGAAGCCAGGTGAGTCGTTCACCTCGACCGCGGTCTTGCCCATCGCTTCAGCCAGTTCGCGGGTCGCTCCGTAGGTTTCATCCGACGTCGCGGCGCCGCGAATGATCTCGACGAGCTTCATGACGGGCACCGGATTCATGAAGTGCATGCCAATGAAGCGCGAGGGTCTCGACGTTACGGCCGCCAGCTTGGTTATGGATATCGAGCTTGTGTTGCTCGCGAGGATGACCTCAGGCCGGGTGATGCGCCCCAGTTGTCGGAACAGCTCCGCTTTCACTGACAGGTCCTCCGTTACGGCCTCTATGGCGAAATCCACATCCCGGAGGTCCGCGAGGTCCGTCGTCGTGAGGATGCGGGAGGTTATTTCCTGCTTGCCGTCCGCATCCAGGCGTCCCTTATCGACGTCGCGCTGAAGGCTCTTGTCGATGGCTGCGAGGCCGCGCCGGAGGAACTCTTCGGCGACGTCGCGCATGACAACCTTGAAGCCCGCCCGCGCAGCCGTCTGCGCGATTCCATTTCCCATCGTCCCCGCTCCTACAACGCCGATCGTTTCGATCACTTCGCCTCCTTCGTGCTATGCGGCCCATCGATTCAGAGCTGCGATATTCGGCGGACGACGTTCGGCCGGTTCTCGTCGATCGCCGGCGCCATTTCGAGAAAGCGCTCGTACGAGGCCCGCGCCTGCTCCGGCTGGCCCAGTTTATCGTAGGTCCACGCGAGCCTCAGGTGAATGGCTGCAAACCTGTTCGTCACCCGGCTCGCAGTCTGATTGTACATCGTCAGCGCGTCATCATAGCGGCCCTGATCGAAATAAAACTGCCCCGCGTAGTACCAACCCACGGCCCGCGGCCATATTTCGATTGACTTGAGCAGATTCTCCTCCCCGCGCGCGAAGTTCTTCTGCTGAGCGTAGAGGAGCCCGAGATTGAGATACATCGTCGCCAGTCTAAACCGAGTCATCGGCGTTTCGGGAATCTTCGAAACGCCTTCTTCGAGGTACTCGATGGCGCGATCGAGTCTGCCGGTTCGGCTGGCGTAGTAGCTGAGATTGAGATGGGCCGATGCGAATTGCGGGTCGAGTTCGAGCGCGGTGCGACCTTCGGTGTCGGCTTCCCGGGGCATGCCCGCGTCAAAGTACGCGTGCGACAGCGAGGTTCGAGCGGCCGGCGACTTCGGCTCGACCTCCACGCAGTTCCTGTAAAGAGACAGCTCATCACGCCACACACGGTTCTGTAAGATGCATGCTACTCCAAAAACCACTACCAGCGCTGCCGCGATCGCCGGGCTGATCAACTTCAAGTTCAGCCCCTTGATTCGTCGGCGTGCCAGCCACTCGAGGCCTATTGCTGCGGCGACAGATACCCCGATCGACGGCACGTACAGGTATCTGTCCGCGACCAGGTACTCGGGATCAAGCTGGCGAAGGACCGCAAGCGCCGGAGCCAGCGTCAGAATGAACCACAGCGCAGAGAAAACCAACAGCCGCGATCTGGCCAACGTGACGCCGGCCCCCAGAACAATGACTAACGCGAGCGGCGCAACGAACGAGAAGCTCTTCACGCTGTCCACAAAAGCCGTGAGGTGCTGATAGCTGAATCCCGCCGGCACGGCCATCAACTTGAGGTATTTGATTATGGCCAGGGGAACGGTTAAGAGCGCGGCGGCAGTCTCATAACGCGGACCGCTTCCCAACAGCGCCCCCCCAAGCGCGTGATAACGCATCAAGAAATACCCCGCCGTCGGCGCCGCGAACAATGCGCCCAGGATCGCGGCCCGCCAAATCCGCTGCGTGCGCGAACCCGATTCCTTGAAATAAAAAACCTCGCAGCAAGCGGCCAGCAGCGGGAGAGCCAGCGCCGTCTCCTTACTCAACAGCGCGAGAAAGTAAAACCCGAGCGCGGCGGCAAGAAGGCCGTACCGTCTTCGCTTCTGATACCTCAAATAAAAATAGAACGCCGCGAGCAGAAACACTGCCATCAGCGGGTCGGTGATTCCCGAGACCCATGCGATCGACTCGGCGTGCACCGGATGCACGGAGAACAGCGCCGCAGCCGTGCAAGCGAGCCACGGCCGTCCGCTCAATTCCCTGAAGGCCACAAAGACCAGCGTGCTCACCGCCGCATGGATCAGCACGTTCATCAAGTGCCAGCCCCACGGAGCGAGCCCGAACAGCGCGTAGTTGATCGTGAACAAAACGTTGAACAGCGGGCGGTAGTAGGAGTCGACTGCGAACGTAATATCGCTCGTCGCAAACGACCATACGCTCGTAGTGAACGCGAGCGGCAGGTTGGCGGCGTCCCTGATGAACAGGCTGCTAACGACCTGCTTCGAGTCATCCGCGACGAAGCCGTTCCATACCGTGTTGAGCGATGTCAGAATTGCGAGCCCCGCCGGAATGAACGCGTACCAGCCGCGCCATCTCATCGGCATGACGTCGGTCGTGGGAGATCGTTCGGCGCGGCGCGCCTGCCCGTCACTGGCTGGAAACTTCTTTGGCATAGAATTGTCAGCAGGGCGCTCGCTCTGCACGAGCGGATTGATTCTAGGCAGTTGATCGGCGCGCTTGCAAGACTGTGCTAGCGTCCAAAGGAATTCAACGCGCTGGAGGATGAGTGCGCATCAGATTCTCGCGCTCGGCCAATACAGCGATTTGAACGACGTGCGTCAGCGGCGGGTCCTTGATGCTGTAATCTACGACGCGGGCTGAGCGATCATACCCGACTTCGTCAGAAGCGAGGGGCTCTTGAGGCTGTAGCCTGCCAAGCGCAACAGAGTGCTCCTGCTTGTAGGCTGAAGCATCAGTGACCCACTTCTCGCGAAGTGGGTATAGAAGAGATCCCACGCGCACATACACTCGCGCACATTCACTCAATTGACCAATCGCGCGACGGTGCCATAATATACGCCACTCGGTCAACGCTCTAGGGGGGAGACGATGATGACTGAAGTCGGCGTGCCCGACATCAAATCCGTGACGATTCAAGCCGGGACACAGAAGACCGGCTCGTACAAGCCTCTGCTGCCGGGGCAGACCGTCTGCACTTCAAAGGATGAGAAGGGTCAGAACTGCTGGGGCCACGTGAAGCAGTGGATCACCGCGCCTGCCGACGTCGTCGCGAAAGCAGCACCCGGCAATACGATTCATCGCTGCCAGCGATGCTACGTCGTCTACGAAGGCCCGCCTCAACAGTTCCTCTACCCGAAGATCAAGAAGTGAGCGCCACGGTATGGGAGACAAGCAATGAACAATCACAGAGAGATTGATGGGACTATGCGCCGGTCGCTCGTTGCCGCGCTGGCAGTCTCGGTCATATTGATTCCGGCTGCCGGACAGCGAAAGGACGCAGCGGCGAAGAGCGGTTCGAAGCAGGCCGCGAAAGCGAAGAAACCGATGCTCAAACACGAGGGCGCTTATGTGAATGGGGTCTTCCTGCACTACGCGACGGCAGGAAGCGGCAAGCTGGTTATGTTCGTCCACGGGTTCCCCGAGTTCTGGTACGAGTGGAAGAACCAACTCGATGAGTTCGGACGCGAGTACAAGGCAGTGGCTCCCGATATGCGCGGCTACAACTTCTCATCCAAGCCGCCTGACGTCGACAAGTATCAGGTCAAGTATCTCGTAGAGGACCTGCGCGCGCTGGCCGAACACCTCGGGCACAAAAAATTCATCCTGGTGGCGCACGATTGGGGCGGGGCCGTAGCGTGGGCGTTCGCCATCGCCCATCCCGAGTATCTGGAAAAGCTGATCATCATCAACGCGCCGCACCCTGGAGTGTTTCAGAGGGAGCTGCGCGAGAACCCCGCTCAACAGAAGGCCAGCGCTTACATGCTGATGTTCCGTAGCGCGCAGGCGGAACAGCTTCTCTCGGCGAACAATTACTCGGCGCTGATTCAGGCGGTCCTGGGCGAGGGGCTCAAGTCAGGCGCTTTCACTGAAGAAGACAAAGCCGCGTACCTCGAAGCGTGGTCTCAACCGGGCGCGCTGACTGGAGGGTTGAACTACTACCGGGCGGCGCGCGTGGGGCCGCCGGCGCCCGAGCCGGGAAAGACCGAAGTCGCCGAGCCGCCCAACTTCGCCTCCGGGCTCGGTTCGCTGACAGTGAAGGTCCCGACGCTCGTGATATGGGGAGAAAAGGACACGGCGCTTTTGACCGGCAACCTCGAAGGACTCGACAAATTCGTACCCGATCTGACGATCAAACGAATACCCGACGGAACGCACTGGGTCATTCACGAAAAGCCGGCTCTCGTGAATGGCTACATCCGGGAGTTCATCACGAGGAAGTGAAGGCGTGGAGGGGTGTCGCGCCGTGGCCCCCCGATGCACACCGACGATGCTCTGCGCCGCGCGAACCAGAGCGATCTTCGAGTGAAACGCGCCGGCTCAACGGATCGAGGTATGCGATAAAGGCGATGTTTCGTCATCTCGGGTGGCCAACGACGGCCGTCCGCACAGGTTCCAACCGTGAGCAAGCAACCCAGTCGCTCCTATCTCCTACGGCTGCTATCCGAGCGCAACCAGTTTCCTGATCGCGTCGCTCACATCGACGAGTTGATACGCAAGACGTTCGAGCGCCGCGTCGCGATCCTCGCGCTCGATATGTGTGGGTTCTCGAGGCTTACGGCCCAGCACGGCATCATCCACTACCTGGCGATGATTCATCAGATGGAAGACGCGGCGCGCCCGGCAGTCACGGGCAACGGCGGCCAGGTGATCAAGCAAGAAGCCGACAACCTGTTTGCGATCTTCGACGCGCCCGCGAGTGCGCTTGAAGCGGCGCTCGACATCTTTCGCGCGTTCGAGGCGATCAACACCGTAGTCCCACCCGAGCGTGATATCTACGGCAGCATCGGCATAGGCTACGGGGAGACGCTGGTGATTGGAGAGGAAGACTTGTTCGGCTCGGAGATGAACCTTGCGTCGAAGCTCGGCGAAGATTTGGCCGAGCCCAATGAGATACTGCTGACGGCAGCGGCGTACGCGGCGCTGCCCGGAGGTTTCTATCGTTGCGAGCCCGCGGACTTTTCATTAAGCGGAATAGAACTGAGATGTCGGCGGTTTGTCGAGAAGATCGAGCCGGAGCAGACGACGGTGAGATGAAAAACAACATACTTCGGTTAGCGAGGCGAATCTCACCCTACCGACTGAATTAATCCGAGTGGTAGCGGTCGCTCGCCTGTTGTTTTGTTGCCTACCCTCTTGACTTGGTATTCCTCACGTTGTATGATGCCGCCGGTCGCTCCAGAACGGTGATCATTCACCAGGTCCCGTGCATACCGCCCAAAAGGAGTGAACGCAATCCCCGGCAGAGCATTAAGACGCCAACCGAGTCGTCTGGTCAAAGGTCTAGTGGCTTCATGAGTCGCGTGAGCCACCCGTCCGACCGGCGAGTCAGCGGCGCTTGGGGAAAACCATTATAACACCCGTCGTAGGAACACCTGTCCTCAGTTGCGTTCTTCGATCTAAGCGGTATCTGGAGAAACATAGTCAAGAGGCGCGAACGGGCTCTTGCTTTCGCCAGCGAACCCATCCGCGCCTCAAAGCGGAAAACGCAAGTGCGCTCCCACCGAGGCACTTGTATCAAACACTCAGTCGGAAAGTCAAACACGGCTTTCAACAAGGAGAAAAGATATGTTTGATGCAAGATTCAGCAAAGCTAGATTGGCAGTTTTTCTCGTGGCAACCGTTTTCGCAATGACGGCCTTCGCCCTTTCCTTCACCGGTGCTGCCGAGCCAGCAAGGTCGGCTATGAGTGGTCTATGGTCATCGTCGGCCGGCGCAGAACCGCCAGTCGTTCAGTCGGGACCGAGCTATGACTATTATCTGGACGAACAAGGCAACTCTGGTGAAGTCCGCTTCTATTTCAGTTCGTTCACGGGTGATTACTTGTTCATGGGTTGCAATGACGGCGTCGTTCTGGCCGGTGCCGGCACTGTCTCGACGTCCGGCTGCAACCTGACGTTGAGTCATTCGGCGTCCGATCGGATTGTCTCCGTCCAGTGGGACACCTGTGAGCAATTCGGACAAGCGACTGTTCAGTACCTGACGAACGGAAAGACCTACAGCGTCAGCAATCGCGTATTTTCCGGCGACCTCACGCCGCCACAGGTCACCGTAACCTCCCCCAATGGAGGCCAAACGATCTACACGGGGTCGATCGTCACGATCACCTGGACCGCGAGTGACAATGTCGGCATCACCAGTCAGAACGTTTACCTCTCGACCAACGGCGGATCAACATACACCTCGATCGCGGGGAATCTGGGAGGCAGCGTCAGGCAATACACCTGGACGGTACCCGCAATGGCTTCGACCACGTCCGCACGGATACGAGTCTTGGCCCGCGATCTGGCCTGCAATCTGGGTCAAGACAATAGCGATGCGAATTCCACCATCACCACCGACACGACTCCGCCGCCGGTCACCGTTACAACACCGAACGGGGGAGAAACGCTCCTGGCGGGTTCGAGCTATGTGATCGCGTGGACTGCCAGCGACAACGTAGCCATAACAAGCCAGGATGTTCTTCTGTCGACCGATGGAGGAGCCACGTTCTCTCCCTTCGTCACCGGCCTGGCCGGCAGCGCGAGGCAATACTCGTGGACCGTTTCCAACATCGTCTTCAACCAGACGTGCCGGATCAAGGTAGTGGCGCGTGATGCCGCAGGGAATTCCGGAAGCGATATCAGCAACGCGAACTTCACTATTTCTGATGACCTGACGCCGCCGCAAGTCGCGGTCACATCGCCGAACGGAGGCGAAACCGTCGATGCAGGCGCGTTGTACACAATCACCTGGGTCGCTACGGACAACAAGGAGGTGGCGAGCCAAGACATCCTGTATTCGACAAACGGAGGGACCTCATTCTCGACCGCGGCTTCGGGTTTGTCGGGCAGCACCAGTCAGTTCTCCTGGATTGCTCCAGGGATCGCAAACAACCAGGCTATGCGTATAAGGGTGGTTGCGCGCGACGCCAATGCCAATGTGGGATCGGACGACGGCGATGCGAATTTCACGCTTTGGAACCCCTTGGCGCTATACCCGAATCTTGCCGAGGCCCCGTTGTTCATTTTCTCGGCGGGATTCAAATCGACTGTGTACTTGAAGAACACGTCGTCGAATTCAGTGTCCGCTGAATTGACTTTCCACAAACCGGCGGGAAACGCAGCAGCGGTGTTGCCGGTGCGTCTCACGCTGCCTCCTGAGCAAACCGTTACGTATGACGTGCAAAGCGGTTTTTTACCGCTTTCCAGCACGTCGGATTCAATCAAGGGGAGCGTCCGGCTTCGCCACAATGGCTCTTCGCGTGCCGACGTGGAAGCCATGATAGCGGTAGATGGGGGCGACCAGCGATCGTTCACGACACCCTTCATCTATCGAACCGAAGTCCCTGCGGGAAACGAAGGGCCGGGAAAACTGATCTACTCACCGCTGTTTTATCTTGGCAACGGGGCTACGGCACTGCTGGCGGTGCAGAATTACGCTGACTCGCCGGCGCAGATAGACGTGACCTTGATCTACGGAACCGGAGAGGCTGGAACCGCCAGCGGTAGTCATGCGCTGCCGCGCATGACACTGGCGCCACAACAGAACTCGATAATCAACCTGGTGAACTACCAGGACGACCTGCAAGGCGCGGTGTGGGGTTCCATCGAGGTGAGCGACCCCTCGAACTCAGTCGTCGCCCATACGGTGATGCTTAGGTCCTCGCCATCGATCGCTTTCGATTCTGGGTTCGTAATCCCGGCGCTATACACGGCCACCAGGCGCGTAGTCATGCCGCTCAAGCTGGACTACGATACGCAGCACAGCGCTTACGTAATGGTCGTGAACCGGTCAGTGTCTGAGACTCACGCGATCACCGCGAGTTTCAAGACTGATAACGGAATCTCGATATCCAACCAGCAATTCACCTTGGGTCCCAGGCAGGAGAAACTGATTGTGCTTAGCGTCACGCAACTCCTGTCAGCCGGCCAAAGCACAGTAGCCGACGCACGCCTGAGCTTCAGCGGGTCGGCGCAGGACATTGTAGCCGGTGGCGTTTCAATGTCTCCCGTAGACAGCCGCGCCCTATCCAGCCGGGACATCGAGATATTCCCCAACATCGGGCGGCGGCTCACCGCTCCGTTTGTCATGATCGACGCGCGGAATGCCGGATTCATCCAACTGACGAATCTCGGCGGCACTCCGGTCAACTTTGGAGCAAAGGTGAGCTTCGAAAACAACGCGCTCCAGGGAGTAAACAGCCAGCCGGCAACGGTTCCGCCGAACGGCGTAATGACGCTCTATCTCGATGTGAACCAGATGCTGAACAACGGGACGGAGCTAACCAGAGCATCGGTAGAGGTCTGGCATACTGGAGACCCGGCGTCGGTGCGGGGCTGCGTGGGCGTGCTGGGCAGGAACGGGGCCACCGACTTGGCGTTCAGCTACCCGCTAGAAGGAGTTACGCAGATTCCGCCCGAAGCAGTGCAAACCTTCCCGAACACGATGCCGGTTGAGATCGGGGGCTCTACCGGCGTCGTGGTGATTTTTGGCGACGGCGTTTCCGGGACACCGGAGGTCACGACCACGGGCGGAACGCTGACTCCGGCGGGCTCCGACCCGTTCTCGGACACATACACGTTTACGCCGGAGGACCCCGATGAGCCGGACACGATCACTATCACCGTGACTTCGGCCGTCAGCAGCACGACCACCGAAATCGAAGTCCAGAAGGTGAAATTGGTCGGGTTCGATACCGCCACCGAAGGAAGACTCGATCCGGACGGCGGCACGCCATTCGCCGTCAGGTGCAAGAACAATGGCGCCGACTTCCCGGACGGCACACTGGTGGTAGGTTTCAAAGGTGCGAACAATCGGGAGGTAACAACCCCGGTGGCGAAGACTGGGCCCAAGCAGGTTCAAGGCAACGCACCAACAAACACAGTCTTTATCAAGGACGCGGAGATCAGGGTTTACTTGAACGTCAGCGGGGAGCTCAAGAAGATCTCCAAGAGGACCCTCTGCGATGAGGATGGCTGCAGTGCGTATTACGCTTTTGCCAAGCCGGGATTGGCGACCGCTGTGAGGGCGGACAATTTGCCGGGGAGTCCGGACGGCTACAACAGGCTTGGGGGCATTGCAACCATTACCGCGCAGGCCGGCGGCTACAGACGGTTCGTGTCAAGCGTCGGCGAGCCACCGGTGAACCCGACGGTCAACATCGGGAGCATCGATTTCGAGGTTAACACAGTCACGCCAACTCAACTCAACGGTCTGGTGTTGAGAGCGCCGAAAGACGTGGAAGCCTGCGGGTCCTGCGGCGGGGGTCAAATCCCATGCAAGAACATCAAGGTGAAGAACCCAGGGGGTAAGTCCAAAGACGTCGTGGTGAGCGCGATTCCGCTTTACAACCTGAAGCCGGGCCCGGCGCCGATACCGGAAAGCCGGTTCCCGGATGGCGGTCCTTCGATTGGAGGCACGACGATCCTCATCCGGGGTCAGAACCTGGATTTTGTCAAGAGCGTCACGATTGGCGGGACCCCGGCGGTTATAATACCGGAGACGCAGACCGACAACAGGCTTGTGATAACCGCCCTGCCGCACAGCGCGGGCGCCAACAACGCCATCACTTTGTTTGACGTCGACTGTGCGGCGCCTGGGGGTACCGTGGTTCCCGGTGGCGGCTACCGCTACGACGTATCACGGGTGACTGAATTCCCGGGCCGCATCTATGTGGTCGGTCCACTGGAAGGAGTTTTCAAGGATGACGGTCCTACCGTAGTTGGCGGGACGGCTGACGTCGCTTGCATTAAGGGCCTTGACGTCAAAGTTAACACTCATGGGCGTCCGGCCGGAACGTTGCAAGGGGTGTTGGCGTTCACAGCGGACGGCGAATTCAGCGATTGTGATTGTACGTGTAGTCAGCCTGCGCCGCCCGGCACTTGCCCGCGGGATGTGAGTAAAGATGTCAGGTTCAGGCTCGCGAACACGGCGGCGCCAAACGACCAGCGGCTCAAGCTGCCGGTCGAAAGGAAAATAAGCGTTCATATCGCTCCGACTCACACCGGCTGCAACAAGAGTTTTTGAGTTGCCGCCAGAAGATGCTTAAACCCGATGGCAGGGCTGTCATCGTAGATCGCGGCCCTGCCTCGGCTAACACAAGGGGGGTACATGAACGGGAAACAACTTTTGAAGTGCACGGGATCATGGCTGATGTTGACAACGCAACTCCTGGTTATTCCGATAACCGGCTATCCGCAAAGCCCGGCTTTCGACATCACTCCTATTGTCAAACGAGGCGACCCGAGCCCGGATGGCGGGCGGTTCTTTGGTTGTGATGACTGCGAGGGTGGTCTCCTCGGCTATCGCTCCTTCAACGATTCAGGAGATGCCGCTCTTTTTGCCGATACCGAAGGACAGTGCTTTGACGGAGCCTTCCTTGTCTCCGCATCTGGAAGCGTGGTGCTCGCCGACTTATGCAGACCAACTGAGTTTGGCAGGTTCAGCTTTAGAGGACTTGCAAACGTCAACGATCGAGGCCAGGCATCATTTCAAGCCGGGCCGGTTGTGGCCGGTCGCATCGTGGAAATGCTGTTTCTATATTCGGACGGCCATATAACGAAGATCGTGGCGGAGGGAGACCCAACACCGGTTGGTACCATATTCAGGGGATGCGGCTTAAGCGAGCCGAGTATCAACAATAGCGGAGAAGTGGCCTTTGGCGCGTGCAACGACAACGGCCAGGGCCTCTTTCGAGACGGTATTTTTTTGTTTTCAAAGGGCGTCGTCAGCAAGGTGGTGACCGACACCGACGCGACGCCGCTAGGCGGAGAGTTCGCCTTGAATTTCTTCCCGCCGATTGACCCCCGACTCAACAACAACGGAGACGTCTTGTTCCGCGCAGGCGTCAGAATCAATCCGGCGATAAAGGAGAAGTTCGGACTCTTTCTTTCGACTGCTTCTGGCACAAGGAAGATCGAAGTGGACGGCGACGCCATGCCGGGCGGCGGCGTGGTCAAGCTCGGGACTATGGGTTTAGGGGACTTGAACGACAACGGCGAGGTAGCTTTCATTGTGGCTTTGACAGGCGGACAGGCTGATGGCGGCATTTTTCTAGACTCGAGCGGACAGCTCAGCAAGATCATGGCTGCCGGCGACCGGACGCCCATCGGTGGGACTTTCGACAAGTTCTTCGGCGGGAGTGGTTCGCGGCCCGAGCCCTTGCCTCGTCTCAACAATAATGGCGCGGTTGCTTTCAAAGCGTTCGTGGACAACGGCAGCGCCCCGCACGCCATTTTCCTTGCGTCCCCCAAGGCAATGGTCAAGGTGGTTGCAGCAGGCGACCGACTCCCAACCGGCGAAACGATACGGCTTCTGGACAGCTTCGCGCTCAATGACCTCGGCCAGGTTGCCTTCTTTGCCTACAAGAAGAGGAACAAAACGCAGCCGCTCGGTCTCTATGTAGCCACGCCGATCACTCCGCAGATAAGCTCGATCAAGCTCAAGCGTAAGGGTGGCCGGCTGGAGCTGCGAGTGAACGGCAACGCGATGATTACGAACGATACGGTGATCGAAATCGACGGCGTCGCGCTTGAAGCGACGAGCTACCCGGCGGAGTTTCGCGAGAACGGCGGCACCACGACCAGGGTCGTCAGCCGTGATTCACGCCTCGATGAGATGGTCCCGGCCGGTCAGACAGTCCAGGTGACGGTCTACAATCCGCTGACCAACCGGCGCACCGCAGCGGCAGCCTTTGTTCGATAGCAGCTAGCATGCGAACACGTGCGCCTCAGGGAGAGAAACCGCGGCATCCCCGAAAGGAGCAGCTTGCATGACGCGCAGGCAGACCATGAGAATCGCGATTTCATCGGCAATCATAGCCGTACAGGCGGTCCTTCTACCGCCGACAGGGTTGGCTCAGAACGCAGCCTTCACTCTGACTCCGATCGTCAAGCGAGGCGACCCGAGCCCGGATGGCGGGCGCTTTTTTGGCTGTGACGATTGCGAGGGTGGGATACTAGGGAACCGCGCGCTAAACAATCGGAGGGAGGTAGTGATCACCGCCGACACGGAAGGACGCTGCTACGATGGACGCTTCCTAGTGTCGTCGTCGTCGCGTGTTCTTCTGCTCGATTTCTGCGAGCAGACGCCGTTCGGGAAGTTCAGCCTGTCGGGCCGAATGAACCTCAATGACGAGGGGCAGGTGGCCATGCGCGCTGGTCCGGTGGTGAATGGCCGCATCGTCGATATGCTGTTTCTGTATTCGGACGGCCAACTCACGAAGATAGTCGCCGAAGGAGATCAGACGCCGGTCGGCACGATATTCAAGGGATGCGGCTTCAGCGAGCCTAGCATCAACAATAAGGGAGACGTGGCGTTCGGTTCGTGCAGCGACGACGATCATGGTCTTTTCCGCGACGGTATCTTCCTCTTCTCCGGCGGCGAGATTCGCAAGGTAGTTGCCGATGAGGACCCCTCCCCGATTGATGGCGTCTTTTCCCTCAACTTCTTTCCGCCTATCGATCCGGTGATCAACGACAATGGAGAGGTTCTGTTCGGAGCAGGGGTCATCATCTCTCCGGCGGTCAAAGAGAAGTTCGGCCTCTTTCTTTCTACCGCGACCAGTATCAAGAAGATCGAAGTCGATGGCGACCGCATGCCCGGCAGCGGACAGGTAAAAGAAAACACGATTGGCGTTGGAGACCTGAACAACAAGGGCGAGGTCGCGTTCACGGTGAAGCTCACGGGTGACCAAACCGACCGAGGGCTCTTCCTGTACTCCGATGGCCTGATCAAAAAGCTTATCACTGCTGGTGACCCAACTCCGATTGGGGGCACGTTCACGCTACTGGTGACACAACCCGGAGTTGAGTTCCCCCTGGCCCATCTCAACAACAACAGTGCCGTCGCTTTCCAGGCTTCGGTGGCCAACGGCACCGCCTCATCCGGGATCTTCCTTGCATCACCAACGGCGATAGTCAAGGTCGTTGCGACAGGCGATCGGCTACCGAGCGGAGAGACGATTCGTTTCATACACTCGTTTGCTCTGAACGATCTAGGCCAGGTTGCCTTCTTCGCCTACAAGAAGAAGAACAAAACGCAGCCGCTCGGGCTCCTTGTAGCCACACCGGTCACGCCGCAGATAAGCTCGATCAAGCTCAAGCGTAAGGGTGGCCGGCTGGAGCTGAGGGTGAACGGCAACGCGATGATTACCAACGACACGGTGATCGAGATCGACGGCGTCGCGCTTGAAGCGACGAGCTACCCGGCCGAGTTCCGCGAGAACGGCGGCACTACGACCAGGGTCGTCAGCCGCGACCCCCGGCTCGATGAGCTGATCCCCGCCGGAGGGAGTGTGCAGGTGACGGTCTTCAATCCGCTGACCAACCGGCGCAGCGCGCCCGTTCCGTTCACTCGATAGTCTTCACGCAGGGGGAAGCAGCGGCTTGCCTCGCCGAGGCAAACTTATTTTGGCAGTCATCAGGAGGTACTATGAAACAAGCATCGCTGAAATCACTCACTCTGGCACTGGCCCTCGGGACTTTGGTCTTTCCACTGAAGACCTACGCCCAAACCGCGAGCTTCACGATCGTCCCGGTTGTGACACGATCCGATCAATTGCCCGGCGGCACGGCTGGGTTTTTTACCTGCGAGCACTGCGCCGGTACCATACCCGGCACGCGAATATTCAACAACAAAGGTGATTTGATCTTCCAGGCGACAGGTGACTTCTGTCTTGGCGGACTCTTTTTGCACTCCGGCGTGACGAACTCGCCGCTAATCAGGGAGTGTGCAGCAACGCCCGGCGGGACGACCTTTTTTTCGGTCGGCCAAGCGAGTCTCAATGATCAAGGGGAGGCGGCGATCCTGACGTTCGTCCAGGAGGGAAATATCGCCCGCAACTTGTTGTTGCTCTACGCCGGCGGCCAATTCACGCAGATCGTTGCCACCGGCGAGCAATCACCCTTCGGCACGACCATTACGGGTTGCGGCATCTTCGGCATCGGCATCAATAGCAAGGGCGAGATCGTGTTCGAGGCTTGCAGCGAAGACGCGGCGGGGAATCTGCGCTCCGACGTTTACGTCTATTCAAACGGAACCATCCGCGGCATCGTCAAAAGCGGAGACCCCTCGCCGATCGGTGGAAACCTCTCTTTCATCGGGCTCGGGCCCGGCCCACGTATCAATGACAAAGGCGAGGTCCTGTTCCCCTCGAGCGTCGATATCGGTCCGGCCTTTCACAAGTCCGGGCTGTTTCTGGCAACCAACGAGGGAGTCAAGAAAATCGTCCTTGGTGACGACCCCCTGCCGACCGGCGGTGTGGTTGAGCGGTACATCCCGATCCTCGGCGACTTCAACGCGAATAGCGAAGTCGCTTTCCAGGCTGCCATCACCGATGGTCCGACCGATGGAGGTGTTTTCGTTTTCTCCAACGGGGAGATACGCAAGATCGCCGCAACGGGTGATCCTTCACCCGCCGGAGGCAAGTTCGTTTTCCGGCCCGATCTGTTCTTTGAGTTGGCTTTCCCGGAGCCCCGGATCAACAACCATGGCGCCGTCGCCTTCCTATCCGAGATAAAGAAGGGCAGCTTCCGTTCCGCCATTTTCCTCGGTTCAACAAAGGCCGCCGTCAAAGTGGTCGCGGTGGGGGAGCGGCTTCCATCAGGGGAAAAGATCCAGCGGATAGACAGCTACGCCCTGAACGACATGGGCGAAGTAGCCTTCTTCGCCTACGGCAAGGGAGAAGGTCCGCTGGGCGTGTTCAAAGCGATTCCGGTTGCGCCTCAAATCACTTCGATCAAGCTCAAGCGCAAGGGTGGCCGGCCGGAACTGCGCGTCAACGGCACCGCGATGATTACCAACGACACCGTGATCGAGGTCAACGGAGTCGCGCTTGAGCCGACGAGCTACCCCGCCGAGTTCCGCGAGAACGGCGGAACGACTACCAGAGTAGTCAGCCGAGACTCGCGGCTCGACGAGATGATACCGGCCGGAGCGACCGTGCAGGTGAGAGTGTTTAATCCGCTCACCAACGTCCACAGCGGGCCGATGGCATTCACAAGATAGAAGGTCCTACGCGCGTCAGTGGTTGAATGCGCCGAGCGAATCTGTGTCGTGGAGATGGGGCGTCAAGCACATCAATGCATGAGGAGATGAGATTTATGTCGATCAACAAAGCATCACGTGTCGCGCTTGCTCTTGGGGGTGATCTGTCTTTGCGCCCAATCGTCGAACGCGCAGCCAAAGAAGGGCGACAAGGAGTTGTCTTTCGTATCAGGTGGCTTCTCATTCAACTTCGGGGGCGACGGAAAGCCGACTAACCTGGAAGGTTCGGGTTCGTTCTTCTCCAGCAGCTTCCAGAACTTCAACGTCGGGGGGAGGCTTGGCTATTTTCTCACGAGCAGGAATGAGATCGGCGCGGGGACTTTCCTGTCGGTGTTTAGAGACAGCTTCTGCAAGAAGAGTTTCTTCAACGGCCAGATCACAGATGAAGGCTGTGACAGCGACACCGATGTTGGATTGGGGTTTTCTGGGTTTTACCGCTACAACTTCGTCAGGGGCGAACGTAAAGGATTCCCTTTCGTGGGCGCAACAATCGGGGTCTCCGACGTGACATCCAGCTTTACAGGCAACGTCGCCTTACGTCCTGAGGCCGGGTACAAGTATTTCTTCAAGAAGAATGTCGCCCTCGATTTCAGCGTCGGCTATACTGCCCAACTGAACAAGGTTGACGAAGATCGTTTCACGCAAGATCGACGCCATTCAGTAAACGGTCAGTTCGGGTTGTCGTTCATCTTTTGAGGTGAGGCGCCCGAGACTTGTTTCCCCGATGTGCGCGATGCACCCCGCCGGCGTCATCGCCTTGAGCCCGCTCGCTAGGCCGGGAGCGGCTTGCCTTTGGTTTCCTCACCCAGCGGCAACAGCAGCAGTCCGGCAGCAAATGCAATCGACGTTAGAGCCACCGGCGTTCCGATGGTACCAAAGTGCGCTACGCCCGCGCCGACCAGGAAAGTCACCCCCGCCCCGACGAACCTCCCGACCGAAGTCGAAAACGCAAACGCGCTCGCGCGGCACTCGGTCCGATACTGCTCTGGCAGCCACAACGTGTACATTGCGAAGTTCGCCCCGCCTACGCCAAGAAAGAATAGACAGGCCATGAACCAGCCGAGCGCGCCTTCTCTCAAGTAAAACACGTACCCGAAACCGACCGAGATGAAGACCAGCATCACCGCGAAATACAGTCCTAGCGTTACCCTCCGGCCGTATCTCTCAGCCAGCACCGGCAGCACCAGACAACCAAGGATCGTCCCCGCAGAAAGCAGCATCGTGCCGTATGATGCGAGCCGCGCACCCTCCGCCTCACTGAGGCCCGCCTTCGATGCCAGATGAGTCACCGACGCCGGAACGTAGACCGACCCCGCCCACAACCCGATGATAGAAACCAACAAGTAGGTCGAATTGAGCAGCGTCCGCCTTCGGTCTTCCGCCGAGAAGAGCGCAAAAAACGACCGGCCCATAGTCCACTTCTCACCGAGGCGGCCGATCTTCTCCGTCCACCGCTTCGGCTCGGTCACGCCATAGCGAATGAAGGCGACCAGCAAAGCCGGTGTTCCTCCCACCGCGAACATCGCACGCCAGCCCCAGTGCGCGCCGATCGTGTAGTTCGCAATCGCCGCAAGAAAAATTCCGAAGTAATAGCCGGTGTGCATGTAACCCGCGGCCATCTTGCGCCGGTCTTCGGGCCACTCTTCGGCGACGAAGGTCCCGCCCATTGACCACTCGCCGCCGATGCCGACCCCGGCCAATAATCGGAACGCCGCTAGCTGCCAGACGCTCGTCGCCACCGCGCCCAGAAACGTGAAGAGCGAATAGCAGAGAATCGTCAGCATCAGCGTGCGGACCCGTCCGAACTTGTCAGCAACCGGGCCCCACAGAAGCGACAGACCCCATCCAACGAGAAAGAGCGCGAATAACAGCCCGCCGTAGAAGCCGACGCTGGCCTGATCGCCTGCGATGCCTGATCGCGGCAGCAACTCGCGGAGCGCCGGCACCATCACCAGCGCGTAGATAAACGAGTCCATGCCGTCGAGCGCCCATCCGCCCCATGCCGCCCAGAAACCGCGAACTTGATTCGGGGTCAGCGGAGTCTTACGCGGCGCGGCGGTGTCTTGGACATTGGCCTCGGCAGCCGTCATTTATTTGCTTTCAGCGGAATTGATCGTTTGCATTCCATGTGTTCGCAGTTCGCCCGCACCGAATCGAGCACGCGCATCCCAGCGGCGAGTCGGATCGTCAACCCTTCGTTTCACAGAGACATCAGGACTTCAGTTTCGCTTTGAGTCTCTTGTCGGCGGCGTCCTTGCCCTCCGTCCTGTGCATGCCGACGATGTCGCGGCTCGTGTCGGCGACGGCATCGTAGACGACGGCGTTGATCTGATAAGGGCTGTAGCCGCGGTCCATGAACTCGGCAAAGAGCGGCAGCAATACGTCCTCCGCCTTCACCCGCAACTCCATGCCGTCTTCGGTATAGTGATAAGGCGACCGCCGCTCGATGAGCGCTTTCTCCGGTGCACTGCTCATTGTCTTCCTCTTTCCGCCGGCTTCCTTTTGGCGATTACCTTAACATTCCTGTGATCCAGGAACCGGCGGCGTTTCATTATTCTCGGAACCGACTTGACGCGCAAGACGCCGCCTCGGGGCCTCGAGGCGCGTTGCTTGGTGGGGCGGTCCACTCGTGACGCCGTCGCAGGCAGTTTGTATTCGAGGAGAGCCCGGATATAATCCGCCGCGATTACAAACGCCCGGTACAGTAGGGAAGAACATCGGCTCCGGAGATTCAACAGCAGGAGGACCAACACCGTGAAGCGATCGATCCTTCTCATTGTTCCGGCGGTAGTCGTGCTTGCAGCCATTGTCCAGTTGATGACAGCGCCCGCGGCCGGCCAGTACGTCTCGTCGGACACCTACACGCGGTATGAGCTGCTTAGGCCCGAGAGCCATCAGTTCAAGATCTACTACGAGGTGACCGAGACGCGGGCTGGCGCGCGGTTCCACTTCAACGCGATCCGTGAGGGGAGCGAAGCGTCGGATGAATCGGTCATCGACGTGGCTACCGGAAAACAGTTGAAGTTCGAAGTCGTCACCGGCGCTCAGGCTCAGGCTGATCGTGACGGCGAGGTCAGTCCGGCCGCGGCGAGCGAGCGTTTCAACCCGACCGGGCACTACATCAAAGTCCATCTCGCCTATGCGGTGCCCGCCCGAGGTGAGTATCGGCTGGCGATAATCAAGACCTACAAGGACGACAAGAGCTACTACGCTGACGGCGACGCGGTTGTCTTCAAGCGGTCCCTCTCGATCCCGCGCAACAGCGTCGTGCTTCCTCCTGGGTATCGGATCGTGGCTTCGTCGGTCGCAGCTCAAGTGTTGACGGAACCCGACGGCCGTTTGAAGCTGGCCTTCGTCAACGCGGGCAGCGGCGGCCCGCTCGACGTTTCGATCAAACTGCGCCGGCTGCCGCCGGGAGACAAGAAGGCCGGAGGTCCCGTCGTTTTGCCGCCCACCGTCCCGGGACCGGCCGCGCGCGCAACATCCCTGACAGAGCGCGGCTATCAGGACCGGGAAATTCTATACGAGCTCGAGCAGCCGCAGTCGCACTCATTCCGAATCACACACGACTACACGGTTCGTAACGCCGGCGAGAAGTACTACTTCAACGTAGTGAGAGCGGGCAGCCACGTAACCGATCCCGAAAGCACCGATCTGGACACCGGTGAAAACCTCAAATGGGAAATCCTCTCCGGCAAGGCGCTTCGACGGCGGCAACTGCCCGTCGAGGATGTCAAAGACGATACCGAGGTCGTAGTTACCTACCTCGCGCGACCGCTCACAGCCGGGACGACAAACAGGATTCGATTGAAAGAGACGTACACCGATCCGAAGAGTTACTACCTCGACGGCGAGGAGTTGGTGTGGGACCGGAGCTTCGGGAGATTGCGAAATACGGTCGTCTTGCCTGCGGGCTGGTATCTCTCGGCCCTGTCGATGCCGGCTACGATACAGACGCTGGCAGACGGCCGAGTGGCGGTGTATGTCGTGAACCCGCGCAACGACGACATTCGAGTCTATTTGCGCGGGAAACAGTCATCCACGAAGGACACGAAGTAACACGAAAAGAAAACTACAATAAGACATTTCAAGATTGAGAGACCGGCCGGCGGGCCGGGGATGTTGCCTGCGTTATGATCCCGCTGTTTCTTGTTCTTCGTGTTCCTTCGTGCCCTTCGTGGATCCCTCCTCCGCAGATTCCTCAGTCATCCACGAAGGACACGAAGTAAAACGAAAAAGAAAACTACAATAAGACATTTCAAGATTGAGAGACCGGCGGGCGGGCCGGGGATGTTGCCTGCATTATGATCCCGCTGTTTCTTGTTCTTCGTGTTCCTTCGTGTCCTTCGTGGATTCCTCCTCCGTGGATTCCTCCTCCGTGGACTCCTCGTTGCCGTCAGAAGAAAAGAACTCCTTCTCTTCCTCAATCACTTTTCGCTCGAATCGGGTGATCGCGTATACGGTGACGAGAAGGACGAGACACAGCAGCAGGATTATCTGAACGCGGTAGAGCTCCCCGACCAGCTTTTCGATCCCGGTCGCGAACGAAAAGCCCAATCCCGCGAGTACGCCGACCCAGAGCGCGCAACTCGCAAGCGTGAGCAGAGAGAACCGCGCGAACCCGAAGTGCGCCAGTCCCCAAAAAATCGCGCTCGCCGTCCGAAGCCCGTACACATACTTCACGATGAAAACCGACAGGATCCCAAACCGCCGCATGAGTTTCTCTATTCGCGGGCGCGCTCGCATGAAAAAGCGCAGCGACCGCGCTTTACCCCGAAACCGCGCGCCTAGCCAGTAGCTCAGCGTATCTCCGACGAAGCCGCCCGCCGTCCCGACCGCCAGCGCTTCGCCGAACGTGAAGACGCCCGCGCGCGCCATCACGCCGGCGAACAGCAACGTAAGATCGCCTTCGATCATCGTGCCGAAAAAGACAGCCCACAAGCCATACTTCTGCAGCAACTCGTACATCGGTCGTCTCGTCCCTCGCCGCTTCGTGCGTTGGTTCCGAAAGGTCTGTGGATTCTAGCTTAGTTGTGGAAAATTGACATCCCATTCGGGCCTTGCTATCCTGCGAGCCGAGTCTCAGAGCTTTGCCTTCTGTCGAGAACGCCGCCCTATGTCAACCAGCCACGACAACGATTCAGCTTTCATCGGCATAGACCTGGGCGGGTCGATGCTGAAGGGCGCGCTGGTCACCTCCGCCGGTGAGTTGCTGCGCGACATCAGAGTCGGTACCCCGCCTGAGAACCCCGCGCAGTTCGTCAGTCAGATAGTCGACGCCGTTCGGGACCTTCGCAGCGACAACGCTGCTGGCGCGCGAGTAGCCGGCATCGGCGTGGGCGTGCCGGGCCTCGTGAATCGAAAGACGAATCGCATCGAGATCATGCCGAGCCTTCCGGCGCTCGCTGAAATCGACATCACGGGCGAACTCGCGGACGCGACCGGATTACCGGTTGTGATAGACAATGACGCCAACGCGGCCGCATATGGTGAGCTTCAGGCGGGCGCGGCTTGCGGGCGAAAAGAAGTCTTCTTCGTGACGCTCGGCACGGGCATCGGCGCGGGCTTGATCATCAACGGCCAGATATACCGGGGCTCGACGGGATTTGCAGGCGAGTTCGGCCACATGACGATCGACCCCGAAGGGATCGAGTGCCGCTGCGGCAACATCGGGTGTCTGGAGACGATCGCCTCCGCGCCCAACATCGTGAGAAGGACTCGCGAGCGGCTCTATCGCGACCGGACATCTTCGCTCTCGCGGCTTGCGATTCCGCGCGACCGCGAGTTCACTGCCGAAGACATCGCGCACGCGGCTCGCGAAGGCGACGAGATGGCTCAAGTGATGATGGAGCGAACCGGTATGTTTTTGGGGATCGCGCTCGCGGCCGTGATCAACCTGCTGAACGTCGAGATGGTAGTGATGGGTGGCGGAGTGATGGAAGCCGGCGACTTGATCCTGAAGCCGACAATCAAGGAGACCCGCCGCCGCGCATTCCCGCCTTCGTTCAACGCGTGCGAGATTGTGATCGCAAAGCTCGGCTCGGCCGCGGGGATGATCGGGGCAGCGCTATTGGCGCGGGATCAACCGAGGCAAGCAAGCTGATACTCTCTGAGTGCAGTTCCTGCCTCGCCACGACCTTTCGAAGAAATCCTCCGGCTGATTCCAACTGCACCGAATTAGGGTGATTCGGCTCCGACCAGTTGCAGGGTTTTCGCTTGGATGGAGTCTAATACTGTGTCTCGCAGAAAAGCACTGGCCTTCAGAATCTCTACACCTATCATCTCATTCTTATCGTTTAGCTCTACCGTGATGTTCGGACTTAGTTCAACGCTTCTGAACTCCGGCTCATCGGAAATCACAAGGTGTAGAACATCCTCTTGCTCGAAGTATCTAATGCGGGCCTTACTCATAAATGAACCTCGCTGTTCGCACCCTAAACGTAATCTGGTGACGAGTAGTGGCGTGTACGGTTACCGGTACAATTGCATCTCCCTTTGTCTCATACGGGATCATAACCAATTTGCGCCCGTGGCGTCCCACCGCAACGGATCTTCCAGTCTCAGTGTCAAAGTAACGTTCGCTCGAATGTCGGATGATGTGTTCCAGCTTAGCAAGATCGAACCCTCTGAGCGCGGCTCGATACTTCAGATAGTCTGTCCACTCTATCACCGGCATATGACCGCGCCGTCATGACTCTCGACGGGTCCATTATAGCTAAAGAGCCAGCTTTGAGAAGATCAAAAGAGACCGTTGGTATTCGCAAGAGCTTTGACCTCAAGTTCGTAGTCCCGCCCTCAGCCGGAAAGTCTTTCCGCCTTTTGTTGTAAGAACGTCTTCACCAACGCCTGAAGGCGGCACTACGAACTGAAGGCCAGACAAGCGAAGTGAATTCGTTTCGATTTATCCTCAATCATTCGAAGGCGACGGCCGCGAACATGACGGCTTGGTTGAATCGCAACCCGGAACTGTCCCGAGGCATTTTAGAAAGCTCTGGCATCGATTACTGGGCCGTTGGTTGGAGAAGAAAGAGGTTACGGCGGCGGGCAAAATGCGACTGTCCTCGTGCATGCGGTTTCTTACGAAGGAGATTGTGTACCTCGAGAATCTGAGCGACTTGAGAATGAAGAATTGATTCTGGGTCAGGAAGAACGCAACGCCACCTGATCCTCCGAATTAATGTCGAGCACCCGAATCGTAGTCCTGCCCGTGGCTGTCTTGCCTGCCAAATAGATTCCTCGCCACTCGAAATGGTCTTCCCAGTCTTGGTGCCGCGGATGATATAACTCAACTCATTAGTTTCGGGATCGATCCCGGTTAGATTCGTTCCTTTGTGAAGATTGCAATCAATGCAGGCAAGGGCAAGGTTGTCGATGTCATCGCTACCGCCGTGAATCTTGGGAATGATGTGCTCCACATGGAGCGCGGCCAGCGGCGAATCATCCTGATGTAGATGACAATACTCGCAAGCGTTTTGAGCGCGCTCGCGAACCTGAGCCCTGATCTGTGAGCCGATCATCTATGACTGGGAGTTCGCGAGCTGCTGCGCTTGTCGTTTGAGAATGGCGACGAACTTGTTCGCCCGCACATAGCCCGCGTATTCAGCCCGCTCGTCTTCCGTCAGTTGGCCTTCCGTTGATTTTCGGGCGAGTTCTTCGATGCGGGCTTGCAGTTCAGGGTCGGGGCGAAAGCTGATCACGGCGTCAGCCCTTTCCTGTAAGACAATTTCCAGCATCGACCGCACGCCGCGATCAAATGCCAAGCTTTCGGAGGTAGTTGCCATGCGCTGAACTTAGCACGCTGATCTGCGCTTTGACAATGCTGGGGAATTGGCGAATTGGCGTCTACCAGTTCATAAGCGAAAGAGCTGGCAACGTGAGCGCTGAGTTCATTCTGAAGGCTCTCCCGCGAGCAGGAGACGTGAAACTATTTCGACAGAGCGAGCTATTCACTCGGTGACACTCACGGCGCCTTATCGCAGAATCGTCGGCTGCCGGTTTGTGCGAAAAGCAAATTGCAAGCCTGACACTCGGCCCAATTTACATATAGACGCCTGGCCTCGACCGGGCCTAAACTCACAGCCGATAGACAGGAGCCAATTCAATCTCCGTAATGAATCGGAAATGTTTTTGGTTGCGGGTCAGAAGGGGAAGGTTTACTTGCCATGCCGTTGCCGCGATGATGGCGTCCGCCTGGCGCAATCCCTGCGATTCGTACTTCTTCAAGAGTATCCAGTACTTTTCCGCGATTGCGTCATCAACCGGCACCATCCGGAATCGGGCCAGAAGATCTTCAATATCCCGCCGCTCTCGGTCGCTCAGCCCAGGCTTCGCTAGAAGTTCTTTTCTGGTCCACGCGGAGTAGTAAAGACTGAATTGCGCGGAATCAAGCAGAGCACAGGCCGGCTGAATGCCTTTGAGATAATCAATGAAGATATCCGTATCTATGAAGAGCGCATTTCCTGCCACGCCACGATCTCCCGAAGAAATGCTTCCGCCGATTGCAACTGCGCGTTATCACGCAAGTCTTCCACATAGCTCGCGCTATCTTCTACTTCGCGATAGGTGAAGGTTGCCTCCTGCGAGAACAGGTCATCCACCCGCGCCTCTAAGACAGCGGTCAACTCATCCGCGGTGGGATCGGGGATTTGCTTCGTTCGTTTGAATTCGCGAATGACTCGTCGAATTGTTTCTTCGAGCTGTTCTTTGGTGATCATAACTTGATCCTCACTCATCCGGTTCAACGGGCGTCTTGATTCGGCAGAAGTATAGCATTGCGGTGATTGGCTGATAAGAGCGTTGGGACCGAAGCTATCGCAACCCGAAACCACGAATCACGAACCCGGAACCAGGCTCTTGGGCGGCGGGCTTCATAAGCTGGAGCCGAAAGAGCTGGCAAACGTGCCTGCGGATTTCATCTTGAACGCTCTCCCGCGAGCACGAGACATGAAACTGTAGAGACAGCGAGAGCTATTCACTCGGTGACGCTCACGGCGGTGTCATCGCACAATCGCCGGCCTGCCGCAGCTCGTGCGAATTGCAATTTTGAAGGCTGATCTTTAATCTTCAGGTGGTAAGAGTTGGCGACCGGTGATTCTCCAACTCGAAACTAGCTGTTGTCGGGTACATGTCGCCTCGATGTCGTGTTCACCCAAGGAGCCTCATGAGAGAATCGGCTATAAAGGAGGGAAAACATGGGTGATTACTCGAAAGAGGTCAAACACCTTCGTCAAGGGAGAGGGTGGTCTCAGGAACAACTTGCGGAGATCGCAGGAATTAGCGTGCGTACGATCCAACGAATGGAGGCGGGGGAATCTCCTTCGGTTGAGAGCCTAAAGGCGATCGCGAATGCATTTGAAATGGACGTTCAGAGTTTGCTTCAAAGCAAGGATCCCCAACCGGAACCGAGTATTGGCGCTCCCGGTATAGTCACGCAAGCGATGAATCACTTAGACAAGACTATCGCTCCGCTATCCGTTTTAGATAGAGATTTGGCAGATGCGCAGCTTGAGATGAAGCGCCTTGATGTCTTGAGCGAAGACAGACCTGGATCTTCTAAAGCAGGAACCAAGCTGCAAGACATCTACATGCTTCAAGGGCTAATAAAGCGCTTCCAAAGTGACGGGCGTCCCGCTATGGCTTGGAAGCTGCAGCGGCAAGTTGAGGGGATAAAGAATGATGGGCGTGTGGCAACTTCTTCCGAGCGGACGCTCGATAAGATTCTTGACATAGAAGCAGAGAGAAACGCGCTCAGAGAAGAAGCTAACCGAAGTAAACGCGGCGGCTGATTTCGCATCGTGCGCCAGCCCACGCGAACTGAAATCGCAAGATCCATTTAATCGTTAGTCTTTTCGAATCGTATAACGCGGGAAGCGTCTCAGCGATGCTGTATACTAGGATCTCGACGCACTACACAAGCGTCGAGCTGCTCGTGTTCGTTCGAATTGCTATTCGCACGCCTGGCACTCGAACCGGGCCTTCTTAGCCATATAAGGCGGAAAGGGATAGAAAGTCATGCCAACGAAACAGAAAGCGAAAGGCCCCAAGCCTCCATCGTTTGAAATGCGTAAGCTAATGCACCGACTGGAATGCCTGATCGGGAGCGAATGCTACAACGGCAATATCCAGAACTACGGACCCGGGGGCGAGTGGGAGGACGAAGGGAGAGACTTCCGTTACCCTGTTCGATTTAGGAACTCCGAAGGCCAAATCGAGAAATACAACGGGGAGTTTCCGGGTACGAAGTCAGCTAGCGGAGAGTATACCTATTGGGCGCTCGACCTTGCCCTAATGAAGTCGGCTCATTATGCATTTGGAGCAAACCAACTATTCATATTCCGAGGCCTGATCGCTGCGCTGGAACATATCGAGCAGCGATTCGGTCTATCATTTGAAGGAATGCTTCGGGACGAGGCGGCGTCTAAGCGCACGAAGCGCAAACACAGTTCCCAGAATCAGCAATAAACAGACCTACTCTGCTTTGAGAATTCCGACACCCGATGCTTTATTCGCAGCCTTCTTATCGACGCACGAAAGGAGAGAGGTACTCGTAGCGATTGCCAGAATTGGTGGTTCCATGGGATTACAAACGAGTTTGCGCCTATTGCGGTAAGGAATACAGCACTTCAGCGGAGCGTCACAAGATAACCCGCTGCCCCGAGTATCCGCTGAATCCAAGGGGGAGTTGTGGCTACTGCGGAGCTGTTCTTCAAAGATTCAGTGGAGCGTATGCCGAGCATCTTCTAGCTGAATGTGAACGCGTTCCCGCGAAGGTGCGATCGCAGCTAAGGATAGACTATCGGTCCGTGAGGCGAATGCTCTACGACATGCGTAAGGCTGGTCCAAGACCTCCCCGTTCCGTTCGCACTGTTCGAGGCGGTGGCAAGCGCACGAAGCCACAATAGTTCGAGAGCCCAGTCGCGTTCTTCCACTCGGGACCTACGACTACTCGGAAGATTCTGGACAAGGAGATTCACAACGTGACCCTACTCTTAACTGAAATCTGGGTCGGCACAGATATGCACGACGTTACGATCATTTTCGCAGCGGACCGGAGAATCAGCTATGAGAAGAAGTTCCATGCGCTCTGCAAAAAGATATTTCGCGTCCCTTACCTCAATGCAGGGATCGGGTTCTTCGGCCTCGCAGAAGTAGGACAACAGCCAAATGCAACCCCGATGTCAGATTGGCTGACGAGCTTCATCACTAAGAATCATGATGCTCGTACACTAAGCGACTTCGCCCATCGGTTAAGAGACGATTTGAATCGTGCCGTGCCGCGAACCTCGAAGATATCGAATCCGTCCGGCTTTCATATCGCTGGATTTAATCAGGACGGTCTCCCGGAGTTTTGGTACGTCCGTAACATACAGAATATGGATCAGCATAGATATATTGGTTATCTGGATCGCTACCGTGTAACAGAAGATTTTCTTAGAAGAGATGCCAGCCGCGATATTGGTTATGACGGAGTATCCCTGAAGATTCCTGCACCCAAAATGAAAGGATACCGCAATGGAGACATCCGCGGCCACATGATTGCTTGGAAGGACCTTAACAGTGTTCTACTACGTTTCCTTGATCTACGCGATTTCCGCAGCCTCAGGACAATACCTGATTTCGAAGAATTCACCAAGTTTAAGATGGAATTGATTGCGAATGTTTATGAGAAGTACTGTACTGGTTCATCGATCGGAAAGCCCATCGATGTTTTTTCGATCGTTAACCCGGCTTCGTCAAACCAAACGTGATCAGGCCGCTTCCTAGTCAGGAGCCCGAGCAGCTGGTGCTGCTCATCGAGACCCCATGCTTCGTAGGACTTTCCCGCAGTCTCAATAACGTTGAAACAAGAGCCTCCAATCGACAAAGTTCGGGAACGAGACGTTTATCGAGGCGACTCCGGGCTTAAACTAGACAGTCATTGAGTCATAATCGCCTTGGCGGGAAACCGCCGGGAGACAACCTTGCAGGCTATCTATCTACCAAGTAAACGCTGACGACCTGAACGAGGATTTCCTTGAAGGTCTGAGAACAACTTTCAAGCACAAGGAGATTGAAATCGTCGTCTACGAACGCGACGAGACCGCTTATCTGTTAAGGTCGCCCGCCAACCGTCCGCGCCTGATCGAGGCTATCGCCGATGTCGATCAGAATCGCAACATCGTCGTCCCAGACCAAGAGCAGTTTCAATGAGGATCGTTGCCTTTCACCCTGTATGAGGTCACCGATCAGCAAAAATCATCATCGTCTCTATCGTCTCTTGCAAATACCACTACGAATAGTCCGGTATAGAGATGAGATGGACAATCCAAGGAGTTCCCCGACGGTTCAAGAGGCACAAGAAAACCCCCTGCTCTTGAGGTCGGGTTAGTGTAATGACATCGGGACTACTAGACTCAGCCAAGCCGCGCGACGATCGCCGCAATGCGGGCCGCGATCCCGGCATTATTCACCAGCAGCGCGCGGTTCGCGTCGAGCGTCCGGCCTTCGGTGATCTCCTCTAAACGCGAAAGTAAGAATGGTGTAAGCGCCTTGCCTCGCACGCCGGAGCGCTCTGCTTCTTCAACCGCTTGCTCGATCGCTTTCTCTACAACAGCGGATGGTATCGCAAATTCTTCCGGGACGGGCGCAGAAACCAACACCGCCGTGGTCGCCCCGCTCTCCCAATGCAAGCGCGCAAGGTCGGCGACTTCGTCCGGCGTATCGACGACGACATCCACCGGCAGCCCGCTCCCACGAGAGTAGAACGCTGCGAATTCCGCCGACCCGTATCCGACTACCGGAGTGCCCAGCGTCTCGAGCCGCTCGATCGTCTTTGGTAAATCCAGAATTGCCTTTGCGCCCGCCGAGACGCACACCATCGGAGTCGTCGCCAACGCCATCAAGTCAGCCGATTCGTCGAATGAACCGGAGGCGCCTCGGTGAACTCCGCCGAACCCACCCGTCGCCAGGACTCGCAACCCGGCTTGATAGGCGATCCGCAAGCTCGCCGCAACCGTCGTCGCCCCCCATCCCCGCCGAAGCAATACCCCCGCGACATTGCTCGGACTCACCTTATGAATAGTCTCGCCGCTCGGAGTCTCGCCCGCCGCGAACACGCTCAACTCGTCGTCCGTTAGGCCGATTTTCATGCGGCCCGCGATGACGCCGATAGTCGCGGGAACGGCGCCGGCTTCGCGAATGATCGCCTCGCACGCCCGAGCCGTCTCGAGGTTCACCAGCCGCGGCAACCCGTGTGCAATTACGGTCGACTCGAGCGCGACAACGGGCCGGCGTTCCTCCAGTGCGAGAGCTACCGGCTCGGCCACCTCAATCAGTTTCGAATCTCGATCTGACATCGCGCGCTGATGATAGTAGACGCGCCGGTTAAAGCAAAGCCGCCGAGGTTCGGAAGCCGGGCGCTCGGAACTGCGGGCGGGCTTGGAGATAATGCTTCCGAATCCTGCCCGCCGACGGTTATACTCAAGACCTCTCAGCGGAAGTGCGGGGACAGTTCTATGGTCAGCGTTATCGGAAAATCCGAGTCGGCGCGGATGGATGACGTCATCGCGGTCATCCTCGGCGGCGGTGTCGGTAAGCGCCTCTTCCCGCTCACCGCGCTTCGCGCAAAACCGGCCGTCCCGCTCGGAGGCAAGTACCGCTTGATCGACATCCCGGTCTCGAACTGCATCAACTCCGATGTCGTCCGCATTTTCATCCTCACTCAGTACAACTCGGCGTCGCTCAACCGTCACATCTCGCGCACGTATCGCTTCAGCGTATTCACAAACGGCTTCGTCGAGGTGCTCGCGGCCGAGATGACGATCGAGCGGCCCGACTGGTTTCAGGGGACCGCCGACGCAGTACGGCAGATGCTCCATCACCTGGACGATCACAAGGGCGACACGATTCTGGTCCTGTCGGGCGATCATCTGTACCGCATGGACTACCGCAAGTTCGTTGCGAGGCACGAAGAGACCGGAGCCGACCTGACGATCTCGGTCACCGCCGCGCGCGAAGAGGACACTTCGGGACTGGGATTGGTGAAGATCGACGAGAGCGGCCGAATCGTGGAGTTCAGGGAAAAGCCACAAGGCGAGGACCTCGAGCGCATGCGCGTCGATACGACGGTGCTTGGCCTTTCGCCCGACGAAGCGCAGAAGCGGCCTTTTCTCGCGTCGATGGGAATCTACGTCTTTCGCAAGGACGCCCTGCGCCGGTTACTTCGCGAGGAGATGGCCCAGGCGGACGACTTCGGCAAAGAGGTCATCCCCGCCGCGCTGTCGGGCTACAACGTGCAGGCGCATTTGTTCGACGGCTACTGGGAGGACATCGGAACGATTGGAGCGTTCTATCGGAGCAACATCGAGATGACGCTTCCGTTGCCGCCGTTCAATTTCTTTGACGCCGAGGCTCCGGTCTACACGCGGCCGCGATTCCTGCCCGGCTCGAAGCTGCTCGATTGCCGCATTCAAAGCTCGATCATCACCGAAGGCTGCATCATCAACAGCGCGACGATTACGGATTCGGTCATCGGCATCCGCAGCCGAATCGAGCACGGAACGCGGCTCGACGGCGTGCTGACGATGGGCGCGGACTTCTATCAAACGCTCGACGAGATGCAACGGGAAGCCGAGCAGGGACTCCCGCGGATTGGAATCGGGCGCAACTGCCATTTGCGCAAGGCGATCATCGACAAGAATGCTCGCATCGGGTCCGGAGTGCAGATCCTGAACGAAGCGGGACTCGCGGAGCACGACGGCGAGAACTACTTCATAAGAGATGGCATCGTGGTCGTCCCGAAGAACAGCATCATCGCCGACGGCACGGTCATCTGACGCGGTACGACCAATCCTTGCCTGGCTTCCTCATTTGCCTGGCTTCGTCAAAAGAAGACGCGCTGAATAAACCAATAGCTTCCAGCCACGATCACGCCCGCCGATCCGACCTTCACAACGTGCCGGCCGAGCGTCTGGCTTCGTTTGCGAACCGCCCACAGCAGCGCCGCCGCGACGACGACAACACAGACCTGCCCGATCTCGACCCCAAAATTGAACGAGAACAGGGACCAGCCCAGGGCCTGCGACGGGAGGCCGAATTCACGCAACACTCCGGCAAACCCGAAGCCATGCACGAGGCCAAAGACAAAGGCGATCCAGGCTCGAACATCCCGGCCGGTTTTTCCAACCATCAGGTTGTCTATCCCTACATAGATGATGCTCAGCGCGATGGCCGGCTCGATCAGGCGCGGCGGCAGGTCGACCAGGTTCAGAGCGGCTAGAGAGAGCGTGATGCTGTGCGCAATCGTGAAGGCGGTCACGATGGTCAGCAACCGCAGCAAACTTCCTCCCACCAACAGCAGTCCGACGATGAAGAGTATGTGATCGGGTCCGGTGAAGATGTGATAGATGCCGCCGGGGATGAACTTCTTCACCACGGCCATCGACCCCTGCCGGCCGCCGGTGAAGTAGTCGAAACGGGAGTGATCCTTGCTGAAGATTTCCTGATGGGTCAGCGTGCCGCCTTCATAAACGTTGAGGAAGGTCTGGTGCAGCGGGTCGTAAGGAAAGAGTGAACACTGAATCTTGACCACGCCCGGGAAACGGCCCGTGTGGAACCGCAGATCGAGCTCGAGAGCTTGCCGGTCAGGAAGCGGCTCGATGCGCGCCAGATCCAGCTCGAGTGCCCGGTCATCAGCCAACACAATCAGGCGAGACCTCAGCAGGCTGAGGATGGCGTCTCGCTTCGACTCCGCCATCGCCGGGTCGAGCAGCGCTTCGGGAGGAGTCACTTCCAAATCGTGCGCGAGGTCGATGACTTGCACGACGAGGGCGCCTTCGAGTTGGTTCGGGCCGAGACGCAGATCGAGATAACTGAACGGCACGGGATGGGCGTGGACCGTCGTCGCAGCCAGCCATCCCAACACCATGACAAGCAGTATTGGACGGGTCAGTCTCGACTCACGCACGGGTTTGCAGCTTGTGATCGCAGAGCGTCGCCTGCCGCGCTCGCCAGTTAGTCCTCCGAGCGGCGAGCATTAGGCGTTTGCTCTCACAGGGGTTTCACTTCAGATCGGCGTAGATCGCGTTGACATCGGCTTTCAGTCGATTCATGCCGTAGTCCTTGTACTTCTCGGGCAGCTTGAGCTCGGCGGCGGCCTGCTCTGCTGTCTTGCCCTGCTTCTTGGCCTCCTGGACGGCCGCTACCATGTCGCGCATAAACTCGCCGTATTCTTTGAAGGCGTTCCAGTCGGTCACCGGGCTATGTCCCGTGATGACGGTCTCGACGCCTCGGATACCCGAAGCGGCCTTCATTAACGTGTTGGGATACTCGATGCCGCTGCCGCCGTTGTTTGTGTCGATGATGGGCGCCGTCTTGCCGGCAAAAAGATCGCCTGAGTGCATCGCCTTCAGCGCGGGGAAAACAACCAGCGTATCGCCTCCGGTGTGGCCGCGGCCGAAGTAATACAGATCGATCTTATCTTTGCCCTTCAGCAGGCTGAGCTTGTCTTTGAATGTCCTGCCCGGAAGAAACTTCTTGCCTTCCTCGGTCTGAAACGCGGGCATCTTCTCCATGCTCGCCTTGCAGTTTTCATGCGCGACGAACTCGACGGTTCCGGTGAAGGCGCTATTGCTTCCGACATGATCACCGTGGGTATGAGTATTGATGATCATCATCACTGGTTTTGATGTGACCGATTTGACCTTGTCCAGGATGGCCTGTCCGTTTCCGGCGAGCTTCGTATCCACGACGACCACGCCTCGTTCCGCAATGAACGCGGCGGTGTTCCCTCCCGCGCCGGTTATCATGTACAAGTTGTCCTTTACCTTCTGAATCTCCAGTGCAGCCGGCGGTCTCTGTTGCTGCTGCTCGGCGGTCGCCAAACAGATCACGCCGACAAGCAAGAGTCCGGACAATACAGCTAGTCGTTTCATAGGGGCCTCCTTCGTGAGTTCGGCAATCATATACACCGGGTCCACTGGAGACAAGACGAAACCGGAGAATGCCGTCGCGGCAAGACCCAGGCGAATCTATTCGGAGCCGTCCTCCCACCGAGCCGCCGTTAACTAGAGTCCAGCCTAGACTCATGCGAGAATCAACCCGACGCTTGATAAGATCGTACGGCACTGTCTGGGAAAGAGCCGGAGCGAGGGTTTTCATTCAGCGCACGACCCGTGTTTCGCGATTGAGGCGTTCTCAGCGCGCGATCAGGCTCGTGATTGGAAGCAGCGACGGAGCTGCCGGCGCTGGCTGAGCCGACGGGCAAGGGTTTTAGGCGACGCCAGGCGTTGGATGGCGATAACCGGGCTCCTCTTGCGGTGCTCATCGCGATGCCTCTTGCGATCAACAAAGACCGGCAGCAAAAGATGAAGGGGGAACAATATGGCAAAACCTTCGAAGTTCGCGCACGTCGTCTATAGCACCCGACGCTTTGAGGAAATGATCGACTGGTATCAAAAGGTCTTCGAGGCGAGGGTGGTCTATCAGAATCCGGTGTTCGCCTTCCTTACCTACGATGACGAGCATCATCGTTTTGCTTTCGCAAACCTGTCCGCGCTCAGTCCTGACAGTGTGGAGGTCAAAGCGCGGGACAAGGCAGGCGTAAATCACGTGGCATACACCTACGCCAATCTGGGCGATCTGCTTGGCACCTATGAGCGCCTCAAACAGATGGGCGTCAGCCCGTACTGGCGCATTCACCACGGCATGACGCTCTCGTTTTACTACCAGGACCCGGATGGCAATCGCATGGAGTTTCAGGTCGATACCTGTTCAGTCGAAGAGGCCAATGCTTACATGCAAACTGACGCCTTCGCCGCAAATCCGGCCGGCGTAGAGATAGACCCCGAAGCTCTGCTCGCGCAATACCGCAGCGGTGTTCCGGAGCAACAACTTCTGGCGATGCCTCAAGGACCGCCGTCTCCGATCCCCGATGCGCATGGCATGTGTCCTGATGTGGGGTTTGAGCATGACCGCAATAACGATCCTCCCAGAGAAGATTAGCACGGTGGAGACGCGCTATCGCGCGCTGGCCGGCGAAAGAAAATCGACCGGCAGATCCACTGGCGAAGCGCTCGATGCGCTGACGTCACAATTGAGTGACGACGAAGCCGGGATGCTGGTTGCAATCCAGCCCGATGCGTTCTTCACCGCGGCGCAGCGGCAGCGACTCGGTGAATTGATGTCACGCTGGAGAGCCGCCCGCGACAGTGGCAGCAGTCTCGACGCGGAAGAACAAGCGGAATTGCAATCGCTGATTGACGATGGGCTGAATGCTGCGCGACGTCGTGCCGAGGTGACCCTTATCAGAAACCGACATTGGGCGCGCCACCGTTGCCCGGTTGAGAATGAACCATGAGACACAGTTGGCTGCTCGACTTCAATGGATGCGACTTGGACTCTTTCCATAATACATAGAGCGGTTGCTGATAGCCGGGCTGGACCCTACTGGCAACGGCGGCATCGTGGCGGGAGTTCAGAGTTCGAGCTTTAGCTTGCTCTTGGTTTGGCGATTTGCGTGAAGTTGAGCTCCTGGCCGAAGCCGGTTTTTACGCCGTTGGAAGCGATCAAGATAGCCAGCTTCAACGGCGGGAAGTTTCTCGGCGAAGACGCGCGTATCGGCTCGATTGCGGTAGGAAAGCAAGCGGACTTGATGGTTGTGAGAGGAAACCCGGCAGTAAACATCAGCGAAATGGAAAGGTCGAAATCGTCTTAAAGGATGGAGTCGGCTACGACTCAGAGAAACTGATCCAGTCGGTTCAGGGGCTGGTGGGCATCCGGTGAAGCGTTAACGTCCGACAGCGACATTCCCGCGCAATGTCTTTCGATTCACAATACCTCTTACCTATAGTCGGCGCACGTCCGTCATGCCAGCTATCTAAGTCATGCTACTCCTGGCGAAGTTGTAAATGGCGGTTATCCACAAGGCTGCTATAATCTACGCACCTTGTGGGAGTTGGCCTGATGGTAGTGATCAAGTTATTTAATGACCCCACACCAACGGGAATCATTAACCAGAGATTGATTACACACGTAGTGCGCCTTTGTGCCTATACGGATTTGACCCAAGAAGAAAAGAAGGATCTAACTAACATCCTGTATTTCATCGGAATGAAATTGGTGGCTGTCTGGCGACACCTAAACAACTATACAACTATCGAGGATAAGCTTATTGCGGAAGCGAAAGCTTCGACCAGTCTCGAAAAACAATCAATCAAACATGTTCGATATGAACAGGATCTCTTTCTGGAACTAGATGAATTCCTCGTTCAACTGAAAAGTTCGCTCGATTATCTTGTAAAGATACCAAGGGCTATTGTTGGAAAGAACGTGTGGTCGCTAAGCACGTTCAACAAGCACGGCAAAGCCGTAATTGCTGCTCTCAATGGGAGCCTGCCAGATAAATACAAACCGAAGGCCAAAATCATTGAAGAAGGAGTCGTGCAAAAACACTTAGAGTGGTTAGCCGATGCGATAAACTCGCGAGATATGATCAACCACTATCTCCAAGGGGGACTGGACATCAAAGGGTTTGTGGTGGTGAAGGCAGTCGAAGACGGTGAAGAAAGAATACATGTTCCTATGAGGACCAATGGCTTGACAGTGAGGTCCTATATGGAAATCGCCTGGGCTAACCTATTCAAGTTGACTGAAGATTTCATCATTAGCTTTCTTGCGCTGAGGCTAATACCGGGCTATTCGTTTCTCCACACCCTAGCGGATCATACGAGCGTTAAATCGCCGTGGAAGGTCATGACGACGACAGACTACGAAAAGCTTGTTGCAACCGAAGACTGGGAAAGCAAGGCTGGCGAGGTGCGATGTCTGACTGAATATCGAGAAGTTTTGACAAACCAATTGGTCTCCGAAAGACGAACAATTATTGTTTCCGTCCCATGTAAGGAGGGCTTAGTAATTTGCGCAGACCAGAAGTTGAGTATGACGGTTGGAGATAGCACTATTCACGATGCTGTAAAAATACATCGCTTAAGCCCCCACGTCGCGTTTGGTGTTGTTGGAAATTCAATTTTCTGTGATCCGTTCAATCCCTCAAAGGTTCTCTACTCAGTAGAGAATGTTGTTAAAGCCTTCTTCACGGGCAGGAAGTACATTCCTGAGGACTGGTCAGATTTTGCGAAGACTGTGACTGATAGCTTTGCAGAATTCGCCGGGAATGTACCACAAACACATATCGTTTTGGGCGGTCCGCCTCCAGATCATTTTATCTTTGACATTGGATTCTGGTATCTGACACCTGACGGAGAATTAGGCACGTATACTTTCAGTTTGCAGTTCATCAGAGAAATCGGGCGAGTTCATCCTTTCAGAATGGAAGCGCCGGCGGAAACATTCGAAACGGCGAGGGCTTCTGCCTGGGGCAATGGAGCTATCTTAGATGAAATAAGAAACGGGAGTGATAGTAGGTTCGATGAACTTAGGAACGACCCTGAACTAAGACGTTTCGTCGCGGAGGAGCCGCTCGCATCAGAAGTAACTACGGAAGAAGCTGTCTCAGCGGCAAATAAGATCATCAAGGTAAGCAGAAGTATGACGCCCGCTTTGGAACCAATAAAGGAAGCAGCGGAGTTAGAAGAAAAAACGGATTGCGCCATAATTCACCGCAAGACAGGATTCAAGTGGCTTTCGCAGAATCACGCTCCACCTCCACCTCCGACTCGAAAAGCGAGCCACAAAAAGAAAAAGAGACGCCAATAGTTCTCACACTGTGAAGAAGCGTCGAGGGTCAGGCATCGAGGGTCGACAACCTAGCCGCTCTCTTACGTCCTACGGGATTTCACCAGTCAGTTTCAGTTCGAGTTTGGATTAGTCTTGGTTGGAGTTCGCTTTTCGTTTTATTTCGCGTTGAAGTGTTTGAATGTCTTGGTAGGTATGTTGTTCGTCGGTAGTCGGTATTGGAATTTGTTCAGTGTGGTTCGTCGTAGATTTACAATTGCAGGATTGATTCGTAGTCAGTGTGTTTGCTTTGAAAGAATTTCGTCTTGGTTTCGGTCTTGTCGAGTTTGTGTTCGTGTTTGTCAGAGTCGGTTTGTCTTTGTCATCAGGAATTTTCGGCTTTTGGTCATCATTCGCATTAGTCTTTGGTAAGTTTATCTCGTAGTGTGGGCTCAGAATGTAGATTCTTACATCGTTTAGAACGTTCCTCCAGTTGATTGTTCGTCCAGCTATCATTCCGGCAGTAGCTAGAGTTATGGTCGCCCCGAGCACGACAGTTATTCGGATACGAGTACTTCTCATTTGTTTTCCTCCTTCGTTTAGTTTCTTCATTGGAAAATCCTGTTGGAGAAAAGAGAGATACCCGTAAGAACGTTGGCGGGCTAGGTTGTCAAAGATCTCGAACCGTTCATTTGAACGGTACCAAAATTGTCCCTCATAACCATTCGATAACGCAAGAACTATTTTTGACTGTGGCTTTCGGTTGAGCGTCAGAGCAGGCTTGACATTGTTGACATTCGCCCAATCGTAGCGAAAGCGCCACCTGGCAAGGCGTTTTGAACTCGCGTAGGATTCGTCAGCAGCCTCCGTTGCGATGGAAAGACGACGATGCCGACGATTCTGAGGGTACGCCGGTAGAGGTCTTCGCATCATTCATGCTTCTATTTCCACTCGTACGACTGCGGAGAGCCGCGACACACGCACGCCGATCGAGAGAATTGCAGCGTGAAGTTCTGGCTCGACCCGGACGCACACCCGTCACAAATCACAATTTGACCGGAGAGAATTGCGCAGCATAGCAGGGCGACATTAATGCCAACCACCTGAGCTTCCGAACTCCACCGAGCCGAGATAGCCGGTCCACTCAGACCTCTTTGTGGGACGAACTCCGGAGGAGTTACCTGTCTATAGATGCCAGCACGCTCTACAGTCCGAACTCCGTAGGAGTTACCTGTGCCCGTCCCCGCGATGGTGCAATGTCACCAAGAGGTCACTCCTGCGAGTGAGGCGATACGGCGCGAGGTCGTTTCTATAGACAGGTGACTCCTACGGAGTGAGCGCGACACGCTGTCGATTGATCTCGAGGACGATCGCTCTGTTTCCGTTCCCATCGAGGGGTATCAGAGAATGATATCGCGCTGCCGCTCGGCGAATCGCGCCAAACAGATGCTCGTCATAAACCGGCTATAGCGAGTAGTCTTGGGCCATGGCTACATCTTCCGAAATGGCAGCTTTTGATCGCGGCGTACGTCCGCTGATGCAGATTGTGCTTCCCGAAAAAGCTGAAGCCGTAATTGGTTTTCGGGCCGATCCTGAGTTGCAGGAGCGCATTGAAGAACTGGCCGAGAAATCTACCGAAGGGCAGCTCACGGAAGCCGAACCCTCTGAGTATGCTGGTTACGTGAGGGCTAACAAGTTCGTTGCGGTTTTGCAGCAACATGCGCGACGCTTGATGGAGTCCCGAGCCTAACTGATGAGACCCCAGATTCGAGCTCAGGTTCGTGAACGCGCGGGCCACGCAAAGTCGCAATCGCAGACACCGACGCGTGCCGGCAATGCTTTGGAATCCGGCGCTCGCGGGGAACCCGATGCTCCCGGGGCAGATGACCGATGAAGGACGACGGATGACGCTGCAAGATCGCTTCGTCAGGTCGAAGCATGATGGCGCGACGCTGCCCTCATCGGATGACGACATCGCGTTTGCGAGCTGACACGCTTGACACTCTCAAAATCTGTGTGATTCTATTCGCACGGATGGGAACTAACTCACTAATCGGAATCGTTCAGTCAGGTCCGCCCCCCAACTCTCAACCTCTCGCTAACGTGCTGGTCACCGTTTACGAAGCGACAGCGACAGCGACACAACCGTTCACTATTGGCACCGCGAATACAGATAGCAAAGGCATGTTCGAGCTGCACATGGACAGGGATACGTCACAGCGCGTCTTCTACGCCGTCGCGATCGTAAACCAAGACGTCCAACTAGTGACAGTCATCGGGCCGGCACTTCAGTATGATCGCCCCGCTTGGATCACGGCGTCGCCTGCTGATGTTGGGCCTCACACGACGGACAACGAGGCGGCTGCTACATCGTTCAAACGGGCCGCCGAAGCAGATGAGCACGGGCCCGGGTATACAGCTTATATAACAATTAATGAGTTGACGACGGTTGCCGCGGCTTTCTCGATGGCGCAGTTCATTCAGAACGGCGGAATTGGCGGGGATGAGTTCGGATTGCAGATCGCTGCGTTGATGTTCGATAACCTCGTCGATCGGGCCAACGGGGCCGCATCAGAGGTGCTGTTGAGCCCGCCTAACGGCGATGAGACGAACTCGCTGCGATCGACGCGGTCGCTTGCGAATCTGATTGCAGCGTGCATCAACAACGTTCCGAACGCGGCGAAGAATTTGTTCGGGTTCGCTACTCCGCCGCACGGATGGAGAACGCCGCCAACTAACACGTTTGAAGCAATGGTCAACATCGCGTGTTACCCGGCTCACAACGTAAGCTGCATCTATCTGGAATCACAAAAGGCCGACACTTATTCGCCGGCGCTGCAGGCAAGACCCGACGCATGGACTCTCGCGGTGAAGGTGAACAATACGGGTTCGAAAGACTTCCTGTTTGGAGGACCAGCCAACATAGCCTTCGATAAAAGGGGTTATGGGTGGATCACGAATAACGTCGTTCAAGGCACGCCCAACTCCGGTCAATTCGCCGTGGTGCTAAAACCTAACGGGAAACCCGCGGACGGTACGCCGACCACTCCTTCGGAAGGCCCGGACGGGCTGCCGAAATCGCCTCTCTTCGGAGGCGGACTTCTGGGTGGTGGCTTTGGTGTGGCCATAGACAAGGAAGAAAACGCCTGGCTCAGTAACTTCGGTTGGGGAACCGGCGACTCGATACCGCAAAAGGGGAGCGTTTCGGTTTTTAATCCTGACGGCAAGTTTGTATCTCCGCCGAGCGGCTTTACTCGCGGCACACACCGCGTGCAGGACGTAGCCGTGGATCAGGACAATAACATCTGGCTTGCCAGCTATGAGAACGGCATGGTGGTGGTCTACCCGGGCGGCTTACAGGATGACGGCACAATCTTGCCGCCAATATGCGCGTCAATAGATGACGGCTTCAAGCCCTTCGGCATCGCTATCGCTGAAGACGGAAGCGCTTGGGTTACCAGCAGCGAGGGTCTCTGGGCTCACACCCCAAGCAATCTCTCCAGGTTCCGAATCGAAAACGGTCGCTTGACTTGTGTGTATTGTCGGCAGTTCGGTCACGCGCTCAAGGGCCTTGCGATCGATTCGATGGGCAATATCTGGGTACCTTCAGGCGGGGATGATGTTGTATATCTGCTCGACTCCGAGGGCCGTCACAAGGGTAGATACAAGGGAGGCGGCATCGACGGTCCGTGGGGCGTTGCGGTTGACGGCAACGACAATATTTGGGTAGCCAACTTCGGAAAGATGCTTCCCTGCGCTGATTACACACATGCGGCCATCTCTCAACTCGCTGGAGCTTGCGCGGAGACTCGTCTGGAGGGATTCGAGATCGGAGAAGCGATTTCTCCGCCGACCGGTTACACGCTTCCTACAGCCGGAAAGCCCGTGCGATTGCACAACGGGGAACTGCTTTACGGCAAGGACAGCGAGCCGTGCTACAGTCCGCTGATGCGAATGACAAGCGTCGTAATCGATCAGGCTGGGAACGTATGGGCGGTCAACAACTGGAAACCCAACTTCGACATCGACGCCTCGGCGACGACTGGGAATCCGGGCGGCGATGGGACCGTGATATTCGTGGGCCTTGCTAGGCCTCCAAAAAAACAAACCTGACCGTAGAGGATTCGCTTCGACTTGCCGAAAATAAGCCTCAGCTTGCTCCAAACAACATGTGATAGTACGCTCCCGTTCTATGAACACTCGACGTGAGTTCCTGATTCGCGCGCCGCTCGCTTTTCTCGTTGCCGCTAGCGCTTGTCGCAACGGGTCGCCGACTTCCACTTCTCAATCAGCCCCAACAACCGCAGGGGCGCCGCCTACGTGGGGCACCGGACCCGGAGCAGGTCCGCCCGTGACACCGACGACGTTCGCCGAAGGCGAGAAGCTGATGCAAGTCACGATGACGCCCGCCGAGCGGCAACAAGCTGCTGACTCCTGGGGAACGACGCTTCCCGATTGGCCGTACAACTCGCTGATGCCGATTCTATTCGCCGAGGGCGCGGCGTCGTTTGAAGAGCCGGCGCTCGCTGGTCAACTCGGGTTGCTGAAGATGCAAGTGAAGGACGCGTGGCCCAACCTGTTTCGACAAGCGAGATTCCTTTCGGCGGTCGATTTCGTACAGGCGGACAGATTTCGTAGAAAAGTCGCGCTGGAAATGGCGCGCGTGTTCAAGGAAGTCGACATACTGATCGTGCCATCGCTACGGGATGAGCAACTCACAATCACGAACTTCACCGGTCATCCGTCGCTCACGTTGCGCGCAGGGTTCGTCGAGGTCTCCGAAGCTCGAAGCGACTGGGCTCCCGACCCGGAGAATCCGCTGCCGAAGTTCGATCCTCCGCGTCGCGTGCCTCACGGGATCACGATCGTTGGGCGATTGTTCGACGAAGGATTGATCGGGCAGGTAGGACTGGCGCTCGAACGCGCGTTCGGCGTGGCTGAGCAAAGGCCGCCGGGCTTCTAACTAACTATGAACTGCTTTCGATCGCGTCGCGATTACAGTCTGAACGCTCCGGCACGGCAGGTCGATTTGCGACGCAACCGCGCGCCGTGCGCAAACGCCCCTCAAAACGAAAACTGCTTGCAAAGTCTGTCCAATATAGAGGAACGATGATGGATACCTGCGAAGCATCACGACCAAGGCTGTTATATGCGGCCTTTTCCGTTGCATTGCTTGGCGCGCTTACCTGCGCACCGCGGGTCGCCGCCCAAACTTGCGAGCGACTCGTCGAAGTCAAGCTGGCTAACACGGCGATCACAGCCGCGCAGAACGTCGCCGCTGGAGCATTCACCCCGCCACCGGGCACCTCGGTCATGCCCTACAAAGAGCTGCCCGCGTTCTGCCGGGTCACCGGCGTGATCAAGCCGACCGCGGATTCGGACATCAAGTTCGAAGTGTGGATGCCGACCGCGGGTTGGAACGGGAAGTTTCAAGGCGTCGGCAACGGCGGCTTCGCCGGGTACATCGCATACGGCGAGTTGGCGGGAGCGGTCGCGCGCGGTTACGCTGCGGCCTCAACCGACACCGGCCACACCGGCGCGGATGCGAGTTGGGCGTTGGGACATCCTGAGAAGATCGTCGACTATGGCTATCGCGCGGTCCACGAGATGACCGAGAAAGCCAAGTCGATCATCGCGGCGTTCTACGGCAACGGACCGAGGCGTTCCTACTTCGCGGGTTGCTCGAACGGCGGAAGACAGGCGCTTATGGAGGCGCAGCGCTATCCGAGTGATTACGATGGACTCATCGCAGGCGCGCCCGCGAATTACTTCACCGGTATCCTCATGGGATTCGCGTGGAACATGCATGCTACGCTGAACGACCCGGCGAGCTACATCCCCGCGAGCAAACTGAAAGCGATCGAAGCCGGGGCGCTCGCTGCCTGTGACGCGCGAGACGGTGTCGCAGACGGCGTGATTGACGATCCCACCAAATGCCGCTTCGACCCAGCGGTCTTGCTGTGCAAGGGAGCCGAGTCCGACGACTGCCTGACGAAGAAACAGATCATCGCGCTGAAGAAGATCTACGGGGGGCCGCGCGACTCGAAGGGCCGGCAGATCATTCCGGGCTTTCTGCCGGGCGGTGAAACGGGACCGGGTGGCTGGGGGCGGTTGATAACTGGCGCGGCGCCGGCCACCGCAGGTGAGTTTTCATTCGCCACTCAGGCTTTCTCGAATATGGTCTACAACAATCCGGCCTGGGACTTGAAAACTTTCGACCTCGACCGGGACAGGTCGATCGCCGATGAGAAGCTGGCGGCAAGTCTGAATGCGACCGACCTTAACCTGACGGCCTTCAAAGCGCGCGGCGGCAAGCTGATTCTCTATCACGGCTGGAGTGATGGCGCGCTTCCACCGCTTAACACGGTCAATTATTTTCAGAGCGCGCTGGCTAGGATGGGCAAACGTGAGGCTGGCACATTCATCCGCCTTTTCATGGCGCCCGGCATGCAACACTGCGGCGGCGGCCCGGGGCCTGATGGTTTTGGAGCGTTTGTCCCCGGCGCCAAATCCGATCCGCAGCATGATATCTCTTTAGCGCTGGAACGTTGGGTCGAACACGGCCTCGCCCCTGATCAGGTCATCGCTTCGAAGCGGCAGGGTCAGGATTCCAAGAGCCCGGTGATCCGCACTCGCCCGCTGTGCCCGTATCCACAGGTGGCGCGTTACAAAGGAAGCGGGAGCACGGACGACGCGGCGAGTTTCGTTTGTAAGACAGAGAAGCCTCGCTTTGGCCGGAGCAAGAAGCCTCGAGCAACCGGTTGAGGATACATCCGCCGAGAGTGTTTTTGGCGGCGGCGTCCCGTGTGGCTCCTGTGCAGTTTGGCAGAAGGTTGAAAAAGACCAGCCGCGCTATTAGAGTGACCGTCGCACTGCAGCGCGGACTGTCGTAACGACGGAGGTGACGTACGCAGCGGCGCGCTCTCTAACAAACACAGCGGAGGCTCAACAGTGACACACAAGGACCCGATCTTCAGTTCAAGCAAGTGCTCTGCGCCGGCGATTACGTTAGTGCTCGGACTTGCGGCCGTCTGTGCATCGCTTGTTCCGGCGACCGTGCGCTCCTCGACGTTGGGACCGCGCGGCGCGGCTCTCACCCAGTCTACGGAGCAGCGCGGGATCTACACCGCGGCGCAAGCGCTGCGAGGACAGTCGGTCTATGACACGCGTTGCGCCTCGTGCCATGGTGCGCGACTCGAAGGGGGCTCGGCGGCGGCGCTCGCCGGCAGCCGCTTCATGGACAAGTGGGGACGCGGCAATCGCACCGTTGACGATCTCTACTTCATCACTCGCACTCAGATGCCCTACGAAGCGGCGGGCACTCTTTCCGTCCAGCAGTACGTCGATGTCGTTGCATACATGCTCAAAGCGAACGGTTACCCGTCGGGCGAGCGGGAGATGACCGCCGGCTCGGCGTCAATGAAACAGATCAAGGTTGCGCCGCAAGGGTCCGGCAAAACAGCAATGACCGAGCCTCCGCCCGCGACCGCCGATATGACTCCGGCTACCGGCAGCTCGCCGCCTTCGTCAGCGGGACCTTCGCAGGATGAGTTGAACAAGGCGCAAACCAATACGACCGACTGGCTCGTCTCCAATCACGATTACTCCGGCCAGCGATTCGTTGACCTCAAACAAATCAACACCCAGAACGTAGCCTCGTTGCGGCCCGCGTGTTTGTATCAGGCCGGTGACACCAAGGCCTTCCATAACAACCCGGTCATCTACCGCGGCGTCATGTACATCACGACCTCCACTTCGACAATTGCGCTCGATGCCACCACGTGCAAGCTCCGCTGGCGTCACAACTGGAGGCCGAAGGCACTCGAGATCTGGCCACCGAATCGAGGTGCCGCGATCAAAGACGGACGAGTGATTCGCGCGACGACCGACGGCTACCTGTTCGCGCTCGATATGCAAACGGGAAAACTGCTGTGGGAGAAGAAGGTCGTCGCCTCTGAGAAGAACGAAGGCTCGTTCAACATCGCGCCGCTGATCTTCGAGGACTTGATCATCCTCGGGCTTGGGATCAGCGAGCAAGGAATCAGAGGCTGGGTTGGCGCATTCAAGCTCGACACTGGCGAACCGGTGTGGCGATTCAAAACCGTTCCGGCTGAGGGCGATCCCGGCGCCGAAACCTGGGGCAAGCCTGAGGCCCTCCTACATGGCGGAGGCGCGGTCTGGTCTCCCTTGTCGCTCGACGCCGAGCAGGGACTCGTTTACGTTCCGGTCGCCAATCCGGCTCCGGACTTCTATGATGATATTCGGCCCGGCGCAAACCTCTATACCAACTCGATGGTCGTGCTTGACGCTCGAACCGGTACGTTGAAATGGCACTATCAGCTCATGCCGCACGACACGCACGATTGGGATACAACGCAAGTCAGCCCGCTCTTCAGCGCCAGCGTCGCCGGAAAGAACAGAAAACTGGTGGCAACCGTCGGCAAGGACGGTCTGTTGCACGTGCTCGATCGAGTAACGAAAGAGCACCTCTACGAAACGGCCGTGACCACGCGCTCGAACGTCGGCGTCCCGCTGACCACTGCGGGAGTTCGCGCTTGCCCTGGGGTGTTGGGCGGTGTTTTGTGGAATGGACCGGCCTTCAACCCGCGCACCAACATGCTCTATGTTCCGGCGGTCGACTGGTGCGGCGTCTTCAAGAAAGCCGCGGAGCTGCGCGCGGTCGAGGGCCAGCAGTACATGGGCGGGACCTACGCATTCGATCCGGCCGAAAAGGCCCGTGGGTGGCTGACGGCGATCGACGCGTCGACCGGGGCAGTGCGCTGGCGTTATGAATCGGCAAAACCGATGCTGGCGGCGGTGACAACGACATCAGGCGACCTGGTTTTCACCGGAGAGTTGAGCGGAGACATGATCGCGCTCGACGCCCGCAGCGGGAAGCTGCTCTATCGCTTCAACACCGGCGGGCCGATGAACGGCGGACTGGTGACCTATTCGATCAATGGGAAGCAGTACGTTGCGGCGATGTCGGGAAGCGCGTCGGGTTTCTGGGGCGCGGCGCCCGGCTCTTCAACGGTGATAGTCTTTTCGCTTCCGTAACCAGCGGCAAGAGTCGAGATCGGAATGCAGCATAGACTGGCGCAGTCTCCGGCAACGCGTGCTGCTTCTTCGGGATCGCAGGGGAGTCGCCTGTTCTATTCGGTCGGTCGGTCTTGGATCAGGTCGGTCGGTCTTGCATCAATTGCCAGCTCTTCCAACTCGCTTTACCTTTGGAGGAACGAGGTTCGACGCAATGGACGTAATGCTGACACCGGAACTCGAGAACATCATCGATGAGAAGGTGAAGAGCGGTCGCTATGCATCGGCGGCGGACGTCGTGGGTAAAGGTCTCCGCTTGCTCAAGGAGCGCGATGAACTCGACGCGGTGCGGCTTGAGGAGGTCGCCGTGACATCGCCCTGGGGATAAGCCAAGCCGAAGCCGGAGAACTTATCCGCGGTGAAGAAGTCTTCAACGCCATCCGATCGCGCAACGAACAGGCGTCGAGCAAATGACGCGCCTCGTCTTCACGAGACCGGCTAATCAGGATCTGATCGAGATTCAAGATTACATTGCCCAAGAGAATCCAGAGGCCGCCTTGCAGGTAATGACTCAGATAGGGGATGACACGTTGATTTATGCGACTCTACCGATTATCCTGCGATACGCACGATCAAGAGATGGATTAGGAACCGAATGCGACCGAAGATTCATCGGTACGATCAGCCTTCGCTGGCGGTGGATTCTTCATTCTGAATGTGAGAGCCTCTGCCCCGGACCACTCCGGGGAGTTTGATCATGGGAAAGAAGCAGCCCGACATCGAACCCTCCATATCTGAGGTCAAGTGGGTCGATGTCCGCGGATTGTATCTCGATCCGAAGAACCCTCGTCTAGCCGGGAACGACCTGTCGTTGGACGATCAATTAGAAATACTGCGCCTTCTCTGGCAAGAGCGAGCCGTAAATGAGTTGGTTGACTCCATCGCCTCAAGCGGATATTGGAACCATGAAGTCTTGTTTGCTGTGAAGGAGGGCGAACGACTTGTTGTAATAGAAGGCAATCGGCGACTCGCTGCCGTGAAGCTTCTCGTAGATGAAAAACTGCGAACCCAGATAAAGGCCTCGGGCATACGTTCGATATCGGCTGAAGCAAAGAAGGCGCTTGGGGACCTGCCGGTGATCGAGTGCACTAGGGAACAAGTTTGGGAGTACATTGGATTCAAACACGTGAATGGCCCGCAGGACTGGGACTCGATTGCAAAGGCGGAGTACGTTGCGAGAGTCTACAACGAGTACGGAGTTCCGCTGGACAAGATCGCTCGAACGATCGGCGACAAGCACCAAACAGTAAAACGTCTGTATCACGGACTGATGGTGCTCGAACAAGCTGAACAGGCGGGCGTATTTAATCGAGAAGATCGCTGGGGTACCCGGTTCGCCTACTCTCATCTCTGGACAGGTTTGGGTTACTCCGGAATACAAGAGTTCCTAGGACTAAAGGACCAACGGAAACTCAAACCCAACCCGGTTCCATCAAGTAGGCGAGGAGAGTTGGGTGAGTTGTGTCGTTGGCTGTACGGGAGCAAGAAGGAAAATAAGCCTCCGATTATTCGAAGTCAGAATCCCGACCTGCGAATCCTCGGCGAAGTCCTCAGAAGCAAGACTGGCGTGGCTGCTCTGAGGGCGGGCCTGCCGCTAGAGACTTCCCGAAAGGCTAGCCTAGGAGATGAGCGTCTTCTCCGGGAGGCACTAGTGATGGCTGAGCAAATCCTGCGGGAGGCCGTTGGTCTCGTTGTTACGGGCTACCGCGGAGAAACCGACTTGCTCAAGAACGCTGAAGACATTGTGCTGCTGGCGCAAAGCATCCACGAAGAGATGGAAAGGGAGAGCCGTTCCAAAAACGGGCGACGCAGGACGACCCGACTTCGCACCCGATGAAATCGTCATTAGAACTTCCGTCTGCAACCGCATCCCGAGAGCGCCACGCTGACTGGCTTGAGTTGCGCGCACTCCAACTTCCTAGCAGCGGAATCTCAATGCGAGAATATGTGCGGGACCTTGGCATAGGCGGTACGGCCGATGCGGTTGATGATGAAGAGAAAAGCGATGGGGTCGGCCTGGACGAGAATGACATCTGCGAGTCAACGGCGGAGGATGCATTTCTCGAAATCGATGAACGGATCAGGGCTTGCGGTGGATCCCTGGGAGCTTATCCATTTGAAGTTATTGATGAGAACGTATTGAGGGTGCGTCGAGGGATGGATAAGCGTGCCTACTCATTCATGGCCTTACTCTCTCAGTTCGGAAAGGATGCGGGGCCGCTGAACTCCGACGGAGCCAAACTGTTTGAAGAACTGAGCGCACAGGCGATAGGTACGTATATGGGAAGATCGAGCACGTCGAGACAACTCGAGAAATCTGCGGGCGACGAAAAGCTTGATTGTCTGGTCAGAACCGAAGTATTCGGGTTTCCTCGAAGGCTGTTGCCAAAAGGGTTTGCAGACGCCGTCGACAGTTTGTGCGAAAAGATGGGTGAGGGGCGGGGGCACTGCTCTCGGCCCAAGCTCCCAGACCAAAAGGATGGCAGACTTGATGTTGTCGCGTGGAAAGAGTTCCCGGATCGGCGACAGGGAAAGTTAATAGCATTTGGACAGTGTGCGACCGGTGCTGGTTGGGCAGATAAGCTCACAGAACTCCCCCAAACCACAGATTGGTGTACCACCTGGATGGACAGGCCAGCAGTATGGCCGATTAGAGCGTTCTTTGTTCCTCATCGCGTAGAGTTCCAGGAGTGGTTTCACACCTGTGTGCATGGCGGGCTATTGTTTGACCGTTGCCGTATCGCATACCTTACAGTAGATATCAGCCGCGACCTCTCCATACAGTTGGCCGCGTGGTCGAAACATGCGCTTCGGCAGTTGAGGGGTGGATGAGACATCGCTTCCATGCTCTCTGTCCGTACTTCGCGATGTTTCCAGAATCATTCGCGGAGAAGTGGATCCGCCGCCTCTCGAAACCGGGGGAGACAGTCCTGGACCCCTTCTGCGGCAGAGGGACCGCTCCCTTCCAGGCGCTCTTGATGGGGCGACGGGCTGTCGCGTGCGATGTAAATCCCGTGGCTTACTGTGTGACGCGCGCGAAGACGAACGCGCCGAGCATCGCGGCGGTACGTCGTCGGCTGACGGCGTTTGAACGTAAGTTCGAAGCGACCGCCTGGGATGACGTCGCGGGAATGCTGCCGACGTTCTTTCGACATGCGTACAGCCCGCTGACACTCAAGCAGTTAGTGTATCTCAGAAGCCAACTCCGTTGGCGTGATTCCGATGTCGATTGCATGATCGCGGCTCTCGTGCTTGGGGCTCTTCATGGTGAAACCAGAAAGTCGAGATCTTACCTGAGCAACCAGATGCCTCGCACTATTAGCACCAAACCCGACTACTCAGTTCGGTATTGGAGCGATAGAGGCTACAAGGCACCGAGGCGAAACGCGTTTGAGTTGATACGCCGGTTGCTTGCGTTTCGATATGAAAGCGAACCCCCGCAGAACAGAGCGGCTGTTTACGAACTTGACATGAGAGAACTGCCTCGCCGCCTGAGAGACTTCCGCGCGCCAATCCGCTGCGTCATCACTTCGCCGCCGTACTTGGATACGACTAGCTTCGAGGAAGATCAATGGCTCCGCCTGTGGTTCTTGGGCGGTGAGCCGAATCCCACCTACCGGAAAGTTTCCCGCGATGATCGACACGAGCGCCCTGCGGCCTACTGGGATATGATCTCAGATATGTGGCGCGTCTTGGGTCAAGTACTTTGTAAGAGGGCACATGTGGTTGTGCGGTTAGGTGGCAAGAATCTGGACCCCGATCAGATCGCTCGAGGCCTCACTGCAAGCGGCATGTTTTCCAGGCGCAAGGTGGAACTCATAGGAGACTATGAAGTCAGCGAGATCAAAAGACGACAGACCGACTCCTTCCGCCCCGGGTCAAAGGGATGCCGAATAGAGGTCGATTGTCACTTCCGAATGGAATGATCGCAGAGCTTAGGAATTACTGGTTCCAGGCCGACGCATACTTTGCCTTGCCTGTGGTGAGGCGGGGCTGACGCCCCTACGTGACCTTGGTCGTCGGCTACTTCTTCGGAAAGCTCGCGTTCGCCTTTACTTCAAGAAGCTGTTTAGTACGTCTCTCGCTGTGCGCGGCGATGACGAGGATGAACTCGTAGGCGTCGAGCTTCTTTGCCAACTGGCTGTCCACCGCGTGCGCGCGAAGGTCCGGCGTGTTCTTCAGCAACTCCTCGGTCTTCGCGCGGCTCTCCAGAAAGTGTTTCAAAGCCGCTTCCGGCGTTGCAAAGCGATTGGTCGGCCGCAACGGCCCAGGCGCCTGAGCGGTGATCGACCGATCGGGCACCCTCGCCAGCACGGCCGAATCAATCTCTCTGAGGTCGCGGTCGGGCGCCGGCGGCGCTTTCATCACCTGATTCTCGATGATCCCGCGAATGTAGTCTTCAGACGCGGCGATGTGCTCCATCACCTGCGCGACTGACCACTTGAATGGCGATGGCTTGACGTTCCACTGCGCCTCGGACAAGCCTCGCGTGGCCTCGACGATGTTCTTCTTGGTCGTCTCCAGATACGCCAGCGCCCGGTCGCGATCCGCCTTTGACAGTTCTTGCGCTTGCGCCGCCGCACCGCCCAGCGCAACCAGCAGCGTCGCCAATGTCAGCCCAAATACCTTTTTCATCTCAGCTTCCTCTCGTTCGAGCATTCTTGGTTCACGCGTGACACGTCATCACATCGTGACGTCTTTGATGTGCGTGGCGATATACCAGGTGTTGCCGGCCGGGTCAGTCACGCCGCCGACGCGGTCTCCGTAGGGCTCGTCCCGCGGCTCGAACAGCGACGCCGCGCCCGCCTCGATCGCGCTCCTGAAAACGGCGTCCGTGTCGTTCACGTAGAGGTGAATCGCACCGGTCATCGGACCCAACTCGCCGTGCGCCTCGCCCATCTCGACCATCGAATCGCCGACTTTGATCTTCGCGTGAGCGATCGTGCCGTCGGGCGCGTCGTACCGGCCAGCGACTTCGGCGTCGAATGCTCGCGTCAGAAAATCTATCAGCTTGGCGGCCCCGTGCAGTTGCAGATAGGGCGTGATGGTGCGAAGCCCCTCAGGAATCGGTTTGCCGGTGAGCTTGTGCGTAGCGATGTACCAGTTGTTGCCGAACGGGTCTCGCACGGCGGCTTCGCGGTCGCCGTAGGGCTGGTCGGTCGGCCCGTTCAACGAAACCGCGCCCGCCCGAAGCGCCCGCTCGTAAACGGCGTCGGCGTCTTCGACGTACAGATGAATCGCCGCCGGCTGCGAAGGCGCGTCGCCCATCTCGATCATCGAGTCGCCGATTTTGATCTCTGCGTGGATGACCGTTCCATCGGGACGCGGCACCCTCCCTATCTCTTGCGCGGCGAACGCCTCTTTCATGAAGTCGATCAGTTTCGCAGCCCCCTCGACATGCAGATACGGCGTGATGGTGTGGAACCCCTCGGGTACCGGTTTCGGTTTGGTCGTCATAGTCCTGCTCCTTGAGCGCCGGGATAAACCGGCAGGTTGTAGCGAATGAAAGAGTCATACGTTAAAGGTCTAGCCAACCGTGACGGCCCCGAGTCATGCACCGGCGCTCGTGAGGGCGCAGGCGAAGCGTTGACAGGGGAACGTGCAG
>DATDOV010000044.1:0-11799 GCA_035293105.1 Blastocatellia bacterium
CGTCGCTGTTGTACTCATAGTTGGATCCGATCGACCACGGATCCCCAGTACCCCCGCTCACCGCACCTTGCAGCGAATAGCTCGTAACCTGAAGCCGCTCGTTGTAGCTGAGAGAGATGTTCACTCCGCTCCCGGCGGTGAAGTGCTTGAGCGCGCCCGAGGCTCTATACTGAATACCGGTGGCGTACGTCGAGACCGCCGCAAAGCCCGAACCTGTTATCGCCCCGAGCTGCCCTATCTTATCGTAGGTGTAGCCCACGCTCGCCCCGAATTGATCCGTCACGCTCGTAACCAAGCCTCCGATATTGTATCCATACGTGAGAGCGAACGAACCAAAGAGGCCGGTGAACTGCCTGGTTTCGGACGTCAGCCGCGACAGCGTATCGTACTGGTAGTCTATTCGGCCCGTCCCGTCCGTCATCCATAGCCGATTGCCCACACCATCGTAGCCAAATCCTACCGGCGCCGTCGCAGGGATGCCCGCCGGAGGGCTGTAGGAAATGCCGGTGAGCAGATGCCTCGCGTTGTAACTGTAGGTCGTAGTCACTCCTCTCGGATCGGTCCGGCTTTGAAGTGTGTCATCCGCATTATACGCGTAACTGCACGGACTCGATTCGATCGGCATTTTTCGAGTCGCCTGACGGCCGTGCCCGTCATAAGACATCGTCGTCTCCTGGCCAGCACCGCCGACCCCCTGTTGTTGAAATACCCGCACGATCTGGTCTCGAATGTTGTACGTGTTGGTCGTCGTCGAATAGATGCTCGAGTCCGGGTTCAACACTTCAGTCTTGGCGACGCGCCCTAATACGTCATAGCTCACTCGCTGGCGGCGGCCGACTTCATCTGTCAGCGTCACGACTTCGCCGCCCGCGCAGCCGCACCCACCGTAAGCTGCTGTTCTTGTCGTGCCGTCCGTGTTGGTTGAAACGGTCGGCCGTCCCCTCCAATCATAATCCTGAAAACTCCACCACCATTCCGTGTCCTCTCCGGTCGGCAGCCAGTTCGCCGTAATCTCGGTAGGATTCGACTGTTGCACGATTCGGCCCATCCTGTCGTAGATGGCAAAACTCGCGCTGTAGTGAGCATCAACGCCGAGCGGAAAGTCCCTCGCCGTTGCCCGCACGCGTCCCGCGCCGTCGAGCAACTGCACCGAGTAAGCTTCTTCGGGGCCGGTTTGCAGCAATGAAAAGCTCTGCACCTCGGTCTGACTGTTCGGATAGACATAGCGAGTGTAAGAGCCGCTGGTCACGTTGGTGACGCGGTCCAACCGTCCCGCCCCGTCGTAGGTCTTGGTCGCAACCGCGCCTTTGGGGTCCTGTGTTCTGGTCACAACTCCCATATCGTAGTGATACTGGACCGTTGATGAAAAGCCATCCGCGTCGGTGACTGTAGTAGCATAAGCCAGCGTGCCTCGGTCTAGGAAGTCGGAGAACAAATCCGCGTAACTGACGGTGCTCTGATGGCCGAGGGGATCACGTGAGAAGATCGCCCCGCCCACAGTGTTGTAACCAATCCTGTTCTCGACTGCCAAAGCTGAGTTGTTCGGATCGTTCACATTCCAACGCCGCACCACGCAGAGGTTTCCGCGGCCCTGGACGAACGCCGCGCTGAAGCCGGCTGCGTCGTGCTGAGCGGGCGTTCCCTGATATTGCAAGAATTCGCCACCCAGGTCGTATTGGTAATCGACCTTCGAGAATAGAACGCCTGCGCCATCGTAGAGATACTGTGCGCTCGGCAAGCCGATGATCCGCCGATCAACGTACGTGGGACTCAAATTGTAGTCGGTGTGCACCCGCCGCAGCACCGAGACGCCATCAGCCGAGTATTCATAGGCGTCGGTAGGCAAACCAAACGACCCGTAGCTGACCGACGACCGACGGCGATTGCCTGAGTCGTCGTAGACGTTAGTCTCCGTAACGCGCGGGTTGAGCCGATAAGCGACCGTCGTGTTGTCTTGAGTCCAGTCTATGGTCGTCCACTTCTTTCGCACCCCAGATGACCAAATCTCCGTCTGAGACGTCAGGCCTCGTTGCCATCCAGTCGTGAAGAAGAACTCCTTATAGATCGTCCCGTCCGGCGCCGTGATCTGCCCCCATCCGCCACTCGTGTCAAAAGCGTAGAACGTTGTTACCTCGACCCCGCTGTTCCAATTCTCAGCCCAATCTCTGCGTTCGGTGAAACGCGGGCAGTCTGATTGCGCACTAACGGCGTCCAGCGGCAGGTTGTAAGACGTGTAGCTGAGTTGATGACCATCCGCGGCGGTTTGGGTGACCTTATAAATCTGACCCCAGGAGGTGTAGTCAAAATTGATCCGGGAGCCGTCGTCGAGACCTACTTGCGTCAGTACCGGAATGATCGTGCCGTTCGCCGGTCCGACTACCGTGAGAGTGGGAAAGTTGGTCTGAATCGTCAGGTTGCTGTAACCGAATGTTGCCCACTCGTGCGTCTGGCCATTCCACGTCTGCGTGATTGAAACGAGGTTTTGAAAGACATCGTAGTTGAAGGTCACAGTGCGGGCGAGCGTGTCACTGATGGTGCTGATGCGCCCTCCGCCATCGTAGGCAACGCTGATGAAGTTGCCATTGGGATCTTTGACCTGCGTACACCGGTATTCGTTGCCGATAAGTGCGTAGGTCAACTGCGTGCCATCAGCGCCCCTTAGCAATAGGGTCCCGTTGTCTATCAATTGAAGGTATGAGGAGTTCGCCGCCTCGTAGACGTTCGAGGATCCTACTTGACGCAACTCTGTTCGGCCTCCCGCCGGTGATATGAGCAGGTAAGCATTGACGCCGATTTGAGAGTTGAAGTACCTCGACTGAATCGCAGGGAATCCGAGCCGAAAGCCGGGCCCGGGGAATCCGTTGTCTGCATTGTACTTTATCGATGATCCGTCCCGCGTCCACACGAGCGAATTGTAGGTGAGCGAAAGACCGAGGTCCAATCCCGCGCGCCCGGCAAGGCCAAGCAGAGGCAGGCCCCAATTGAAATTGCGTGAGAGGAGGTCCTCACCCGGCTGGCCGGTTCGATTGATCGGATCAACGCGGGCGGTCGAAAAATTGTCCGACGAGGGCGGTGGAGGCGGTGGTGGAGGCGGTGGCGGAGCGAGATCATTAACCGTGACGCTCACAGCCGTTGACGTCGTCGTCGCTCCCAGATTGTCGGTCGCCCTCGCAGTCAGTGAATAGGTCCCCGCCGGGACATTGCTCCACGTCAGGCTGTAGGGCGCGGCAGTGTCCTCGCCCAGCAGCAGTCCGTCCTTGAAGAATTCGACCTTGGTGATACTCCCATCGCTGTCGGCGGCAGTGGCGTTAATGGTAATGGTGGCTGGTGCGTCGAACGTCGCGCCTGCCGCCGGAGAAGTGATACTGACTGTCGGAAGAGCGTTGCCAGCGCTGTTGACAGTCACGTTCACGGCTGTAGATGTTGTCGTAGCTCCCGAATTATCCGTCGCCTTCGCAGTGAGAGCGTAACTACCCGCGGCGACGCCACTCCACGCAAAGCTGTAAGACGCGGTCGTGTCTTGTCCAAGCAGAATGCCGTTCCTGAAGAATTCAACTTTGGTGATGCTGCCATCGCTGTCTGAAGCGGTCGCCTTGATTGTAAAGGAGGCAGGGGCGGTGAACGTCGCCCCGTTGGTTGGAGTCGTAATAGTGACTGTCGGAGGCTGATTGCCGGATGTGTTGACCGTCACGCTGACCATCGTTGACGTCGTTGTCGCCCCAAGATTGTCAGTTGCCTTCGCCGTCAGTGAATAGCTGCCGGCCGCAACACTACTCCAGGTGAAGCTGTAAGGTGCTGTGGTGCTTTGCCCAAGTAGAAGACCATCTCTGAAGAATTCGACCTTCGCGATGCCGCCATCACTATCGGATGCACTGGCGTTGATCGTGATGTTAGCTGGCGCCGTAAATGTCGCGCCGCTCGCGGGAGATGTGATACTGACCGTGGGCGGTGCATTGGGAGGGGCGTTCACAGTGACGCTCACTGCCGTCGATGTCGCCGTTGCCCCAACATTATCAGTCGCCGTCGCGGTCAAAGAATAATTACCTGCGGCAACGTTGGTCCACGTGAAGCTATAAGGCGCGATGGTGGACTGGCCCAGCAGGACGCCGTCCCTGAAGAACTCGACTTTGCTGATAGTCCCGTCACTGTCACTTGCATTGGCGTTGATTGTAATCGTGGCTGGTGCGGTAAACGTCGCGCCGCCGGCGGGAGACGTGATGCTGACCGTTGGTGGAACGTTGGCGGGCGCGCCGTTCACCGTTATGTTTACCGCCGCTGATGTCGTAGCCACCCCCGCGTTATCGGTCGCTTTGGCCGTCAGACTATAGCTACCCACTCCAATGTTGCTCCAAGTGAACTTGTAAGGCGCCTTCGTGCTCTGACCAAGCAAGACCCCGTTCCGAAAGAATTCGACCTTGCTGATGGTACCGTCGCTATCAGTCGCGTTAGCGCTAATAGTGATATTCGCGGGCGCCGTGAAAGTCGCACCGTTCGCGGGCGTTGTTATAGCACACGTCGGTGGATTGTTGGCCGTCGCTGCTGGCGTGATCATACCGCCGCAGTCCGGGTCCTGCGGCGAGCATCCCGGGCGCGTTGACGGGATGGCCCTCGGTGAGCGTGGCGGAGATGGTCGCAGCCGACGGAGAACGTCGAGGTCCGGGAGATTCGCGGCTGGCGCGCCTCTCGTCGAGCGCGCCCGCCCCTGCGCTGAGGCAGGAGCTTCAAACGAAAACGGGAAAGATGGCAGCAGAAGCGATCCGGCAAGAAAGAGAACCATCCATCGACGTGGAGCGCGACCTGTGGTGCAGCGAGCCGGCATTTGTGAACCTCCTTGATTCCAATAACTGAAGGCGATCCCGTCGTTTTGCCTCACGCGGCTACAAGACCAGATGTGAAACGGACTCGCCGCCTTTCATCCGAAAGGGCATTAGACAGCCTAATATTGATAAACCCGACTTGGTCTTGATGTCGCGGCGTGAGGGCGGGCGACATCGCGCGAACTGGACCGTTAGCGACGCCCTATCTGAGGACCTCTCTACAAAGTGCTTTGAGAGGGCGCGCCGATAAATATGGTAAGTCGCTACGCGTGTCAACAAGTATTTCTACTACGGACACACGTGGCGGCTCTGATACCGTTGGGAGGCGTCTCCACGATCATTGCGGGTTGCTGCTACTATTCCCCGAACTCGCAGAGGCCGTTTCTGCTTTCAAACTGAGAGGGCCGTGACTTTACCGCTGTCCCCCGCGACTCACGATGCTTCGGCCGCGCCTCCCCAGGTTGAGCCCGACAACAGGCGCAGAGAATCCGCAATCCCGCGGGAACCAGCGTCTGCCGACCGGGTCAGATTCGGTCCCTTTCGCACGCTCCCCGATACTGACTCGCCGCCACGGGGAGATCGCCCGCATCCGGCTACGCTCGGCGTCGCGCGCAGGCCGTCGTCTCCTTAGCTCTCCCGATTTCGGCGCCTTCGCTTTTCAACCCTCGAATCGCTCTGGTAGTATCACCCTCTTTCGGAATCCTTTCATGTCATCAGAGGTGCATATCGATGCTATGTTACAGGCGTGTCGCCTTCGTGGTTATGCTGTCGCTTCTCGCGGCCGCCGCTTTCAGTTGCAAGAACCCTCAACAAAACGCAAACCAGGGCGGAGTCCGAGCGGGTCATTGGATCGCGCAGTATCGCTCGCCCTCGTCCGCCAGATTCGCCGGCACTAATCTCGCGACCTTTTCCTACAGCTCGATCAGCGTCGTCTCGCCAACTGTCGTGTTTGTTGTCGGCGACATGCCCGACCCGAAGAACCTCGACGAGCGCGTCGCAGTAGTCCTCCGCACTACGGATGGCGGAACGACGTGGACGGAACGAACCATCGAGCAGCCAAACATTCGGATTCCGACCTTGAACTCGGTCAGCTTCGCGAACCCTAACACGGGTTGGGCTGTGGGAGCCGACTCCGCGCGTCTCCCGATCATGCTCAAGACCACGGACGGCGGCGCGAGTTGGATGTTTTCGCGGCTGGATTCGCAGCAGGTCCCGACATCGGTGTTCTTCGTCGATGCGGACACGGGATGGATCGCCGGGGCTACTCCGATGCCGGGCGAGCCCGACACCGACGGGGGACCGAGTGATATTCTCGCGACGACCGACGGAGGCACGACGTGGCGCCGTCAACGGCATGTTCCCGTCACTATCAACGACATCTTCTTTCTCAACAGGAACGAAGGCTGGGCCGGCGGCTATCGGGGATCGATCTACCACACAACAGACGGCGGCCGCTCGTGGGACTCGCAACGAAATGAGCTGGAGCCCGGCGACGGAATACCGAATCTCGCGGGCGAAGGCGCGAAGGGGTTTATGATCTCCGGGATTCACTTCGTCGATCGAGAGCACGGCTTCGCTTCGGCATCCGATCAGGAATTAGACCAAGGCCGCGTGCTCGGCAGCGACGACGGCGGGTCCGTTTGGAGCAGACGCTGGATCGCGGGCGACTCGGGGGTCCGCGACGTCTTCTTCGCCACCCCGACACTCGGCTGGGCGGTGACTGATTATGGCCATTACATCTACCACACGGCGGATGGTGGACGAAACTGGGTGGCCGAACAGGTGAAGTTCGATCAGGACGTTCCGTTCTTCAAGATCGCAGCCGCAGACGCGTCGCACGTTTGGGTAGTCGGCGGCGGCGCGGTCTTCTTCCGGACAAGCGGATCCTGACAGCACAACAGGTGCTCTATGCAACCGACACGCCCACGATTCATAACCAAGATCTACCCGGCTCTCGTTGTCGCGGCCCTTGTGGCATCGCAAGCGCTCTGCCGGCCGATGACGCTCGCGGCGACTCCGCGGCGTGCCCCCGAGGTCGCAACCAAGAGCCGCGTCCCCGCGCCGCGAGATGTGCTCGGCTTCACTCCCGGTGACGACCGCAAGCTCGCTGCGTGGGCGCAGATCGTCGAGTATTTCAAGCAACTCGACCGCGCGAGCGACCGCGTTCAGCTCGAAGAACTCGGCAAGACGACGCTAGGGCGGCCCTTCATGCTCGCGACCATCTCTTCTCCTGAAAATCTGAAACGCCTCGATCGCTTCAAAGAGATCCAGCGCAAGCTCGCCGATCCTCGCCTCATCAACAGCAACGACGATGAGGCAAATAAGCTGGTCGCTGAAGGGCGGACGATCGTGATGATCACCTGTGGCGTTCATTCGACCGAAGTCGGAGGAAACCTCGTCTCGATGAACATCGCACACCGGCTCGCTTCGGATGATTCAGCCGAAACTCGCGAGATACTCGATAAGTGCATCGTGCTGCTTGTGCCCTCGCTCAACCCCGACGGCGTCGACATAGTCAAGAACTGGTACGACAAGACGCTAGGGGCCGCGAGCGAAGGGACCGCGCCGCCCGAGCTTTATCACCACTACGTCGGCCACGACAACAATCGCGACTGGTATGCGTTCACGCAAATCGAGACGCAGTTGACCGTCGACAAGGTCCACAACGTCTGGCATCCGCAAATCGTCCACGACATCCACCAGCAAGGCGAAACGGGCTCGCGATTCTTCATCCCGCCTTACGTCGATCCGTGGGAGCCTAACGTCCCGCCGCTCATTCAAGCCGGGGTGAACTTCATGGGCTCGGCGATGGCGTGGGAACTTGCGGCTGAAGGCAAGCGCGGCGTCGTGATCAACGGGGTCTATGACGCGTGGACGCCGGCTCGCGCGTATCAGCACTACCACGGCGGGATTCGAATACTGAGCGAGACGGCGTCGGCGCGAATCGCGTCACCAACGAATGTTCCCTTCGAGAAGCTGACCCCGCAGGTGAACGTCGATACGAGAGTACGAAGCTGGAACTTTCCGATGCCGTGGCCGGGCGGCGAATGGCGATTGGCCAACATCGTCGATTACATGCAGTCGGGGGCGTTCGCATTGATGCGCAACGCCGCGCGTTACCGTGAGCGATGGCTCCGTGACTTTTATCAGATCGGCAAGGACGCCGTGCGAGAGCGCAAGCCCGGCGAGCCGTTTGCGTTTTTGATTCCCCCGACGATAGGCCGGCACGACGAAGGCGACGCAGGATGGTGGGGGACCGTTGGACTTAAGAGAATTGTCTCGATTCTGAGGCGCGGGGGCGTTGAGGTCTTCGACGCGGAGTCCGCATTTGAAGCGGACGGCAAGCAGTATCCGGCGGGAACCAAGGTCATCCCGATGTCTCAGCCTTACGGGGCGTTCGCGAAGACGCTGCTCGAACGGCAACACTACCCTGACCTGCGCGAGTATCCCGGCGGCCCGCCTCGTCGCCCATATGACGTGACGGCGCACACCCTGCCGTTGTTGATGGGAGTCGACGTCGCACGGGTTGAGAAGGCCTTCACGTTTGCGAAAGCCCCGGGAGAACTCGATTACTTCATCAGCCATACTGACTACGCGGACAAACCCCGAGTCGGACTCTACAAGAGCTACGCCGCGTCGATGGATGAGGGCTGGACTCGCTGGATCCTTGATCAGCACCGGAACCGATTCTCTTATCGATCGGTGACAGACCCCGAGGTTCGCACGGGCAACCTTCGCGCGAGATTCGATTGCATCATCATCCCCGATCAAAACGCGCGGCAGATCGTCGAGGGATTGTCGAAAGAACGTTACCCCGCCGAAGTTGCGGGCGGTTTGGGCGAGGCCGGAATCGCGTCGCTCAAGAAGTTCATCGAAGACGGCGGCACTGTTATCACCTTGAACGACGCGTCGGAATTCGCGATCGAGCATCTGGGCGTTCCGGTGAAGAACGTGTTGAAAGGCGTGCCGCCAAGAGAGTTCTACTGTCCCGGCTCGATTCTCAAGATCGAGCTCGAACCCGGCGCCTCCCTCGCAAAGGGCGCGCCGCTGCTCAAGTCTGTCGGCGAGTCAACGCTTGAAGAGAGCATCGCGTGGTTCGAGACCGGACCGGCATTCGAGGTAACGAGCCGCGACGCCCGTGTCGTAGCTCGCTTCGCGTCCGAGCCTAAAGATCTCTTGCTGTCCGGCTGGTTGCTCGGCGCGGACAAGATCGCAGGCAAAGGCGCGATCGTCGAAGTGAAGCGAGGCGCGGGCCGCGTGATAATGTTCGCGTTCCGTCCGCAGTACCGCGGCCAGAGCACCGCGACCTTGCCGTTCTTGTTCAATGCGATCTCGACCAGCGCTGCGAAAGACAACAGATAATATGAACCGCCAAGACGCAAAGAACTCCAAGACATTCGCCAAGCCAATCCTTCGCGTCCCTCTTGGCGTTCTTGGCTTCTTGGCGGTTCAACTGACACAGAGGAAACCATGAAGCGAATAATCCTGATATCACTGCTTACCGCAATCACGTCTCTGCCAAACGTCGCGCAAACCGGCCAATCGCAGAAGGCCCGTGCCGCTGGTCCGTCGCGCGCGGCACTCAACGCCATAACCGTCGACGGCCTGATGAGTCACATCAAGACTCTCTCGTCGGACGAATTCGAAGGCCGCGCGCCCGCGTCACCCGGCGAAGATCTCTCGATCAACTACATCGCCGATCAGTTCAAGAAGCTCGGCGTCGCGCCAGGCAACACCGACGGCACGTACTTTCAGAAAGTGCCGCTCGTCGGCATCACCACCAACCAAAGCGCCGAGCTGAAGATCAAAGCCGGCGCCAAGGGCATGACCCTGCGCTTCGGCGATGACTTCGTCGCGCGCACGATGCGAGTAGTAGACCGCACGAGTTTCGACGCCGACATGGTCTTCGTCGGCTACGGCGTAGTCGCGCCCGAGTACAAATGGGACGACTACAAGGGCGTCGACGTCCGGGGCAAGGTGCTCATCATGCTCGTCAGCGATCCGCCGGTGCCCGACCCGAAGAATCCCGGCCGCCTCGACCCGAAGATGTTCGGCGGGCGCGCGATGACCTACTATGGCCGCTGGACTTACAAGTACGAGATCGCCGCCGAGAAGGGCGCCGCCGGTGTCCTGATCGTCCACGAGACCGGCCCCGCCGCTTACCCGTGGTCCGTGCCGAAGGGGAGCTTCACAATCGAAGCTTCCGATCTTGTCTCGAAGGACAACAACATGTCGCGCGTGAACGTCGAGGGCTGGATCACCGATGGAAAAGCGCGCGAGCTGTTCGCCGCGACCGGCAAGGACTTCGACGCGTTGAAGCGCGCGGCGTTGCAGCGGGACTTCAAACCGGTCGATCTCGGGGCGCACGCGAGTCTCACGATCGAGAACACGATTCGCCGCGTCGAGTCCAAGAACGTTGTCGCCAAGCTCGAAGGCTCGGACCCGAAACTGAAAGACGAGTACGTCATCTACACCGCGCACTGGGACCATCTTGGGATCGGCTTGCCGGACGCGAAGGGCGACAAGATTTACAACGGCGCCCTCGATAACGCCACCGGCACCGGCGGCTTGATCGAGATCGCTCGCGCGTTCAAGGCCCTGCCTAGACCGCCGCGCCGCTCGATTCTGTTCTTGTCGGTGACTGCCGAAGAGAAGGGCTTGATCGGGTCGAAGTACTACGCGGAGAACCCGATCTATCCGCTCGAGAAGACCGCTGCCGCGATCAACATGGACGGCTTGAATCAGTGGGGCCCGACTCGCGACATCACGGTGATCGGCCTCGGCAACTCGACGCTCGACGACGTGCTCAGGCAAGCGGCTGCAGAGAAAGGCCGAGTCTTGCGGCCTGATCCCGAACCCGAGAAGGGCTACTACTATCGCTCGGACCATTTCAACTTCGCCAAGCAAGGCGTGCCGGCGCTCGATCCGAGCGATGGGATCGACTTCATCGGAAAGCCTAAGGGCTGGGGACAGCAGAAACGCGACGAGTACACCGCGAACGACTATCACAAGCCTTCAGATGAGATTAAGCCTGAGTGGAACCTGTCGGGCGCGGTGGAAGACCTCCGCTTGTTGATGACGGTTGGCTACCGCGTGGCGAACACTGCGAAGTACCCCGAGTGGAAACCCGGCAACGAGTTCAAGGCGAAGCGCGACGCGATGCTGAGGAAGGCCGGGATGATGAAGTGAGTGCCCGCGATTCTCGGAGGTCTTCGGAGTAAGAAGGCGGTTCTGCGTAGTAACGAATTCATTCGTTCTCCTTGTTGAGAGACTACAAGTCTGGCCAACGTGGAACGAATGAATTCGTTACTACGAAGGACTGTTTCGAGTGGCCCGTAGCTTCGACGCTGAGTGTTGAAGTAAGCAACCGCACGCGCCGTTTTCGCTTGCTGGGGATTTCATGTGGGTGTATAGTCGCGCCCGTAAACGGAGCTTGTCATGCAGACCGCTGTCTCACCCGTGCCGATCCGTGGCATTCACCAGGTGCTTGATTATCTTGGCCGCTATACCCATCGAGTTGCGATCTCGAACAATCGCTTGCTCGGACTCGAAGACGGGAAAGTGACCTTCAGTTGGAAGGACTATCGCGACGGCGATAAGACAAAGCAGATGACGTTGGAGGCTGAAGAGTTCATCAGGCGATTCTTGATGCACGTATTGCCCGATGGCTTTCAGAAGATTCGGTACTTCGGCTTGATGGCCAATCGAAATCGCGCCGCCAATCTAGCTTTGTGCCGCACCTTGATCCCGGATGCCGGGCCGGTGGTCTCAACCCTCGAGGTGAAAGATTGGAAAGAGCGCTACCGCGAGTTGACCGGAGAGGACGTGAGTCTCTGTCCGGCTTGCAAGCGAGGCCGGCTGAGGGCGGTTCGAGTCTTGAAGCCGCTGACAAGGGAGCAGACGGAGCAGAGCAAGAGTGCGAATCGAGATGACACCTCGTGAGATTCAGATAGTGCAGTCGATGAACGAATCGAGTTCTCTT
>DATDOV010000045.1:0-196791 GCA_035293105.1 Blastocatellia bacterium
TGAGGGTGTAATATCCGACGCGGCTCACGCCGCTCGATGATTCTGCGGTTGCGTATGTCAGCGCAAGTAGGTCCGAGCCGGCGAAGTATTCCACCAGCTTCCCGTCTTTGTCCGTCTCCCACGAGTCGGCCACGTCGGGCACATTGAACTTCTGAAGCAGAGCTCTGCGTGAGATGGGTCTGAGGAAATAGACCTCAATTCGCGCCACCAAATCATCCGTTTCTCCGAGGTATTCGACTTCGACCTTGGCGACTCCATCCGGCGACTTATACTCAAAGAGTCTCGCTCTGACGGTGCGCACCGGCGGACCCAGGGTGTTCTCAACATCGTGGCGCGTGCTTGTGCCAGGCGTGATCCCTTGAAATGAGCTTTGCCCGAAGCACGCGCCACAACTCAGCAGCGCGAAAAGAATGATATTGAATAATTTGTTTGGCATAGTCTGTCACCCTGTCTTTCAGTGGCTAGTTGTGAACCGGTTCATCGCATAAAAAATGGTCCCACCGTCGCGCTGCCTTACTCGATCACGAGGGAAGAGCAGCGCCTCGTGTGCATAGCTCACTTGGTTTGCATCACTGCGTCTTGAACTTATTCTCACAACTAAAGCTGCAACTGAACGTGCCGTCACCATTCAGTGAACAGGATCCGGTGCCTTTGGTGCCTTTACTGTTGTTTGGGCTGGGAGGCGATTGATAATTGACCTCCAAGGATCCTCCTTGCATTCTGCCGGTCAAAGTGCCGTTGACTCGGGCTATGGACGAGTTGTAGGTTGTGTCCACGCCTTCGCACCACTCAGTGACCTTCCAAGTGCCGCTGGCTTGCTCGCACGAACCGCCGATGGTGATGTTCATGCGGTAGGACTTAAAGGAACCGGTCATCTTCGAAAAGGCAGTCCTCTCATCGGCCGTGCAGGGCCTCTCACCCGGGTTGTTGGTTCTTCCGCCGGAACCTCCGCCGCCAGAGCCCTTTGACGATGTTGACGTACCGCCGGAACCGCTTGTGTTGCTACCGCCTGTCGAGCCGCCCGGCCGCCTGCCGGAGTCATCCCTCACTGGGGGCCGACCCTTTTCTGAACCAAGCGCACCAGGCACTTCATCTGTCGGTGTCTCTTTCGTTTTGCTTCCCGGTTTCGTCTCGCCGGGTGGAGGGAACGGCGGGCGTGACCCTCCCAAGGGGCGCGTCAGCCCACCTAACGCTGTAGGTATCTCATCCGTCGGGTTCTCCTTCTTTGCCTTATTCTCGCCTAACGCACCAGGAACCTCGTCGGTCGGATTCTGATCTGTCTTGCCGGTGGCCGGATACTCATTCCTGAACGTGCTGACCTCCTCGACCAGACACGGGTAGGGGCCAGCGATCTGTTCTGCCTGCCGGATGAAAGGCTCCGCCGAAGATACCTGGTTCGTTCTCGCGACCTCTGCTTTCGCGGTCCGGCGCAGTTGGCCGATGCGCTCCTGCGCCTTCAGCCCGTTGTAAACATTAGCCAGCGTTTCCTTCATCAAAGGTCTGTTACGAATCGAAGCGGGAATATTCAAAGACCACTCATAGGCTTCCCGGAACTCGCAGCGCTGCTGCCGAACTTTGAGATAGACGACCGCATCACGCAGAGTCTTCCAGTAATCAAGTTCTTCATCCAGACCGCTCACGTCACAGCCCTGCGTGCGGGCTTCGTTGATCCTGGCGGCTGCCTCTTCGATAGAATATCTTTCGAAGAGAGCCCGGGCATCATTAATAATGGGTTGGCACTTGCCTTTGTTTATGCAAGCCTGCGCTTTGTTGGGCAGATCGGCGGCAAGGCCGAGTTCAAAACTCGAATTCGTGACCATCGTGCCGATCTCCTGCACGACACCATCCATCGCCTCAACGTCGCAATTTCCGTCCGCGCCTCTCTTGTAATCCCTTAGGTACTTTACAGCTTCCAGATAATCTAGCTGAATCTCACGAGCGACCTCTTGCACTTTCTTGGGCCAATCCAGACTAGGGCCACCGAACGCATTGTTATTCTGCCTTCCGAGTAGTTGCGTCATAACCTCCACCCGGCGATCCAGATCGGACGGCAGACCCTCCACATATTTATCCAGACCGTGCGCGGCCTTCAGCCTCGCAAGCTCGCCGGTTAAGGCATCGCGTCTTCCTGGCAAACTCTTGGTTAGACTTTCGGAGCGGGCGAAAGCAGGCCCAACGGTCGCCGCCGCCTGCTCTGCATTGCTCATCTCTTGCCTGATTTCAGCAACCTTCTTTTCCACTTCCGCGATGATTTTCTTGAGGTCGTTGTTTTCGTTCGCCAATTTCTTCAGCTCGTTGCCGTCCTTCACAGCCTTCTTTTCGAGCGCTCCAATCGCCCCGGTCAATTGAATCGCCTCTCGATACATCCTCTTAACGGCTTCGCCGTCTTTGACTGACGAGCAGTTGCCGGCCAGCGCAGAAGCGCTATTAAGCGATGCTTTGAGGGCTTGCTCCTTGGTGGCCGCCTCAGCTTTATAACTCTGGATGTTCGACTTTAAGCTCGCGGCTGCTCGACATTGGAGACTGATGGCGCTGATTCCGTTCACACCGGTAGCGGCTTTGCCTGCAAACTCAATCTCTCGCAACAGTGCCGCGACCCTTTCTTTGGATTGTGGAGCTTGCTCGGCTAGTTTTCGCGCGAGATCACTGTCTTTCCCGGCCGCGGCGACATCGTTATTCCACGCGAGCACCCGCGGTTCGAGCGCATCAATGGCTTTGCGCAGATCGTCCCACGACTTATCAAGTTGTACATAGAATCTATGTGCTTCGAGCGAAGGCTCCAAGAGCTTGGCAGGAACCGAAGGGCCGGCTTCTTTGTAACCATCGCGTTTGATTCTAAGCGTAAGGCCCTGACGCAAGACCGAAAGCGGCACGTCAGGCGCATCGCTGCTTCTGAAATCCGTTTCTCCTTTGTCCTTAGTGCTCCCGCCATGCAGCAAGCGGCCGGTGATGGAATAAAAGTCAACATTCACGTCTTTGATTTTATTGCCGGTCGCGTCGCGGACCTCAACGATCAGGCGAACCGGACTGGATTCCGACAATTCAGGCTCCAGGATGAAGGTTGTGCTCCCGGTCCCGACTGAAAAGGCCACCAACCTGGATACGCTCACGAACTTGGTCTGGGACTTGTAGCCATTTGCATCGGCAGTAACTTCCTGTCTCTCGATAAAAGTACCACTGAGCGTAACTCGTCCGCTGCTATCGGTGGCCGCGCTGCCTATGCCGATCTTGACCAGGGCGCCGGGGAGCGGCTTGGGCTTGCTCTTCTCATCGCCCGGGTCGTTTGCCAGCACCGTGACGTCGATCGTATCTCGCCCTCCGTCACTCTTCGGTTTCGCTTTTAACGTAAAATCAAACGACCTGCTCGTTTCACCAGCGAGCAGTCGAACCTCGGTCTTTGGCAATGGCTCATAGTAATCCTGCGAAATCCGCACCGCGAAGCCGCCTGTCTCGGTTACAAGAAATGTGGCAGTCCCCAACTCATCTGTTGTGCTTGAGTAATATCCCGCGGAACTGATGCTATCCAGGACAACGACAGCCTCGGCAACTGCCTTGTTGCTGTTCTCTTGATCTTTGACGCTCACAGTGACAGCGACCCCCACGGCAGCGGCGCCTTTTTCGATAGTGATATTGCCGGCAAAGACAGTTTTCCCGGTCTGCCTTCCCCACTTGTTGTCTAACTCAATAAATCCCTTACCCGGTTTGTAACCTTGTTTGGACACCTCTATTGTGTATGTCTTTTTCAGCGTAAACTGGACGGGAATAACCACCTTGCCATCCCGGTCGGTAGTTCCCGAGTAGCGTTCTCCAAAAGCTCTAATGAGAACGTTTGCGCCCTCGACAAAATCAGAGTCATCGTTTAGCACTTTAACGCCGACGTTTATGATGTCGCCTCCCTCACTAGCTCGAGCTTTAAGTGTAAAGTGCATTGGATATTCCATTAAGACGGTGTTGGAGTCTGTTCCAAGATCAACTTCGTCTTTACCTGTTTGCATATCTTCTCGCGCGACCTCGACAAAGAGTTTCAGCCTTTCGCCCGTCTTCACTCTGATGTCGAAGCTAGCGATGCCCTGGGCATTCGTAGTATCCTGGTAATCTGCGGGTGCCGGGATGCCAAGTCTGGCTCTCGTTAAGTGCGTTTGATAGACCCCGACGCGGGCAGCTTGAATTGGCTTGTCCTTCTCATCCTTGACTGTGACTGTCAGTTTGACCGTCTTAACGTCCTGCGCAGCTACCGGCGACATGATGCAGGGAATAAGAACCGACAGCAGGATCGCCGTCATTACGATGACGAGACGTCTTTGTGTTTTCATAACTTCCTCCTACTTCAAAAACAGCGACTCCTTGCAGACCCAGAGGTTGCCGCTGACGGATTCGATTGCATGAACGCTGCCATCGCCGATGAGGCCGGCCAGCGTTTGATGGTCAATTTCCAAAACCCTTAAGGCTTCAACAGCTGTGAGCATCTCTACTTCGCGCTGGCACAACCGGCAACGATGTCGCTGAACCGACCCGCGACTTTGAATGACTCGCTGACGGACTCTGGTGATTTTCACGGTAACCTTGTGAGCCATTTTGATTTTTGCGAGCGTGAGCGGTACCATACTTGCGCCGTTGTCTGAAGCGGCGGGCACTCTTTACTATCTCAAAAGGGCGGCTGAAGTAGCGAAAGAAATCCGGAATTTTTCCGCAATTTTGCCAGCATGAGCGGTAAATCCTCTATTAGCAGAACAGGCGAAAAGGTCTATCGCATTGATGGCGTCGAGGTTGACGCGGTGCAGGGTTGCGTTCGCCGCCACGGGACGGAAGTGCATCTGCGCCATAAGACCTTTCAGGTACTGCTCTACTTGCTTGAACAGCGTCACCGGCTGGTGACGAAAGAGGAGCTATGGGAAAGTATCTGGCACGGCATTGCAGTTACCGATGACGCACTGACCAGGTGTGTCATGGATATTCGCAAGGCACTCGGCGACGACTCTCGGCAACAGCGGCTCCTGAAGACTGTCTCGAAAGCGGGGTATCGCTTCGTCGGACCAGTCCAAGAAGAATGCCTTCGGCCGGCGCTCGCCATCGTCGAAACCGAGATCACGACGGTTGAGGTCGAAGTTGAGGAGATCAACCGCTCTGGCCAGGCAGTCGATTCCGTAATCAGGCAGCTACCGAACGTGCCGAAGAGGTCCCTGCTTACCGCAATGCCTGGGTCCCGGCATCTCCGGCCGGCTGCGGGCTTTGTCCTCGCGATTGTCTTGATTGTGACTGGCGGCTACATCGGCTATCGCTTCTCTCGCCCGACTCCGCCCTTGCCGCCGGACGTCAAGTTGCCCCGCGCTCTGGGCAAGAAGTCTGTCGCGGTGATGTACCTCAACAACCACTCGAACACCGATGAACTCGACTGGCTGCGCGAAGGCCTAGCCGATATGTTGATTAATAACCTCTCGCGCTCGAAAAAGCTCGCGGTCCTTAACCGGCAGCAACTCCATTTTTTGCTGGAACGAAGCGGCTACGAGCCGGGTGAGGCCGTCACGTTCCAAAAGGCGCTAGAGATCGCCGGCCAGAGCCAGGCCGATGTGATCGTGTTCGGAAGTTTTGCCAAGCTCGATGAAAGTGTACGCGTTGATCTGCAACTTTACGACGGTCACAACGGAGAATTGCTGTCCACTGAACGCCTGGTAGTGGATAAGCCTGCGCAAATCCTCGCGCAGGTTGATCTGTTGTCGTTCAGAATCGCCAGCCAACTGGGAGCCTCGGAAACCGAGACGCCTGGCAATTTCGCCCAGACGATGACGAACAGTCTGGAGGCTTATCGTTACTATTCGCTGGCGCTTGAAAAGGCACAGGGGCTGGACAATACGGCGGCGGTCGAATTGCTGAAAAAAGCCATCGCCCTGGATTCGGAATTCGCCATGGCGTATGCGCGAATCGGTTTTGTCTACGCCATAACCTGGGGGCGTGTGGCGAAAGCCAAGCCGTATCTGGAAAGAGCCTTTCAACTGGCGAATCGTCTGAGCGACAAAGACAAACTCCATCTCACCGCCTGGTATGCTATTGCCAACCTCGACTGGACCGGCGCGATTCAAACGACGCGCGAGATTACCGCCAATTACCCGCTTGAAGTCGAAGCCTATTTGCAACTGGGTCGCATGCTGCAAGGCGAAGCGCAGTACGACGAAGCCGTAGAGGTCTTGAATCGCGGGCTGGCGGTTGATCCGCAGGCGAAAGACTTATACAACACGCTGGGATTGGTTTATTCCGAACAGGGCAGGCACGATGAGGCGATAGCCGCGCATCAGCAATATGTCGCACTCGCACCTTCCTTGCCAAATGCGCACGACAGTCTGGGCATGAGTTATCAGTGGGCAGGGCGCTACGAGGAAGCCCTGAATGAGTATAACCAGGCGCTTGCACTCAATCCCGATTTCGAAGTCGCCTGCGTGCATCTGGCGAATACCTATTATCAGCAGGGACGTTACCAATCTGCAGCCACGCAGTTCCATCGATACATTGCAATCGCGCCTGCGGATAATGAGCGTGGCAGAGGCTATGACGGTCTCGCCTTGATTCATTGGAGAAAAAAGGACTATCGCAAGGCAGCAGAGGCGGCACAAAAAGCGAGTCGTTACGCCCGGTTTCCTGGCTGGCAACAAATGATGGTACTGGCAGATCTGGGCAGATTGACCAAAGCCGAAGAAATGAATCAGCAATGGCTGGAGCAGCAAACCAACACCAACCGAGGGCGTAGAATGAATCCGAGATGGTATCACTTCTTTCGCGGATACGTTGCGCTCAAGCGCAATCAGAGTGATGCAGCCCTTGAAAGCTTCAAAGAGGCAACCCGCCATCCAGCTATGAGTTGGACAGCCGACCCGGTTGAAGACTGTTTAGCCAACGCTTATCTGGAATTGGGGCGATTTGACGAAGCGATCGCCGAATACGAGCGCATTCTGAAACTCAACCCGAATTACCCACTCCTGCATTATCACCTGGCCCAGGCCCACGAACGCAAGCGTAACGTGGAAGAAGCGCGAACCGAGTACGAGAAGTTTCTCCGAACATGGGCCGATGCAGATCCTGACATTCCGGAGATCATTCTGACCAAGACTCGCCTCAACATGCTCAGGTCATCGTAACCTCAGCATAGAACCGGCTGCATCCGCTTGTTCGTTCTCACGAGCCACAATGCCCGAGAGGCCGCTCGTTTCCTCGCGGTGATTCTCTACCTCGATATATAATCTCCATCCAACACAGGAGACAATACAACCAGATGAACTCGTCGAAATCCGAATCCGCGGCGATGCCGACTGAATCGTCGGTCCGGTCTAATTTCATTCGAGACATCATCATCGCGGATGTCCAGGCTGGCAAACATGACGGGCGAGTACAGACTCGCTTTCCTCCCGAGCCTAACGGCTACCTGCACATCGGCCACGCCAAGGCGATCTATCTCGACTTCGGGCTGGCTGCGGAGTTCGGCGGCAAGTGCAATCTTCGTTTCGACGACACCAATCCGTCCAAGGAAGAGACCGAGTATGTCGAGTCGATCATGGAAGACATCCGCTGGCTCGGATACGAATGGGACGCGCTGTTTTACGCTTCCGACTATTTTGGACAGCTCTATGAATGGGCCATCCAGTTGATCAAAGCCGGGAAAGCGTACGTGTGCGACCTCAGCGCCGACGAGATTCGCGAGTACCGGGGCACGCTGACTGAGCCGGGCAGAAACAGCCCGTATCGGGACCGCTCCGTCGAAGAGAACCTCGACCTGTTCGAGCGCATGAAGAATGGCGAGTTTCCCGACGGCTCGCGGACGCTGCGCGCGAAGATTGATATGGCGGCGCCGAACGTGAACTTCCGCGATCCAGTGTTGTATCGCATTCTTCATATGGAGCACCACCGGACGGGCGACGCGTGGTGCATCTATCCGATGTACGATTACGCCCACGGACAGTCGGACTCGATTGAGAAGGTGACTCACTCAATCTGCACTCTCGAATTCGAAAACAATCGCCCGCTGTACAACTGGTTCATCGAACAGCTCGGCATCTTTCCATCGCGACAATTCGAGTTCGACCGGCTCAACCTGACCTATACGCTGCTGAGCAAACGCAAGCTGCTGACCCTGGTTGAACAAGGCCAGGTTGCGGGTTGGGACGATCCGCGCATGCCGACGCTTACGGGAATGCGGCGGCGCGGTTATACGCCGGAAGCCATCCGGAACTTCTGCGCAAACGTCAGCGTGTCCAAGACCAACAACACGGTCCAACTGCCACTTCTCGAACACCATCTTCGTGAGGACCTGAACGAGCGTGCCCCGCGTGTCATGGCAGTCCTGCGTCCGCTCCGCGTCGTCATCGACAACTATCCGGACGACACGGTCGAGGAGATGGAAGCGGTCAACAACCCCGAAGATGAGATGGCGGGAAAGCGTCGAGTTCCATTCTCGAAAGTGCTGTACATCGAACAAGACGATTTTCGTGAGGACCCGCCAAAGGGGTACTTCCGGCTCACGCCGGGCCGCGAAGTGCGGCTGCGCTACGGGTATTTCATCACCTGCACCGAAGTTGTGAAGGACGCCGGCGGCAATGTCGTGGAACTCCGCTGCACGTACGACCCGGCGACGCGAGGCGGCAACGCGCCCGACGGGCGCAAGGTCAAATCGACGATCCACTGGGTCTCGGCCGCGCACGCCGTGGACGCGGAAGTTCGTCTCTACGACACACTTTTCATCAAAGAGAATCCGAACGAGGTCGAGGAAGGCCAAGACTTCACCGCCAATCTGAATCCAAACTCGTTAGAGGTGGTCACGGCCTGCAAAGTCGAGCCGAGCTTGCGAGAGGCCCCAGCCGGCGCGCGGTATCAATTCGAACGACTCGGCTACTTCTCGGTGGATCCGGATTCCGCGTCCGCGAAGCTGGTTTTCAATCGGACAATCGGACTGCGGGATACCTGGTCCAGGATCGAGCAGCGCGATAAGAAATAATCCACTGTAAACACTGGCCTGGCACCGCCGCGTCGCTTCTGAACAGGTCGTGCGACGAGTCAGTTGACCAGGTACAGCCGGTGCCGCCGAGATGAAGTTAATCAGCGAGTGACGAGAAGAAGCAAACTATTACCGTCGATAAGGTTGTCGCGTTTTGCCCCTCGGGATTACGTGAGGCTGTCTTCAATAACCGTAACGCGCTGGCTTGTTTGGATGGCCAGGCGAGCGACCTGATTGGCGAGATCGCGTGTGACTTCGTTCGCCGGTATCAGCTTGTTGAAGCCGTCGCGCATTTCCTCGGTCAGGCTGTCAAAATTCTGGCGCATTTCTTCGGTCACGTGTACAAAGGTCTCCCGCATCTCTCGTCGATCGGCCTCCGCTTGTCTGGCAAGGGAAGCGATGTTCTCGGTAGTGATCTTCTGTGCCTCTTTCAGCTCTTGGATATCGGCGCTGACCTTCGCGTGGTGATTCACAAGAAACTCGATGGCCCGTTCCATCTCTTCGCCAGTCATTCTCTTCTCCCTGACTTTGAAATCTGAGGTTTCACGACGAGATTATCTGTGACCAATAAAGAGAAAGGCAAGCTCGCTGGAGCTTGCCTTTCTCGATCGGGGAGACAAATGGAAGAGAAGGCGATCTCAATTGCTCGTCATCGGAGCGATGTACCGAACCGCTTTGAGTTCAGCGAGCGCTTCGATCTTCTCGATCGCGACGCGGCCGATGACCATCTTCGCCGTCTTCGGATCGAGCACGATCTCGAAGCCGAGTTGCTTGAGCGCGGCCATCGTCTCCGATGATTTGTCGGCGAGCCAGACCTGGACCTCGGCCTTGCCGTTGCGAACGAACCTGGCCTCACCGGCGGTCGGCTCACTGATCTTCTTTGTCAGCCGGTCGACGACCGCAGCGATCGAAGGATGCAGCTTGGCGATCAACTGCTGCCGCTTCTGCTCCTCTGGCGTAAGCTGCCGGTTTGCGAGACCGAGTTGCTCGGCGGCGATACGCGACGAGGGCGAACCTCCCGGAACGCCTCCTGGCACGCCTCCCACAACGCCTCCGCTGCCGGGACCGGCTCCCGACCCGCTTCCGCTCCCCATCCCGCCACCCGATCCGGTTCCAACGCCGCTCTTGTCCTTCCGCGCGCGCGTCACCGTTGTCGGGGACTTGGGCGCTGGCGCAGGAGCCACGCCCGGTGAGAGGTAGGCGAGAGGCTGCGTGACGCGACCGGTATTAGGTAATTCTCTCCTCTCGTCGCCGAACACCCCTTGGTGACTGACGCCTTCGGGCATATCAACCGGCACTTCGATCCTGCGAGGCTCGCCGCCGTCGGTCACTGTCATCTCTTCGACCGCCACGAACGAAGTGAACTGCGTCATCAGCCGGAACTCGAGCCCAAGTTGCGTGATCGCCTCGCGGACGTCTTCACGCGAGTTTCCTTGCTGCACGCCCTTGTAGTCCCGGCTCATCAAGTCGCCGACCCGCGTCCGCGCCCATAGCGTAGCCAGGACATCGTGGCGAGCTTCAGTAGCCGGAAGCTCGACCGCGATCTCGCGCACGAAGTCACCCGCCGCTGTTCGGCCTTTCAGCTTGATCACGCCGCGCCCGCTTCCCGAGTACCGGCCCGACAGGACCACCGGCTTAGCGCTGAACAGGTCCTGCGCGCGAGTTGGATACACATCGGCGACCGGCAGCCCGCCCCAGTCGATCGAAATGTCGGTCAGCAGCGGATTGCGCACTCGCTCGTGAAACCTGCGCGCCGCAGCCGAGCCGTCGTCGCTGGGCGTTACATACTCGACCTCGCCGCGCCCCTGCTCGGCCATCTTGTCCAGCAGGAACCGATTCACCGAGCTGCCGATGCCGAACGCGAAGACGCGCGCGTTGGGATGCTTCTGCACTTCGGAGACGATCTCCATGTCATTCCCGACGTAGCCGTCGGTCATGAAGCAGACGATCCGCAGATGATCCGCCGCGTCCGAAGGATCGAGCGCGGCTTGAATCGCCTTCATCATCTCGGTTCCGCCGCCGCCCGAGCGCGAAGCGAGAAACGCCTGCGCTTTGTTCAGGTTCTCGCGAGTCGCGGGGAGGGGTTCGGGAAACAGGATGTGCGTATCGCCCGCGAAGGTGATCAGATTGAACGTGTCCTGCGGATAGAGCCCGTCGAACGCGAGCTTCATCGTCTCCTTGGCCTTCTCGATCGGGAATCCGCTCATCGATCCCGACGTGTCGAGCACGAAGACGAGTTCTTTGGGCGTGACGTCGGCGGCGGTGACGCGCTCGGGCGGCTGCAGGATCATCGTGAAGAAGCCGCCTCTCCCGGAGTGATGAGTGAGCACGGCGTCTTCGATCTTGCGGCCCGCGACGTCGTACTTGAGGATAAAATCCCGGTTTGGGATTACCGCCTTGTCCTTCAGCCGAACGACGGCGCTGTGATTAGTTGGCCGCTCGATCTCGACCTCGTGCAGAACCGATTTGAGGCTGTCTATCGGCACGCCCGCGTCGAGCGCGACTTCCAGCGAGATGTCGTGACCGGCGCGAGTGCCTTTTGGCGCAACGTGGGGCGTGATGCGCGACGCGTCAGGCACGCGATCGGTATCGGGCGCCCAGCCGCCGCCCTGCTTGCCCGCCGGTGAGCCGGGGATGTAGCGCGGCCCGACTACCATTGGGAAGACAAACGAATAGGTCCCGTCTTCGTAGCTGAGAGTCTCGACGTAGCTGATCGTGATTGTGACTCGCTCGCCCGGCATTATATTGGCGACCGACTGGGTGAAGATATTGGGCCGCTCTTGATCGAGCAGGCTTGCAACGTTGCCGGCAGCGCGCGCGGCGTCGTAGATCGCGCGGGCCTCTTCCCGGCGTTTTATCCGTCCGCGCACGGTCCGGTCGCCGACGCGCATGGTCATATCATCGACGGCGGCGTTCTGCGGTAACGGGAAAGTGTAGACGGCTTCGATCTTCTCAGCGGACGGGTTTTCAAACTCCTGCGTTACGATGACTCGAGCGAGGAACCCGCTGATCTCGGCTTTGACATCGGTATGTTTGAGGGGGCAGAGTCCGGCGACCTGACCTTCGGGGTTGATTATCTGGAGCGAACCCTCTTGGGTTGACGACGAGGCTTCGACGACTGCCCAGCCGCGTATCCACAGCCCGAGCCAAAGCCCCAGGCAGACGGGCAGCGACAACATCAGGGAGATAACGATCCTTCTTCGCATAACATCCTCCGGGGCCGACGGGAATTGAATTCCTGGTTTGTCGCCTGTTGTTTAGTGTTGCGATTTGACGACGAGAACTAGAGACCACAAACCCAGAATCAGAAAACCAGCTAAGCCCCACACATCCTGAAGTCGCGCGATGCACGGTCGCGCGTTGTTGAACTACCTGATCGGCGCTGAGTGGTTAGACGCTCGCGCCGAATTGAAGTTCCCGGTTTCTCTACGCTGACAGAACGACACTGCGAGGTGCGCTTGCAAGGGACGCGCGGCGGGCGAAAACAGAAGGCGGCAGCGAGACCCATCTCACTGCCGCCCTGGTTGTAACGAAACTCGAAAGTTAGAACTGGAAGCGCGCTCCGAACTGCATCTGGAACGGCGCTCCGGGAATGTTGTTTAGCAGCACGGCTCCTGGCCTCGTCGATGTCGGGCTCCTGTCATACAACTGCAGGAAGTTCGAGTTGGTCGGCGCCCTGAATCCACAATCGGCCTGACTGGTCGAGGAGCAGTAGTTGAGAACCTGCGACCCGTCCAGCTCGATGTTATCAAAGTTGAGGAGATTGAACATCTCCAGCGACAGGATCAAACGCCGCGCTTCGCCGAGACCGATCCGTTTCTGGACGCGGAGATCGACGAACGTCAGCGGCCGGTTTCGGAATCCGTTTCGTACGAACGGCGCTCCTGGCCCCGAGAACGGCCGGTCAGCGCCGCCGCGGTCTTCGTTGACGTCGGTCCCGAACCGAGCGTCGACCGGGCGTCCCGACAGATACCGGAACGTGGCCGCAGCGTCGAAGTCGAAGGGCAGCGAAACCACCGGGTTGGCGACCACCTGGTGCGTTCGATCTATGTTGGAGTAGTTGTATTCGGGTACCAGATTGAACCCGTTCTCGTAAGCGACACCCCCCGCGTCACGCTCGTTGTCATCGTCCGACAGGTTCTTTGAGTAGGTGTAGAACGCGTTGAACTGGAGGCGTGATCGCTGGTACTTCGTGCGAAGGATGAGCGCTCTGTAGAGGGCGCGGCCGGTCGACTCGCGAATCTGAACGCTGTCGAGTTGCGGCACCGGGCGCGAGTTTACGCTCCGAAGTCCGAAGAAGGGGCGCTGTGCCGGGTCGGTCGCGCGAATCGTCGGCAGCGGGATGTTGACGTCCCGGTTGCGTTGGAGGCGAATGGTGTTAACGTAGGAGAAATCCGCTCCAACGGTCAGTCCCCTCCGCAACTCTCGCTCGATTCCGACGCCAGCCTGGTAGGACCTTGGGTTCCTGAAGTCGGACGCCATCATGATCGGCGCGGCGCCGGCGGTGAGCGGGTCTATCCCCAGCAACGTGGCAAGCTGTCTGATCTTCTCCACAGGCACGACGGGCAAATTGCCGAGGGTGAAAGTATTCAAGTCGATTCCAACCAGCAGCAACTGCTTGTACACAGTATTAGCCGCGGCGTTGGGGTTCCCCAGCGCCGGCCTCAACGGAAGGACGACAGACAGGTCGCCCGGCACGGTCCGGAAGTTGTTGAACGGTCCGGCAAGCAGCAGATTCGGGGTCCGAGCGTTGTAGACTCCGCCGTATCCCCTGATGACCGTCTTGCCGTCACCCCACGGATCGTATGCAAAGCCGACGCGCGGCCCCCATTGTCTGGTGTCGTCGGGTATCTGGGTCGGGTCAGGCCGATGGAATGAGGGGTAGCGGGAGTTCTTAACCAGGTTCGTCAGCGCGTCGTTCCCGAGCGCCGGATCGGGGTTGTACTGCCCTTCCCAGCGCAAGCCGAAGTTGACCGTCAGGTTGGGCCGAATTCGCCACGAGTCCTGTCCGAAGAAGGACAACTCGTTGGTCGTATAGTCCGCCTGCAAATTCCCGATCTGCCGAAAGTAGGTGACCGCGGTCGAATCAAAGCGATTGATCGTGCTCCCCGTCCCGGCCGTGAACGACATAATGTCGAGAATCGTACTTGCCGAAGAACCGGAAACCGAAAAGCGCCCAAACTGGTTAAAGCCGAACTTCTGATCGATGAACACGCGGTTGAACTCGCCGCCGAACTTGAAGGTGTGAGTGCTGCGGGTCCAGGTGACACTGTCGGCTACTTGAAAGCGCCAGTCGAACTGCGTCGTGGGCAGGAAGCTCACGGTCCCTGAGCGCCCGACCGCAGTTTCGATCGTGGGCTGGAGGGCGTTTGCAAGGCGCGGCCGGTCCTCGCGCGAGTACTGCGCTCGCAGTTCGTTGACCAGGTGCGTCGTGAAGAAGCTCGCCAACTGTCCCACGACCGTATGGGTGCGGTCCCCCTCGGTGCCGTTGTTGGACAAAGCGCTGACCGTAGTCGGCTCGAGAGCGTTACCGGTAGCATTCGCGTTCAACGCCTCATTCGTGCTGTGGCTATATCGGACGTTGAACCGGTGATTCGAGTTGATCTCGTAGTCAAACCGGCCCAGCACCGACTTCGCGTCGTTGGTTTGCGTGAATGGCGTCTCGAGCGCCTTGTAGAAGTTGAACGCCTCCTGCGTCGTCGTGGCCGGAGTGAATGCGTTCAGCAGACTGAAGAAGACCTGCCGCGGGTTCTCGAACTTCTGCTGTTCATAAGCCAGGAAGAAGAACGCCTTGTCCGTCTTGAGCGGTCCGCCGACCGAGCCTCCGAACTGCCGTTGGGTCGGCGCCGGGATGACGTCGCTCGGCCGCGGCGCGGGCGGATTATTCGGGATCAGACTCTCCTGAAATGCATCGAACCAAGCGTTGCTCTGAGCCGCTTCTTTCGGGCGGTGAAGATAGAGCAGCGTGCCGTGGTATTCGTTGGTTCCAGACTTGGTCACGGCGTTGACGATGCCCCCGGTGGACCGGCCGAATTCGGCCGAGTAGCCCGAAGCGACGACCTGAAACTCTTTGATCGATTCCTGCGGGATTGTGAATGCGTTGTTCGCGCGTTCACCGCCCCTGATTCCGCCGAAGAAGGGCTGGTTGTAATCCACGCCGTCGACGTTGATGTTGCCGTTAATGCCGCGCTGGCCGGCCATCGATATCTGGTTGCGGCGCGGCTCAACGACGGCGCCAGGAGTGAGCGTCACGAAGTCCTGGAATCGCCGTCCGTTGATCGGGAGCGTATCGATGGCGCGCTCATTAATCACCGCGTCGGCTTCCGAGCGAGTCGTCTGGACCTGAATCGCGCCAGCCGTCACGTTGACCACCTCCTGAACGCCGCCGGCGCCGAGTTTGAAGTTCAGTTCCGTGGCCCGGCCAACTACGACTTCGACGTTTTCAACCGTGGACGCTGAGAAGCCGCTTGCCTCGCCGGTTACGTTATACACGCCCGGCGGGAGGAGCAAGATCAGGTACTCGCCCCGCTCATTGGCCGGCGCCGAGCGAACGAGCCCGGTCTTGGTGTTGGTTGCCTTAACGGTTGCGTTGCCAATTGCGGCCCCCTGGGTGTCGACCACTGACCCGGTAATCTGGCCGGTGCTGGCCTGGGCCTGACCCATCGCCGGAATCGCGCTGAAGACCATCAGCAATGCGAGCAGCAGTGCACAAGCGGAATGGTATTGCTTTCGTTTTCTCATGTTTTTTGCCTCTCCGAATGATAAGTGGTCACGATGTCCTCGCGTCTGGCTATGCTAAGCGCAGCGCCTGAATTTCGAATCGTCGATGACCTGATTTCCCCATACTGGTTCGTGAGCGACGACAGCTTAGCACGTGGGCCAATCTGCGTATCGGGCCCCGGTGCTACGCCCCTTGATTTCACCTCCACGCCCGACACGCGCGAGTGTGAAGAACGACAATGCGCGCGGGTGGTTGGTTGATGACTTTCTCAAGGATCAATCTGACTCTGACCTAACCACGGCTGGTGTGCTCTCAACTAATGCGGCGTCGCCAAAGTGCGTCGCTTGCTTCGAGGGTGTCGCTTGTTGCCGTAAGTTCGCTCCCCATTTCGGAATGAGTTGAAAACAGCTCCAGCAGGTAAGCGCAAGGCTACTCCAAGCCCACAGATCAAGTCAAGGAGAATAGACGCGGGCGACGCGGGCGCTGGCGCCGGAAAGCGAGCGCCATAGCTGCCGCTAGGACGGCAGATGTGGCTCCAAATACGATCGGCCGGTCTAAGTTCCGGCGAGTGGTTTCCTATCGCGCTGGAGAGCGTTTTGTCTGAACTTCGATCGTCGCTTTGTAGACGCCTGAGTTGTCTGAAAGCGCTCCTTCGTTGACCGAGAGGAACAACAACCCATCGCGGGCGGCGAAGAACTCGGCTTGCTTGCCCACAAGGATGAAGTCATCGTTGTCGGCCCCAATAACGGCAATCAGCGCGCCGGTCGGCCGGTCTCCCATCAGCTTCCGCGAATCAGGCAGGTCGATTCCTTCAGGCCCGCTCGTGTGCCCGCCGGTGGCGTCGAGGGTGACCATCCCGGTAGCGGTGATTCGAATCTTGTCCCCTCGCTTCACGAGGAGCCCGGTGCTGGTCCAATCGCGCTTTGCGGCTACGTCTACAGTTGCACTCGCCACCACTTGATCTGCCGGCTTTGCGTCAGGTGTCTCTGTTGTCGGCGCGGTGACCGTCGGGAGCTTCTCGGTTTGAGTAGGCTCGGGCTCGGGAGTTGGCGGCTTGGTCGCGGGCGGATCAGCCGTTTTGGGCTGCGTTTCATCCGACGGCTTTACCGGCGGATCAGTCTTGGGAGGCGGCGGATTCTCGCGAGGCGCCACTACGTCGGGCTGAGGGTTGGCCGGCTGAATTCGCGTGGGTGGGGCGCTTTCGGCGGGAGATGTCGTCGCAGAGTCGAATTCGATTCTGGCCACATCGCCGATGTAAATCTGGGCCTTGCTCAAAAAGCGGCCTGATCCGGCATCGAGCATCACTACGAACTGGTCGTCAGCGAAGCTGGTCACTTTGCCCTTGATCACGCTGCCGTTCTTCAGGTGCAGCGTGTCGGCCCGAACCTGCGATCCGATCAATGCGAGCGTCGTTAGCAGGGAGTACGATAAGAACTTCCTCATAAGTGCGCCTCCGCCGGTTTTAGTGTCTCTGTTTCGCCGCGTAGTATAACAAATCGGGTCTGGCGAACAAACTTGGGTCCTCAGACAGATAACCCAGACGAAGCAGAGCGAATCGAGCGAGCGGCAGCTATTCGCCTTCGCGATTGACTCTCTCGTTGTAATCTTCGGACGAAGCAGGATCGAGTTCCCAGCGGTTGCGGTCGCGAAGGTCGACTTTCTCGGTCGTATGCAGCGGCTCATTGTCTTCGTAGACAAGGCCCACCGCCTCGCCGAGCTCTTCTACGACATCCTGGCCCGGGGTCGGGTTGGTGCCGCCGACCGTCTCTTCACCGATATCGGCCCGCGCCCAATCTGCGTCGATGTCGCCTCCCGAAAGCTCGGGAGTGCGCGAATGATGTTCGGCCAGCACGCGCCTCAACTGTTCCCCGCCCGAGGCGAACTTCTGCACGTCGGCGAATTCCTGCAACACCTCATCGTTGGGCTCATACTCTTCCGTCTCCGCCCTGCCCGCGTCTATGAATTGGCCTTTAGGTTTGTCAGACATGATTGCTGCTCTCCGTTTATCAGCAGCCTAAGTCTAGCACACGGCCGGACTCGATAAAACGGAACCGAACGAATCAAACGAATCACCGAATCACCGAACCGGAACGAGCTGCTTGCGTCCGGTCGCGGTCGTGGCTGCGTCATGGCAATATAGCTGGTCCCGTCTCGTGACCTCGTTCATGACCGGTGGTTTCCGAAGGCGAACGAAACGAAAACGAGCTTGATGACCTGAAAGGAGCAATCCATGTATACTCGCAAACTCATAGTGCTAGGGACACTCGCGGTTGTTACCGTACTCATCGCGACGATCTTCGTCTCCCGCAACGTTCAATACACCCAGGAAGGGACCGTCAAGGTGCTGACCAAATGGGGCTCGGCCCAGCGAGTGTATACGCCGTCCGACGGGTGGTTCACGACGCTCGGCCCCGGCTGGCAGGCGTATGAAGTCAACATAAGATCGTTCACCGAGACCACGACGCCGCGCGTGACTTCCAAAGACAACGCCGCCCTGCAGGTGCCGATCAGCGTTACGGCCGCAACCGACCCATCGGAGGTCGTCGAATACGTTCGGAAGTATGGGTTCACTGAAGAGGAGCGGCACAAACGCAGGAACGAGATACTGAATGGTCTCGTCCAGACTGAAGCGCGCAACGCCTTCGCAGAATACGGGGCATACGAGATTTACGCCAACCAGGAGGCCATACAGAAGAGGATTATAGACGCCCTGCGTCCGCAGTTAGCCGGCCAACTAATGCTGACGCTCGAGAGCGTGCAGATCGGCAACCCTGATTTCCTGGATGACAGGATCGAGCAGGCGGCTTCGGCCGTGGTCGCCAACGAAAAGCAGAAGCAGGCTGAGGAAGCCCGTTATAAGGCCGCAGAGGTTGCCGCGAAGACGAAACAGATCGAGGCTCTGACCTATGCGAATCCGGCGCTTCTGGCCATAAAAAAGCTCGAGCTGGAGCTGGAGCTCGAGCGAGCCCGCGCGGAGGGGATCAAGGGCCATCAGGGCCCGCTCACGATCGTCTATGAAGGCAGAACAGGCGTACAGCTACAGGTGCCGACGCGTCAGTGAAGGCTCTGAGCTTTAATTGACGGGATTAGTGGGAAGCCGGCGGAGTCGAATCGGGAGGAAGAAACGAGGCGAGCCCCGAAGCTGGGGATCGCCTCCATTTCCATTGCGTGCGGGCTACGCAGCGGCTATGACGTTGCTGGCCGCCAAGCCTTTCGGGCCCTGAGTGATCGTGAATTCAACTCGCTGACCTTCGTTCAGCGTCTTGTATCCTTCACTCTCAATCGCCGAGTAGTGGACAAAGACATCGTCACCGCTCGCGCGAGTAATGAACCCATAGCCCTTCGTCGCATTGAACCATTTGACAGTTCCTGTTTCTCTCAATGCTCTCTTCTCCTTTTCATCTGGGGTGTGTTGCGTAGTGATGATCGGAGCTAAAGCAAAGAGCGTTCGCGGTCAAGCTGACAAACGCGCAAAACCTTAACTTCAACTTCAGTCCTCCTCACACTACTGCCACGACAAAACGGCGCAATCCTACACGGCGCACAAAACGCTGTCAACAGGAATGAGAAGCGTAGACACGGCGGATTTAGGCTGCGCCCCGCCATCAGCACCCCTCTTACGGAGCGGTCACCACCAGTTCGTTAGAAGCTATCTGCGTCGGACTCACCACCCGAACGCCGAACTGGGTGCCGCGCGCCGGAGCGGCGCTCGCCCGGATCTTCGCCGTCATTGAATCGCTCGAGTTGAAGCTCGACGACTTAATCGGAATCTGACCCGCCGGCCCCGTCGCAACAACCGTCGAACCGTCAACGAAATTAGCTCCCCTGATCTTCAGAACCACCAGCCCCGACGACTTTCGCTTCGCGCTAATGGACGTGATCTCCGGACCGAGGAGGGTCCCCGCAGTGAGTTCATTCGAGGGAAGCGACGGAGGGCTCGTGTTCCGCGCACGCACTGCCAGCGGCCCGACGCTGTTCCTGATCGACGGGTTCTCGTCAAGCTCGACGGTCCTCTGGGTCGCCGCAAGCTGAGGGTCGCTCGGAATTCGCGCGATGACGTCCGTCCCATTGATCGAGATCGCGGTGTCGGCCCTGAACCCCATGCCGTTGACCGTCACCCGCAACCCGGTCTGTCCCGCCTGCGCACGCGGCACGACTTGTCCTCCAAGAGACAGAGTGGCCGATGTGAGCGCCGGCGCGGGCTCCGGCTCGGGAGGCAGCATGCCGAGACGAGACGAAAGTTTCTTGCCGCTGAAAATATAAACGTTCCCGGCGTTGATGACAGCGTTGTTCATTCCGTCGCCGTGCATCGCGTTCGCGATATAGTCGACGAACCCGTCTCCATCGACGTCGCCGCCAGCAAGCCTGTACGACATCTCGTCCTCTTCGTGGGCCCCAGCCAGTCTAAACACACGGAAGTCCGGCGGTAGATCGTAAAGCTTGACCACGGGCGGCAGGGGTACGTCCCGCCCGAATATGATCGCGGTGTCGCCGGCCTCCTCGCGGGGTTCCGGATCGCCTTCAAGTTGAAAAGTGATTTCGGGGCTTCCTATGAACAGGTCGGACATTCCGTCCTTGTTGATGTCAAATGACCGCACCGAGTCTCCAGCGCAATCGAGAACGTCGGCGCCGTAGATCGCTGAGATCGGAAGTCCAGACGCACCCGGATCCGCAAGGTCGATTGTCGCACCGACAATCGAATTCTGAGCAGTGCCGTAGATAACGTAAACGGCGCCGGTCGCAGCCTTATCGGGCGCCTGTGCCCGAAGCGCGCCGATTATCAAGTCCGTCTCGCCGTCGCCGTTGATGTCCGCGAAATGGAGCTGCGATCCCAGGTAGTCAAACTCGTGCGCGCCGATAACGTGCGTCAGCGTCGCCGGCGGCATCCTCAAGTCAATCTCTGCAGGCCATATGCGCGAGCCGTAGATGACATACACCTCGCCGCATTTCGGCCGCCGACCGCCAAAGCTCGCTCCCGCGTCAGCGTGGCCGGATGATTGATCCTGCGGCGTCACGTAAGTGCCCGAGTCGCGGTTTATCGCCGCCCCGATAATGAGGTCGCCAAGCCCGTCGTTGTTGATGTCTCCGACTTGCACCGCCGCTCCAAGGTGGTCCTCTTCGCTGACGCCCAGAACTCGAGTCACGCGCACACCCGGCGGCGGAGACGCGAGGTCGATCACCGGCGGGAGATTCACAGAGCCGAAGATGATGTACGCCCCGCCGACATGCCCACCCGCCGCGCTGTTGAGTTGATCGGCTCCGACGATCATGTCGGGCATTGCGTCGCCGTCGACATCGCCGACATCGATCCATATTCCCAAGCGGCCGTTCTGCTGCTGCCCGTAGATTGTGATGATACCCGGAAGCGGACCAGGCGCGCTCAAGTCGCCGTTCAAGTTGAAACCTCGCGAGCCTAAAACGACGTGCGCGGCCCCCGCATTGAATCTGGAGCCGTCCGGGCCGTCGTCTCCAGATGTGCCGAGCGCCACGTCGGCAAGCCCGTCGCCGTTGACGTCGCCCGTCGCGACCGAAGTGCCGAGCAGGTCGCCCGACTTCGCGCCGACGAGCGTGAAGATGTTAGGCGGGTTGGTGCGTGCGTCGATGACACCGGTGTCGCGGCCGTCGCTGATGTAGAAGTTGACCTGGCCGTTGTTCGAGCGGTTTCCGGTCGCGCTGCTGGCGTACATCGCGCAGAAGATCACATCCGCGCGTGAGTCGCCGTTGATATCGCCGGCGGCGACGGGAAGACCGATCTCGCCGCCCAGCCGCGCGCCTCCGAACAACGCCAGCAGGCCGTCCTGGTCCAGGTCTTTCGTGTCAACAGCCAGTTCAATGGCTTGAGTCGTCTGGGCGCGCGCGGCCGGCGGTACTGTTGCAGCTTGAACGGCGAGGGCGAGAATCAGGCCGACGAAGATGATTGTGCGCAGAAATGTTTGTGTTCGGTTCATGAGAGCTATAATCAACCTCTGGAAATGGCGTCCACATGGGAGACGCCGATTATACAGTGCGGCGGCGGAAGAAACGAGACGCCATCTTCGTCTAACGGTCGGAAAGATGGGTGGCTCATGCATGGAGCGGCTCGCTCTAATGATGGAACCCCGTGATGAAGCGCGCATCATCGAAGCCTGCCAACAAGGCGATCGCATCGCCTTTCAGCAGCTATTTGAATCTCATAAAGACCGCGTTTATTCCATCGCGCTTCATCACAGCGGCAATGAAGCGACCGCCGGCGACGTCACCCAACAGGTTTTCATGAAGCTCTTCAAGAGCATCGGCCAGTTTCGCGGCGGCTCGGAGTTCACCACGTGGCTCTACCGGATCGTCGTCAACGCCTGCACCGACGAGCAGCGAAAGCGCCGCCGGTTCGTGCCGCTCACAGACGCAGTCGAGGTCACGAGAATGGTTGCGCGCGGAAGTCAGGAAGAAAGTCACATCAAACGGCAGACGGCAGATTCGGTGAGAGAGGCGATCGCCGGTCTGACTCCGAAACTCCGGATGCCGATCTTACTGAAGTATGTCGAAGACCTCTCGTATGAGGAGATCGCGGAGGTGTTGGGCTGCTCGATGGGAACTGTAGCCTCGCGCTTGAACCGCGGCCATAAAGCGCTCGCCCGCAAGCTCGCTCACTTGCGCGGCACGGACCCGGCAGGTGAATGACGATGTTTAGCAGGCATGTTGCCAAAGAACTATCAGCCTACTGCAACGGCGAGCTGCCGACGGAGCGGTCGCGCCGCGTTGCGGAGCACTTGCTGGGGTGCGAGCGATGCCGGGCTCAGCACGACGAGATCAAGTTCGGCGTCCAGCTTGCCGAGAGCCTGCCAATAGTGGCGGCGCCTGAGTCGATCTGGAAGAACATTGAAGCCTCCCTGGACGAGCAATCCCATGGCGGCCGACGCTCAACATCTACTCCGATCTTTACACTCAGGCCGTTTCAAGTGGCGGCCGCCGCGAGTGTGTTGCTTGCCATCGGCCTTGGACTCGCGTTGTTCCTGTTGCGCCAGCCTGTCCCTCCGCCCGGCCCGACAGATCGGCCGTGGGAGGTCGCGGCGCTTGCAGGCACGCCAAGGGTCGGCAAGGACCTGATCAAGGGCTCGGCGCAACTTGGCGTCGGCGAGTGGGTCGAGACCGATATGTCGTCGCGCGCAAAGATCAACGTCGCCGATATCGGGCAGGTCGAAATCGAGCCGAACTCGCGGATCGGCCTAGTCGCCACCCATCCTACCGAACACCGGCTCTCGCTCGAGCGCGGAGAGATGCGCGCAAAAACCCTCGCACCGCCGAGGCTGTTCTTCGTCGATACGCCGTCCGCTGTGGCGGTTGATTACGGGTGCGCTTACACGCTGAAAGTGGACGGCTCCGGTGCGAGTCTGCTTCACGTCACAGGTGGCTGGGTTTGGCTTGAGTCGCATGGGAAAGTGTCCCGCGTCACCGCTGGCAGCGCGTGTGCGGCGCGACCGGGACTGGGGCCGGGGACTCCCTACTTCGAAGACGCGTCGGCCGAGTTCCTCGCGGCGCTGACGAAGTTCGACTTCGAGGATGGCGGTAGTGCCGCCCTCGGGATTATCCTCACCCAAGCCCGGCCGCGCGATTCGCTGACACTCTGGCATCTGCTTGCGCGTGTTGATGAGGGCGATCGTGCCCGCGTGTACGACCGTCTCGCCGAACTCGTCCCGCCGCCCGAGGGCGTGACGCGCAATGGCGTTCTGGAGCTGGACGAAACCGAGCTGGAAGACTGGCTGGTGAAGCTCAACTCGGTCTGGTGGTAGCGACGCGCGAGTCCAGGCTTGTAACACCAACAAGACTACTCAGGATGAACGTTGCTGGTAGTCAATTCGTTTCGTTTGAAATCACCGCTCCAACCCTAGTATGCTGTCACGCTCCAGTGGAAGCCTTGCCTGGAGAGAGACCGGGTTTGTTCAGATTGCTCAAAACACCAATCGAGGAAAACCAAATATGAAACGCTTCACCGTTAGTTTCCTGTCTATCGTTCTCGCTGGCTACACCCTCGCCCAGCCTGCGGCTTTACTCGCTCAGTCGGGGAACGCTGCGCGGCCGGAGACAAGCTATGCGAACTCTGGCGCTCAGGATCCGGTGACTCCTCCCGCCGCCGGTCAGGAGCGTCCACAGATTCCGGGACGGCCCGACCAGCAGCCCGAGATCAAACCGTATGACAAGGTGATCACCAAAGACGCGAAGTCCGACAAAGGCGTCTTCACTGTTCATCGCATCAAGGAAAAGGTCTACTACGAAATCCCGAAGAGCGAGCTCGGCAAGGAGTTCCTCTGGGTCAGTCAGATAGCACGCACGACACTCGGCGTCGGCTATGGCGGACAGGCGGCCGGCAACCGCGTCGTCAAGTGGGAGCGCCACAACAACCGCGTCTTTCTCCGCAGCATCGTCTACGATGTCATTGCCGACCCTCGTTTGCCCGTCTCTCGCGCCGTGCAAGCCGCCAACAACGACACGATCATCATGGCGTTCAACATTGAAGCGCTCGGACCCGAAGAAGCGCCGGTCATCGACGTAACCCGGCTGTTCACGTCCGAGGTGACCGAGTTCAGCGCAAGGACCAGGCTGCGAGCACGAGGCTTCGACCCCTCGCGATCATTCATCGATCGCGTCGTCTCGTTTCCGGAGAACATCGAGGTCGAAGCCACCCACACGTTCACATCACCCCCGGACCTGACCCCGGCCGCGACGCCCATTCCAATCCCCGACCCATTCGGCGGCGCGGGGATGCGGACCGGCAGCGCGACGATCCTCATGCACTACAGCATGGTGAAGCTCCCCGACAAGCCGATGATGCCGCGCTTGTTCGACGAGCGCGTCGGCTACTTCACGGTGCGAAAGACCGACTACGGCGTTGACGAACACCGGGCGCCGCAGCGGCGCTACATCACGCGATGGCGGCTCGAAAAGAAGGACCCGAGCGCAGCGCTGTCTGAGCCCATAAAGCCGATCGTCTACTACGTCGATCCGGCCACGCCGACCAAGTGGGTGCCGTACATCAAACGTGGTATCGAGAAATGGCAGGCGGCGTTTGAAGAAGCCGGCTTCAAGAACGCCATCATTGCTCGCGAAGCGCCTACTCCCGAGCAGGATCCCGATTGGAGCCCCGAAGACGCGCGTTACTCGGTCATTCGCTGGCTGCCTTCGACCATCGAGAACGCGTCCGGCCCGCACGTCAATGACCCGCGCACGGGTGAAATCCTCGAATCCGACATCCAGTTCTATCACAATGTGATGAACCTTCAGCGGGATTGGTACTTCCTGCAAGTCGGGCCGCTCGACGCTCGCGCTCACAAGCTTCCGCTGCCCGACGATCTGATGGGCACGCTCATCGAGTACGTCGCGGCTCACGAAGTCGGGCACACTTTGGGCTTCCAGCACAACATGAAAGCCAGCGCAACTTACCCCGCCGAAAAAGTCCGCGACCGCGAGTGGGTCAAAAAAATGGGACACACGCCGACGTTGATGGACTATTCGCGGTTCAACTACGTTGCGCAGCCCGAAGACAAACTCGACCTGGCGGACCTGGTGCCCGGCATCGGGCCTTATGACAAATGGGCGACGATGTGGGGCTACAAGCCGATTCCCGGCGCGAAGACGCCCGACCACGAGAAGAAGACTCTCGACGAGTGGGCGCGCGTGCAGGACAAGACGCCGTGGCTTCGATTTTCGACGTCGAATTCGCGCGGCTCGGATCCGGGCGAGAACACCGAAGCGGTCGGCGACGGCGACGCGATCGCCTCGACTGCTATGGGACTGAAGAATCTCGAGCGCGTTTCCAACATGCTGCTGACTGCTACAACGCGGCCGGGCGAGCCTTACGACGATCTCGAAGAGATGTACGCGCGAATGCTCGGACAGTGGGCTACTGAGCTGAACCACGTGACCGGGATTGTAGGCGGGTTCAACTCGCAGGAGAAAGTCGCCGGCCAGGACGGAGTGGTGTTCGTCCCGGTGCCGAAAGAGAAACAAGCGGCGGCGGTCCGATTCCTGAACGACAACGCGTTCGCAACGCCAACGTGGGCCTTGAAGCCTGAGGTCCTTCGGCGCATCGAGCCTGTCGGCGCGCTCGACCGGGTAAGGTCGGCACAGCTTAGAGTGCTGAATTCGCTGATGAACTCGTCCCGGTTTGCGAGGCTCGTCGAACAGGAGGCGATCGATGGCAAGTCGGCATACGCGCCGACCGCATTCCTTGAAGACGTGCGCAAAGGAATCTGGCGCGAGATTGAAACCGCGGCGGCGCCGGTGCGCATCGACGCGTACAGGCGCAACCTTCAGCGCGCTCACATCGATTTGCTGGCTGACAAGTTGAATGGCCGGTTCGCAGTGACCGACGACCAGCGTCCGTTCATTCGGGGTGAGCTGCGCGCGTTGAGTCAGTCAGTCGCACGGGCGATCGCGCGGGCGACGGACCGCGAGAGCCGATACCACCTCGAAGACGCGCGAGACCAGATCGCGAAGGCGCTCGATCCGAAGTTCGCTGCGCCGGCGCCGACTACGGCTCTGGCACTTCCGTTCGGACGGTTTGGGATTGAGGAGGAAGTTATCGATCCGTCAGACCCGTCGGCGCCGCTGGTCTGCTGGCCTGACTACGCGGTTCGACGCGGCGGTCGCTGAGATAAGAAGCCCGCGAGACACTCGAACGAACCTTTTTCGCGCGGTTCGTGTGTTTCGCGGGCTCAACCTGTCAGGGTTTTCGGCAAGGCCCGATGTGCAAAGGGAATCACTACCTGCGCGATCAGCATTCCATCTTTCTTTATGCTCGCGACGCCGGCTGCAACTGCGGTCCTGACGGCTCCCACTTCGCCGGTTAGAACTACAAGCCCCTTGCCGCCGGGCTGGTTGCGCGCCTCGATGAGCTGGATCGCCGCAGACTTGACCGCCGCGTCACCAGCGTAAATCGCCGACGCCACTTCTTTGGTCTCGATTATCCCGATGGCTTCAATGTGTTCCACCTTCACTCGTCCTTTGATCGCGGGAGGCAATTCGGGATGCACGTTCTGAATTATGAACTGATCCAATACCGTTTCGCCCGCTGTCGCGAGCCCGGCTCTCAGAGATGACTCCACGTCGGCGACCTTGCCCCCGATCATGATCAGGTACTTGCCGCGAGGAATGATCGCCGTCATCAGCAGATCGACTTCGGCCATCTTCATCATCGAGTCGGTGGCTTCGATGCCCTTGGCGATCGAGCTGGTTTCTATGAAACCGATGCAATGGTTCCCTCTAGTGAGGTCGTCTCCGCTCATGATTGCTCCTGCGAAAAAGTCCAACAACCTTCAGTTTGTCGTCGAGTCGTTGACCCGCTATGTCCGGACGGCGACGACAAACTCAAGTTTGTCGGACGGCGCCGCCCTGCTGCCTCACGCGACCAATCCTCTGCAGCCGTTCCTGGCTCACTGTCGCTGCACTACGCCGACGTTCGCCATCGTCGCTCCTTTGGTCATCGTCGGGACCGCGCAGATGTACAAGATGACCCCCGCTGCGGTCGCTCGCGCCTCGAAGACCGGCTTCCCGAAGTAATCGGTTACGTAGCCGACTTTCATTCCCTGCTCGACGTAGGCTCCGCGCTTGACCAGGGGATAAAAGATGCCGGTCTGCTCGCTCGTGATCGAGACGACCTTCTCAATCCATACCGGATGCTCGATCGCAGCAGGCGCGCCCGGCAGCATCTTCAAGTAACGCATCACGCTCATGCAGCCGTCAACGAGGGCAGCGAGGTCTTCGGGATCGACTGTTCCGGCGTGGCCTGCTTCGACGGTGATCGAAGGCTTGCCGCGAGTGGTTGCGGTGTTCTCCAGATAGCGCGAGGCGTTCGGGTCTTTAGGACGATCGACAGAAATGATGATGTGATCGAGTCCGAACGCCAGCACCATCTCACGCGAAACGCGGTCTTGCTCGGCGTTGCCGGTCCTCGTCCAGTAGCTGTACTGCCGCAGGCTCTCGTCCAGATCGCCGCCGTGAAGGTCGATGAGATGATCGCACTGCTCGACGACTTGCCTGGTGATCAGGTATGAAGCGCGATCGGTTTGCGTGCCGTCCATCTTGCCGGGATACATGCGGTTCATGCTCTTGCCGTCGACGGGATTGACGTGCGGGACCTTCTGCTCGAACGACGGGATGTTGACGAGCGGTACGATGATCACGGTCCCCGAAATCTGCGCCGGGTCGAGCACCGCGATCAGTTTCTCGAGCGCGATGATCGAAGCATACTCCGTCCCGTGCGCGCCCGACACGAGAGCGAGAACCGGCCCGGGCCTGGCGCCGTGGACGACGACGACCGGAATGTTCGTCGCCGGATCCGACGCCGCCGGCACCGCGATAACACCCGTGACTTTTTGACCGCGCGCGGCGGTTGCGGTTCCGACTGTGAAGGTTGAGCGGTCCTGGGCGGGTGCCAGGGTGAACAGCGTCAGTGAGATGGCGAAGGCCGCAGCGACCGAGCGTGACATAACAAGCCTACCTCCAAACAAGTTATCGAAACCTAAAGCAATCGAATCCCACGCTCAGGACTTGCGCTCCTCGATACGAGGAGCTGTTGTTGAGCGGCGCAAGTATAGGCGCGTGGCTCCTCTTGTTGCAACAAGCGGGCTCGTCGGCTGCGTAGTCTGTCTGGGCCTATTGCCTGCCTATTTCTGCCGCTCGATCACAGAGACGTGATGGGGCAGATTTAGAACATGGATAGGCACATTGGCATGATAGTATTGGGCGCGGAGGTTCTCCAATGACGACGAAGGCGAGAGCAACAATCGAAGACCTCTACAACACGCCCGGCAAGGCCGAAATCGTTAACGGAGAGGTGATCTTGATGTCCCCAACCGGAGATGCCCCCAATTACGCAGCCGGAGAAATATTCGCCAGCTTACGCGAGCACGCGCGGCGCACAAAGACCGGTCGCGCCGTGACCGATAACGCAGGCTTCAGAGTCAACCTTCCCCGCCGTAGCTCGTTCAGTCCCGACGCGGCGTTCTACGTCGGCCCATCAAAGGGAATGAAGTTCTTCGAGGGCGCTCCAGTGTTCGCCGTCGAGGTGCGAAGCGAAGGCGACTATGGGCGCGACGCTGAGCGAGACATGGCCGCAAAGCGCGCTGACTATTTCGCGGCTGGCACTCTCGTTGTGTGGGACGTAGATCTCCTGAGCAACGACGTAGTCAAAGTCTATCGCGCGACTGATCCGGACCATCCGACGATCTACCGTCGTAGCGAATGGGCGGAAGCTGAACCCGCGGTACCTGGCTGGAAGTTTCTCGTTGACGATATGTTCCTTTGACGCTTTCAAGCCGGTCCAAGCGTCGCGCCTCCCGCACCCGGGGCGACCTACTCAGTGATTCGACCCCTGGTCTGACCTCCCTTAAATGAGCGCGAACCCGACGGTCTCTTCATACACACTATCTGCCCGAAGACTCTCGTCCGGCGCGCAAGAGTTCCGCGATTCGCCATTCGTCTATAGACGCTACGCACAGGAGAGAAAAGATGATCTCGCGAATCTTCAGCAGACCTTTCACCCGCATCGTCGTAGGGGTCGCCGTCATAGCGCTCGCCCAGCTCCGCCCCTCCGCACAGGAAACAAGTCAGATGAATCAACCCGCCGCAGACGGCGAGGCCCGCCTCGTCGTGCACGAGTGGGGCACCTTCACTTCGATCGCCGGCGAAGACGGGACCGCTGTCGAGTGGCGTCCCCTGAACGGATCGAGCGACCTTCCGGGCTTCGTCCACACGATGAGCGAAACCGACAGGGCAAGCGGCCTCCGACACGCGAGCGCTTGCAACAAGTGTGATCTCAGCGCACTCGTGCGCATGGAGACGCCGGTGCTCTATTTCTACACCGACCGCGAGACGGACGTATCAGTGAGAGTGGATTTCCCGAAGGGCAGGATCACTGAGTGGTACCCGCAGGCTCGCTTCGTCAACGGGGGAATTGACTGGGGGCGGTTCAAGGTACTGCCTGACGCTCTGGTCGATCTGCCGAGGGAAGAAGCGGAGAGCCACTACTATCCGGCGCGCGAGGTCGACGCGGCGCCGGTTCGCGTTTGCGGCCAACGAGGAACCGAACACGAGAGGTTCCTGTTTTACCGCGGAGTCGGAAACTTCGATCTGCCGCTCTCGGTCGCCCTCAAAGATGACGACAGGATCGTCGTGAAGAACTTCGGGCGGGAAGAGATCGGGACGGTCGTCCTGTTTGAGAACCGCCAGGGCAAGATTGGTTATCGCATCCGCAGTCTGCTCAAACGCAAGTTCAGGTTTAACCGCCCCACGGCCGGCCAGACGATCGATTCGCTCGAGCGCGATCTGGAGAACATCCTCATAACGCACGGTCTCTACGAGAAAGAGGCCCGCGCGATGCTCAAGACGTGGCGTGATTCGTGGTTCGAGGAAGGCTTGCGGATCTTCTACATCGTGCCGCGCGGGACTACCGATTCCATTCTGCCGGTTACGATTGATCCTACGCCTGCGGAACTCGTTCGCGTGCTCGTTGGAAGGACTGAAGTGATCACCCCGGAGATGGAGCACGCGGTCCAACAACAAGTCGCAAAGCTGGGTTCCGGGTCTCCCGATGTGCGCAAGGCTGCGATGACGGCCTTGAAGAAACGCGGGCGATTCTCCGAGCCGATTCTCAAGCGGATCGCCGCGCACAGCGGATCAGCCGGGATCAAGGCGAGGATCGAACGCCTCACGGAGTCAGGCGACCTGGCGCCGCTTTGGTAGTCCAAAGTTAAACCGGGCGCATTTGGAGCGCAGTTGGACTACCAAAGCGGCGCCAAGTCACGGCACTCCAAATGTCACGGCACTCCAAAACTGACAGCCCGCGCATCTATGTGCTAGTATCGACGCTCTGATGGCGTCCAGAAATTCAAACACAACCGGCGGTGAAAAAGCGAAGCAGCGACTCCTGCGGGGCATCGGCCGCGCGATCGCCGACTTCCGAATGATCGACGACGGCGACCGCGTGATGGTCTGCATGAGCGGAGGCAAAGACAGCCACACGCTGCTGACATTGCTCGTTGATCTTCAGCGCCGCGCGCCGGTTCGATTTGAGCTGCTTGCTGTCAATCTCGATCAAAAGCAGCCCGGCTTCCCCGAGCACGTGTTGCCTGAGTATCTGGTTCGAGTCGGCGTCCCATTTCGTATCATCGAGCGCGATACGTACTCCGTCGTGAAGTCGGTCATTGCGGAGGGCGAGACGACCTGCGGCCTGTGCTCGCGGTTGCGACGAGGCATTCTCTACAACGCTGCAGTCGAAGAAGGCTGCAACAAAATCGCGCTCGGACATCACGCCGATGATATTCTCGAGACTTTCCTGCTGAATCTCTTCTTCAGCGGCTCGCTTAAGGCCATGCCTCCGGTTCTCAAGAGCGACGATGGCCGCAATACGGTCATTCGTCCGCTGGCCTACTGTTGGGAATCGGAGATCGCGGCGTTTGCTGAGACGCAGGACTATCCGATCATTCCCTGCGACCTGTGCGGCTCGCAAGAGAACCTCAAGCGCAAGCGGGTGAAGCGGTTGATCGACGACCTGGCGCGAGAGGCGCCTCAAATAAGAAACTCGATGCTCGGCGCGCTTGCGAACGTCAGGCCGTCGCAGTTGATGGACGCGAGGTTGTTCGACTTTCACTCCCTGACGAGCGAGCGAGCCGATCTCTGCGACGAACTCGACGCTGCGATTGGCAGGCACGATAACCTCCCCGCGCCTGCTCTTGTGCCTGTGGGTCTGCGATCAAGCGTTTGAGCCGGTCAGTATCTCCGAATGAATTCCAGCCGCGCGATATCGATGCCACCCGCCGAAGACAGCGCAGCGCCGGGCGAGCCACGGGTTACCCGCGCTACCTTAATCAAAGTCTTCGCTGCTATAGTCATCGTCAGCTTCCTGCTTCGGATCTTCTACTCAGGCCATCTTTACCAGGACGACGGGTTGTGGTTCACGGCGGCCGAGGAGATTCTGCGTGGGAAGGCGCTCTATCGCGAAGTTTATTTCGACAAGCCGCCGTTGCTGCCGCTCGTCTACGCCGGGTTGTTCAAGCTCTTTGGGGCGCACATTCTCACGATCCGTGTGTTTGCGATTCTTTATTCGTCGGCGATCTCGGCGCTACTCTATCTGTTTGGTTTGCGGCTTTACGGCAAGCGAATCGGGTTGCTGGCAGCCGCGATGTTCGCCGTCTTCAGCACAACCTACACGACTGGCCACGTTCAGGGATTCAATACGGATTTCCTTATGACCCTGCCTTACACCGCAGGCGCGATGCTGCTGATTCGTTCGCGCCAGGGTGTTGTGCGCGCCGCCATATCTGCAGATTCGAGTGCACGTCTCGCTTTCGGGGGCGGCGTGTGCGTGGCCGTGGCCTTCCAAGCCAATCCCAAGGCGGTCTTCGATCTGATCTTCTTCGGTGTTCTACTGCTGGTCGCCGTGAGGTGGAAAAACCACGACCCCTCGCCTGCCTGCAGAAGCGACTCGGCTGAAAATCCAATGAGCGCGCCGCATCGAACCGCCGCCGCCCTCTCCGAGTCCTCGCCTCGGACTTCGGGATCGCTCTTGCTGTTGATGGCACTGATGGGATTCATGATTGGGGCCGCGCCTTTTCTGATCTATATCGCCGCGACGCGTTCTCTGTCGGCTTACTGGGTGTACGTATGGGATTGGGGTATCCGCTACGCCGCATACTACCCGACGGGAAGAGTCGCGTGGCAGGCGCTCGGTCAGAGTGCGGGTTACTTCGCGCTCAACAACACGCTGTTGATCGCGCTGCTTTACGTCGCCGCTGTAACGATCAGGCGCGCATACAAACCCGCGGGCGGAGAGTTGAGTCGCCGCGCGTTCACATCGGATGTCACGCTGTTGATTTGGTTCGCAGTCTCGTATGCCGGGATGTCGGTAGGCGGGAGGTTTTTCGGCCACTACTTCTTCCAAATCATGCCGAGCCTTTGTCTGATCGGCGCGCGCGGACTCGACGGGATGACGTCGTCGCTTCTAGGGCTCGATCGCGTGCGCTGGAAGGTGTTTCGTGGCGCGGTGGTTGGCTTTCTGGCGGTTGGGTTTCTGTTCACGCTCGTCCGCTTCCACGGCCGCACCTTCATGCTGGCGGTCGACTGGTTTGGCGGGTCCAAGAGCGACGTCACCGCCAAGTGGCTCCACGATCGGCTGAACAGCGAAGAGTGTCTTGCGGCGGCCGCAGCGACGGGAGTCGGCAATGACGACCCAGTCCTGAGCAGAATACCAACGGAGACCCTGCGTAGCGCGGGCCCTCGGACTCGTGCGCCCGATGGACCATCGGATTATCTTTTCGTGTGGGGTTACCGGCCGGAGGTCTATTACTGGTCGGGTTTGTTGCCGGCGTCGCGATTCCTGAGCACACAACCGCTCACGGGGATTTCAGCCGACGTTCACTACTTCAGCGAGCCTCGCAATCTCCTGGAGGACTCGCTTGCCGGTGCAGCGAGGGCGCAACTCATCGCCGAGCTGGAGCAGACGAAGCCCAAATACATTCTCGACGAGCTTGGCGTGTTCAACTACAGGCTATCGATTCAGACTTATCCCGAGCTTCGAGAGTTTATGGGTAGCTACAGGCGGATGGGCAAGGTCGGGCGCTTCATCGTCTACAGGCGATGGGACACGCTGAGGCGGCACATACTGCGACACCAGAGGCGTAAGGCTGGGGGCTCGCGAGAGTGATGCTCAGCGCTCAAGACCTTGACGATCTTCAACTGATGCAGTCGTCGGACCACGACCGCTCAATTCTTCAGATCGCCAGACGACGCCACTCACCGAGCAGCTCAGCCAGGCGGACTCGATCGCCCAGCAGGCAGGCGTGACCCGCGCCTTCAACTATCTTCACGGTCGCGTTCGGAATCCGCGCGGCCATGCAGTGTGCTTCCGACACGGAGCGAATCAAAAGGTCTTTCTCACCGGCGATGAAGAGCGTGGCGGCTTCAATGTCTGAGAGTCGGTCTTCGATATCCAGGCCGGCGATCAACTCAAGCCTGCGAACGTAGCCCTCGCGCTTCACGGTTCTCACCGCGTCGAAGAACCTTCGGCGATCCTCACCAGTTACTCCGTCGGCCGTGAGGCCCAGTGAGGACGCGCCGAACCTGACGAGCCACGTAACACGAAACGGCATCGCGGCGGCGAATCGTCTGGCCAGATTGATCCGGAGCCGGCCGCGAAATCGCGGGAATGAATTCACGATCACCAGCCGCTCCACCATCGCGGGATAACGAACAGCAAACTGCAACGCGATGGTCCCGCCAAACGACTCTCCCACGATCGTCGCCCGCGGCTCTTTGAGATCGCGAATGATCGCCGCAACGTCGCCGGTGAGGTCGTCGTAGCCGAACCCGCCATCCTCACGCAGCCTGAATGTCACGACTCGGTAGGAGCGGCTGAGGTCGCCCGACTGCTTGAAGAACAACTCGCCGGTCCCGTCCAGACCCGGAACGTAAACAAGAAGCGGGCCCGTCCCCTCGATGCGGTATTTCGGATTTTCGGATCGCGGATTGGCGACGCTCGGGCGATACCTGCGGGTTCATTTGAGTCACGCTCGTTGGATTAGTCTGTCGGGCACACCCACAATCGGCCGCGCGTCACCGGCGAGTCTCCCGCGCCCTCACGCCCTTAATCGCGCCGGTGATCATGCGGTTCACCGCCGCCAGCGAAAGGCGTCCGTCGTCCCTGGCCGGAATCGTGGCGAAACCGATCGCCGACGCCTTGGAGTAGCGGCTGAAGATCATCTCGAACAGCGCCGCGAGCTGTTCGCTCGATGGACCATTGGGCACCTTGTTCTGGTGGCCCATCACCTCTCGCGGATCGAGGACGTCCATGTCAACGTGCACGTAGATCTTATCAACGACGCGGCTCAGCCGATCGAGCTGGGCGAAAACGGCCGGTGTGGCGTTGCGCAAGTCGTCGACGCTGAGCTGCTCGATACGCGAGTCGTCGAGTATCTGCTGTTCGAGCGGATCGGTGAGGCGAACGCCGCCCATCACGATGTGGCGGTCCGAGAGCGGCGGGTCCAGCCCCGCATCGAGCCGCATCCGTTGAAGCGCACGTCCGGTCGCGACCGCTACGGGCATGCCGCCCAGCGAGCCGCTGCGGGTGGTCTCGGGAGTGTTGATGTCCGGGTGTGCGTCGAGCCACAGCATGCCGATCTTAATCGGCTCGCGGGTCGGTCCCGAGCGTTGCAAGCCGGCTACGAGTCCGGGCATCGAGGGACAGGTCGCAAGCAACCCGACCGAGAAGTAGCCGTCCCGTTCATTCTTCGCGACGATGTCGGCGAAATGGCCGAGCGCCATGCCGAGCCGCTTCCACCCGCCGTACTCCGTGTCTTCGTCGGGAGTGAGTCGGGCCTCGTCGACTTTCACGAGAGCGCCCGTGCGAGCGAGAACGTCCTGGATGCCGCCGTCGGCCATGGTGTTGGGCCCCGGAGAAGTGCCGTTGGGAAGAAACGGCTGCTTGGCTAGGGCGACACGAAGCCGGCCATTCGCATCGGTGTATTTCTGCGCGTCAACGAGGGATGACGCGAGGAGCGTTATGGCCAGCACCGGAACGATGAGGGTTCGCATTGACGTCCCTTCCATTTGGAGTTGCCTGCTAACGACTCTGGCGATAACCCGCAACGAGGCGAGCATCTTTTGCGAGTCGAGGGTACCGCTGCGGACGTGATAGCGACCACGGCGGCGCCGGGTTCATCGCCGAGTCACGCAGTGTCGTACATTCTGGTGCAAGAACTCCGGAGCTAAGTCTGCGCCGTTTGGCCAAACCAAAGTGTGGAACTGTGTATCGACGTGAAACTGTTTGAATACGTCCGGATTTTGAAGTGGTTCAAATATCGGTCCAGTCAGTTCCGACCGGAGATCGATTTCACCAACCGTCCCGTCTCGGAATCTCAGCTTGATGACGTAGCCCGAAACGTGCTCAGCCTCCATAACGTGATAATCCATACTGGTTACTCCAACGGCGCGATTTTCCTCAAAGCCTGACGTTGACGCGCCAGTTCCCAATTCTCACTCAACTCTTCCCCATGCTCGGCATGCCACTCCTTCACGAGTGCCAAAGCGCGTTTGGGAAGCTCCCCCGAAATAAGATCGCCGGTTTCAATGTCAATGGATGCTTCGTACTCTGCGTACACGGCATGGAAGTGAGGCCTTCCGTGCTCGCTGTAGAAGAGACCAATTACAATGCCAAAGAATCGGCTGAGTTCGGGCATGCCTTCAGGATAGACTTCCTGTCGGTCGGCGACAACGCCAAAAGGTTATGGTCAAACAGAAGTTTCACTGTGGGCCACCGTAGCCTGCCGCTCTCGGTCCGCTGCAAACGCGTAGCACGCGTGGATGTCTTCGCCCGTTAGGTACGGGAAGTCCTCAAGGATCTGTTTCTCGGTCATCCCCGCCGCCAAGTAACTGAAGATATCGTATACCGTCATTCGCATGCCGCGGATGCAGGGCTTGCCGCCTCGTTTGCCTGGTTCTATGGTGATGATGTCCTGATATTGCATACGTAAGAGTCTATCGCTCTCTGGGTAGCCCAGCAAGAACCGGAAAGCGACCGAACCGGCAGAACTGATCGGAACTGAGCGCCGCGCGGAATGGTCGGCTCGCGCGTCGGCCCCATGCGAGAGAGAACTTCCTGGATTCCGCCGTCGGCCATGGTGTTTGGCCCAGGAGAAATGCCATTGGGAAGAAACGGCTGCTTGGCTAGGGCGACACGAAGCCGGCCATTCGCATCGGTGTACTTTTGCGCGTCAACGAGGCATGACGCGAGGAGCGTCCTGGTCAGCACCGGAACGATGAGGGTTCGCATTGAAGTCCCCTTGAGGAGTTGTCGCTGCACCAAATACGCTGTAGCCGCGGCGAACGTCAGGGCTGCTCGACCCGAGGCCGCAATTTCTTTCTCTCTAGCACTCACGTAGGTCTCTCACGAGTTGCGGTTCAAACAAGGCCTGCCGCGCCACAGCCTTTGTGGTTGCCCTCAAAAGAGCTAGTGCTTTCTTGTGATTCCCCAAAACCTCGAGGTCGCCTTCAATTCGCGCGGGACCTCCGTGCGCAATCTGGCTGCGATATGCGTACATCCTAGTCCATATAGTCTCGACGGGTGTACCGCCAAACACCGCGTAATCCGGCGGCCGCGAGAACCGACCGTTGAGCAGCACCAACTTCTTCCTTACTTGGCGTGTTATCGAATCATACGGATCTGATTGGCGGGGCGGATGCGTCAGGAGCGACTCGAGGATCCCGAAGTAGCCCAGAAACCGTAGAAGAGACGAGCGCGGAAGGGCTTTCAGTTGACCAAGCTGGAGCGTGACGTGCTTCAAGTCAATCAACGAATCGTCATGGGCAACTAGGCGCCGGTGAATCTCAGTAATTTCCGCGACATCAAGTGTGCACAACTCGATGAAAAAGTCCGGGTCATAGAGAGTTGGCTCCATCGAGTGGAAGAGCCTCGCCGGGTGAAAGTTAACCACTGCGCCGGGAATGAAGCCTCTCATAATCACCGGACCGACTTCTGGCTCTGACGTCGAAAGATCACAAGCGTCAGCGAGCGTATTCATAGTTGCGTTGTTACCGCGGAATCCTATGACGAAGTATCGCCACGATTCGCGCGGCAGTGCCTCGGTTTGTTCACGATCGTCTGACCATCTCATTTCCCAAGCGTATTCATGCCCTGAGCCGCTGAGCCGCTGAATCGCGGTTCGGATTTCGTCGGTTTCTGCGTCGGTGGCTGGGCGAAGTATATGACCGGGAGCTAGCTCGGCAGACGTGAAGTCCGCGAACCTCCGAACATTCATGACGAACGCGAGGCACCCGTCAGGGGCCTCGCCGACGTTGGCTGTGTCGCTGGTAACGTCTGAAGCGCTCATAGCTTGTTTGCCTCTTCGCAGTCGTCAACAGGAACTGGGTTGCCGTTAGATATTCTCAACCCGCACTAGTGAACACCGCCAACCTCGCCGCACCTGCCGTGCCCGACTAAACCTCACGGCACTTGTCCCTCGTCGTTCGGCGCTTAGACTCGGCTATCATCCAATGGACATTCACTTTCAAGCTGCAACACCTTGTGCTTCCGCGTCTTGGGATCGTGGAATGCCAGCACGATGTCTTCTTCGGAACTCCTTCGCGCACGAGGTCCCCGGCGATCCCGTCTTCCGTCCAGTCTTTTTCAACCCAAAACTTGCCCTCGCGAATACGGACGTAAACCGTCATTCCGCACACGCGGCCCCATCCTGCCAGCCGACGTTCATCCAGATGTAGTGTCCGTGTTCTTCATCTATGAGCAGTTGGGCCACTGTCGGAGGATACTATGCAATCCGTTTTATTTCCTCTCTGACTACTCGCCGTATCACTTTTTCCAATGGTTCTTGTTTCTGGCTGATGTACTCCCGCAACGTCTTGTTGATCAGGATTTGATAATTCCCACCGCCAGATTCACTGACTAGATTCCGAAACCAGGCCAGCACCTCCTCATCCAGTCTAATCGTAATCCGCGTCTTGCCGGGAGCCGCAGTGACAACCGCTCCGCGGCGGCCTTTGCTGAAATCATATTCCTTTTTCATAGCCCCTCTGTGTATTGCCTGCGTTCGCGAGGTGTCGCCTCGCGCGCTGAAATAATCCGTATCGTCTCCCCCGAAAGGTGTCCGACTACGGACGCTTCGAGCCGGCCATCTCTTCAAGCACTCGCTCGGCTGCGGCGCGCGGGTCAGGGTTGTCGGTGATTGCACGCCCGACGACTAAGAAGTCGGCGCCGTCTCGAATGGCATCAGCGGGCGTCGCAATTCGCTTCTGGTCGCCGCTCGCCGACCACGCGGGCCTGATGCCCGGCGTCAGGATGATGAAGCGATCGTCGGAGACCAGTTCTCTTATCGGCCGTATCTCTTGAGGTGCAGCGACCACGCCATCCAATCCCGCGTCATGAGCAAGCAACGCGAGACGCACGACCTCGAGTTCCACCGGCGCGTTGACGCCGACATCGGTGAGGCTCGCTTGATCCATGCTCGTGAGCACGGTCACGCCCAGCACGGCCGGCCGGCCGATCCATAAGATACCTCGATCAGCGACGGCATGAGCGGCCACGCGCATCATCTCGGCCCCGCCAAGCGTGTGCACGTTGAAGATCGATACCCCAAGTCGGGCCGCTGACTCCGCGGCGCCGGCTACAGTATTAGGGATGTCGTGGAATTTGAGATCGAGAAAGACTCGCTCCCCGCTCGAGACGAATTCCTGCACGAGCGCCGGTCCCTCGGCGGTGAAGAGCCGGCTTCCAATCTTGAACATCCCGGCGCGTCCGCTGAGTTGTTCGCCCAATCGAAGAGCGTCGGCGCGGTCAGCGACATCGAGCGCAACGATAAGCCGGTCGCGCAGGTTGGTTGAACTGCGAGGGGTCTCCATAATGAAGATCTGGAATCTGGCGGGTGTGATTCGATCGGCAGCGGGAACTTATGCGCCCCTCGTTCGCCGCTGAGCCGCACTGTCCGCGTCGCCAGGCAAGACTTCTCCAAGCAATCGGCTGCCTGCCTCCTGGCCCATCCTGATCACGCCGTTGAACAACGCGCCTTCTTCGACCAACAGGTTGGGAGTGACGACGTCTCCGTGGACCTTGCCCGTTCGCCGAATCTCGACCTTGGATTTGGCCGTCAGATCGCCGTGAAGCGTTCCGTGTATCACACAAACGGCGATATCAACGGTAGCCTCCACGTGGCCGGTTTCGCCGACAACCAGCGTGCCCGTTCCCGAGGTTATTCGGCCGTTCACTTTGCCCTCGACGTTGAGCTGGTCTGAGAAGACGATGTCGCCGGTGATTTCTATGCCGCGGCCAATGAGTCCGAAGTCTGAACCTGAGCTTTCGCTCTTAACGAGTTTCATTTGAGTCTCCGCATGCCGATTCTAGATCCCCAGTGATGCAGCCCGCGCCCGATCGCCCGTCAGACCGACTTTGCCGGGGCGCGGGCACCGAGCCTTATACGCCCCACCCATGGTTAAGTCAAGACGAAAGCACCTCCTCGTGGGCGAAGCATCTCTCACGAAGACGAGACAACAAAAGCCTCTGGCGGCTCCGGCGGCGGGTGGATTGAGTCGACCGAATCCTGCGTGCTAGATTGACCGTCGATGAGAGCGCGCTCAGGTATTCCTCCCCCGCGCGCCAAAGGAAGCGATGAGGACCAAGCCACTCAACGTAAAGTGCCCGCAGTGCGAATCCGACAACGTTGTTTATAGCTGTGAGCCGGAGTGCTGCTTCAATCACGTGTGCGGCGATTGCCTGGCGAGCTTTCAACTCGCAACCCGCGATCTCGGCGCCAGACTCGAAGCCGTTCTGATTGATCGCGTCCAACGTGATTCTTGCTCTCCGACGGTTCGATGCAGCCGCTGCGCGAGCTTGAACGTGGTCGTCATCGAGAACGAGGGCTCGGCCGAGGAACGGCTGGTCTGCGCAGACTGCCTCGAGCTACTGGAATTGTGCATCGTATAGCTGAACGCACGCGTCGTGACGGTGGGCCACCAGTACCGGGAGCGGTAGCGCCCGGCTGTCCGCCAAGAAAAACAAGAGAGGGAGCAACCGCCGACGACTCAAGCTGCCGCTCCCTCGAAATGGACTAGTTCACCGTGTCAATCCTGGGTCTCAGCCCACCTTCACTTCGATCTGCTTCGGCTTTGCCTCTTCCTTCTTGGGTACGCTGAGCCGGAGCACGCCGTCCTTGAACTCGGCGCTGATCGCATCCGGGTTCACGTTCGGCGGCAAAGTGAATGACCGATAGAACTGGCCATAGCTGCGCTCGACCCGATGATAGCCATCTCGTTTGTCTTCGTGCTCGAATCGGCGGCTGCCGGTTATCGAGAGCACGTTGTCCTCAATGTTCACCTTGACATCGTCGCGATTGACCTCGGGCAGCTCGGCCTTGATCAGGAACGAGTTCTCGTCCTCATAGACATCGACCGCCGGTGTCCACGTCGCCAGCGACGCTCCCTCGGCGGGCGCCTTGACGAAACTGTCGTCGAAAAGCCGATTGATGCTGCGCTGCAAATCGAATAACTCGCGGAAGGGGTCACCCCCCATCAAGCTGCGAAATACCCTCACGGGCGCAAGTTGAGTTCCTGCTTTTGCCATTTGCTCTTTACCTCCTTCAACCTTTAGTTTGCCGTCTCCGTAGTTACTGTTTCCGTCCGGTGCTCCATTTTGGAAGCCCCGACAATTAATATCACGACAGCAATAATAAAATCTGAGTGCTTATCTATCAAGCAATTTGTAAGTTGGGGCGCAGAAAATGGACCCATAGATTAAAATGTTGTGAGTGGAAGGGATGAGGGCGGTTCGGCGACAGGCAGCGGAGGTGAAAGGTGCGGTTTGCTGCGGGGTTTCAGTTGCCGGGTGAGGCTGCCCGAACCAGGCTGGCTATTCTCTCGACCGCGAGAGTATCGCAGTACGCTGAAAGGCCCTCCACGATCTTGATCGTCACGGTTGGGTCGTAGTAGTTAGCGGTTCCCACCTGGACCGCGGTGGCGCCGGCCAGTATGAACTCCATCGCGTCGGTGGCCGACGCAATACCTCCGATGCCTATCAGCGGAACCGCGACCGCCGCCGCTACCTCATACACCATCCGCACGGCGATCGGCTTGATGGCTGGTCCCGACAAGCCCCCCGTACCGTAGCTCAATCTCGGCCGCTTTGTCTCCACATCAATCGACATTCCCACAACCGTGTTGATCAACGAGAGACAATCAGCTCCTGCCCCGGCGACCGCGCGTCCAAGCTCGGCGATGTCGGTGACGTTAGGAGACAGCTTCACTATGAGCGGCCGCGTTGATGCCCGTTTTGCCTTCTCGGTGAGTCGCGCGGCCGCAGTCGGAGAGTTGCCGATGACGATGCCGCCCTCCTTGACGTTCGGGCACGAGATGTTGAGCTCATACGCGTCGATGCCCTCGCCGTCGTTGAGTATTGTGATTGCCTCCAGGTACTCGTCGTCGGAATAACCGAAGACGTTGGCGATGACCCGCGTATCGAATCGCCTCAGCAACGGCAGCTTCTCTTCGATGAAGGCGCGCGCGCCGACGTTTTGAAGGCCGATCGCGTTCAGCATCCCGCCGTGGGTTTCGACTATCCGAGGCGGCGGGTTTCCAGCGAGAGGCCGGGCTGAAAGGCCTTTGGTCGAGAACCCACCCAGCCGGTTCAGATCAATCAACTCGGCGAACTCGAGGCCGTATCCGAACGTCCCCGACGCTCCGATCACAGGATTGTTGAAACGGATGCCGGCGATCTCGACCGCCAGTCTGGGGTCATGATTGACTATGTTGCCCACGTCGTCTCCGCTCAATGGCCCATCGCGTTCACTTCCCAGCGAACCTGTTCGGCCGGAAATATCGAGCCGTCCGTGCAGACTCGTTTGTATGATCCATAGTCCGACCCGCCATCGGTCTTGACGGCGACTACGCATCCGACGCACACGCCGAATCCGCAGCCCATCGGAGCTTCGAGCGAGGCGTAGCACCTCACATCGAATCGGGCGGCGAGCTCGGCTACTCGGCTCATCATCGCCCAGGGACCACAGGTGTAGATAGTGGCGCCGGCCCCATCTCCGGCTTGAAGGTGACGTTCGAGCGGCGCCGTTACGAATCCCCGCTCGCCGAGGCTTCCGTCGTCGGTCGTGACGGTCAGCGGCAAGGCGAGTTCCTTGAAGTCTTCAAGCCCACAGCCGAGTGCTACATCGCTGTTGGCGGCGCCAAAGAAGACACGCGTATCAACGCCCTGTCGCTTGAGTCTTTCACACAGCATCAGCACCGAAGCCGAACCAATGCCGCCCGCGACAACGATCGCCCGGCCGGAACTCGTCAAGCTCTGCGTCGGCCAGCCATTTCCCAACGGAACGAGCGTATCGACCATCGAGCCAGCGACCGCGAGCGAGAGGGCTTGAGTCCCACGTCCTAACACCTGATAGAGGAAGCTCAGTTTGTCGGGTCTCTCGACGCGATAAACAGCAAGGGCGCGTCTAAGCAGCGGTTCAAGGCAGCCGGAGGGCTTCATCATCGCGAACTGCCCAACTTCGGGATTGATGGCTCTATCGAAGCTCAACGTGAGCAGCCGGAAGCCCGGCGCTACTTCGATGTTGCTTTCGACTCTGGCTACGGTTTCGATCATTGCTGAGTCTTGATTTAAGAGGAATGTGCGCCATCACTGCAAGCGGCGAGGCGGGGGGGAGGGGGACGCGGGGACGCGGGGACGCGGGGACACGGAGACGCGGCGAGGCGGGAATCCGGATGTCCCCGCGCCGCCGTGTCCCCGCTCCGCCGTGTCTCCGTCTCCGCTGGCACGCTTGAAATCCTCCCCGCTCGCCAATATCATCCTTGGACCGTTTCGCGAAAGCTAAGGGAAGGGATGACAACAAGCCTGATGTCGAACGCCGATTCAATCGTCAGCAGAGCGGAGCAGTTCGTGAATTCCGCAGCCCCGCGCGATGAAGTGCTAAGAGGCGCGGTGTCGCTCCTGAAGCAGGAGTGCAAGCACTACGACTGGGTCGGCATCTACCTGCTCGAAGGAGACACTCTGGTTCTGCACAACTACATTGGCAAGCACACCGACCACACGCGCATCCCCGTCGGATCGGGAGTATGCGGCGCCGCCGTCGCGCAAAGATGCAACCTGGTCGTTGGCGACGTGAGCAAACTCGAAAACTATCTGGCTTGCAGCGTTGAGACACAGTCCGAAATCGTCGTGCTCATAAGGCGGGGTGACGAGATCTTCGGCCAGCTCGACATCGACAGCGATCATGTGAACGCGTTTTCGGACGAAGACGAATCCCTGCTGGAGCGAGTCGCGGACCTGCTCGCCCGCCGGTTTTGAGTCCCTGCTGAAGGACGCGCGTTAGTCACACATCACTACATTCTTCAATGGGCCTGAGGCACTCCCGCCACTCATGACTCGCCCAGCAACTGTTTGACAGCCGCGATCTTGGGCTCATGCTCGGGCGCCAGCCGTCCTTGTTTTTGTAGCTCCAGGAGGATCGTCAAGGCGCGACGCAAATGCTCATGAGCATTGGGGTCATCGAGAGTTGTGAACCTCACCAGGGAGTTCACAAGGTCAACCTGGTAGTCGGCGCGATCGGGCTCGGCCTGCGCCAGGCGCTCGGCGATGGCAAGGTCCTTAAGGTAGGCCTCGCGCGCCTTCTCGCCCTGTCCCAGCGCGCTGTAGAGGTCGCCGACCTTGTTGTATGAAACCGAGAGGTCGCGCTGGTAGTCGGCGCGATCGGGCTCGGCCTGCGACAGGCGCTCGGCGATGGCAAGGGAGTTAAGGTAGGCCTCGCGCGCCTTCTCGCCCTGTCCGAGCGCGCGGTAGAGGTCGCCGACCTTGTTGTATGAGACCGAGAGGTCGCGCTGGTAGTCGGCGCGATCGGGCTCGGCCTGCGCCAGGCGCTCGGCGATGGCAAGGTCCTTAAGGTAGGCCTCGCGCGCCTTCTCGCCCTGTCCGAGCGCGCTGTAGAGGTCGCCGACACGCTCGTATGAGACCGAGAGGTCGCGCTGGTAGTCGGCGCGATCGGGCTCGGCCTGCGCCAGGCGCTCAAAGATTGAGAGGGATTTAAGGTAGGCCTCGCGCGCCTTCTCGCCCTGTCCGAGCGCGCTGTAGAGGTCCCCCACCTTGTTGTATGAGACCGAGAGGTCGCGCTGGTAGTCGGCGCGATCGGGCTCGGCGGCAGCCCGGCGCTGATGCACTCTCAGCAGTTCCTCGTAACGCTCAAGCGCCCGTTCGGTGAACCCGAGGACGAGGTGAGCCTTCGCTTCCTCGTCGGCAACAGCAGCGTAGCTCCCGTGCTCCTCCGGCAGGGTTTCGAGCACCTCGCCGGCGAGCGCTGCGATCTGCGCCGACTGCTGGCGCAGGACCTCGAAGCACGCACCGCCCACCCTCGCGGCAGCGTCGAAGTCCCGCCCCGCGAGATGGTTCCGTACAGCCTCGACGGCGTCGCCCAGATCGTGACTCTCGTTCTCGACCCGCCACCAACGATAGCGCCCCGCGCGGTTGCAGCGCTCGTGGTGTTCCGCTTCTTCCCCGGATTGCGCAAGGCCCTCGGCGGTCCAGCGGTGCACCCAGGCCGAGCCGTCCGCGAGCCGGTACACCAGCGACAGTTCTTCAAGCCTTGCCAGGGCCTTGTCTACCTCGGCCGCTTCCGCCGGGCCATCAGCCAGCATGTGTGCGAGGCCCGATGCCGGCGCCGGGAGGTTCGACACCGCGGCCTGGAGCAGTATCTCCTCGATATCCTCGCGCCGTGCGATGCCGCGCAGTTCGTCGAGGAAAACATCGCGCGCCCCGAGAAGCACCGTCTGTTGCACGGCTTCGTCGAGGTCCGTTGCCATCGTCTCGACAGCCAGTCCCGCCGCCGCGAGGGTCTTCCTGAGCTTGTCGGTCACATGAGGCAGACGCCCTTCGCCGCCGCGCAGAAGACCATCCAGGAACTCGAGCATGCGAGGGTGGCCGCCGATCACTCGCAGGACTAGGGCGAGTTCGGCCGGAGCGCCGCCGCGCAGTGAAGGCAAGCGCTGTAGCAGCCTGCGGCTCTCGGCCAGACTCAACGGACCGACCGGAACGCGGCGGAATTGGGCGTCGAAGCCCGGGATCGGATAACGGCTGGTGACGAGCAGCCTTCCGCGCCCGGCATTCTCCGCCAGAGCGCCAAGGTACAGCTCCACGTCTGGATCTCGGAATCTCCCTCCTCCCGTCGCGAGGTTCTGCTCGAAGTCGTCCAGCACCAGCACCACCGGCTCCTCAGCCAGAGTCTGCACGACCAGTTGAAAGCGGAGCTTGTCGTCGAGCTCGGGATGGACGAGCAACGCGCCCCGCTTTCTCGATTCCTTCCGATCGGACTGCGCGAGCTCGCCGCCAAGAGCCGTCGCAATCCCCTGCAAGTCAAAGCGGCCCGCGTGAGCGCACACGAGCCAGCCGCCTTCCTTGAGCCGCTGCATCGCGCGGCCGGCGACCGCGCTCTTGCCCACTCCGCCGATGCCCGTGAGCACCAGACCCGCGCGCTGGCGCGTTTCGTCTCTAAGCGTGCGCAGGGTCTCGCGCAGTTCCTTGCGCCGGCCGATCAGGTCGTCGATCCGGAGCTGGGGCACGGGACCGGCCATGTAGTGCACCGGGCGTTCGAGTAGCGGCTTCTTGTCGAGCGAGAAGTCCGCGACCGGCGGCTCCTCGCCCGCGACGTAGAGCGCCGAGGTCGCATATTCAGGCTGGGTCTGGGCAAGGGGCGCGCCCTGCTGTACGGCCTTGAGGCGGGCGCGTTCGAGCTCTTTGCGCGCCTCGGCCAGCGCGCGGCTCGCAAGCGGAGGCTCGCGGCGCGCGAGGTGTTCATAAAAGGCGCGCGCGAGCTGGGTCGCGTAGTGATCGCTCACCGAGGTCTGCATCGCGAGCACACACGGAACGCCGGCGCGAAGAAGCTGCTCGGCGAAGCTCGCGGTCTGCCCGGCCTGAACGCCGCCATGGCACGTATTGAGAAAGACCAGCGGCAACGGCCGGCCTCGGCGAAGGATCGGCGCCAGCAGTTCCTCGGCGGTAGTCGTCACGGCTCGGCCTTCTTCGTCTTCGAGCTCGAGTTTCCCCGGCATGCCGTGACAGGAGATGTGAAGCACATGATAGGCGTCGCGCTCGATGGCAGTCCCGATGACCTCAGGGTGACCCACCTCGAGGATGCGCACCTCGACGTTCTCGTGGCGCTGGGCCGCTTCGACTGCGTCGAGGATGTTTTGCAACTCGCGCTCCTGATCGAGGGCGACCGCGGTCGTGCGGTCCTCGTCAGGAGCACCGACCGCCACAAGGACCTTGATCGGCCCCGCGAGGCTCTCGCGATCATGCGCGCTGAGTCCCGCGGGCCTTCGCAGCATCGTGACTGGCGGCTGGGTCGCAAGCAAGCGATCGTTCGGCAGCCGCAGCGCTTCGAAGGGGAGCCCGAGTAGCTCGGGGTCATCAGCCTCGAAACAGACTTCGACCGTCGTCCCGATTCCGCAGCCATCCGCCAGGCTCGACAGCGCCTCGCCGGCGTCACCGGGGAGACAAAGATCGCGCAGCGCCCGCCCAAGGTCCGCGACCTCCGACTCGAGAGACGCGCGCTCGGCTGCCATGGGGTCGCGGCGAAGGCCGGTTCGAAAGCCGCGCAGGAAGGCGTCGCGCGCGAGGATGAGAGACCGGGGAAGCTCGGCGTGAAATGCGCCTCCGTGCTGCTCGTCGCCGATGCGCACTGCCACGCGGACTCCAGTCTCGCCTTCGCGGCGCAGGGTGACCAGCACGCGTTCGAGGCGGCCGGTCTCCGCGGTGCGAGCAAGAGCGGGTCCCGCGCGGCGAGTGAGGAGGGCGTCGGCGATTGCGTCTACGTCTTCAATCCCGCGGCGCGCGAGCGGCCGCAGGAGCGGGGGCACCCACGCATCTTCGCCGGCGATGACGGGGATGAGGGCCTTGCTCTCGACGATGCGCGCATAGGTGAGGTAGCTCGTCTCGGCCTCGACCCAGCGGCTCTCGCGCGAGTGCGTAGAGAAGACGATCAGGCCGGCGCTCGCTTCCTCGAGGCCGGCGTTTATCTTTGCGACGATGTCGTCACCCGGGCCGATCTCCCACTTGTCGAGCCAGGGGTCGATGCCCCGGTTGCGCAACTCAACGGCGAGCTGTTCGACCGCCGGTTTGTCCTTCGATGAGTGGCTTATGAAAACGCGCATGCGAGCATCTCTCCTCACGAATTTGAACCCCTCACCTTTCTGACCACGTCACCCAAATCGCAACCAGACAGGTTGCGCTACGCCTCACCTTTCTGAGCGCGTCACCTGTATCCCCGTCGAGACCGGTCAGCGAAGAAGCTGATTCTCCCATCACAGATAGACGCCAACTTCGCCGAGTCTATTGCAAGGAATCCGGGCGGCGCCAGGGTGGAGCCGCCGTTGGCCTCGCCCCTGCTTGCACGAAAAGGTGTGACCCCATCCCAATTAAGGAGCGGCCCCTTCGGCGCCGACGCTTCGGTGAGATTCGATAAGATTAAGCGTCGCTATCAATTAGCGATGGCGTCCTGTCGTCTTTCAAGCTGGCACGGCAGTCGCACCCTCCCGCGCCAGACTCGGATCGGCAGAGAGTCGGAGGGAGATAGACGATGGCCAGCAACGCGATCTCAATTCAATCGGAAGTCGGGTTAACCACAGCCCTGGCGGGCGACGCGATGAGTGGGTTCGAGGACCTGTACCGCAAACACTTTCGCAGGGTCTATTCGATATGCTTGAGAATGACGGGGAACATAGCCGAGGCCGAGGACCTCGCGCAGGAGGTCTTCATCCAGTTACATCGCAAGCTCGGCTCGTTCCGGGGCGATGCCGCATTCACCACCTGGCTGCACCGGCTGACCGTGAATCAAGTGCTCATGCACTTCCGCAAGCGGTCCGTCAGATCGGAACTCACGACTGATGACGGCGAGATGCCCGATTCGATCGACCCGGTCACCGTTAATCCAGAGGCCATGCCTATCGTAGATCGCATCGCGCTCGACATCGCGATCGGTCAACTCCCGCCGGGTTATCGCAGCGTGTTCGTGCTGCACGACGTAGAGGGCTACGAGCACGAAGAGATTGCAAAGATACTCGGGTGCAGCTCCGGAACGTCGAAGTCCCAATTGCATAAGGCCAGACTGAAGCTTCGTCGGCTGCTTCAACAACGCGCCGAAGCCGCCTGACGGCCGGTAGCGTTCCAATTGCGTGTCGCCGGAAGGGAAACCGCCATCAAGCCGCCAAGAACGCCAAGGTCAGCGCCAAAAACAGATTGAAATCTTGGCGTTGCTTTGGCGTTCTTGGCGGCTTCGCGGTTTCTCGCTTACCGTTCGGACAACACTGAACCAACATACGACCCGGCAGTCCGGCGGGCTAAATGCTTCCAACTAATTCAGCCTTCTGCTAGCATAGCTCTACCCCCGCCAGTCGACCCCCGCATCCGGTTTATCGAGTCAACGGACGCGATGATGAAGCGAGTCAAAGCCGACCCCAAAGAGAGCACTACGCACCGAGAGGATCGGGGCCTGGTCGCCGGTTGCCTCAAGGGTGACCGCGCCTGCTGGGAGGCGTTGATGCTTCGCTATCAGCGCTTGATCTATTCAATCCCGATCAAGGCCAGGCTTTCTCCCGATGACGCGGCAGACGTCTTTCAAACTGTTTGTCTCAAGATGTTGGAGAACCTCTCGAAGCTTCGAGACCACGAGAAGATAAGCTCGTGGCTGATCACAACCGCCACGCGCGAAAGCTGGCGAGTCTCGGCTCTGCGACGCAGCGATGCCGCTCCAAGCTGGGATGGCGACGACGACGCCGACCCGGTGCGAGCGATTGCTGATACAGGGCCTCTCGCCGACGAACGCGGCGCCGAGTTGGAGCGCCAGCAGGCGGTACGCAGCGCGGTTCAGTCGTTGCCGGACAGATGCCGCGAGTTGCTGACGATGCTGTTCTACAAGGAAGACGAGTTCAGCTACGCGGACATAGCCCTGCGGTTGAAGATGCCCGTCTCTTCGATCGGTCCGACCCGCGCCCGCTGCCTCGAGAAACTCAAGAAAATACTGGCCGGCAAGTTGTAGGCGGCGGTATTTTTTCGCCCCTTCTTCTCTCTACCAGAGTGGATTCGCATTAGACCCGTGAAACCACGCCCCCAGACTAAGAGGAGGAGATCAGAAATGAAGAAAACAAGCAGCTTCTTGTCAGTCACATTGCTGATTCTGGGGATGATTATGTCCGCTCCCATCGTCTCCGAGGCCGGGCAGGCTCGCATCAAGGGAACCATGAGGGCGGTCGACCTCGGCCGCAGAACCGTAACCATCGCCGGGCGCAGCGACACGGTCACGGTGAAGGCCGGCGAGCGCACTGAGATCACACTTAACGGCCAGGCGGCACGGCTCCAGGACCTGCAAGCAGGAGATAAGGCTACCGCCAAATATGATCGCGAAACCATGGTGGCATCAAAGATCGATGCCCGCGGACCAGAGCGCCAGCCAATGGCAACAGTCGAGGGAACACTGAGCGGGATAGATACCGAGGGCAGCGCTGTGGTCATCGATCCCCTTCCCGGCAGCGGTGATCCGCTCCGGCTCAGCATCACTGCCGCTACGTCGCTGACGCTCGACGGGACGCCCGCCACCCTTGCGGAGATGGCCTCAGGTTTCGGCGTGGTCGCTTCGCACGCAGAAGGATCAAGCGAAGCCGCGGCAGTGAGCGCCGAATCGCTCGCTCAGATTCGCGGAATCATTCGCGATGTCAGCGTCGCCGCAAAGACAATCACTATCGATCCTCTTTCCGGCGAGTCCAACGTCACGCTCAATGTCGTCGAAGGCACGACGCTCTCGCTCAACGGCCGGCCCGCGACGCTCGAAGACCTCGCTCGCGGCTATCGAGTGCGCGCGAGTTATGATCCCGCGACGTTCAACGCCCGCCGCGTTGATGCAATGTCGCTGCTCGAGATACTCGGCCAAATAAGGGCCGTGAGTATCGAGAATTCGACCGTCACTATCGCCCCGCTGATGGACACTCCACCGGTCGAGTTGCAGGTGGTTCACTCAACGGTAATAACCATCAACGGCGAGCCTGCCGGCCTCGACAGGCTGCAGCCGGGTATGACGGCTAAGGCGATCTACAACCTAGCGTCGCTGGTGGCCGAGAGGATCGACGCGAAGAGTGAAGGCGGCGGTGAGTGCACCGTTGTTGGGGTCACCGGTGAGATCGCCCGCGTTGGCGTGGAGTCCAACACGCTGGTTATCAAATCTGGCGAAAGCGGCGAGTACATCACGCTCAACATCACCGAGCGAACCGAGATCACTCTCAACGGCCGGCCCGCGCGATTGCAGGAATTAACGCCGGGGATGAAGGCCGGCGCAAGGTTCTGCCGCGAGACGCTCAACGCTCTCGGCGTTCAGGCTAGCGACCACCGCGACGAATGCACGGTCGTTGGGGTCGAGGGCGCGATAGCTCGCGTGAGCGTCGAAGAGAGCAAGCTCGTCATCAATCCCGCGCGCGGGGGCGAGCCGGTCACGCTCGAAGTAACCGCCCGCACCGAGATCACCCTCGACGGCCACGAGGCACGGCTTGGTGACCTGCGGCCGGGCATGAGAGTCGCGGCGAGGTTCTGCCGGGAAACTATGATGGCTCTCGGAGTGGCGGCTCAGAGCGGTGGGGGCGAATGCACGGTCGTGAGTGTCTCCGGCGAGATAGCTCGCGTGAGCACGGAAGAGGGCAAGCTCGTGATCGATCCTCGTGAGGGCGAGCCCCTCACATTGAACGTCACCGAGCGGACCGAGATCGTCCTCAACGGCCGACCGGCGCGGCTCGCCGACTTGCAGCCTGGAATGAAGGTGAGCGCGAGGTTCTGCCGCGAGAGCTTGAACGCGCTCGCGATAGTGGCGACGAGCGATAGCGGCGGCGAGTGCACGGTCGTCGGAGTCCAGGGCGAGATCGCTCGCGTGAGCGCGGAAGAGGGCAAGCTGGCCATCGCGCCTTTGGGCGGCGGCGAGGTTGTAACTTTGAACGTCACCGACCGAACTGAGATCGCGCTCAATGACCGGCCGGCTCGGCTCTCCGACTTGCAGCCGGGGATGAAGGTTGCGTCCCGCTTCTGCCGCGAGAGTCTCAACGCGCTGGCGGTCGCGGCCTTCAGCCCAACCCCGGGTGAATGCTCGGTCGTGAGCGTCGAAGGCCAGATCGCCCGCGTTCACCTGGAAGAGAAGATGTTGGTCATCGCGCCCGCTGCCGGAGGTGAACTGGCCGCGCTCAATATCACCGAACGGACCGAGATCGCACTCAACAATCGTCCGGCGCGACTCTCCGACTTGCAGCCGGGGATGAGAGTGGCGGCGCGCTTCTGCCGTGAAAGCCACAACGCGCTGGCCGTGGCCGCTTTCAGTCCGATTGGCGGCGAGTGCACGGTTGTTGGCATTGAAGGGCAGATTGCACGAGTGAGCGTGCCTGACGGCAAACTGGCGGTCACTCCTTCAGGCGGCGGCGAGCCCGTGACCTTGAACGTAACCGACCGGACTGAGATATTCCTCAACGACCGGCCGGCGCGGCTCTCCGACCTTGCAGTAGGAATGAAGGTAGGGGCTCGCTTCTGCCGCGAGACCTTGAACGCGCTGTCGATTCATGCGAATGCGCGTTGATAGTAGTGGTACACCGCGCGCTGGAGAGCACCTCCAGCGCGCGGCTTTCGACCGAACGGAGCTGGAATAGGAGTTGAACGGTTATGAAATGCCCCGGATTCGAAAAGCTCATTGATTACCTCGACGGCCTGCTGAAGACCGAAGCGGCCGACGCCGTGGCGACTCACCTCGCTTCGGGTTGTGAGCGGTGCGCCGCCGACCGTCAGTGGTACGAGACGGTGAAGGCCGTGGCCGCGGGCGACGACACGACCGAGCCGCCGCCGTGGGTGCTCAGGCGCGCACTCAACCTGTTTGCCGGCGACCGCGAGCGGGCGAGCCTGGGCCAGCGCATCGGTGAGGCAATCGCCAAGCTGGTGTTCGACAGCATGGCGCGGCCGGCGCTGGTTGGCGTGCGCTCAACCGAGACCGCCAATCGGCAGTTGATGTACAGCGCCGGCGACTACAGCATCGACGTGCAGGTCATGACCGCCGACCAGCCGCGAGCCGAGGTAATAGGACAGATTCTCCGGAAGAGCGAGCAACGCTTCGAGTCGGTCGCGGGCCTTGCGCTCGACCTCAAGTGCGAGGGCGACGTCGTCAAATCCACGATCACCAATGACCTCGGCGAGTTCGCGCTCACCGGCGTTTACTACGGCCGGTACGACCTCGAAGTAAAAACGCCGGAAGGCGCCATTACCGTTGTCGGGTTGCCGGTCACCCTCGAACACTGAGACTTCGCCGCGCGGTGAAGGCCGCTATTCACCGGAGACGACTAAGAGAGAATGTGAGCAGGACACTGGCAGACAAACTAATCCGAGCCAAAAGCGTCGATACGTTTCTGCGGGCGCAACGCCGCCCGATCGGCGCCAAGGTGATGTCCGGCCTTACGTCGGACGTGGACCGGTTGGTCCGCTCGGACCTCAACGCCGCGAGCCGGCTCGTCGAACGCCTCGAAGAACTCGCGCGCAAGCTCGGCGACCCGTTGCTGGATGCGTTTGCCGAAGCTGGGCGCGCGCTCGTGCTTCATCACCGGGGCGATTACGCAGAGGCCAATCAGCTTTGGGATCGGGGGGCAGCAGCAATGCGAGCGGCTGGACTCTCGACTGAATCAGGCATAGTCAGAACGCACCAGGTCTTCACGCTTACGCAGATGGGAAAGTACGACGAAGCGCTCCGAGTCGCGCGCGCGGCCCGGCGCCTTCTGAAGTCAGGCCAGCCGGTTTATCTCGCCCGCCTCGAAACCAACGTCGGCCACGTTTACTACCGGCTCGACCGGCACAAGCAGGCGCTCGAACACTACGACCGGGCCCGCAAGGTCTTTCAGCGAAGCGGTGACAGGACGGCGCGCGCCGTCGTCGACTTCAGCCGCTCGAACGTGTACACGGACGCGGACCAGCCCGATGAGGGGCTGAGCTTGCTCAAGCGCGCGGCGGCCGATTTCGATCGCGCGCGGGAGTCGATGTCCGCCGCGCAATGCCGGTTCCACATCGCCTACATAGAGTTTCTGCGCGGGAACTACAACACCGCGCTGGCAAGCTATCACAAGCTGCGCGACCGCCTGGCGGAACTGGGCAGTAGCCAGCTCGCCGCATGGTGCAACCTCGACATCGCTGAGATATTGCTCGCGCTCAACGCGTTCGAAGATGCGGTCGAAACCGCCGAAAGCGCGCGGGCGCATTTCGCAGAGATGGAAATGCCTTACGAAGCCGGCCAGGCGACGTTGATCCGCGCGCTCGCGGCCATGGGAGTCCAGCAGTTCGATCAAGCGCGCGAGAACCTGATGGCGGCGCGGCAGGCCCTTGAAGCCCGCGGCGTTGGCACTCTCACCGCGCTCGCTGACTGCTACCTCGCTGAGCTCGCGCTCCGGCAGAGTGAACCAGAAGAGGCAGGCGAACGGGCGGCGAGCGCGCTTCGAGTCTTCGCGAGGCAGAAGCTCGCGGTCAGAACGGCCTACGCGCGTCTGTTGATGGCCCGCGCTGCATACATGGGGAAGGACTTGGCGAAGGCCGCGCGGCTGGCGAAGGCCGCGCTTCGCTCTGCGCAGGGCCATTTCGCGCCAGGCGTCGTGTACCAGTGTCATCATCTGATCGGAGTCGTCGCACGCGACCGGAACCAACGCCGCGCCGCGCTCGAGAGCTTCCGTCTCGCGGTCGAAACCGTCGAAAGAATGCGCGGAGGAATCGCCGCAGACGAGTTCAAGGCGACCTTCGTCAGCGACAAGATTCAAGTTTACGAAGACGCAATCGCCGCATGTCTCGACGAAGGCGACGACGCGCTCGTGGAGGAAGCATTCCGGCTGGTGGAGTCGGCCAAGTCGCGAGCGCTCGCGGATCTGCTCTCGCGTTACCTTAGGCGGTCTCCCGGCGACGCTCGCGGCCAGGGACGCAAAGGCGTCGCCCACGAAACACGGGACCGGCTCCTGAAGCTGATTCAGGACCTGAACTGGTATAGCGCTCACGCGGGACTCGAAGACGAGAAGGGGAATCAGCGGCGGGTTGCAGTCGCCGAGCGATACCAGCGCGAAGTCAAACGCTGCGAGCGTCAGATCGCGCAGACCTTCAGGCTGCTCGAGGCCGAGGGATCGCCCTTCGCCGAGATGCAGCGCATGCGTGGGATCGGCGCCGAGGAGTTGCGCGCCGCTCTTGATCCCGGCGAAACCGCCGTCGAGTACTTTACGACCGGCGACCAGGTGTCGGCGTTTGTCGCGTCGCGGGACCGCATCGAGGTCGTGCGAGCGATCGCCTCGAAGCGCGAGCTGGACCGAATGCTCGCCGCGCTCCGGTTCCAAATCGAGAAGTTCAACTATGGCTCCGAGTACGTCGATTCCTATTTCGGACAACTCAAGCACGCCACCGACGAGTACCTTTCGCGCTTCTACCAGGTGATCTTTGCGCCGATCGAGCCGATGCTGGAAAGCGACCGGCTGATGATCATCCCGCACGGAGCGCTTCACTATGTTCCGTTTCATGCGCTGCGCGACGGGGCCGGCTACATGGTCGACCGGTTTGAGATTTCGTATGCGCCCAGTGCGGCGGTGCTCAGGCTTTGCCGCCAGAGGGCCGGTGAATCCCGAAGCGCAAGGTTCAAGCCTCGAACTGCCGGGGACGGCAAGATGGTCGCACTCGGCGTGGCGGGCCGAGAGACTCCCAGCATCGATGATGAGATCGGGGCGCTCGGCGAGCTCTTCCCCGATGCGGTCACGTTCACCGGCAGTCAGGCTACCCGCCAGAATCTGCTGAAGAATGCTCCGGCCGCGCGGTTCCTGCACCTGGCATCGCACGGATACTTCCGGCGTGATAATCCGATGTTCTCGTTTCTGAAGCTCGCGGATTCGCCCTTGAACTTTTACAGCCTGCTCGATCTCCGGCTCGATGCCGAGATGGTCACGCTGTCCGCGTGCCACACGGGCGTGAACATGGTGTTTCCCGGGGACGAGCTTCACGGGCTGATGAGAGGGTTCTTGTACGCGGGCGCTCCGTCGCTGGTCGCGAGCCTTTGGGCGGTAAGCGACCGCTCGACGGCTGATCTCATGCGTGAGATGTACTCGCGGATTCGAAGCGGCGAGACCAAGCGGGCGGCGCTCAGATCGGCGCAGCTCGCGGTCAAGGACGACTACGGGCACCCGTACTATTGGGCGCCCTTTGTGCTGATGGGGAACCCGATATGAGAAGTCGAATCTCATTTCAGATCTCAGATTTCAGAAACGGACTGCTCCCGCGCCGGCCTGCTCGAAGGCGGCTTTCAGGCCCCTTGGTTGCGTACACATTGGGCTGTGCCAAGAGCTCTCGTGACCGAGGTCACCTCCGGCCTCACGGCTCTCTGGTAGAATTTGAAAGTTGAGTGGGGCGCTCAGCGAGGCTCGGCGGCAGGAAGGCACGCCGCCTGGCCATGCGAGGTGGAATTCATGAAGCTAAAACGGATAATCCCAGTCTTGTTCCTCTCCCTGATCGCGGTGGCGACGCCGGTCAGCGCACAAGAGGTCCGCAGGGGGGAAGTCATTGTCGAGATCAAGGCGGGCGCCTCAATAGACGCTGTCAACGATCGCATCGGCACGACTACCCTGCGCCGGATATATGGCACCAACTTCTACAGGTTGAGAACGCCCAAGGGCAAAAAGGAAAACAAGTTCCGCAAGCGGCTCGCGCGCGACGTCGACGTCCTGAGCGCCACACTTAACCCGGTCATTTCCAGCCCGTTCACCGCCTTCGGCCGCTCCCTGATGGGATTCCCCGACGGCTATGCGATGCCGGGCAAGTCTCAAGCCGAGTACACATCGCAGACGCAGCTCATCGAGATGCTGAACCTGACCGAAGTTCAGGTGCGGTCAAAAGGCAAAGGCGTCGTGATCGCGGTGATTGACACCGGAGTATCCAAAAGGCATCCGGACCTGAATGGGCATCTCTGGACGGACGAGCGAGCGAACGGCGAGATTCGCGATAATCTCATTGATGACGACGCGGATGGCCTCGTTGATGATTATCAAGGCTGGGACTTCGTCGACAGTGACAAGGACGCCGACGATCTGCCGGGCGACCCGAACACAACCGTCGCCGGGCACGGATCATTCATCGCCGGGCTCATCCTGTTGGTAGCGCCCGAGGCCCGCATAATGCCGCTTCGCGCCTTCCCGGCCGACGGGATGACCGACGCCTTCACCGTGGCCGAATGCGTGAAGTACGCGGCCGATCACGGCGCGAACGTCATTAATCTCAGCCTGGGCTCGCCCGACGCCTCACCGCTGTTGCAAGACGCAATCGACGACGCACGAAGACGCGGTATCGTCGTCGTCGCCGCCGTCGGGAACGAAAGCTCCGAGGCGCCACCGCAGTTTCCCTCGAGCTCCACGGAAGTGATGGCGGTGACGGCAATCGACTATACGAGCCGCCGCGCCCACTTCTCGAACTTCGGCGCCCACGTCGACGTGTCGGCGCCGGGCGTCGGACTTATTAGCGTCTATCCGAGCGCAAGCGGACCCGATTACGCTTCGTGGAGCGGGACTTCGTTTGCGGCGCCGTTCGCTTCTGCGGAAGCTGCGTTGATCCTCGCGAGCAGACCGACTAATCCCGACACCAAGAAGACGATCGAAGACTCCGCCGTTTCCATTGACGACCTCAACCCCGGCTTCGGGGGAAAGCTCGGGACGGGCCGGCTCGACCCGCTGAGCGCGTTGAGAAGTCTGCTCATCGACCCGCTTCCGACCGACGCGGCTAACCACGCCGAAGTCAAGCTGACCAGCGGCGCCCTGAACCCCGAAAGCTACGGCAAGGCCCAGATAACCGTCACGACAACGATGCAGGAATTCGAGGTCGAAGCCTACAAGCTCAGCGTCCGCGCCTTGTACCGCCTGTTTGTCGACGGCCAGTTGGCGGCAACCAGCGGCACGACGAACCTGGGCAGTCTCAAGTTCGAGTTCTCGACAGAACCCGGGCACCTACCACTCCCGGGGTTCATGAATCCGGTGACCGGCATAAAGCACGTTGAATTGCGCGACGCGGAAGGCCGGATCGCGTTGCAAGGTGACTTTGCTACCGCGGGAGGTCCCCTTCCCACGCCGGCAGTGATGAAACAAACGCGACTGTTTTCTACAGGCGTGCTGCCGGGCGCCGCCGGGCAAGCTGAAGTCGAGATCGAAGGCGCGCATCAGGAGCTTGACGTAAGAGCCGAGGGTCTCAACACGGGGACGGCTTATTTCATAACCGTCGACGGCATCAACCTTGGCGCGTTCCCCGCCATTGCCGGATTTCTTCGAGTCGAGTTTGCATCGGATGGATCGGGCGACTCTCCGCTCCCGCCCGCGCTGATTCCGGTGACCGGCATTGGCCGCGTTCAGGTACGCAATCCGGCGGGAGTGATAGTGTTGCAGGGCGACTTTCAGCCAGGCGGCGATGAGAGCACTCCGGGCCCGGGGGAGACCGGCACCCCGGTCGAATTCCGCGGGTTGATCGAGCGACTCCCAACCTCCGGGCTGATCGGTGAGTGGCGGGTGGGCGGCCGGCTCGTCCGCGTCTTCAATTCGACGATCATAAAACAGGAGCGCGGCGCCGTCGCCGTGGGCGCTTTGGTCGAAGTGAAAGGCGTGCAGAAAGCCGACGGCTCGGTCGACGCCGGCCGGATCGAAGTGGAGGCAGCGGCTTCAACTCCCCCGGAGGAAGTCAAGAAGGAGATTCGACTCACGCGGAGCGGCGTCGACCCCGATGCCGAAGGCAAGGCGGGGATCGAGGTGTCGCGCGATCGCGACGAGATGGGAGTTGGAGCAAGCAAACTTGAACCGGGCAGCCGGTACACCATCATCGTCGACGGAGTCTCGCTTGGCAGCTTCACGACAACGCCGTCAGGCAGTCTCGATCTTCTCTGGAGCAGCGCCCCCAATTCCGGACTGCCGCTGCCTTCCACGATACGTCCGCTGACGATGGTTCGCCATGTCGAGATTCGAAACGCGGCCGGAGCAGTTGTCCTCTCAGGCGACCTCCCCTCTTGACGCAACCCGACCGGCGCTTCAAACTAACAGTCCATTTTTGCTCGAAGGGAGCCCGCAACGGCTCCCTTTAGTTTGCTTCGCAGCAGCTTCACTAATCACGAACTACAAACTACGAACCACAAACCTTGATGGAACATGGACTCCTCGCAATCGTCTTGCACGCACACCTGCCTTTCGTGCGCCATCCGGAGCATCCCGAGTTCCTTGAAGAAGACTGGCTGTTCGAAGCCATCTCCGAAACCTATATCCCGCTGCTCGTCACTCTCGATGGCCTCGCCACCGACAACATTCCATCCCGAATCACGCTTGGATTGACACCGCCGTTGTGCGAGATGCTGGCTGATCCGCTGCTGCAAGATCGATACCTTCGCCACGTATCGCGGCTCGTCGAATTATCGGAGAAGGAAGTCGGCCGTACGCGTCATCACCCGGCGATGAACGAGACGGCCGCAATGTACCTTCGACACTTCACCGCCGCGCGCGACCTGTTCGAGAATCGGTACGGCAAGAACTTGCTGCGGGGCTTCCGCGCGCTGCAGGACGCCGGCGCAATCGAGATAATAACCTCCGGCGCGACTCACGGTTTTCTTCCGCTGATCACCCGAGCGGAAGCGCGGCGCGCGCAGATCGAAGTAGGACGACAGAACTACTGGAAGCACTTTGGCCGCGCGCCACGCGGCATCTGGCTCCCCGAGTGCGCGTACTCAGAGGGCCTCGATTACCTGCTTCGCGACGCCGGATTCACGTTTTTCATGGTTGACGCACACGCGGTGATGTTCGGCAGTCCGCAGCCCCGCCGCGGCATCTACGCGCCGGTTATCACGCCGGCCGGGGTCGCGGCGTTCGCACGAGACGTCGAGACCAGCGAGCAAGTGTGGAGTTCCGTGACCGGCTATCCGGGAGACCCCGACTATCGCGAGTTCTATCGCGATCTCGGATTCGACGCCGAATACGATTACATCAAGCCTTATCTCCACGAGGACGGAGTGCGCCGGAATCTGGGGATCAAGTACTACCGGGTAACGGGCAATGTTGATCTCGGCTTCAAAGAACCGTACGTGCCGTCGTGGGCGACCAACAGAGCAGCGACGCACGCGGGCGATTTCATGTCGAAGCGGCAGGAGCAGGCACGGCGGCTTCACGCGACGCTCGGCCGCAAGCCGCTGATCGTCTCGCCGTACGACGCGGAGTTGTTCGGACACTGGTGGTTCGAGGGGCCGCAGTTCTTGAACTTCCTGATCCGTCGAATGCATGGCGAACAATCAGACGTCAGGCTCGCAACGCCGCTCGACTACCTCGACGAGTACCCGAATAACCAGCATCAGCAGATTGGGTCTTCTTCGTGGGGGGCCGAAGGGTACTATCGCGTCTGGCTGAATCCGCAAACCGAGTGGATGTATATGCACCAGCACGTCGCCGAGGACCGGATGATCGAGTTGGCGCGGGCGAACCCGTCGGCTGAGGGGCTGATGCGGCGCGCGTTGAACCAGGCTGCCAGGGAGTTGCTGTTAGCCGAGTCGTCGGATTGGGCTTTCATCATCACCACCGGCACGGCCGTCCAGTACGCGATCAAGCGCTTCCGCGATCACATTCATCGCTTCAACAGACTCTACGAGATGATCACACGTCGCGAAATCGACGAATCGTGGCTCATCGCAGTCGAATCGCGCGATACGATTTTCCAGGAGCTCGACTACCAGAGCGCCTACGGCGGGCGTTGAGGTTACATGCTGGCGTTCTTGAGGTTCATCTTGCGGCCGATATTCCGGCTGCTGTTCACCGTCGAGTACCACGGCCTCGAAAACGTGCCCGAGTCTGGTCCCGTGATCCTCGCCGGCAATCATCCCTCGTATCTCGATCCGATTCTGGTCGCGTTGCCCTTGGAGCGCGTCGTCAAGTTCATGGCATGGGACGCGCTATTCAAGGTCTCGTTTCTGAGAGGGCTGATCCGCAAACTCGGCGCTTTTCCGGTCGACATCAGACGCGGCAAAGGTGAAGCGGCCTATCGCGAAGCGCGCAAGGTACTCGAAGCCGGCGACGCGCTCGGCATCTTCCCCGAAGGCCAGCGTTCCGAGCGCGGGCCGATGGGCGAGTTGCGAACCGGGGTTGCGCGACTGGCAATCGCGACCGGCGCGCCGATTGTTCCCGTCACGCTTGGCGGAGCGTTTCGCGCCTGGCCCAGGTACCGGCTGTTGCCCAAGCCGGCGAAGATCATCGTGCGATTCCATGAAGCGATCCGCCTGGATGAAACGGAACGTGCCGCCCGGAGCGACGACCGCGCGTACCATCAAGACGTGATGCAACTCGTCGCGAAGAGCATCAACAGGTCGCTGGCGCCTGCGATGCGAGGCACCGCGCACTGGGAGCGCTGGTATCATCAGCCGCCTTCGCACCTTCGGACCTACGAATACGGACCGCTGATTCAAGCCGCGTTCACGAGCGTCGTCGCCGGATCACGGCGCGAGTTTGGAGGCAACTGGGTTGGCATCTGGCTCCCTGTGGTTGTGTACTACGTCTACTTGATTGCGGACATCGCGGTGATCAAGCCGTCGCGGAGCGCGAAGTGGCTGCGCAACTCGGCGCCGGTGTGGATGATGATCGGATGGCATCATCTCCTGACGCGGGCGCTCGCGGTTCCAGCCGGCGAGTTGAACATTGTGCTGGCGGGCGCGACGCTGGTCGGGTTCTTTGCGTTCTTTTGGGAAGACTACTACACGCTTCAGAAGTTCGTGCGTGGGCTGGTCGTCGTCTACTACACGTCACTGGCGCTGCTGATCATCTGGCCTCATCAGATCGGACAATTGGTCTCGGTGTTCGTCTTCATTGCGGTGTTCAACGTCCGATACCGGACTATCTATTACCGCGTGTCGGCGCCGATGATACTCGCGTCGATGATTCTGGCGATCGCAGCGACGGGATCTGCGAGCCGTCTGCTGGTGATTTACGCGGCATTATCGGTGGTCGCCGTCGTCTACCTGCAGACGTTCATCACGGCGGCTTACGACATCAGGAAGGCGGGGGAGGTCAGACAGGAGGCGACTAACAATCAATGACAGGGGCTACACGCGGCCGAGCCCCGCCGAAGGCGCTACAATCTCAATAGCTCGCGGCAGGAGGAACACCCAGTGAAACAAGCCCATAAAGTCCGGTTGATCGGTCGACACATTGTCACCGATCCCAAAATTTGCCATGGAAAACCAACCTGTCGTGGGACGCGAATGCTCGTATCCGACGTACTCGACCAGGTCGCGAGTGGAATGGCGCGGGAAACGATCATTGAGGTTTGGAACGATAGCGTCACTGAGGACGCGATACGCGAGGCGGTTCAACTCGCGAGCCAGGCTTTGCTAAGACATGCCGACGAATTCGTAATGGAGTCCGCGTCGGCGTGAACGTCCTCGATGAGAACATTCCTGCCAATCAACGGCAGCGGTTAGACAACTGGCGCATCAGACCCCGGCAAATCGGCTTCAACATCGGCGGCGAGGAATGGAAGATGACGAAATCGTCGCGTTGCTACACCGTCAGCGACGCCCGACTCTCTTCACGCGCGATGAAGATTCCTTTGATCGCCAACTCTGCCACTCCCAGTATCACTCTGGCGACGACACTCCGAACACGTATTAACCATCGGCTGGGAATAGAGCGCTGTTAGTGATCGCCTCGCGCCGGGTTCCGTTCGTCGCCGTTTTCCATCTCCTGTTGTCTCTTCGGTTGGTTCCGTTGGTCTTTATCAGAAAGCGAAATCCCCATGATCTTCGGATCGTTCATGAAAGCAATGAGTTTCTCCGGGCTGAACTTCACCTGCACGACATAAGCCTCGCGCTGCTGCATCGTCAGCACCAGCAGCTTCATGTCCTTCTTCAGCTCCTGCACGTACACATAAGTCCACTGATTCGAGCGCCGCGAATAGTACCTCACCAGCGGCTGCCAGTCTTTGCTCAAAACGCCGTGAACGAACGTGTGGAAGCTGCCGGCCTCGGGACGGGGCTCGCGCGAGTAGTCCAACTCCCTGAGCATCGACAGCTTGAAGTCTTTCACCCCGGCCGGCTTGACCACCTTCACGAAGAACCTCGCAAAGGTGACCATGCCGAAACTGCCTTGCCGCTTCGCCCCGTAGTTCGTCTTGAGGTAGCCGACCAGTGAGTTGAAGCCGCGATCATCCGCCGAGACCGCCGGCACGAGCGACATCAGGATTGCGACGACGGCGATGCGAGCCAACCCCGCCCTTCCCATTCTCATTGCGTTTCCTCCTCCGGCTGCGGTCATCCCGTGCAAGCTGTGAGTGAACACCCGCGCGTGACGACGCCGGCGCACAGCTTCAGGGCTTCTTCTCGGCGGGCTTTTCCTTCGACGCGTCGTCCTTCTTGTCCGCGTCTTTCTTGCCCTTGATGAGTTCGAGCGACGGGATGCCGAACTTGCCTTCAAGCTCGCTGAGCTTCTCGACGTCGATCGGTCCGACGACGTTCACCACGGTGAGCGCCTTGGGTTCGGTCGCAAGCACGGCCAGGCCCTTGATCAAACTGCCCTCGTACATGATGAACACGTCGACGTTAGTGCTGCCCGCCTTCTTGCTGCGCACGCCGACGATCTTCGACCAGCCCGGCCGGTTGAGTTGCGACCGGATCGCTTCGACGTCGGCTTCGGTGTACTCGCCTTCCTTCTCGAAGCCGAAGCGCTTCACGTAGACGCCCTTTAGTCCCGCGACCACGTCCTTGATCTTGGCCTCGTCGGGCGACCGCTTTTCGCTCAGGAATTTCGACGCGAGCTTTAAGAGCGACTCGTCGAGGGTGACATCGACGGTCTCGACCGCCTTCGCGGCGAACTTATCCAGACTGCTGATCTGCAATCTGCCGGGGTCCTGTCCGAGTGCCGGCATCGCCGCAAAGACCATCGCGATCAGCGCAAAGCAAACCAGCCTGATTGAGTTCGTAGCGTATGACTTCATAGGTTCTCCTTTTGAATGATTGTTCACGAGCGGCTGGCCAGCATCGGCCGGATTCGTGCTGCCTTCACGCCCTCTCTCATCGCACCGTTGAAAGTGGTGCTGGCAACGCGCAGCGCGAGGATGAGCTGTTGTCTGGCCGCCTCGCCCTCGGCTCTGAGTTCCTGCTCTTTTCGACGCTGCTCCAACCGCGCGCGGTCGTCGCGTCTCGAGCCTGGCGCGATCGACGCGCCGTTGTTTGTCGTGCTGGGACTTGTCGAGACGACAGCGCCTTGATGTTCGCCGGCAGTGTCGGGTTTGCGGGAGTCTTCGCCGCCGACGTTCACCTGCGCCTGACCCGGTTCCGCTCGCTCGACGACAGGCGCGTCGTATTGACTGACGGCGATGGCGGCCAGCAATGCGGCAGTGGCGCCCAACGCAAGCCATCTAACCCAAGGCGGCCGCGCATACAACGGCAGTCGCTCCCACCAGCCCGCCCTTGCGCCCTCTCCCGCCGCGACGCGTTCGAGTACCCGATAGGCAAAGCCCGGCGGCGGTTCCTCGCGCGCAAGCGCCAGCTTCAATTCATCATCGAGGCGGCTCATATCTTTACCTCCCCAAGGCATCGCGAGAGCTTCTCACGCAACATCGCGAGCGATCTCCGCAGATGACTCTTCACCGTGTTGACCGGCATCCCAAGCACGCGGGCGATCTCGGCCGGTTCGAGGTCCTCCTGATAGCGAAGTATCACAACCATCCTCGGTTTCTCGGGGAGAGCCGCGATCGTCCGCCGCAACGTTTCGGAGAGCATCGGGTCTCCGCTAACGTTCTCGGCCACCGGCTCGGCAACGTCCTCGAGACTGACTTGAGGACGGACTCGCCGGCGCCGCGCGAGGTCGATACAGCGATGGCTTGTGACCTTGCGCAACCAGTACGTGAGGTGGGCCGGCGACTTGATGGAAGAGAGGTTCTGGTGGAGATGAAGGAACACCTCTTGAGCCAACTCTTCCGCGAGCGACCGGTCGCGCACGAAATGGTACGCGAGACCGAAGACCATCGATTGATGCGCGCGCACGATCTCGGCAAACGCCAACTGATCGCCCTCTGCCGACCTGGCCAGCACGTGCTCAGCCGGGTCCGCGCCTCGTAATTCCAAGCCGTAGGTTCCTTCCCACCCCACCATCGAATAGTACGTAACAAGTTCGGGGTGAGAGTGCAAATTGTTTCACAAGTGACTGAACGCGAGGGGAGCCAACGCTAAGAGCGAAGGCTCTGGTGAAACCGAAAGATGTGGGCACCGACCGTCAGCGAGGCAGCTTACTCAAATCGAATGACGCGGAGCCGAGCGAGAAGGAGACCAGATTGGATCCTTCAGGTACCTCGAAGACGATTTCGATCTCGGCATGTTTGTCTTCGAAGTTGAACACCTGATGGAAAATCGCGTCGTGGGACCGGCTGCCGGCGTCGCGGAGCTGGAGCTTCAAACCGTCGGTGTTCATCTCTTTCGTTGCCTTGACGCTCACAATCGCAAGTTCGGTTCCCGGATTGCTGACGAATGAATTCAACGTTCCCGGAACGGTGAACTCCTTCGCTCGTTTCAACGACACCAGAGTGACGTCGACGCCGTCATGGGTGCGGGTCAACTCGGACTTACAACTCGCACCCAGGAGAAGCCAAACGCAACACAATGCCAGAAGACTGCGCCTCATCGTCCCTCCTTCAGGTCTCGGCCACTATACGCGGAGGCACCGCGCGTCTTCAAGGTGAAGAGAGGTGACGACAAAAAAAGAAGGCCCGCTCGCCGGCGGGCTTCGCGAAACTCGCGAACCATGATACGTGTTGGCCTCGTGCGACTTTGTCCCGCGCCGAGTAATCGTTCACGACCGCGCGCGCAGCTTCCTTGTCAGCACAACTGATCCCGCGACGAAGAACATCGCCGCAAGAGCCGCGACGATCCGGCCCTCCGCACTGGAACTCGACGAGTCCGCCGGGTCCATCGCAAGCCCGATCACTGTGCCTCCGCCTGCAAGCGTCTTGAGCGCGGTGTCGATCTCACTCGTGCTGAGCTTTCGTTGGACGATTCGAGTCGGGACTTGCTTACCGCCTGCGCTGCGTTCGATCAAGCGGACGTTGCCGTTCGGGCCGAGCTCGACCAGCGCGCTGCTGGTAATGCCGCTGTAGCGCGCGGTGATGGCCAGCACCCACGCGCCTTCGCCCGCCCACTGCTGCCGGATCGCGTAAACGCCTTCGGAGGTCGGCTTGAACTCGAGCGCGACCGATTTGCGCTGACCGTTGACGAGGCCCTCGGCAGTGCCCGACAACGCGGCCGCAGTAGGCACGTGACATCCGAAGGTCCGGACGACAAGCACCGCTTCCTTCAGCAGCGGATCATTTGAGGAACCCGGCGTCTCGATCGCGATCTGAAACCCACCCGCGAGCGCCGGCGAAACCAGTGCGACAGCGAGAACGATCGCCGCCCCATACACACCAAGCTTGACTACTGGTCTATTGAACATCTCGAAGCTCCTTTCTGAGTTTGAATCGCCTCTTAGACGGCGGTGCTTCGAGCTTTCTTCCATTATGCGGTGCGGGATTAGCAGGCGTACAGCTTTGGCTATCCTGACTAACCACGCGACGCGGGGCCGATTTGAGGGGCCCTCGCGCCCGGAGCTTTGAAACGAGGAATGCCGATCTTCATCGCCCCACCCCTGTGCGTAATTCGCGAGCAGGGTTGATGATTTGATGGACCGGTTGGATCAAGTGCTCGGGGAGTGAGCGTCGGCGATGGCCATGTGCCATCCCATGCGGGTATCAAAGCGACGGATTCTTTCGACAGCAGTAGAAGCGAGCCTTGATTGAGATCGCCAGTTGGTCTATCTTTCGAGACGCCTCACAAGAGGTTCAAGAAGATCACATTTGTATTGAACAGCGCAGACTGGGTCAGAACCTAGAGAGAGGCTTTTAACCATGGCTAAGGCGGAGATTTCAGGCCACGGCAGAAAACGACCACAGTTGGATCTTCGCATAACGCAGCTTCATCTCGATAGCGAGAATCCGAGACTGCCGGAAGAAGCACAGGGCAAGACGGAGCCAGACTTACGGCGCACCCTTTACGAAAAGTTCTTTCTGGATGAACTCGCTGAGTCAATGGCAAGGAACGGCTACTTTGACGAAGAGCCGTTGGTCGCTATTCCGCAGAAACTGCCCGCCGGTTTGAAGAAGGCTGATCCGAATTCACCGGAGTTCCGAAAGTTCATTGATAAAGACAGCACTCAGTTCACCGTGGTCGAAGGAAACAGAAGGCTCGCCACAGCCCAGCTTCTTCTCGACGCTGGACGACGAACTGAGCTCCGGATCAAGCATTGGCCAAGCATCTCGGATGAGGTTACAGATGATCTGCGCGTGCTCCCGGCCATAGTCTACGCAACCAGAGCCGAAGTCATCCCGTACTTGGGCGTGCGCCATATCGTGGGCATCCAGAAGTGGGAGTCTTATGCAAAAGCGCGTTACATCGCCAAAATGGTCGAGGAGGAAGGTCGTTCGCTCAAGGAAGTCGGCGAGTCGATGGGCGACAAACAAGGATCAGTCAACAAGAATTATCTCTGCTACAGGATGCTTGAACAGGCCGCAGACGCATACGATCTCGACCTTAGAAAGGCCCAAAAAGATTTCTCTCTGTTGCTGCTTGCTGTGGGACAAGGCAACATTAAGCGCTTTCTAGGCCTGCCCAAGAAGACAGCAGATACCGATTTCGGTGAACCCGTTCCCCAAGATCACTCGAGCAACTTGAAGAACCTGATATCGTGGGTATTTGGAGACGGTAGATACTCGCCCGTCATTAAGGAGTCTCGAGACATCACTAATTATTTGACTCATATCGTCACGAGTGCCGAGGCGTTAGAATACTTGGAAGGCACTAGGGATCTCGGTGGCGCATATGATCGGACGGATGGCGAAGAGAAGATGGTTCTCAGATATCTAGCGACTGCAAACTCTAAGCTTGAATCGGCGCTTGGAATAGCACACCGGCACAAGACGTTTGAAGTGATTGGCCAGGTAGAGAAGTGCGAGCAAACAGTAAAAAGCTTACTGAAGACTGTGCGAGAGGAAAATGATTGAACTACCGGATCCCAGTTCCGTGCTGCGAGTCGCTGACTGGCTTGAGTTAAGTGTCGCTGCTTCTGGAGACGCGCTGTCCAAAGCAGCAACTACGGCTGTGATTGAAAGCGTCGCGGGTGAGGAGCCGAGTGAGACATTCGTCAGTAGTGTTTGGCGAGAGCTAGAGTACCGCCATCGCCTCTACCAAAACCCCTGCTTCGAAGTCCGCGATCGCACGGTTGAGCCGCGACAGGGGACTGAGTGCTCTGCCGAGTACGTTGCTTGTTTGCTTTGGTCGCTCTTCGGTGTGCAGGGAGTCACGCGATACCCTGCCAGACTTTTTGAGCGAATCACGTGCAAAGCTGTTGAACGATATCTTTCCGGCAATGCCTTTGTCTTTGGCTGGCCCTCAGACCTCCCCGACGAAGACGATGAAGACTCACAGATCAAGCGCAAGATCAAGAAAGCGGCCGACGACCTCGGCGAAAAGTTCATTGAAGCCCCGAGAGCCCAGTTCAATGATCGCGGAGTGGATGTCATTGGGTGGATCCCATTCGCTGAAGGTAGATCGGGCCAGATCGTCATGCTGCTGCAGTGTACTGCCGGGCGCGACTGGAAGAATAAGGCTCCTGTTCCGATTGATAGTTGGCGTGAGTATATCCACTGGAGCTCGGCTCCAATTCCTGCCTTCGCGATTCCCGGCATTGTAAAGGAAAACGAGTGGCACGAAAAAACTAAAGACAAGGGCTTGATCTTCGATCGCGCAAGGATCGTGAATCTGCTTGGGGCGGGGACAGATGATGGAGAGCTTGCGGACGAACTGAACACCTGGATGAGACAGACGCTTGCCGATATCGAGATATAGCCTCGCGCGCTTGGGGATTTCTTCGCCTCCGTATACACTCTTAACGCTCTCACACAGAGTCGCGTGATGGCACGACCCCCTTCCTTCGACGGACTCCGCCCAGCATCAGTGAACAGCTCCAAAGCTAAGAGAGGCAACAAGCGCGTTGACACTTGGCACGAGTTATTGCTCCGGCGCGAGTTGTGGCGTATCGGCTTGCGCTATCGGAAGCACGTGAAGGATCTACCAGGAACGCCGGATTTGGTTTTCAGGCGAGCCAGAGTCGTAGTCTTTTGCGACGGCGACTTCTGGCATGGTCGCAATTGGAGGCGCCTACGATGTAACCTTGATCGAGGTACCAACGCCGAATACTGGACACGCAAGATCGCGGCTAACATTAAGCGCGACGTTCGCATTACCTCTGTTCTCAAACAGAACGGCTGGCGGGTGGTGAGGATGTGGGAGACAGATATTCTGCGCGATGCAACGAGCCGGGCAAGACTGATAAAGAAGGTTGTTGATTCTAGGCTGAATTCGAAGGTCAGACGTGCAAGAAAGCGGGAGCAGCGAGGCTGAAGGGGATATGAGGTTTGCAGATCTATTCGCGGGACTCGGCGGATTTCACGTCGCGCTGAAGCGACTAGGACACGAGTGCGTATTCGCATCTGAGATCGATGACGAGCTTCGCGAACTTTACGGAAGGAACTTTTCTGACGCCGCTAAGGTCACTTCCGGGGACATCCGAGATAACAAGGACAAGGTTCCTCCTCACGACATTCTCTGTGCCGGATTCCCGTGTCAACCGTTCTCAAAGTCAGGAACGCAGCGTGGGACCCTTGATAATACGCGCGGTACGCTCTTCGACGAGATCGTGTACATACTTCAAGAGCGCCGGCCTGAATACGTGATTCTTGAGAACGTTGGAAACTTCGAACGACACGACAACGGGCGCACGTGGCGCATCGTCAAAGAGAGCCTTGAGGTACTTGGATACGATGTGCGCGGGACAGAGCACGTTACTACTGGGGGCCTGGGACTCATCTCTCCGCATCATCTTGGATACCCACATTCGCGAGAGCGATTTTACGTCGTCGCAAGACAGGGTAAGCTTCCGTCGAATCCGTTTCCTGATATTGACCGCCATCGCCGCACCAGCCTTGCTTCGATTGTGCAGCCGGCAAGAGAGCTGAGTAGACTCGATCGCGAGGAGACGCGACTAACCGAGAGTCAGCGGGACTGCATTGAGCATTGGAACTCTCTGCTAGCGGAGCTTCCTGAAGACGACGTACCGCTCCCGTCCTTCCCGATTTGGGGCGATGAGATCGATGCGACCTATCCTTTTGAGCATTACACCCCACATGTCGCGCCGTTGGCTGAGCTAAGAAGATGTCTAAACGGACACTCATCAAACGACTCCGCCTCTAATGGTGCAGCTACACGCTCTCAGCTTATGGATCTGCTGCCCAATTATGCGCGGGTCGCAGAAGGAGAGTTTCCTGACTGGAAAATTGACTTCATTCGTCAGAACCGCGAGTGGTTTCGGAGATATCGGGATTACTTCTCTGACGCATGGATCGAAAAACTGCGAACCTTCCCGGCTTCTTTTCGCAAGCTCGAATGGAATTGCCAAGGAGAGGATCGCGATCTATGGAGGCACGTGCTCCAGTTTAGGCCTTCTGGATTGAGAGTCAAAAGATACTCAACATCGCCATCGCTCGTCGCCATGACGAGCACCCAAATCCCGATACTCGGGCCCAAGCGTCGATTCTTGACTCGTACTGAGGGGCTCAGACTCCAAGGGTTCGGAGATGATCACAAGTTACCGCGCTCAAGAGAAAAGACCTTCAACGCGCTCGGTAACGCAGTGCATGTCGGGGTAGTCGAGGCCATAGCTAAACGGTTGCTGAACGGCACGCCGGAACAGCCCGATCTCAATGAATAGTGTTCTTAGCGATCGATCTTCCTCAGCGATCGGTTCTTCTTGGTCGCCCCGTTCCCGCTGCCGCGATTGCGTCCAGCCTGGCGCGTTCAGGTGCCTCTCCCGGGGTTAGGTAGAGCGTCTTTATCAACTCGTCGCGCGAAGCCGGCACGCGCGTGACTCCATCCTTTCGCGAGTGCGCCAAGCGGAAACCTGCGCGACCAGCGCAAGGCGACAAGGAGATGCGATTCAAGCCTCTGTTGATGAGCAAAGTTCTGATCAGTCAATCCGTCTTCCACAGACGGGCGCGGCTGCTTCTGAACGACATCCCGTACCAGTCAAAGGGGAAACCGTTTCGGAAACCATCATCGAGGATCGCGGCTCAAGTGCAGTCCTTTCTTCGCAACTCAAGGGACTTTGGCTTCGACCCTCTCGATTCGATCCAGAAGCCGGGCGACCAGTTCGCCGCTCTCGAGTTCATTACCGGCCATTATCTGCAATCTTCGTTTTATTGAATCGAGCTCGTCCAGCATTCGCTTCGTTCGCTCGTCGAGGACGTCAATCCGGCCTCTCAATTCCTGCCGGAGGGCGTCGATGCGCGCGTTGAGTTCCTGGCGGAGGGCGTCGATGCGCTCCTTGAGTTCTTGACGGAGCGCGGTCACTTCCTGCGCCAGCGTGTCCATCCGGCCATTGATCTGCTCGCCAATCTGGTTGATTCTGGCCAGAACCGTTTCGATTGTTGGCTGTGTCGTGAGGTCCTCTTTGCTCATACGGCGATACTACTCCAAGCGAGCTGATCCGATCAACATTGCGTTCCAAATTCTGTCTTGCTTCGGTTTCACTTCCGGTCATCTGCGTCGCGTGTCTGCACCGGATTAAGCGGGCCCCGGAGAACACCGTTGTCCAGAACCATTGTTTGACCCTGCGCAACGGGTCCGCTACGATAGCTCGCGCTCTGTGGCGCAATCGCTAACCTGGAGGGCCTGCTAGGAATGAAAGCCATCCGTGCGCACGAGTGGTGTACGCCGCGCGACCTGGTCGTCGACGAGATCGATCAGCCTCAACCCGGCGAAGGCCAGGTCCTCGTGCGGGTCAATGCAGCCGGGTTGAACTTCCCCGACCTTCTCATCATCACCGGCAAGTATCAATTCAAACCCACGCTGCCATTCTCGCCGGGTTTTGAAATAGCTGGAACCGTCGAGAAGGTCGGGCCCGGCGCCACGAACTTCTCCGTTGGCCAGCGGGTCATCGCACAACTTCCAGTCGGCGGATTCGCCGAGTACGCGATCGCCGAAGAGTCATACACCCACCCGATGCCCGACTCGATGAGCGACGAAGACGCCGCCGCGTTCCCGCTCGTCTATCAGACTGCATACTTCGGATTGGCGTATCGAGGCGCGCTCCAGAAGGGCGAAACGGTTCTCATTCATTCAGCAGCAGGCGGAGTGGGACTGGCCGCCGTTCAGATCGCTCGCGCGCTCGGGGCCGGCAAGATCATCGGCACTGTTGGGTCCGATGAGAAGCTCGCGCTCGTTCGCGACAACGGCGCCGACGTCGCTCTGAACTATCAAACCGAGGACTTCGTCGAAGTGGTGAAACGCGAAACAAACGGCCGCGGCGCTGACGTCATCTACGACCCGGTCGGAGGCGAGATCGGCGAGCGCTCGACCAAGTGCATAGCCTTCGAAGGCCGGCTGGTGCTGGTCGGATTCACCAGCGGAAAGTTCTCAAACTTCGTCTCGAATCATGTTCTCGTGAAGAACTACAGCGTAGTCGGGCTCCATTTGGGATCGTACCGCTACAACAATCCGGCGAAGATCGAGCGGGGCTGGAACGAGCTGCTGCAGCTTTATTCAGCGGGAGGGCTCAGGCCGGTGATCGGCGGGCGTTTCCACATGGAGAAGGTCGCCGACGCCATGGAGTTCCTCGCCTCGCGCAAGGCGGTCGGCAAGATCGTCCTGCACTGGTAGTCATTCCCGAAGGGAACTCAGTCACTGTGCTTCGCAGAGTTCAGGTCGAGTGTTACGCAGGCAGCCGGGCCGACGAGTATCCCCGCCGCGTGATCGACGGCGCGCGCGCGTACACCGTCGCGCGATTGCTCGGCTCATCAATCAAAGAGGCGGCGGGCTCGAATGATCGAAGCTGCCACTTCACGCTGCTGACCGAGGATGGCGTGATCCTGAACGTCGTCAAGTCGAGCGATGATCAGTGGCATCTCGACTCGGAGCCTTCACGCGCCGAAAAGAAACCAGGCGCGCCGTGACTCAGGTCGCGCCGCCCTGGATCATCCACGAAGGACACGAAGGAACACGAAGAAAAGACAGATGCGTAGCGCGGAGAACTGCTGGCCGTGTTTTCCCGGCGCTTCTATTCTGCTACTCGTGTTTGTTCTTCGTGTTCCTTCGTGTCCTTCGTGGATTCGTACTGTCCGTTTTTCCCGGCCCTTCTGTTTTCCCTCGTGTTTGTTTGTTCTTTCTTCGTGTTCCTTCGTGTCCTTCGTGGATTCATGCTGTTTTCTTCGCGAGGCCCGATGCGATTCGGCGAACGCCTTCTTCAATCTCGCGCGGCTCGATGCAGAAAGAAAGCCTCAAGTGCCCCTCGCCCTCCACGCCGAATGCCGAGCCGGGCACCGTGATGACTCGCGACCCGAGCAACGCCATCGCGATCTCTTCCGATGGCCGATCGAACTCCGACACGTCCAGCATCGCGTAGAAAGCCCCCTCGCCGGTGACGTAGGGAAGCTTGACGTGCCGCTCGATCGCGCTCGATATCACATCGCGGCGGCGGCGCAACTCGTCGCGCATCCCGGCGGTCGCTCTCCTGCCCTCTTCGGTGAACGCCGCGAGCGCCGCCTTCTGAGACACCCTCGACGCGCATGTCGAGACGTACTGATGCATCACCGTGACGTGACGGATGACCTCTTCTGGCCCGGCCGCCCATCCCAGCCGCCAGCCGGTCATGCTCATCATCTTCGACACGCCCGAGACGACGATCGTCTGATCGTAGAACTCCGATATCGAGCCGGGCCGCTCATCGAAATAAAGCTCGCGATAGATTTCGTCTGTCACAATCCAGACGTTGCGGCCGCGCAGCCGGTCGGCGATGAAAGCGAGATCATCGCGCGAGATCGTCCGGCTCGTCGGGTTCGACGGCGAGAGAACAAAAACGAGTCTCGTCTCGTCAGAAAGCGCGCTGACGAAAAGGTCACGGTCGAATGCGAAGCCGCGCGCCGCTGGCATTCGGTACGTCGTGACGCGTGCGCCGGCCAGCTCGACGATCGTCGGGTAGGCGTTGAAGCCGGGGTCGGGCAAGAGCACTTCATCGCCGGGACCGGCCATCGCCATCACGACGGCGAAGAGGGCTTCTTCGGCGCCGGTCGTGACGCAAACCGAATCAGACGTGTACGGTTGTGATGATTTCCCGCCCAGCCCTTCGTTGTGATAAGCGGCGATCTTCTCACGAAGTTCGACCAGCCCGGCGTTGGCGGTGTAACCGACGCGGCCTTCTTGGATCGCCTGTATCGCCGCCCGCTGGACGAACTCAGGAGTCGGGAAGTCCGGCTCGCCGAGTCCGAGGTTGATCGATCCGGGTGGCGCGCTGTCGAATAGCCTGCGGGTCGCGCTCTTGCGAACGTCTTTCAGTCGTTCTGCTGGAGTGAAGCTCATCAAGTCACCGGTACGGGCGGCCGTCCCTTCGGGTCACCTCAAGTAGTCTTCAAGCCGGACCGACGCATCCGTCTTCTCGTCACGGTACTTCACGATGATCGGCGTGTAAACCGAAAGCCCCAGCTCCTGCCCGCGCCCTTTGGTGATCGCGCGCGAGCCCGGCACGACTACCGCGCCGGCCGGAATCTCAAGCGGAGCATCGGCCGTCTTGCGATAGACCTCGTCGCGCACGAGATCATAAACCGGCGTGCCTCCGGTCAGAATGGTTCCCGCCGCAAGCACTGCTCGCGCGCGCACGATTGTCCCTTCGTACACGCCGCAGTTGCCGCCCACCAGCACATCGTCTTCGATGATCACGGGCAACTCGCCGATTGGTTCGAGGACGCCGCCAATCTGCGCCGCCGCTGAGAGATGCACCCGCTTGCCGATCTGAGCGCACGAGCCCACGAGCGCGTGCGAGTCGATCATCGTGTTCTCATCGACGTAGGCTCCGGCGTTGACGAACATGGGCGGCATGCAGGTCACGCCTCGCGCGATGTAGCACCCGTCGCGAATCGACGAGCCGCCGGGCACTATCCTCACGCCGTCGTCGATCGTGATGCGTTTGAGCGGATAGGTGTGTTTGTCATAGAAGCGAAGCTGATAGCCGACGGAGAAGTTCTCGATGCGGCCCATCTTGAAGCCGAGCAGGATACCGCGCTTGACCCAGGGATTGACGCGCCAGTGGCCGTCGATCTTTTCGGCAGCGCGAGCCTCGCCGCGATTGAGGAGCGCTTTGAACTCGTCGAAAAGTTTGAAGTGCTCCTTCGAGAACTCATCGGGCGGTTGGTCGAGAAGCTGCTGAATGTGGTTCGGTAGCTCCATGGTCGATACGGTTACGTCAGGACCTTCCGGCGATCGACAGGAATCGTACCGTCGTTGGTGATGGTGGTCAAATCGTGGCCCGCAAACGCCGCCGCCGGTCGCGCCCGGACAGGTCATTCTCGTTCGGCGCCAGCTGGAGTTGAAATGCATCGCGCGAGACGGCGTAGTAGACGGCTTCGATGTCGTTTACGCGCATCTTTTTCGCGAACGTCATCCCGCACCGCTCCATCAATCGGATCGACGCCGCATTCGGGGGATCGGCTCCTCCGTAGATCCGCTCGAGGCCGACTTCTTCAAACCCGTACCTCAGCATCGCCCTCGACGCTTCGGTCGCAAGTCCCCGGCCCCAGTACGCCGGAGCCAGCCCGACCACCATCTCCACTTCCGCCGGCTCGCCGAAAGACCTCAATCCACAGAAGCCAACAAGCGATGACTCACCCTTGAGACATACGACCCACAAACCAAACCCGCGACGCTGAAAGCTGCGGATGCTGGTGTTGATCTCGGCGGCCGCTCGCTCCCGGGTGATGACTATGTCGTCCCACAGATACCTTCGCACATACGCATCGGTCCACAGCCGGTGGAGATCGTCCGCGTCGCCGGCAGTGCAGGGACGCAATCGAAGCCTCGCCGTCTCGATTGCTCTTAAAGCATGGTGGTGCGATTCCTGTGAGGCCATAATCGCGATGTCCTCTTCTGGTGCGCCAGTCTGAGTGTGAAAAACCCCGCAGGAGGGATCATACACCAATCACCCAGGCGATTGTCCGGCGGACCTCATCTCGTCGTGGCCCACGCTCGCAAGCTCGTCGGCTATTCTTTTTGCGCTCGAACATCGCTGAAGTTAGAATTCTCCCCCTATGAAGATCCTCGTGATCGGCTCCGGGGGCCGCGAGCACGCGATAATCTGGTCGCTCGCCCGCAGTCCGCACGCAACGCAACTCTACTGCGCGCCGGGGAACGCAGGCATCTCTCAAATCGCGACCTGCTTGCCCCTGAATGCCGAGAATCCGGAGAGCATAGTTGCGCTCGCTGACTCGATCGACGCGGGTCTCACCGTCGTTGGCCCGGAAGCTCCGCTGGTCGCAGGCGTGGCAGATGCTTTCGCGCTCAGAAAGCTGCGCCTTGTCGGTCCGTCGTCAGCCGCCGCTCGATTAGAAGGCAGCAAGATCTTCGCCAAGCAGTTCATGGCGAGGCACTCCATCCCTACCGCGCGATTCACTGCTTGCGATTCGCCGGAATCTGCACGCGACGCCGCGCGCGACTACGGCTACCCGCTCGTCGTGAAAGCAGACGGCCTCGCAGCCGGGAAGGGGGTTCGCATCGCCAGCAACCGGCAGGAGTTCGATTCGGCCATCGAAGCGATGATGGTCCAGCGAGTCTTCGGCGAGGCCGGCTCGCGAGTAGTGATCGAGGAATGCCTGATCGGCCGCGAAGCTTCGTTGATGGTCTTCACCGACGGGCGCGATTACAAAGTCATCGTTCCCGCTCAGGACTACAAACGAGTCAACGACGGAGACCTCGGGCCGAACACCGGCGGCATGGGCTCGTTTTCGACACCTGCTTTGGTGGACGAACCGACGCTTGCTCGCATCACGCGCGAGATCATCGAGCCAACGCTCACCGGCATGTGCGACGAAGGCGCGCCGTTCAGCGGAGTGTTGTACGCGGGCTTGATGCTGACCGACGATGGGCCGAAGGTGATCGAATTCAACGCTCGGTTGGGCGATCCGGAAACCCAAGCGGTGCTCACGAGACTCGACAGCGACCTCGTCGAGGTCTTCGACGCGATAGCCGATGGCCGCGTCGCTTCGTCGCGCGTCACGTGGAGCGAGGATTCGGCCGTGTGTGTCGTCGCAGCGTCGGGCGGCTATCCCGGCGGCTTCGAGAAGGGTAAACGGATCAGCGGTCTGGAAGAGGCGAACGCGGTCGAGGGCGTCATGGTGTTTCACGCGGGAACGACGCGTGACGACGAGCGCAACTTCATAACGTCGGGCGGCCGAGTGTTGGGAGTGACCGCGCGCGGAGCGTCACTCGCAGAAGCTCGCGCGCGCGCGTACGAAGCGATCGGCAGAATCAGCTTCGAGCGAATGCACTACCGCAGGGATATCGCCGGAGACCCCTAACAGATTGCTGAAAAAGCCTGTTCTCGCCACAAAGACACGACGTCACAAAGAACACATCAACCGTAATCTCGCGTTGTAGTTTATCGGGCCACTTTGTGCCTTGGTGCCTTCGTGGCAGAGCCTCGCATTCTTCGGCACCCTGCTAAGCCGCCGGAGGCACACAAAGTCCAGAGGTTCAAGGATCGCAAATCGGCCGGGCTCCACCAGGTCCTCTCCTCGTCTTTTGATTTATGCGTCTTTTGTGACTTTTCGCGGCTGACTCAGTACAAGAACATCGGCTTGCCCAGCACGTGGCGGACCTTAGGCCGGTACTGTTTCTCGTCGTACAGCTCGCCGACATCAACCCGCTTCAGTCCGGTCGTTATCGAGCCGATAGGGATATGAGTGTAGCTGCCGTCGCGCAAGGCGCACATCCGGCCGCTGAAGTCTTCCTTAATCAAGTCCATCGCCATGTGCGCGAAGTTCACCGAGACCATCAGGTCCAACGCGTCGGGCACTCCCGATCGCATCAGGTACGCGAGCTGTTGATAGATGATGTCCTCGCCGGTCAGTTTCTTGAGCGCCTCGCCGGTCATCTGTCCGATGCCGCCGAGCTTGCGGTGCCCAAACGCGTCGGCTTCTCCGTACTCGATCGTCTTGCCGCCGATCATCGTCGAGCCCTCGCTGATCGTGACCATCGCATAGTTGCTCGGGTTGGCGCGCTTGTCTTCCATGACCAGTCTCGCGAGCTTCTCAGGATCGAACGGCACTTCCGATATCAGCGCGCGGTCGACGCCGGCCAGGTAAGAGCTGACCAGACTGGTCTCGCCACTGTTGCGCCCGAACAGCTCGACGACGGCGATGCGTTCGTGAGAACCGGCGTTGGTCCGGAGCTGGTGCAGGAAGAAGACGCTGCGGGTGACCGCGGTGCTGAAGCCTATGCAGTAGTCGGTGCCGAAGACGTCGTTATCCATCGTCTTCGGGATAGCGACGACCGATACGCCTTCGCGATGCAATCGTTCAGCGTAACTCAGCGTGTCATCGCCGCCGATCGGAACCAGCGCGTCGATGCCGAGGTGTTCGAGGTTCTTCAGGACGTGAGGCGTGAAGTCTCGCGGTCTCGTGTCGGATTGCTCGGCGCCCGGGTGTTCAGGGTCTTTCAAAAACTCCGGGACATTCTTCTGGGGGACGCTGCCGGGGTTGGTGCGGCTGGTGTGGAGGACAGTGCCTCCGCTGCGGTCGATGGTTCGGACCGCGCGCTTATCGAGGGGCATGAAGTTCTTGTCGAAGCTCTCGGGGTCATCGCGGTTGAACTCCAGCAACCCGCCCCACCCGCGGCGAATTCCGACCACGTTGAATCCCTCGTCGATGGCCCGATAAACGACGGCCTTGATACAGGGATTCAACCCGGGAACATCGCCGCCGCCAGTGAGAATTCCGACTGTCTTAGACATGATGACTCCCTAGCGCCTCCAGAGTTGATAGTTGCGATGACCGACTTCGCCAACTTCCGCGGCGGGCGCTGGCCACCGCCGGTTTTGTCTCGACCAGATGAAATTATACTCTGCCGCTTCCGGCCACACGTAGCAACTGCGGACTCGAAGAAGGTAAGGCACAGAAGAGGCTGAGATATCGGTGCAGTTCCGCGCGAGGGGTTGGACAGACACGATGGGATCAATCCACCCACTGCCCCGAGGGTGGAATCCCAGGCACCGGTTGGCGCGGGTCATGCAGCCGACCGGCGTTGGAGGCTGCGCGCTCGTTGCAGTAGAATAGTCTCCGGTTTTCACGGTGAACGGATTCGAGCCATGGCCACAGTGCTAACTCAGAATGAACAGCGGGTCATTCTCAAGGGAGTGAGTTGGGAGACCTATGAGCGGCTGCTTTCCGAGCACGAGGGGAGCACCGGCACTCGATTCACCTATGACAGGGGGACGCTGGGAATAATGGTCCTTTCCGCAAAACACGAAGCGATCAGACACACGCTCGGGCTGCTGGTTGAAATCCTCGCCGAGGAGCTGAACACCGACGTCTACGGCCTCGGCTCGACAACTTTCAGGCGCGTCGACCTTCAGCGCGGATTCGAGCCCGACGGTTGTTTCTACGTCTCGCGAGAAGCCAGCGCGAGAGGCAAAGAGAGAATCGACCTAACGATTGACCCGCCGCCTGATCTCGTAATCGAAATCGACGTCAGCCACCCTTCACTCGACAAGTTCCCGATCTTCGCCGCCGTAGGTGTTCCGGAGGTATGGCGCTACGATGAAGATCACCTGGGCGTTTTCAAGCTCGAGAACGGCCAGTACATCGAATCGACTGAAAGTACGGCGCTCCCGGGTGTGACAGCGGAAGTTCTCAGCAGATTCCTTTCCGACAGCCAGCACTTGAGGCGGACGGAATGGCTGCGCGCGGTCCGCCAGTGGGCTCGCACTCGCACGCAGAGCTAACGCGTCTGGGAAGCGGCGGCAGGGAGGAGACGACCATTAAGCATTCGCCGCCCACATTTCTTTATTATTGCCTCTCTGTCGCGTTGGCCTTAGACTGAACACGTCCTCCGCGGTCCATCTGTGGTTCACGATCCTCACCAGGCCGCTTGAGGGTGCGGCACGCAATAGGAACTGACGTCGACCCCACGGTGTAGAAGGGCTAACTCTATGCTTCCGGTCCCAGGCCGATATCTCAGCGAAATAACGAGAGCACTTTCCACGTTGAAAGGCTTGGAGGCGAGACTGAAGGAGACCAGGACCTTGCTGGCCGAGCGCAAGTCTGACCGCTACTCAATGGACAGTCAGCGCCACGTGCTGGAGCGAACCCGCGACATAAACAACCTGATGGAAATCAAGTCGCGCACGGTGACACTGGATAAAGCAATAGCCGGCCTCTTGGCCTCGGAGACGGAATGCCTGGCACGCATCGCATCGCCGTATTGAGGCTATCGACGCTCCGCGTGTCCCCATTTCAGTTCGCTGCGCCAGTCGTCCCACACGGATTCCACAAGCCACGTGAGGACGGATCACGCCGAGGCGTCCGACGCCTTATCTTTGAAGGCCAGCGCAAAGAACAGCGCTATCACCGCAGCGAACGCGGCGGGAACCCACCAGATCGCCTTCCAGTTCTTCGCGCCTCCGTCGGTGAACCAATCGACGACTCTCCCGGAGAGAATCGAGCCCAGCCCGATTCCTACACCATACGTAATCAAGGCGATGAATCCCTGAGCGCTCGCGCGAATCTCCGAGGGCGCTTTCTTGTCGATGTAAATCTGCCCAGTCACAAAAAAGAAGTCGTAGCAGATGCCATGCAGGAGAATTCCAAGGTATAGCATCCCCACTGAGCCGATTGTCCCAACGAGTTGGTCCGCCGTCGCGTGCGTCAGGTCTATCCCGGGATTGCCGCCCAGCGCAAAGAGAACATAACGCCCGACCCAGGCCAGCATCCCTACCAGCATCATCTTCTTGACTCCGAGCCGCTTGAAGAACCACGGCATCAGGATCATGAAGAGGACCTCCGACATCTGCCCCAGCGTCTGCTTGCCCGCGGCGCCTTCCATCTTCAACTCGTTCAAGAATCCATTGGTGAAGTTGTAATAGAACGCGAGAGGAATCGAGATCAGCAGCGAGCACAACGCGAAGATCAAGAACGAACGCTCCTTCATCAACCTGAGTGCTTTGACTCCGAGCACCTCCCCGGCGCTGACTTCCCTTCCGATGTTCTTCGGCGGAGTGTTCGGCAACGTGAACGAGTAGAGGCCCATCAGAATCGAGGCGATAGCTCCCATCTTCATCGGCAGGGAGCTGATTTCGATTTTGTCGTAGAACTCAAGTTGTATCAACCAGATCACAAGTCCGGCGACGATCCAGCCGATGGTCCCCCAGACGCGGACCTTCGGGAACTCAGCGTCGGAACTTTTCATCTGGTGGAACGACACCGCGTTCACGAGGGCCAGCGTCGGCATGTAGGTGAGGTTGTACAGCAGCAAGCCGAGGATCAGCGGCCCGACTTGGGTGATGTCGGCAGAGAAGTACAGGACCACTCCACCGACCAGGTGCAACACTCCCATTACTCGCTCGGAAGCGAAGAACCTGTCGGCTATCATGCCGACGAAAAACGGCGAGATGATGGCCGCGATGTTGTTCATCAGGTACGCGTAGCCGACCTGACTGCCGGTGAATCCCAAGCCGCCCTCCGCTAAGGGCGTTCCAAGGTGAGTCGTCAGCGTGACGAACCAGGCGCCCCAGATGAAGAACTCGAGGAACATCATCACGCTCAGCCGCACATAGGTTTTCGTCGACATTCATCTTCCCCTTGGTGGTCTTAGTCTTGGTTTCAGTCGATGACGCGCTTGCTAACTACTTCAGTCGGCGACGCGCTTGCTAACTTAGAATTCGGTCGACGACGCGCCTGCCAGGAACCCATCCCTTCGTCTCCGCGTCACCGTGTCTCCGCGTCTCCCGCTCGCCCCTTCGTCCCTTCCCCCCGTCTCCCCGTCGCCCGCTCGCCCCCTGGCCCCTCGCCCGGTCCCGGCGTCACCGCGTCTCCGCGTCACCGTGTCTCCGCGTCCGGTCCTACCTGATCTCCTTAACACTCACGCGGCGGAACGAAACCACCGAAGTCGGGTCGTGGTTCTGCAGTCCAATGTAGCCCTCGCGGCCGCGCTCGCCGTCGAACTCGTTGACCTTCTCGCCGTTCAACACCACGCTGTAGTGCTGGCCCACGATCGTGATCTCATACTTGTTCCATTCGCCGGCGGGCTTCGACGCGAGCCTAGTCGCCGCGTGCTGGTCGAAGATCGAGCCGGTCTGGTACTTCAAGCCGTTCTTGTCGCAGTCATCAATCTGAATCTCGTAGCCGTTTCGGACCGCGTACCAGGGGTCGTCGGTCTTCTGAGGGAAGCGCACGAAGATGCCGGAGTTGTTGCACCGGTCCCGTACCTTCCATTCAACCGCAAGCATGAAGTCGCCAAACGCACGAGCATCGTAATAGAGCAGTCCCATTCCGCCGTGACTGACAAGCGCGCCGTCTTCAACCGTGAAGCTGCCCGGTCCGACGTGCTTCCAACCGGTCAGGTCTTTTCCATTGAAGAGATCGATCCAGCCTTGGGCGTCCCCGCCTTGTCCTCGCGCTTCGTTCCGCTCCGGGGCGGTAGAGAGGGCGGCGGTTGTAGCCGCGATGAGCAGCAGCACTCGGAGTTTCTTCATTGATTCACCTGTCTTGTTGATTTGCGGACGACCCTGCGATACAGCGGCGGGATACTACTTTATCGCGGAGGGCAATTCAAGCGGGGGCAATCCGCCGAATGCGTGCGCTTGCTGACTACGTTTTGACGTGACAGAATTCGTTTCAATGGAAATCGTCTTCGGCGTAACTCAGGGAGCGGATGGCGGGTTTGTAGCAGAATGTCTCAGCCACGACGTATTTACGCAGGGCGATAGTTGGGAGCAACTGCGCGCCAATGTACATGAAGCAGTCAACGCCTACTTTTTTGACCAGCCAAAGCCATCCGCTGTCCGACTCCATCTACATATAGTTCTTCCAACCCGGACGCATCTGGTGGTCTCAGCGTTGGGACATCTCAATGCTTATCGGCGCACCGAGACTCTACGATCCCTTGCCGGCAATCTCCACGCCCACACGCACCCTTACGGCAGTCACCAACCCGTTTGCCACCCAGGGCTGATGTCGTCAGACAGAGAACATCCCTGTTGCGATCGCGTCAGCGCGTGGCCCCAAAGAAAGCGCTGACGAAGATCGTCAAAAGAAGGTCCGCAACCGGAGCGTTCTGGTCGCCGACCAAAGCCTTTCTATTGCCTTGCGAGTTTCTGTCTCGTGTGATTGAGCAACTCGCGAGCCCTGCTCGCTTCGGCGCCGCCGGGGAAGCGCTTCAGTAATTCGCGATAAGTTCGGCCGTCGTACACATACTCTGCGTTGGCTTCATTGAAATCGAACGCCACGCCTAATCTGCTGTAACGATCGAGCCACGGATCGGAGAGGTAATAATCGCGCAGGGTGGCTCGCGCGTCAGTGGTTTCGACTTCGGCCAGCCGCTTACGCGAGCGCGCACTGAGCGATTCGGCCGAGAGCTCCGCCTCCTCCCCGATCATCAACAGCGCGCGAGGAACCAGCGGCGAGCGCCGGAAGTTCTCGACCAGCAGCTTGCAGAGCGTGATGCGATCGAACCCATCGGCGGCCGACTCTGCGAGCTTCAATATGCGTTTGTCGTCGCCGGAAACGCCGGGCACGGCGAGCGCGGCTTGATGAATCCACCCGCGGGTGCGGCGGGTCACGGCGATGCGATAAAAAACCGCTTCGTCCTGCCCGCCTCGGAAAGTTTTGATTATGAAAACGCGGCGGCCAAGTCTGAGCCGCTCGATGACCTCGCCGCGGATGTTCGCGTCGCGGCGTACCGCAGACAGCCTGTCGTCGATGACGAATGCTCTGACGAACCGCACGCGGGCGGCGGGATGCGATTGTGGGTTTGACTGGCTTAAAGCTGGCGGCTGGTCGCCAGAGTCGGCCGCGGCAACGGGTGCGAGAAGCAGCGACGCGAGCAATGCGCCGAACAGCTTGGCCTGAGTCCTTTTAGGTTTCATCGTCCAAATCTCCTTTATGAGTGCCTAATTGACATGGACGCGAAGAAAGGTGAAGACAATTCAGCCAGAGCCGACTTTTTTCGGTAAGCGACACTCGCGAACAGGTAACCATGTTCACGTAAGCAAACCGGACGGCGCACGCGTGCGTTCTCTAAGCTGGCTTCGTGAGCCGTTCTTTGGCGGACGCCGAGTAAGCGGCCTTACGTGGTTTCGGCCAGCCAAACTTGACAGGCCCAAACGGCGTCTTGTAAGGTCACTTCGCTACCGTACGATGCCAGCGTAGCTCAGTTGGTAGAGCATCGGTTTCGTAAACCGGAGGTCAAGGGTTCGAGTCCCTTCGCTGGCTCCATAATACAAGCAGTTACAATCGTTCTACCCTTCAATCCTGCCTGCGGTCAAACATAGGGCCAAACTTTCAGCTTGCGTCTCATCTCGAATCGGAACGAAAGAGGATGACGACGATTCAGCGATTGCCGGACTCGGATGACCCGCTCAAGTCGCGAGTTACCCTGAAAAACCGCTCGTCCCGCAGCGCGATATGTTTGTTTCACCAAGGCCCGTTCATCTAACCAGCAAGAGCGCTCCTTCTACTTCCTCCAGTAACTGCCTGATAGATTCCTCCTGCTGAAGGACCGGGCCGCTCAAAACGAGAAGGCCTCCACCCTCTCTTCGGACGGCGGCGGCGAGACCGGCCACATCCGCTCGTGGGAGCGCGCGATATCGAAGTTTGATACCCTGGCCGCTTAACAAATCAGTTGCGCGGGCTTCGAGTTCTTTCGACGATCGTTGCGCACCCTCGGGGATCAAGATGATGAGGTCGCTGCTTACAGCATCCGCCACGCGCGCGGCAACCTCGAGCGCTTCGGTTGCGCCTTGCGAGCCGTCGTGGACGACCATCACCCGCTTGTTGGCGGGAAGGGAAGGACGGACCAGCAACACGCGTCGTGCGTGAGTTGCCACTTGCAACGCCGTCGAGCCGGGCCCGCGCGACCGGGCGAACGGCGAGCCTTGTTTCCCCCAGCCGTGCGTACCCAACACGAGCAAATCCGATTCGGAGACCGAGGCCAGCAGTTCTGAAGGAATCCGGCCTCGTATGACTCGAAAAGAGTACTGCACGCCGGTTTGCTCGGCCCTCTCTGCCAGCGACCGGCGTGCTCGTTCAGCGAGGACTCTGAGGGCCCGTTCCATGTTTTCGACCTCGAGCGGTTCGGGATACTTTTCTGTTCGTCGGCCGAGAGGCTACGGAAGGCCGCCTCGCTCAGAACCTCCGCACCGCGCATGGGAGCGAAGACCAACCCCGACGGCGTATGAAGGAGTGCGATGCCCCTCGTCTCGGCCTCGCGTCGGACCTCGTCAAATGCCTTCTCGTGACGCTCTTTGATCTGCTCTTCGATCACCTGCCTCCGCGTCCGGTAGTCCTCGCTGTCGAATGCCGCAGGGATTGCGACGCGGAGGTCCTCTATCAGTTGGCCGACATCCCTTCGCAGCGTGGCGGCGTGACCCCGCGGCAGTCTCAGATAACGTGGCTTGGTCGGCTCGTCAAAATTGTTGACGTAACACCAGTCGGACGGAGGCGCCTCGGTTGCCGCTTTTTGCTCGAGGAACCGGCGAACCAGGCTGTGCCTTCCCACGCCCGACGGGCCAAGGACGTAGAGGTTGTAGCCCTGTCGCCGAATGCCGATGCCGAACTTGACCGCCTCGACTGCCCTCGCCTGGCCGACGATCTCACCCGGGTCCGCAAGCTCAGCGGTCGTTTCAAATGTGAACTCGGCGGGATCGCATCGCCGGTAGAGCGACCCGGAATCCAGAGGTTCGAGATGTTTCATCATTCGGACTTCCGTTTGACGTGCGACCCGACGTTCGTCTCGCGGGCGGCCCTTCCATGCTCGGTGCCGGGCTCGGTGCCGGTTCGGCTCAGCAACGTATATGCCAATTGATGGGCGAGACCCGCGCCAGACCCGCGCGACACTCATCCGATTCCCTGTGCGTTTTCACCCACCAAATGGGTCCGTTCGCGCAACCAGTCCGCCGCCACAACCGATGAGAGCGCATACCAGTCGGGCGACCCCGGCCCCGGGATTGCTCTGCAAATCCAATGCGTGACGCTATTCGCAATGCCGCGAGTATCGTCAGGCTCCATAGCGGAGATCGAAAACGGGGGAGCAACTCCGATGTTGACTATTCACAAAATCCTTTGTCCTACCGATTTCAGCGAGCACGCCCTGGCCGGACTCAAGTATGCGGTTGACCTGGCGGGGCAGTTTGGCGCACGAATATGCCTGGTGCACGTCGTCCCTGTCATTCCGCCGCTTCCGCCGGACCCGAATTTCGCTTTTGAGGTGCCCGAGTACGCGCGGTTGCTTACCGCGGACGCCGAGCAAAAACTGAGCGAGTTGGCCAGCCAGCACGTTCCAAACAAGCTCGAGCCGAAAATGGTCGTTGGGCACGGCGACGCGGGCGCCGAGATAGTCCGTGTCGCCGAGGACGAGCGGGCCGACCTGATCGTGATCGCAACTCAAGGCCTGACAGGTCTGCGTCACTTCGTCTTCGGGTCGGTCGCCGAAAAGGTGGTTCGGCTTGCCAAGTGTCCGGTGCTCAGCTTTCGCGTGGGAACGGCATAGAGACGGAACGAGCGGCGCGTTCTTATTGAAGCAGCTTGCGAGACCGGCTGATCCGACTTCCGAACCGGGCATGCCACAGCGCGGCGGAGCGGCTGTCGTGTACACAATCGCTGATTCGGCGGCCGAACCCCGAGTATCACAATCGATCTGAGTGATCGCACCTCTCCGGCGAAGAGGTCGCTACGCCCGCGCCGCGCCCGCCTTCTCCCGGTCGAAATCAGCAAACGTCTTGCCCTCATCAGCCAATCGCTTCAGCAGCGGTGCGGGCCCCCACAATTCGCCGTGCCGGGCGTGAAACTCCGCGACCCGATCATAGACCGACTTCAGCCCGACCGTATCGGCATACCACATCGGCCCGCCTCGCCACGCCGGATAGCCGTAGCCGTTCACGTAGATAATGTCGATGTCGACGGCCCGCAGCGCAAAGCCTTCTTCAAGAATCCTCGCGCCTTCGTTCACCAACGCGTAAATCGTGCGCTCGATGATCTCCTGCTCGCTGATCGAACGCGGCTCGATGCCGGCCTCAGCAGCCGTCTGCTCGATGAGCCGGTCGACCTCGGGATCTGGAATCGCCCGCCGGTTCTCGTCGTAGCGATACCAGCCCGCGCCGGTCTTCTGACCAAAGCGACCCATCTCGCACAAGCGATCAGCAATCAGCGGATGACGGACGCTCGGGTCTTCGAGGTGTTTGTACTCTTTCCGAATTCGCCAGCCGACGTCGAGACCCGCGAGGTCTCCCATCGCGAGCGGCCCCATTGCCAGCCCGAACCGGTAGAGCGCGCCGTCCACGTCCTCGGGTCTCGCGCCCTCTTCGACCAGGAACTGAGCTTCGCGGCCGTAGGGCGCAAGCATCCGATTGCCGACGAAGCCGCGGCAATTGCCGACCAGCACCCCGACTTTGTTCAACTTCCTGGCGAGCGCCATCGAAGTCGCGATCACCTCCTTGCTCGTCGCCTTGCCGCGCACGATTTCGAGCAGCCGCATAACGTTCGCCGGGCTGAAGAAGTGATGCCCGATGACCATCTCCGGCCGCGAGGTCGCCGAAGCTATCTCATCTATGTTGAGCGTCGAGGTGTTCGATGCCAGGATCGCACCCGGCTTGCACACCCGGTCCAGTTCACCGAAGACCTGCTTCTTGAGTTCCATGCCCTCGAAGACCGCCTCGACCACGATGTCCGCTTCATCGAAGCCGTCGTACGTGAGCTTCGGCCGGATCAACGACATCCGCCGGTCCATCTCTTCCTGAGGGAAGCGGCCTTTCTTGACCGAGTTGGCGTAGTTCCGCTTGATGGTGGCAAGCCCCTTGTCGAGTAATTCCTGCGAGGCCTCCTTCAGCAGCACCGGAATCCCGGCGTTCGCGTAGTTCATCGCGATGCCGCCGCCCATCGTCCCGGCGCCGACGACCGCCGCATGTTTGATCTCGATCACCGGAGTCTCCTTCGGCACGTCGGGGATCTTTGCGACCTCGCGCTCGCCGAAGAAAATGTGAATCAGCGCCTTGGATTGGTCGGAGAAGAGACATTCGCGAAACAGCTCGGCTTCTTTCCGACAACCTTCGTCGAATGGGAGCCGGGTTGCTGCTTCGACCGCATCGATTGCGGCGAGCGGGGCCATCTGTCCGCGCCGGGTCTTGCGCGCTTGCTCGCGCGCGGCGGCGAAGATCGGCTCGTTGGTTTGCGGGGCCCCGAGCTTTTCATTTCGCTCGCGGGTCTTCGGCGGCGCGTCGCCTGTCGCAACCATCTCGCGAGCGAACGCGACGGCGCCGGCGAGCAGGTCGCCTTCGATGATGCGATCTACGATTCCGCACTCGAGCGCTTGACTCGCTTTGACCGGCTCACCGAAGGCGCACATCTCAACCGCTTTCGCTACGCCGGCCAGTCGCGGAAGGCGCTGCGTGCCGGCCGCGCCGGGGATGATGCCGAGTTTGACTTCGGGCTGGCCGACTTGCGCCGAAGGCGCGGCAACGCGGTAATGAAAGGCCATCGCGAATTCGAGCCCGCCGCCGAAGGCCGTGCCGTGAATCGCCGCGACCATCGGCTTCGGGCAGTCTTCAATCGCCAGCAGTAGCGGCAGTGCGCTGCCGCCTTTCTTCTCGCCCGAGGTGACCTTGCCGAATTCCTTGATGTCGGCGCCGGCAATGAAGGTGCGGCCGCCGCCGATCAACACGGCGGCTTTGATGTCGCTGTCCTTCGAGATGGCTTCCACTGCCGCCGCGATGCCTTCAGGCACGCCGGGGCTGAGCGCGTTGACCGGCGGGTTGTTGACGGTGATGACGGCGACATCCGCGTCTTTGCTCAGTGATACGAGTTCACTCATAACGACCTTCCCCTCTGAATAGAAGATGAATGCTCACGCCGTCCGGCAAGGGCTCGTAGTAACGAGTTCATTCGTTTCACCCGTTCCACGTTGTCCAGACGCATTGCCCCTCGTCAATCAGAAACGAATGAATTCGTTACTACGAAGAAGCGTCTTGTTACTCCGACAGCCTCCCAGCCGAACGGTCAGTGAGAGTACATCGCGGTTGTACGCACTTCAAGGTTGCGCAGGGGATCGAAGGACCGATGAAAGCGGCTTCGCGCGTCCGTCTTTATTATTGACCCCTCCAGGCTCCTAAGTGTATGGTTGACCCATCTCAACGACCGTGACCGGCGATTGACCTCACAACGCCCGTCTCGCGGTAAAGAGTTGGACAAGACTGGACTGCGAAGGTGCTGCCCCTACCTCTCGATGTGACCCCCTTCAACGGAAGTCGTCTCGCAGCGCCCTCCGACTTTCTCCCGAGACTTGGATATGCCGATTCATCTCGATCTACTAAAAACTCTGAGCAGTCATAGCCGCGACGTGAACGCGGTTGCCTTCTCGCGCGACGACAGTTTTCTCGCGTCCGGCGGCGGCGATCGCACGGTGCGCATATGGGAAGTCGCATCGCAGCAATTGCTTCACACCATGGAGCACGGCGAATGGGTCAACGACGTCGCCTTCGTGCCGTCGGGTCAAGCGGTCGCCTCGGTCGCTCGCGACGGCTCGATCAAGATGTGGAGCGTCAAGACCGGCCAACTGCTCGGCACAATCCAGGCCCATCAACAGAACGCGACCAGCGTCACTTTTTCGCCCGACGGTTCTCGCCTCATCTCGGGCGGCGACGAGGGCACGATCCGCGTCTTCAATCTGCGCGAGAAGAAGATGGAAGGCGGGGTCAACGCGCACGCGGGATGGGTGTGGCACCTTGCGTTCACGTCGCTCGGCGACCGCTTGCTGTCGGCCGGCGGCGATCATCTCGCTCGAGTGTGGAGATTGGGAAGCAAAGACAAACCGGTGGTGCTCGAAGGTCACAAGGAGGAAGTGCTCTACGCGAGCTTCTCACCCGACGACCGGTTCGTGGCGACCTCGGCCAAAGACGGCACCGTGAGCTTCTGGGAGAGCGAATCAGGGCGCCTGCTCTACTCGTTTCAAGCACACGAAGGCGCAGTCAACGCGGTCAACTTCTCGCCCGATGGGATTCACCTTGGAACCGCGGGCGCCGACAAGACGGTTCGCATCTGGCTGGCGGAAAGCGGCGAATTGGTGCGCGAGATAATCGGCGGCTACGACTACATCGCGGAATCGGTCTTCTCGCACGACGGAAGGCGGATGGCGTCGTGCGGCGGCGATGGGGCGGTCAAGATTTGGGAAGTGAAGGACAAAGAGGCTTACGCGGTTGCAGCAACTCGCGATCCCGAACTTGAGATCGAATTCGAAGAAGAAAAGCGGCAGGCCGGCGCTTCATCTTATGCGGTGGGCCAGAGCCTCTTTCAATGCGTGCTCGCGAGCGGCCTCAAGCTGTCCTTACTCAAGGTCAATAATCAGAAAGACGCGCTTGGAATTGGAGAGCCGCCGCGCACCGCGGCCGGGTTCAGCGGTGACGAGCTGAGCGTTGTCAGCGGCGATGAAGTCCCGCTGCTCAAGCTCGACCTGACGACTCACTCGGTGACCTACGATCGCACCGAGGGGGCGGCTACGCCGTGGGACGGGGAGAGTCAGGCGGCCACCGCAGCAGGCTCAGGGTCCGCCCTCGAGCGAGAGACGGTTGATGCCGGCGCGACGGCCCGCGCGGGCTTCGGAGACGAGTTTGAGATCGAGCGAAACAACGGCGCGGCTTCGGGCCAGTACAAGAGCTTCGAGAAACACGGCGAGCTGCTGATACGCGACCGCATCGCCTCCGGCCACATGATCCGATTGGTGCGCTTTGACGCCAATACTCTCTATGTTCTATTCGATGATCGCGACGACCCGACGCTCGTGCTGAAGGGCGACAACATGGACGTGCGGGACGCCGGCGGCGCGAATGTGTTTCGTATGAACCTTCGCTCGATGGAGCCGGTGATAAGCCGGCGGGGCGCCGCGAAGGAGAACGGCAACGCGGCTACAGGACCTGAGGCCCCGCGCGACCCGATGGTCCTCACCGGCCTCGCCGAGAGCATGGCGCGCGATGGCTCGGAGCCGCGCTTGCACAAGATATTGTCGAAGGCCGTGTGGGCGAAGGCTTCAGACATTCACGTGCCTTCAGGAGCGCCGATTCAGATTCGAAGGAATGGAAAACTCGAGCACGTCGAAGAGCGGACTTATACGCCGGATGAGCTCGGCGTGCTGTTGCTGGAAGTCCTCACCGATGAGCAGCGAAAGCGGTTCCTTGAAACGAACGATCTGGACTTCAGTTACGAGATCGCGGGCGTCGGCCGGTTCCGGGCCAACGTATGCCGGCAGCACCGAGGAATCGACGGCAGCTTCCGCGTGATACCGGACGTGATTCCCTCAGTCGAGGCGCTGGGACTCCCGCCCGCCGTGCCGCCGCTGACCAAGCACCATCAGGGACTCGTGCTGGTGACCGGTCCGGCGGGGCAGGGCAAATCGACGACCATCGCGACGCTCGTGGACCTCATCAACAGCGAGAAGCCGCTCCACATCATCACCGTCGAAGACCCGATCGAGTTCGTTCATCCCATCAAGTGCGCGGTCGTCAACCAGCGCGAGGTCGGCAAGCACACTCGGTCATTCGCGAATGCGCTGAGAGCGGCGTTGCGCGAGGACCCGGACGTGATTGTGGTCGGCGAGATGCGCGACTTGGAGACGATAGCGCTCGCGATCACCGCCGCCGAGACGGGACACCTCGTGTTCGGAACACTGATGACCACTAACGCCGCGCAGACCGTGGATCGCATACTCGATTCGTTTCCGGCCGGCCAGCAATCTCAGATTCGCACGATGCTGTCCGAGTCGCTGAAGGGCATCGTCTCGCAACAACTAGTCCCCGCGGCCGACGGCAAGGGGCGGGTGCTCGCGTGCGAGGTGCTGCTGTGCAATCTGGCGGTCGCCAACATGATTCGCGAGCGCAAGACGTTTCAGCTCGGCTCCGTTTTGCAAACGAGCCGCAACCTCGGCATGCAGCGGATGGACGATGCGCTGTTCGATCTCCTGCAAGCGGCCCGCATAGCGCCGGAGACGGCAATGATGTACGCGCACGATCCGAAGGCGATGGAGCCGCGGCTCAAACCGGGCCCGGCTGTGAATCCGGCGCCGAGAGCCAGATAGAAAGGGATTTTGGATTTTGGATTTTAGATTTGCGATTTGAGATTTGAACTATTTGAGCTTTGAGACTCTGGATCGCGATTCCGCAAAGCCGACGAGTTCGGGACCCGGAATCCGAAATCCAAAATCCAAAATCTAAAATCCAAAATGGAGTGAGTTATGCCAGCGATCGACAACCTGTTCCGAGAGATGCCCGAGCGCAACGCATCCGACCTTCACATCGTAGTCGGAAGGCCGCCGATGTTCCGCATAAGCGGCGAGTTGATTGAAACCGAGTACGACCGGCTCACTCCGGCGGCGGCGAAGGAGCTTCTCTACGAGATGCTCGCGCCCGGCCAGCGCGAGAGGATCGAGAAAGAGCTCGATCTCGACTTCGCGTACGAGATCGAAGGCCTCGCGCGATTCCGAGCGAACATACTGCACCAACAGCGCGGTCTGGGCGGCGTCTTCCGTTTGATCCCGTCAAAGATTCTGACCTTGAAGGACCTCGGCATGCCAGACATCGTGCGCAAGCTGAGCGAAGCGACCGGAGGGCTGATCCTGGTGACCGGGCCTACGGGGTCGGGCAAATCGACGACGCTGGCGGCGATGGTGAATCACATCAACGAGACTCGCGATGCGCACATACTGACTGTCGAAGACCCGCTCGAGTTCATCCACGAGCCGAAGCGATGCCTGATCACTCAGCGAGAGGTTGGCGCGCACACGATGGACTTCGCGAGCGCGTTGCGGGTAGCGGGCAGGCAGGACCCGGACATCATCCTGGTCGGCGAGATGCGCGATTTGGAGACGATCTCGCTTGCGCTGACTGCGGCGGCGTGCGGGCTGCTTGTCTTTGGCACGTTGCACACGAACAGTGCGATCAAGACTGTGGACCGGTTGATTGACGCTTACCCTGCGGACGAGCAGAACCAGGTTCGCGCGATGCTTGCGGATTGTCTCCGAGGCGTCGTGGCGCAGCAACTGGTCAAGACGCCCGATGGGAAGCGGTGCGCGGCCGTCGAGGTGTTGCTGGGCGGCAAGGCGCTGAGCAACATCATCCGAGAAGGCAAGACGTCGATGATCCCGTCTTATATGCAATCGGGAACAGGCGAGGGAATGCAGACGATGGATCAAGCGCTGATGGCGCTGGTCCAGGCCGGCAAGATCAAGCCCGAGGACGCGGCGATGAAGGCGATGGACAAGTCTCAGTTTGAGCGGATGGCGGGAGGTGGAGGGAAACCGCTGGCACAACCGGGCTATGGGACGCCGAGTCCGCAGCAACGCCCGCCGGTGGTGAGAAGGTAGCAGAGTGTCGGCCCGTACCTGGTAACTTCAGGACTCGCACATCCGCACGAAGCCGCGCAACTGCGTGGTTGCCCTCTAGAGGCGTCGACCCTGGCTTAAACGATACCGTTGGATTCCACGATCCCATTGTCCATCGCGAGGCTGAGAATCCTCGACAGAGTCGCAATCTCTCTGTTTGCGGAAGCCGGACTTCTTTGCCGTTCGTACTGTCGCCGACGCTCGCCTCTGCTTCTTGTATTCCTCGATGAGCAGCGGAAAATCTGAACGAAGCTTGTTCCGCGAAGAAATCGCACTGACCTTCCAGTGAACCTCATCATCAGGGCAAGACCTCTTTGGTTAGCTCGCGATCAGTCTGAAAAGCTATCGTGCTTGTCTATACTTGCGTTTCTCCGTACACTTGGCAGCGAACGGAAGTGACCGCCCGTGAGCGCAAAAAACAACGACGCTGAGCGATTCAAGCGTTACGAGCAAGTGATAAGGCTAGTGGTAGAGCAGGCGGAATTCTCGCTGGCGGACATGCAGCATGCGTGTCCGACTGCCAAGCCCGTCTTCATAACGCGAGTCGTCCGAGAATTGGAGAAAGATGGCTATCTGCAACGGGAAGGACCGAAAGCGCGTCCGGCGTTTCGTTGGACTCGTGGCCCCAGTGAGTTCTCGCCAACGGATTGGATCGAGTCAAAGATCTTTAGCAACCGCATGACACGAGCCCCATTGTCCGATCGGCCCCGCGAGCGGGAGCGGGAAGCAAGGCGACTGCCCAAGTCATCGGGCAGGGTTCTGTTACCCGCGTTCGACGGGAGCGGGAATGGTCAACCAATCTGAAACAAAAATCGTGAAGCCATAGCGCGGAGAAATCGTTGCACCGTTTGTTGACCGCTAACCTCAGCGACTAGTACCGCCTCGTAGTAGGTCTTGCTTTGCGGTGAGACTGCTATTTGTAGATTTCGTCAAAGAGATCACTTGCAAGCGACTCAACCAAGCCGTCCGTGCCCAGGGCTCTAAGGGCCTTGTACTGTTCCAGGGCCAGGGGCTTGTTCCTGCTGAAGACGTACAAGTTTCCCAGCGAGCGGTAAAGCCAAGCGAGTTTTCGCCTCGTGGCTACCTCTTCATACGGCGGTCGCGTTCCGTTGCCAGAGAATGCGGGAAGCCTTGGCTCTGAGCTAAACTTCGAGAGGCTGATCTTGGTCTCAGTGACCAATTGTGCGAAGTACTCTATTCCGCTCGGGACACGATCTGCCTCTTTATATGCTTCCCAAAGGTTATAGTACTCGTCAAGAGTGACGCTGCCATCGTCTACGATTCGAAGTCCTCTTTCGTACATTCTTATCGCATCTTGATACTGCTTCTGCTTAAGGTGTACGCGGCCAATGTCATACAAGCCCCGGTAACCTGTAGGATCGATTTCGAACGCGCGTTTGTAGGCCTCAATGGCTTCAGGGTACCTTTCCAGAATGGAGTAGTCTGAGCCAAGTTCCCTCAGCGCGCTAGTCGATGCCGGGTTGATGCTTAAGGCAACCTTACAGGCTTCTATGGCTTCATCAAATCGACTAAGAGAACTGTACGCTTGCGCTAGACCCAAGTGTGCCTCGAAATAGTCCGGCTTGAGCCGGATGGCTCGCTTGTATGCCTCGGCCGCCATCGCCGATTGCTTTACAATCTCCGCGCGATCAAAAAAAGCTGAAAATAGGGCCATCATATATGACTCAGCCAGGCCGTAGTGCGCGTCGGCGTAGGCGGGGTCAAGCTGTATCACGTGGCTGTAGGACTTGATCGCTTCGACCTTGCGATGCCAACGGCGATACGCCTCCGCTAATTTGAAGTGCGCCTCAGCAGATATGGGATTTGTGCGCACCTCGCGTTGGCGCTGACTTATTTCCTTGGTCCCGTACATAGTATTGGAAGGAAGCTTCCGAGGAGTGGCAGGCTTGTCTAGCAAGTCGGCTATGTCGGCGAACGGTTCATTGCTCTGGCCCCCGCCTCGAACATCGCTAAGAGCGCCAGCTAAGAGCGAGGTCACGTCGGACGCGGGTATCGCGAAATTGAGGTTTTGACCTGTCCTTAGACTACCAACTGCAACACCTATGACCTCGCCACCGGCATTTAGTACGGGGCCACCGCTACTGCCTGGAGAGATTGGGGCCGTTATCTGAAGGTAGCGTCTTCCGTTGATGGATCGAATGCCGCTTATCACCCCCTTGGAGAAAGTGCCTTCTAGTCCTTCGGGATTGCCAACGACATAGATTTCGTCGCCTGTTGCAACGCGTGAATCATCGCCCAGACTAAGCGCAGAAGCCCTCACACCGGCCACCCTGACGAGGGCGAGGTCCTTTTTCACGTCGATGATCAACACTTGGTTGATTGGGTAGAGCGACTTCTGCCCAACAATCTTGGCGCGAAGCCTTGAGGCACCCTTTATGACATGGTAATTAGTAACTATCACGCCATCGCCTACAAAGAACCCGCTTCCAAGGGCGACAGCTTTTCCCTTCGCCTTCTCCGCAACAATGACGACAACAGACGAGAGCGCATACCGGGCAACTTCGCGGCCAGTCTGAGCCGGTGCCAGTTGGGTGACTGATAGACTCAGGGCCAGGGTAGCAAGAGCAAATTCGTGAAATCGCGGAAGCATCGTCGCGCCTCCTGTCCGTTGGTGGAGAGCCGATAGGTTCGTTCGCGCTCAGAGAAAACGCGTCGGCAATCCAGATAATAGACTTCTTCCACACAACAGCCAAGCAATCCGGGCGGGCGTGGGCGTGATTGCGCCTGCGAGACGGCTCACTGTTTTTTCTTGAGCGTCGCCGTCAGACTGAGTTCCGAGCCTGCCGAGACTTCGATCTCGCGCGACCACTCGGAAAACCCCTCGCTTGTTATCTGAATGCGATGCTTGCCTGCGCTCAGTTTGAGTTGAGCCGGTGTGTTGCCCATAAACGCGCCGTCTACGTTCACATCGGCCCCGCTAGGGTCAGAGGTTACCTTGACGCTGCCGGTCTTGGTTGTCGAATCGTTAGAGGCCGCGCTTTCCGCCTTCTTCTTGCCGTCCTTTTCGTGTGACTCGGAAACCAAGACTTCCACATTGGCGGGCACATACTTTCTATCTTCGGGGGCAACCGCGATGGGTGCTCCGGTCGCGCCCCGCAGCGCCACGAGAACCGCGCGATAGTTGTTCTTGTGGGCTTGCAGCAAGAGAGCGGCCTTCTTGCCATCTTCGGTGGTGAACTCGATTCCGACGAAGTGAAGGCGGGTCTTGTGGAAAAGACCAAAGAGCGCAAGTGGAGCGAGAAGGATACCAAGCGCAATCATCGTCCCTACTCGTCTGTGCGCTTCCTGGCCGTAGCTCAGGCCGCTCACACGCCTTGGGTCTATCTTGTACGTCTGGCCGTCCTTGAGTTCTAGTTTGATTTCATCGGAAGTGACGGTTAGACAGTTTCCCCAATCGTCCGGGTCAACTTTGGTTTGAAGCGTGCCGCCTTGATAGCGAATCTCTTTGAACGAGTTTCCCTGTGCGTAGGTGTCACCTACAAGAGCGAGGCACAGAGCCAATACGAGCACGTTCTGTCTCAGGCGCATGGTGGTCATCTCCTGAATCGAAGTAAGAGGCGGGGACAACGGAACCACAGCGGTTGGCTATGGCTCCCCATAAAAAGAAGACGTAAGAACTGAGCCGAACAATGCATGGGCCAACCAGTTTTCAGCCTTGAGCCGGTTCATTCCGAGTCTGCTGCAAGCAAGTCACCCTAACGCGATCGTAGACAGCTCTCAAGTATGGCCTGAGCCCGACAAGTTCTGCTTCGTCTAGTTTAGAAGCAAGCCGGCTCGACCAATCCGAAAACTCCTGACTTCCGGCAATATATAAATATCCTCCAAGGACCAAAGCCTTTGAAAGTCGGTTGAGGGCGGCTATCTCCGCGTCACTCAGATTGCCTAGTCTCAAAACGCGCTCTTTACGACGCGCGTGCTTCACTCCGCCCCAGACGAGCATCCAAAAGAATGCCGCGAGCGGAGCAAGCCCCCAGATAATGCCATGATCACCCCAAAGAAAGAGTACGACGGAAACGCCAGTGAGTGCGCCTGCGATTGACGCAATCATGGCCATATCTTCCACAGCAGTTGATTTAATTGTCATAGACCAATCTCTGAGCGGTTTATCGTCGCGGTTTGAACGGTGCCATCATCACGTTGCCAACCATCTCCAACACGGGTAAGAATGCAAGGATGAGCTTGACAGCAAAGACCAGGAACGCGTATCGCCAGTTGATTATCAATAGCGCAATGCCGATTCCCCAATGCACATAGTAGACAAAGCCTAACCAGAATGGCGGCGGCGGCTCATCGGGCGGTAAATCTCCCTGCTTAATTGCTTGGCTTAGTCTTCTGTCGAAAACCGTCAGCGCGGAAGTGATGAAGAAAGCTATGGTGAGTATTAACAGGGCCGTCGAGTGTAAGGGCGCGCTGGCTATCTCTCCCATTGCGCGCCGATTCTAGCATGCGGCGATGAGTTCTTCTAAGCTCCAAAGCCAGTACCTGGTCGGCACACCGCGCGCACACATTAAGAAGTTCGAGCAAGAGTTGCTCGATCTGGATTGGAGCAGGCGCGCGGGGAGGTCGAGGTAAAACGAGTGCCGATACCGGGCGGAGAAGAAACCGATATTCTGTGCCGGTCCAAGGCGCGGTAAGAAGGAGAAAGCGATACGGAATCTGTTTTCTACACGGATGGGGCTATACTGCGTGCAGCAGATGTGTCAGGTCGAGCGCAATCGGAGTTCCGACTCGATCCCCACTTTCAAATGAACGCCGCTGATCTCAGCGGTCTACGCCAAGCCGCGTTGGTTTATCCACGGTCGCAACGAACCAAGCAGACGGGAGCGGTCGCCGGTTTGACAGCAACCATGACAGCAACCAGCAAAGCATTCGGTGATACGCGGCGGAAGGGGCCGCGCGTTAAGTGCGTGAAGTGTCGAACACTGTGATACGCGATAGCACTCGGTACACGGTACTCCGTGGGACTCTTAATCAGCGGGTCGCAGGTTCGAGCCCTGCACGGCTCATCGCGCATGCGATAATCAAGGGTGGCCGCAAGGCCGCCCTTGATTGCTTTTGCGCTGACTCTCATTGAACAAACGCGACTCGCAGTAGTTGAGCGAGCCATTCTTCGCCTCGCCGACGTGGCTGCCGATGAGATGGACTGCGACCTGGAGAGTTCCGGTTCCACCACCTTTAAAGAAGAGAGCTTCGCCAAGGGCGCTGAGCCTGACACGTGCTTCTACGTACAACATGCAGTCCGCGTCGCCGGCAAAGAAATGGAGATGAGAGGGCGGAGCGTTAACGTCCTGTCTCAACCCTTAGCGAATGAATCCTCGCCAAGACTGTTGCCACCATTCGGTCACATCGAGCGCCCAGGAATTGAAATGCCCCAGCCGTTGCCGCCCCGGTCTGCGCGTATATATGTTGACGCAACAACGACCGCCCCCTGTGCAAGCGGACCTTCACCGACTCTTGGCTCAGGTCGAGACACTCCGCTGTTTCTGCGGTGCTCATCCCTTCGATCTCCCGCATCATGAAGACTGACCGGTAAGTCTCAGGCAGTTTTTCTACAGCCGACTCCAGGACTATTCTGATTGTCTGGATCAGCACTTCTTGTTCAGGAGATGGCGTCTTGGATTCCAGGTTCATGCCTTCCTCTATCGCTCCTGCCGTGCCGTCAATCTCCACAAGCCTCTGGCGCAGGCGGAGCCTCGCCAGCGCCTCGTGCACGGCAATCTTGGTGAGCCACGTTGAAAACCTGGCGCGACCCTCAAACTGATCCAGGTGCATGTACGAGCGAACATAAGCATCCTGTGTCACGTCTTCGGCTTCGCCATCGTTGCCCAAGATAGAGCGGACTACTCTGTATAGCCGCTGGTTATACCGCCTCATTATCACTTCAAATAACGCCGTCTCCCCGGCTCTCACCCGCTCGACGACTTCTTCATCAGACATCGCGCTTAACGCATTCGCAATCGCGGCTGTACTCGCCATTGTCTCAGCACTCATGTGAATCTAGCCCCTAAATACAGAGTCTCTTTCTCGAAAAAGGTTACAAACTTTTGTTCCGCGCCAGCCTTGTAACCTATCCACTCTTAGCGACTCTATTAGGGCAGGAGGAAAAAGCCATGTCAATACCGAAAGACAAACTGAATCCTGTTTGGTGGGCGCTCAGGATCGGACTGGGCGCGGGTCCCCTCCTGGCGGGCCTGGACAAATTTTTCAACATTCTCACCAACTGGGAGAAATACCTGAATCCGATGGCAGAGCGCCTGTTGCCCATTAGTGGAGCTACGTTCATGCACGTGGTCGGCGTGATAGAGATGATTGTAGGCCTGGCGATTCTCACGCGCTGGACTCGCATCGGCAGTTACGTCGCCTCGCTGTGGCTTGTCTTGATAGCGGTCAATCTCATACTCGCCGGAGCGTTCTTAGATGTCGCGGTGCGGGACCTCCTGATGGCCCTAGCCGCTTACACGCTCGCGCGACTAACAGAGGCGAGGCAACCGGCCACTAACCCGCTGCCGGTGCCGCTGAGCGGGCATACGTCCTACAGCGTGCTGGCGCGCTAGCCTCAGCACACAACGAATGGCGTCAGCCGGAAAGAAGGGAATCATGCGTTTCAAGAAAACTCTCTCATTAGCAGTAACTCTCCTCGCGCTGATAGCGACGGCCTTGATCCTCGTCGTCGGGGGACGCGCTCAGAATGATTCAGGGCTTGAGGCTCAATCGCATGGCAAGAACGCAAGAGGATTCGATGGTCAGATCAGTGCCAACATGGCGCAGATGATGGAAGAGGGCCGCAACACCTTTCGCAACGACACCTTCGGCGACGAGGCGTTCTGGGGCGACTCGCTTCAGGTTCACAAGGCGATAGCAGGCGCCCAATTCGGAGGAGTGGGCCCGGGCGTAAGTCCCAAGACAGCCCTGGCCGTGGGACTGAAAGTTGATTCTGACGCGCTGCCCAACTCACTAGTGAAGGACCTGAAGAAAGGGCGTGTCAATCTCGACGATCCCGCAGCCACGCTCGCCTTACTCAGACTTGACGCGGTTGTCGGCGTCAAGGGCTTCTTCGGCCAGGATGGCAATCTCCGCTCGATAGGACTCTCCTGTGCGGTCTGTCATTCGACCGTGGACCACTCGCTCGCGCCGGGCATCGGAAAGCGACTAGACGGCTGGGCCAACCGAGACCTGAACGTCGGCGCGATAGTGGGGCTCGCGCCCAACCTGAAGCCTGTCGCCGATCTCTTGGAGGTGGATGAAGCCACGGTGCGCGCGGTACTACAAATCTGGGGTCCGGGCAAGTTCGATGCGGAATTGTTCCTCGATGGCAAAGCCTTCCGGCCCGACGGAAAGTCGGCCGCAACCTTAATCCCGCCTGCGTTCGGACTTGCTGGCGTGAACCTTCATACGTGGACGGGGTGGGGCGGCGTCTCACACTGGAATGCTTTTGTTGCCAACCTTGAGATGCGTGGGAAAGGCACGTTCTACGATCCCAGGTTGAACGACGCCCAGAAGTTTCCGATCGCTGCGAAGAACGGGTTCGGAAACGTGAGAGCTACACCAGACCTAATCACATCAAAGCTCGCGCCGCTTCATTTCTACCAACTGGGCATCCCCGCGCCAACGCCGCCCGAAGGTAGTTTCGATAAGGAAGCCGCGCTGCGCGGGCAGGCAGTCTTTAACGGCAAAGCGCAATGCTCGACGTGTCACGTTCCGCCTCTGTATACCGAGCCTGGCTGGAACATGCACAGAGCCTCCGAGATCGGCATTGATGACTTCCAGGCGAAACGCTCGCCGGATGAGGCATACCGCACATCGCCGCTCAAAGGGCTTGGGACCCATCAGAAGGGCGGGTTCTATCACGACGGCCGTTTCGCCGGTCTGCGAGATGTTGTTAACCACTACAACGAGTTCTTCAGGTTGTCGCTCACGGAGCAGGAAAAGACTGAACTGGTCGAGTACCTGAAGTCGCTATAGCCGGCCTTTGGAGTGCGCCTGCTTCGTTGATTTGTTGGACCGCGAAAGACGGACAACCGGAGGATGGGTGCCGAAATGGAGAATGCGATGCAATATCTGTCGGAACCGAACGATTGCCTGCGAATGGGCAACCTCAGCACGATTCGCAGGGTTGCCGAAGCAAGGTTGCCAACTGACTTCGGTGATTTTCAAATCATCGGTTACCGCTCACTCACTTCACTTGAAGAGTTCATCGTCCTGGTTAGAGGAGTTCCGCGCTCCTATCGGCCGAGTCTGGTCCGCATTCACTCGCAGTGTATGACCGGAGATGTGTTTTGCTCGACCAGGTGCGACTGCGGCAAGCAGCTCCACGAAGCCATGAGGCTAATTGCAGCCGAAGGACACGGCGTGATCATCTACCAACAACAAGAGGGACGCGGTATAGGCATCATCAACAAGATCCGCGCCTACGCATTGCAGGATGAAGGCGCGGACACGGTTGAAGCCAACGAGCTGTTGGGACTTGATATTGACAGCCGGCGTTACGAGCAATGCGCCGAGATATTCCGCGACCTGGGCCTATCGAAGGTGCGGGTCCTGTCGAATAATCCGGCCAAGATTCGCGCGCTCAAACAGTGTGGGCTTGAAGTCGTCGAGCGCGTCCCGCTGGAACTCCAACCGGGAGAGGACGCAATGCGCTACTTGCGCACCAAGAAGGAGAAGATGGGTCACCTCCTCAACGTGGCGTGATGAATCGAGCGATCGTAAGCCGTTCCGTTCGATTTCGCACCCCCGACGTCCGGTCCAGGAAACATTCTAGCAGCAGGATCGGCGGCCCCACGCTTTCTCTCTCGCCACCAACTGGCCTAGGGTAGTGCCCAAGAATCGATTGTAAGATTGGGAATCTCGCAGGTTGACAAACTTTTGAAGCGCTCACTTGGAAACTCCACCGTCGCTTCCCGCACTATTTTCAGTTGTTCCTCGAAGAAACTATTGAGGTCCGAAAGCGAAGGGCTTACAATCCTGCGTGACCAACTCTGATGGTTGGTTTCTTCGTCAGTCATGGCCGACCGGGGTCGCGACCGGCCGGCCATTAGCTTTTCTGGCAGCTCTTCCCACCGTCGCACGTCAACGCGGGCGATACTCGCGACGAAGCACGTCGTCTGCCGCGCGCGGCCTGCCCGCCTGTCTCCACTCGATTCGCTTGATCGCCACCGTAGCCGTGTCCGCCGTAGCCGCGCCCGACGTGCGGGCTATCGGCTCGAGTTCCTTGATAGTCGATTCGTCACCGATGCGGCCGAGTATCTCGATCACCTGCCGCCGAATCGTCGTGCTGCTCGACCGAACGTAAGGATACAGATCGGCGGGGCTGTCGGCTTCCATCAAGTAGCCGCGCGCCTGTTGCCGCTGGTCCGTGTCGAGCTTGCGGACGACGTACTGAATATTGGGGCGGCTGCCCATCTTGTAGAGCGCCCAATACTGCGCCAGCCTCACGTCGGAATTGCCTTCCGCCGCCGAGTGCCGCGTGATTTGATCGAGGTACCTCGTGTCGCCGATGCGAGCGAGGCCTTCGAATGAGTATTGGCGCCGGTCTCCGTCCTTGCTGGTCATGTTCTCGACGAATACGCGTTCGGCCTTCTCGTCGCCGATCAGCGACAGCGCCCACAGCGCCGCTTCGTCGCGGGCCGGAAGATAGCTGAACAACCCCTTGACTCCGCCCACGACCTTCTTGACCGCGCCTCGTTTCTCCGGCCCGAGATTGTAGGCCGTAAGCAGCGGCTCAACCGCCAACTGGTACTTCAGCAAGCCGGCGGCCAGCATCGCTTGCGTGCGGACTTTGTGATTCGAGTCGGTGAAGTAGGGGATCAAGTGGCGGCCGGCCGACGGGTCCCCGATCTTGATCATCGCGCGCAACACTTCAATCCGCATGTCCTGATCCGAGTTGAGCGCGTCGGCCAGTTGCGGTATCGCCCGGTAGCCGCGCAAGACCCCCAACGCCCGTACGGCGGCTATGCGGACTTCCCTTTCGCGATCACCCCGAGCCGCCTCCCCGAGCGCACGGATGATCGAGGGGTCGACGATCTGATAAGGCTCAATGATCTCGCGGTCGTTCGTGTCCAGGAACGGATTGAGCACGTTCCATCCGGATCGAACGTTAGTGACGAAGTCGATCTCGTGCTCGGTGTAGAGCGCAACCAGCGACCGGACCCCCACGCGCCGGACGTCGCTATGGTTGTCTTTAAGCGCGCCGACCATCTCGGGCAGCGCTGAAAAGTCTTTGATCATTCCGAGCGACTCTACGGCTGCGGCTCGCACGCCGGCGTCTTCGTCTTTGCGAGAGGCGACGGCGAGCGCTTCGACGGCGAGTTGATTGCGGACGCGCCGCTCGCCGAGCTTTCGGGCGGCGTCTTTGCGAGTGCTGACGTTGGGGCTCTTGAGATAGGCGAGCAGGGTCTCGAGTGATTGAGTCTCGGCCTTCAGAGTCGCGACCGGTGCGACGGCCCAGATGACCAGGGCCACTGCCAGGGCCAAGATGCTGGCGCGCGATTTCGTCCTTGAAGTCATAGAAGAACTCCTGTGGGAAGAGACTGCGGCCCTGATCGTTGCGACAGGGCGGTGGGGCTGGGAAACTCGGGTCCTGCCTTGGAACGATGTATTGTTGACGCGGGCGGAGGAGTAAGTCAAGCGCGCGGCTGCGAGTGTTTGTACGCTGCGACATTGCGGCGACCGATTTGAAGCTCAGCCGGGCAGGCAGGAGTCCTTCAAATTGACCTGTGCTCACCCCGACCGCACTTAAACTGACCGAATACCTTTCGCTATGGACCGCGGTGTCGTCGGGTAAGTTGAGGAAACGAACCGTCACGGCGCGCACGTCGCGACTGGCATCTTAATTGCCGTAGGATTGGCTGCCCCCGTTGAGCATGTGTTTATTTGTGGCGTTAGTCCAGGCTGATTGAGATCTTCGGAACCCCCGCGCCCGTCGAGGCGCCGCCGAATCAAGGCGAATCTTCTAGGTCCGGAGGGAACTCAAGCCCCCAATGCCTGGAGAACTCGCGGACGCTCTTCGATTCAATATCAAAGGCACTGCGGTCGGGTGACTCGGATAGTGCACGCCCCCATACAGCCCTGACCGGAACGGAAGCTGAAAGCGCGTGATGGAACGGACTAAAGTTGAGAAGGTCGAGGGTGCGCAGGCCGCCGGGGTCATCGCCGAGGTCTATCGCATCCTCGCCTGCATCGATCAGGGCGCGGACCATTACGGCGTGCTTGGCTTGAACCGCGATGCCCAGATCGAGGAGATTCGCAAGGCGTACTGCGCTGCGGTTGAGAGCCTCCATCCGCTCAAGCGCCGCGAGATCGCCGAAAGCCACGGCACGATGCACTGGAAGATGAGCCAGGCATTCCTTCGGGTGGTCGAGGCATTCTCCACACTGTCCAGGCCTGCTCGCAGGATCGAATACGACGCGACGCTCAATCGCAAGAAGTCTATTCCGTTGCCGCTGCCCAACCTTCCCGAGCCTTACCAGCCCGGGAACGGATCGGAGATCAGCCGAAGGCTCACCGCCGCCGAAGCTCCGGCTGCGAAACCGGCCATCGGGAGCGCGTATGGCAACGCACAAACCAACATCCCTCGCGTGAGAGACCGACGCCGGGCGATACGATACGCGCTTCACCTCCCTCTGCGCGTCACGTCGGCGAGATGCGACTGGCAAGAGGTCACCGAAACTCACAACGTCAGCCAGAGCGGAGTGCGCTTCGGAATCTCGCGCGCGGTCGAGCCCGGAACGCTTCTGCACCTTGAGCTGCCTATGCCGCCCGGGCTTCGGCCGAGCGGCCAGATGGACAAGATGTACGTCGTGAAGGCCGTTGTTCGACACGCTACACCGGACGGCCAATTGAACACTACCGTCGGGGCTGAGTTCGTATACGAATCCTCTGAACCGTCGGAGCCGCCCGATGCCGATGCAGCCGCAAGCGGCGATGCCTGCGAGACTGTGGAGCGCGGCGGCCCGACTCCGGACAACTGATCCGGCCCCGTTCGCACCTTCCACAATCCCGTCAGCTTGGCAATCGTCTTGACCGCCGATACTTTTCAGTGACTTTTGGTTCGGCTAAGATGACGCCATGTCCGGTCCGCCAGCAGACACGGTCAGGCAGTTGCTCGAATTGAGGGCGGCCGGTTCGCCCGATAAAGATTTTTTGTTCGCCGAAGTATCCGGCCGCGCTTTCACGTATCGCGCGTTCGACGGCACGGTGAACGGCGCCGCGAGCCTTCTCGTATCGCTCGGCGTCGGCAAGGGCGATCGCGTGAGCTTGCTGCTGACGAACCGCGTCGAGTATCTGATCTTCTACTTCGCATGCTTCAAGCTGGGCGCGTGGGCTGGCCCGGTGAACGCGTTGCTCAAGCCTCAGGAGATACAGTTCATCATTGGGAACTCCGGCGCCGTTGCGGCCGTCACCGAGCGCGGGCTCTTACCCAAGCTCGTAGAAGCGCTGCCTCGACTGACGGCGCTTCGCCACATCGTCGTAGTCGGCGAGCACGGTATTGATGAAGCCGGCGGGGCTGCCTTGATTCCTTACAGCCTGCCTGCGGAAGGCTCGTCGTTCATCGCTGAAAGCGCGCTGCCGGCGACTGCGTTGGAGGGTGATGACGAGGCGGTGATCATCTACACGTCGGGGACGACCGGGAAGCCCAAGGGCGTCCTGCTCTCACATGCGAATCTGCTCGCCAACGCGCGGCAGATAGCTGAATGGCTGCGCCTCACCGAGGGAGACAGGGCGCTGATCATCATGCCGCTGTTTCACGTGAACGCGCTGATGACGACGTGCATGGCGGCGCTGTGGGCGGGCGGCAGCGTAGTGCTGGCGGAGAAGTTCAGCGCTTCGCGGCACTGGGAGATCATCGCGCGGTTCGGCGTCACCTATTTCGGCTCGGTCGCGACAATGCTGTCGATGTTGAATTCGACACATGCCGAGGGAGTTCCGGGCGGACTCGACATCAGCCGTCTGCGGTTCGCGTTGTGCGGCTCGGCGCCGGTGCCGGTTGAAGTGATGACCCGATTCGAGGCGCTCTTCGGAGTCCCGGTCATCGAGGGATACGGGTTATCGGAGTCCACGTGCCGCTCGACGTTCAATCCGATAGATGAGCGACGCCGAGTCGGGTCGGCCGGCCTGCCCATCGGAAACGAGATGGAGATCTTCGACGACGACGACAAAGCCGTCGGACCAGGACGAGTTGGCGAGATCGTGCTGCGCGGGCCGAACATCATGAAGGGCTACTACGAGAACGACGCGGCAACCCGCGAGGCATTTCGATCGGGCTGGTTTCACACCGGTGATCTTGGTTATCGCGACGAGGCCGGCTTCGTCTATGTCGTGGACCGGAAGAGCGACATGATCATTCGCGGGGGTGAGAACATCTATCCGCGCGAGATCGATGAAGTGCTCTACCAACACCCGAAGATCAAAGACGCCGCGACCATCGGCGTCGCCCACTCGTTGTACGGCGAGGAAGTGAAGTCGTTCGTGGTCCTGCGCGAGGGCGAGCACGCGAGCGAGCAGGAGATAATGGAATTTTGTCGGGAGCGGCTGGCCGACTTCAAGTGCCCGAAATCGGTTGAGTTCATCGAGGACATCCCGAAGGGTCCGACCGGGAAATTGCTGAAGCGAGAACTGAGCAGAAACAGCAGAAACGATAAACAATAGGTGCTGAGTGGCGAGTCTCTACCTCCACTGCAACCACAGAGTTCGCGCGACCCAGAACCCGACCGACAGCGAGGCCAGCACAACCGCACTACTCGCGGCTATCTCGAAGGCGCGCAGCGTCTTCGACCCAGCGAGGTCCGGCCGGCGGGTCTCGATGGAGGTTACCGCAGCGACGACGAAATAGGCGGCCCCGCACCACACGAGAAACCCCACGATCACTCCGGTTATGCCTGCGATTATTAGCAAGCGAACTCCTCGCATGCTCCGCAATGAGCGTCGCTCGCGCTACGATTGAGACCCGCGGGCCAGCGCACGAAGCTGCGCGGGCGCGAGCAGCCAGGCGAGACTGCCGCGGAGCACCGGAACCGTTTCCGTCACGTTCACACAAGCGACGCCGCCCTTCTTGAGTTGAATCGACAGATCGACGCTTCCGCTGATGATCCTCGATATCAATTGGCCCAGTTCGGGTTGGTGCCCCACGAGCGCGATCGATTCGACGCCGTTTCGCTTCTTGATCTCACCGAACAGCTTGACGTGCGATGATCCGGGAGCAAGGTTGTTCGTACGCTCAACTTCCTTCTCCTTCATTCCGAGCACGCCGGCCACGACTTCGGCGGTCTGGACGGCGCGAGCGAGCGGGCTTGTCAGTATGAGATCGACGGTGACTCCCAGCGCGCGAAGCCCTTTGGCGGCTTCACGCATGCGGTCGCGGCCTTCAGGAGTCAGCGCGCGCTTCTCCTCGGTGAAGTCGTTCTTCCTTCCCAGCGGCTGAGCGATGGCGTGTCGGATGACGTAAAGATCCATAGTCGAATCCCGGTCAATACAGCGGGAGGAGATTATATGCCCTGGTCGGTGTCAGGTCTAATGCTGTGCTCAATCGTGTTCGCGCAATCAGAATTCGGCGAGGGCGAGTCCTCTACCGGGACCGTCTACGACCAATTGCCATTGGAGCGCCTCGCTGCGAAGCTTATCGAGGCTATTGAGGCAAGACTCGTTGCCGAGGTGGCTCCAGAGCACCCACACTTTTTCGCCTCGCGGCGGCTGCGGTTGTTTGTTGCCCAACAAAACCCTTTCAACGGGAGTCGCATCGGGGAGGCTGCGGACTTGCGCGACCGAGCAGGGGTGAACCCAGACCACGCTTGCAACGCGAGGATCGATCAGGCGAACGACCGGCCGGAGGTTCTCTGCTGGCTCGCTCCGCGCTACTCGCGCGTACTCGACACCGGCCTGGACAATGACGATCAGGATGAACACGGACAACAGAAGCTTCCCCCAACGTCCCACCTTCGAGATACCGAGGACAAGCAACACGCCTTCGATTGCCGGGATTTGAGTGTGGAACTCGGTGAATAGAACAACCCTTCCGCTGCAAATTGGATAATTGACCAACAGGCTGGCGGTGAGAACGCCGGTCAGCAACACGAGCGATCCAAGAGATCGTGACCCCCAGCGTTGATCGCCGGATGGTTCGGAGTCCGATTGGCCGGTCGCGTGTTCGCGGCTTCGCCAAGCGCGCAAGATCCGGTACACGCCGGCGATCTGAAGCGGCACGATCACCGCTGTGATCAATGGCGTCCGGCCGTGCCACCCCCAGAAGAACTTTGCGAGGAGCCCAAGCGTGGCCGCGGGTCCATCGCGGAGCCGAGCGCGAAGAATGCAGTCGTTCCAATAGTTCAGATAGCTGGCGCTGTCTTTCAAGTTGAAGCGGTGATCGGTCAGCCAGATCACGCCGATTCCTGCGACGACCAACAGGAGCAGGAGTGTCACGGCACTTCTGCGCAGAGCCCATCCGTTTCGTCTGCGGTGATACAGGTACCAGCCCCCGACGCGAGCCCCGAGCGCCATCGGGTAGGTGTAAGACAACATGCAGGGCAGTGCTAGAGCAATCAACCAAGTTTTGCGCCTGTCGCTCGCGAGGGCATCGCTGAAGAACTCGTCATCGAACAAGAACGGCACGAAGGCTAAGAGAACGTCGAAGGTGTATTGCTTGAGTTGAATCGACTGATCGAGCCACGCGCTTGCGCCCATTAAAAGCGCGGCTCCAAGCAGGCACGCGAGTGTTTGACTGCGGGCCCTTCTCCACATCAACCGGGCCCACAAGATGGTAGCCATTGCAAAGCACAACGACGGGAGCAGCCTCAATATCGAGATCTCATATCCGAAGATTCCCCTGAGTGCCGCTATCGTAGAAAGGTAGATTCGCGGGAACAACTGGCCGTATTCGAGCCGCCCGAAGAGAGCGTGCAGCGAGGGATCCTTGAGCGAAACGGCGATAAATGCCTCATCGAGCCAGAACGACGGCGCTTCAAAATACCTCACCGCGCCCGCAATGAGAAGGCACGCAGCGGCGGCCCCGGTCGCTGTCTTACCGATGTTCGAGTGACGATTTGCGGTAGTTCCGAGTGCCAAAGGTGGGGAGATACTAGACAGGCGTCGCGTGCGAAGTCAATCAAATCGATATTGAGAGCCTTGAACGGGGTTGATGTGTTTAAGTTAGGGTCAAAAACGGAATCAGCCGAACACGCGCATTTGGCTACCCAACACGTTACCATTCTGGACAGAAACTGTTACCTCGGCTCCCCAACTTCGGGGGAGCCAGCTCCGGGGGCGTCTGCAAATCAGAAGTTAGCGGAATCTCTATGATTGACACTCCTTTGGTCTTATGTTTGAATGCGTCCAATCCGAAGCTCTGAAGTGCCTCACGAAGAGACCGCAGTGGACGGGCGATGATCCCGGGCGAAGGTCTCTCGAAAAGCGTAGTCGATTGACAGCCGATGCCCCTTTGACGGCAGCCGATAGCCAAGCCGTCTGGTTACTGACCGAGAGAGAGAAGATCGCATGCCGGCGCTTGATCCGAGAACGTTATCGCCAGTACCCCGCCGGCGGAGTTGCGCCTTGTATCGGTTGGCTTGATGAGGAGGTATTCATGCACCGCGTTATTAAACGAGTCCCATTAAAAACACTTATTGCAGTCGCCGTACTGTTGCTGTCGGCCGGCGCGGTTTCGGCTACGATTGTCGTGATCCCGAGCGACGACGACATGATCATCAGCGCTCGCGCAATCGTCAGGGGCAAGGTGCTGTCTCTCGGCAGCAGCTACGATGAGCAACAGGATCGCATCTATACCTACATCCAGATAAGAGTCCAGGAAGTTCTGAAGGGACAGATCTCCGAGCGTACGATAGTGCTCAAGGAACTGGGAGGAACGGTCGGCGATCGCACGACGATCATCTACGGCAATCCCAGGTTCACGCCCGGGGAGAAGGTCCTGCTTTATCTCGACACGTGGGCCGACGGGAGTCTGCGCACTCATCAGATGTTTCTCGGCAAGTTCGACATCGTAAAGGATGCTGCGACCGGCGAGCAGATGGTCGTACGCAGCTCGCCCGACGATAACACGACGGTGCTTCAGCGGCAGTCGCACCCGGGGCATCCCGTGGAGGGCGTTTCGACGGAAACGATGGAGCTAATCGCGTACACCAACATGATTCGGACGCGTCTGGCGGCGAACAGCGAGCGCTCGATGAGCTTCGAGACTCAGTACTACGGGGGCGTTCCGATGTTGGCCGAGCCCTCCGAGTATGCCGGGATCGCCAGCCGGGGGGGGATTGACCCGCAATACGCTCTGCTCGGACCCTTCCGTTTCTTCGAACCCGACAGCGGCCAGCCGGTCTCGTTTACACTCAACCCGAACGCCGGGACCGGAAGCGTGCCCGCGATCTCAGTCGACCTTGCGGATGTTGCGGCCGGCTGCGCCGCGTGGTCCAACATTCCGGGCTGCTCGCTGCGCACGGTGAGCGGCGGGTTGTTGAGCCAGTGCTACACGACGACGGGAACGCCCGGCATCAACTTCGTGTTCAACAACTGCGACGGCCGGAACTCGCCCAGCTCCGGTTGCTCGGGGCTTCTCGCGTGGGGAGGAATCAGCGGAACCGGGTTCCAGAGCAGAACCATAGGCGGAGTGTTCTTTAGACAGACAGTTGTCGGATTCGTGTCATTCAATCCCTGGGCCGGATGCTACCTGGCAAACAAGTGCAACCTCCAAGAGGTAGCCACCCACGAAGCAGGTCACGCGCTCGGCCTGAATCACTCTCAGTTCAGCGACGCGACGATGGCCGCTTTCGCGCACTTCGACAGCCGCTGCGCATCGATTCGCCAGGACGACATCGATGGGATCAAGTTCATCTACCCCGGCAGCGGCGGCGGCAGCGCGCTCACGGTTGTGACGGCATCGCTGCCGGGCGGGACGGTTGGAACGGTGTATTCACAGCCGCTGACCGCCTCGGGCGGCTCCGGTTCCTATTCCTGGAGCCTCGCTTCGGGATCGGGACCGTTGCCGACCGGGATGACGTTGAGTTCGGGCGGGCTCATCAGTGGGACGCCTTCTGGTCAAGGGACATTCAACTTCACGGTTCAGGTGACGGACACGGCGTCGGCCACGGCTCAGAAGGCGCTCTCGATCGCGGTGGCGGCCGCCGGTACGCAGTATGACTCGCAGTTCGTTTCGCAATCTGTTCCAACCACGCTGACGGCGGGCCAGCAATTCCAGGTCAACATGAAGTGGACCAATAGGGGAACACAGACGTGGAACGGGTCGTCCGGCTTCAGGCTTGGCTCGCAGAACCCGCCGAATAATCGAACGTGGGGCGGTGACAGAGTGATCCCAAGCGGAGTCGTAGTCGGACCCAGTCAATTGTTCGATATCAACTTCACGGCATTCGCTCCTTCAACGCCCGGCACGTACAATTTCCAGTGGCAGTTGTTTCACGACAGCGCCGGATTCTTCGGCCAGGTGTCGGCAAACGTCGTGATCACCGTGTCGGCGCCAAAGACTCCGCCCTCCATTTCCAGCCCAACGACCTATGAGGCGGTCAAGGGGACGCCGTTCAGCTATCAATTATCGGTCGCCGGGGGCACGCAGCCTTATACGTGGTCGGTCGTCAGCGGAAGCTTGCCGTCCGGCCTCAACCTGAGCGGGAGTACCGGGATGTTGTCGGGGACCCCGACTTCGACAGGCAGCTTCGGATTCATGCTGCAAGTGGCCGATGCCGACGGCAGTAAGGACCAGAAGAACATAACGATCAACGTTGCGCCTCCGGCGCTCGGCGTTTCCGAGCCGAACGTCCCAGGCGCGGAAGTCGGGTTGCCGTTCAGCTTGCAATTGAGTGCCACGGGCGGCACACCTCCCTACAGGTGGGCGATTACCGGGGGATCGTTGCCGGCGGGCGTGACGTTAGACGTGAGCACCGGATTGATTTCAGGAACGCCGACGGTTGGTGGCGCCTACAATTTCACCGGGCAGGTGACCGACCAACAGCCAAGATCGGCGAGCCGGCAAGTGACAGTGAACGTCGCCGCTCCGCCGCTGAGAGTCGTAACGACTTCCCTCGCGGTCGGGGCTAGCGGAATCGCCTACAGTCAGAGTCTACTTGCCGCGGGCGGGATCCCGGGTTACACGTGGACAATAACTGGAGGGGCGCTTCCGGATGGGTTGAGCTTGAACTCGTCGACGGGCGTTGTATCGGGCACGCCTACGGCGAGCGGCCGCTTCGCGTTCACCGTGAGCGCCAGAGATCAGGCTTCCACGACCGCGACGAGGTCTTTGGAGATTGTCATCGTAGGTCCGGACGAGATTCCGCTGATTGAACGCGTCAAATACAAACGCGGCTCGGACAAGCTGCTGGTTTACGGCGACAATTTCGACAGGGCGGGAGGGCTGCTCATCAACGGAACGGTAACTGCTGCGAAGATCAAGTCGGGCAAGGTCATCGTCAACTCTCTCGTGCTTCCGCCGGGCGAGTACCGCGTGCAGTTCATGAACTCGAGCGGCTTCGCGTCGAATGTCGTGCTTCTGACGATTGACTCTGATTAGATCGGGGGCGGACGGCTCCCACCCCTGCAACTGATCACGGTTCCTGAGTCATTCGTCTCCCAGAATAACGAAAGCCGGAGCCCGCGCACGGTGTGCCGCGCCCAGCAGGTCTTACAAAATCTGTTACCTTAATCGGCACATTTTGATACTGGTCCGGCCTGGCGGGCTGGGTTCGGGGCGTGACAGGACCACAAATGAGACAGTTAGCGGGTGTTCGCGTTTGACAAGCCTATGGTCTTATGTTTGAATGCGTTAACGATCGTGCAGCCCCCTGAGCAGGATTCGCTCGAAAGCCGATTAAGTGAAGGTCGAGCATATCGAAATCAAGCGCCGGCTTTGTGTAGTTAGAGGCGACAACGGCAAGCAAGCTGCGAATCTCCCCGTAGCGTTGAGAATGCTTGCCGGCGTGTGGGAACGCGTCCGAACTCCAGGCAGGATTCCAGCTTGTATCGGATTAGTTGAAGAGTGGACCATCGCAGTCCCTCTCGCAGGAGGCAGGTTATGAAAAGCGTTCTAACACAGAGGTGGTTCAAGTCGCTCGTTGTCCCGGTTATCCTGCTGCTCAGCGCGAGCTCCGTCTCGGCGACCACCGTCATCATCCCAACTGACGATGACATGATCATGAGCGCTCGCGTGATCGTGCGCGGCAAGGTGCTCTCGGTTGACTCCGCCATAGGCGATCACGACCGCATTTATACGTATATAACCCTCAAAGTTAAGGAAGTGATCAAGGGACACATCACCGAACGGAAGATAGTGATCAAGGAGTTGGGCGGACAGGTCGGGGACCAGATCAGCGTGATCTTCGGCAATCCGCGGTTCAAGCGCGGCGAGAAGGTGCTGCTCTACCTGGACACGTGGGCCGACGGCAGCCTGCGTACTCACCAGATGTTTTTGGGCAAGTTCAACATCGAGAGAGACGGAGCGACCGGTCAGCAGATGGCGGTGAGAAGCTCCGCCGATGAAAACGTCAGAGTGCTGCCCAAGTCGCTCAACAAAGGATCGCGCGGAAGATCGACCGAGCGAATGGAGCTTTCCGCCTACGTCGCGATGATCCGAAGCCGGCTCGCGGCAAACCTCGAGCGGTCGCAGGCTTTTGAGGAGACGTACTACACCGGAGTTCCGACCTTGGCCCAGCCGCCCGAGTACGAGGGCGTCGTGCGCAATGGCGGCTTCGAACCTCAATTCACGCTGATCACATCGAGCGGCGCCCGATGGCCCGAGCCGGACAGCGGACAGCCGGTGACTTATACTTACAATCCGAATCCCGCGCCCGCGCCGGCTCCGCAGGTGGTCGTTGATCCCAACGACGTCGCAGCGGCGGCGAATGCGTGGTCCATCGTGTCGGGTTGTTCCTTGCGGCTCGCGTCCGCGGGCCTTCTGAATGATTGTTACACCGAGACGCTGACGCCCGGCATTAATATTGTGTCTAACAACTGCGACGGCAGGAACTCACCAAGCACGGGCTGCGCCAGCATTCTCGCGTGGGGCGGTTACACCAGAGCCAGATTTAACCCGAAGGTCGTAAGCGGCCAGACTTTTCAATACGAGATCACGCAGGGGTTCATATCGTTCAATCCATACGCGAGTTGCTCCTTCGGAGACCACTGCAACGTTCAGGAGATCACCACTCACGAGCTCGGCCACGCGCTCGGGCTTGGGCACACAGCCGACAGCACGGCGACGATGTACGCTTTTGCGCACTTTGATGGGCGTTGCGCCTCGACGCGAACGGACGACCAGAACGGCATCAAGTTCATCTATCCGGGCACGGGCGGCGGCGGTCCTCTTTCGGTCGTAACCGCATCGCTGGCAAGCGGCACGGTCGGCACCGCCTATTCGCAGTCATTGATCGCCTCGGGCGGCACTGGCCCATACACCTGGAGTCTGGTCGCAGGGCTTGGCACGTTGCCGAACGGATTGACTCTCAGCACCGGAGGGGTCATCAGCGGCACACCATCGGCAAGCGGGAACTTCAGTTTTACGGTCCAGGTTCAGGACTCGGCCTCGGCGATTGCTCAGAAGGCGCTCTCGATCGCAGTCGCCGACTCTACCGGTTCGCCCTTGGATGCGCAGTTCGTGTCCCAGACCGTACCGACCACCGTCCAGCCGGGTGCGCAGTTCAGCGTCAACATGAAATTCCGCAACAGCGGCACCCAGACATGGAGCGGCACGACGTTCTATCTTGTCACCCAGAATCCGGCATTCAACACGACGTGGGGAGGCGCGAGCGGAGCCAATGCGGTGTCCCTCGCCAGCTATTCCATAGCGGCCGGACAGCAGCTCGATTTGAACTTCACGCCGACCGCGCCGATAACTCCCGGCACGTACAACTTCCAGTGGCAGTTGTATCAGCAAAACGGCGTTGGATTCTTCGGCCAGATGTCTGCGAACGTCGCCATCCAGGTCGCAACGAGCGGCGGGGGCACCAATGACGCGGCCTTCGTTTCGCAGTCGGCGCCGCTATCAATGACGGCCGGGCAGACCTACGCCGTATCGGTCACGATGAACAACTCGGGGACTTCGACGTGGACGGCCGCGGGCGGGTACATGCTTGGATCCCAGAACCCGCAGGACAACCTGACATGGGGATTGAATCGCGTCAATGTACCTACGACGGTGGCGCCGGGCGCTAACGTGACCTTCGTCTTTAATGTGACCGCGCCGTCCACCATCGGAACGTACAGTTTCCAGTGGCGGATGCTGCAGAGCGGGACCGGTTTCTTCGGCCTTTCCAGCACAAACCTCGTCATCAGTGTCGGCAGCGGGGGAGGAGGAGGCGGACCTTATAACGCCCAGTTCATGACTCAGTCGGTGCCGGCGACGATGACGCCGGGTCAGACCTACTCGGTGTCGGTGACGATGAAGAACACCGGCACAAGCGCGTGGACTTCAACAGGCGGCTTTAAGCTTGGATCGCAGAACCCCACCGACAACATGACCTGGGGCTTGAACCGCGTCTCAATGAGCAAGTACATAGGGCCTGGTTCTCAGTGGACTTTTGCCTTTACTGTCAGGGCGCCTTCGACGCCCGGCACATATAACTTCCAGTGGAGGATGTTGAAGGACACCGGCTACTTCGGAGGCGTTTCTCAGAACGTCGCTGTTCAAGTGGGCTCCAGTGGGGGCGGAGGCACGAACGGAGCAGCGTTCGTTTCGCAATCCGTTCCCTCGTCGATGACCGCAGGCCAGACATACAGCGTGTCGGTTGTCATGAGAAACACCGGCACTACGACGTGGACGGCCGGGGCGGGGTACAAACTAGGATCACAAAACCCGCAGGATAACACCACCTGGGGGCTCAACCGTGCGAGTTTGCCTGCTTCGATCGCGCCGGGGTCCGACGCGACCTTCACTTTCAACGTTGTCGCTCCCTCCACGGCGGGCACCTACAACTTCCAATGGCGGATGATCCAGGAAGGCGTCGCGTACTTCGGCGCGGCGAGCACCAACGTGGCCGTCGATGTCACCGGCGGCGGAGGTGGCGGTGGCGGGACTAATGATGCGGCGTTCGTCAGCCAGACCGTTCCCTCGTCGATGACGCCCGGACAGAGCGCCGCAGTTTCGGTAACGATGACCAATACCGGAACGAACACCTGGAGCGCCGGGGCGGGCTATAAGCTTGGATCTCAAAACCCGCAAGACAACACCACGTGGGGGCTCAACCGAGTAAGCCTGCCGGGGAGCGTCGCACCGGGCGCGAGTGTCACGTTCACCTTCAACGTCACTGCGCCGACGGCTTCGGGCACTTATAACTTCCAGTGGCGGATGATTCAGGAAGGGGCGGCCTACTTTGGAACGCCCAGCACGAACGTCGCCGTGGGTGTAGCTTCGTCAGGCGGGCCGCCGTCGATCACGACTACATCACTTCCAAGCGGCGTGAAGAACGCAGCGTATAGTGCTCAGGTGTCTGCGACAGGTGGCACGACGCCGTACAGATGGTCGCTCTCCGGCCAGATTCCAGCCGGGTTGTCGATCAACCCAACCACGGGTCGGATCAGCGGGACTCCAACCGTAGGCGGGAGTTTCTACATAACCGTTACTGTCACTGACGCAAACAACCTGACCGCGAGTCGAACCTACAAGATCGGCATCAGGTGAGGAATCCGGAGTCGCAATCCGATAGCGCGAGCGTCGGGCCACCGAACGACGCTCGCGCTCTCCGGCGCGTGAGACCGCGCCGGTAGGTGAACTTCGCCGTGAAAAATCGGTGCCGGCCGCGCGCCGAGAAACCCCCTCGTCATCTTCCATGCAGTGATCCCCACGAGCAGCCGAGTCAGCCCGGCGTTCAGAGGACTGCGATTCTTGATATGAGGGCGTAGCTCACCTATACTTTCACGGCTGACCCGGAGGGGTATCCTAATGGTAAGGAAGCGGTCTTGAAAACCGCCGCGTGAAAACGCTTGCAGGTTCGAGTCCTGTCCCCTCCGCCACGCCTTCCCGAAGTGCTGGCCGGTTGACACTCCGACGACGATACAAGCATTGGACGATTCGAGACAGTAAGCACGGATTCACAGCGACGAAAGCGCCGCACCAATGTCCAAGCACAAACAGGACTGCTACTGCGACCTAGCACCAGAACGTATTGCGCTAGCCCTGGCTCTTGAGCAGGGACGCCGCCATTCTCGATAGCTCATCTACTGCGTCTCCGAGGATCTTGTCGATCCAGATCGTAAGTCGCATTTGGAGCGCTGCGGTTGGTGCAGGCATCAGTTCCGCGATGCGCGCTTCCAACAACTCGTTGCTGTTAAGACCTCTTATCACCAGGTCGTCATCATCCCCGCAGTCCTTTGGGACCTCCAACTGAAAGGATCTCGACACAGACGTGTGTAGGGGTTGCTCGGACCTGAATGTGATTACCAAAGCTCGCGCAGCGCGAGTAACCGGCGGCCGGTATCCCTCCTTTGCGGGGTTCTGGAATCCTCCGTGTGTGTTGCAACCGAACCCGACTACACCCGCTACTGAAGCCTCCTGACCCTTACGATTGAGCTCCTGCAGAAAAAGGTTGAAGAAGCTGTCGCCGACCTCGTCAACCTGCTGCTGCGTGTAGCCACCCTTTGTCAAGTACAACTGCTTCAGGGCAGTCAGGCCATTCTCGAGGCGCGGCGCGGTCGCGGCGCGAAGGCTGAGTTCCGCCAGCCGGACAGCATCGAGCGCCCTCTCAAGGATGAAGTCGACGAACGGCTGAAAGTCTCCGCCGTCGGCCGCTTCTAGAGATGAGTAATACTCTTTTCGATTATCTACCAGCACCAACAAAGGAACAGACTGAGATCGATAGGTGAAAACGGACGCGAGCGCTCGAGCTACTCGGCCGTTTCCGTCGGCAAATGGATGCACGACGACAAAACCATAGTGGGAATATGATGCTTGCAGTATTGGGTGGGCCGCCAGGAACGCGTCACTCCGAAGCTCCTCGCAGAATCTGTACATCTCCGGGGGGGTCATGTCCACCGACGCGTAAGAGTGTATTGAACCATCAGCTTTCCTGACGTGATTGGGCAGATGCTTATACTCCCCCTTGGGCAACGGCTGTACCTGCGGTCCGATCTCTGTCCAAACCTCATAGGTGTCTTGAGAGCCGCAAATCTCCTCGTGCAGCTTTCTGATCCACGCTTCAGCGATCGGAACGTTCTGCGTGGCAAGGTCCAGAACGAGGTCGTACGCTTTTAGTTGGGATTCAAAGAGGGCGCGAACTTTCGGACCCTTCTCCTCGACCTTTGCTTCCCAATACGCTACTTCAGTGGCGACCGTGAGCGTGAAGCCTCGGTCGGTCTCATATAGCCCTTCGATCGCGCCAGTGTCGAAGCCTGCGGCTCGCTTGACGATCTCAAGTGCTCGTGGCAACAGGCTCGGTGAACTCCTTCTCAGATACTCGAGGCTCTCCGAGTACCGTTCCCACCGTCTCGTGTCCACAACGCACTTCGACGCCCACTCTGAAAACGACGGAAAGGCTTTGTAACTGGCATCTGCCTTTCGCAAGTCAAACCCGGGCGGTTTGCCCTTATCCGGTAAGTCTGACGAAGTCATCCGCCACCTCCTCCTAATGGGCACGGCTTCTTAAACGACCCCCAGCCTTTGTCCGACCCTACCAAACGCGGTGAGCGCCCTGTCGAGGTCCTCGCGAGTGTGCGCGCCGGAAATCTGCGCCCTCAACCGCGCCTCGCCCTTCGGCACGACCGGGTACCACAGGCCTTTGATGTAGACCCCTTCATCAAGCAACTCGCGGCTCATGTCCTGAGCAAGCGCGGCCTCACCCAGCATCACCGGCACGATCGGATGCCGGCCCTCGATGATCTTGAATCCCAATCGCACGATCTCCCGCCTGAAGTAGTCGGTGTTCTCGCGCAGCCGGTTCACAATCGACGGGTCGCTCTCGATCAAGTCGATCGCCTCGATCGAACCCGCGACCACCGCCGGCGGCATCGTGTTCGAAAACGTATAAGGCCGCGATTTCTGGCGCAAGAACTCTATCAGCGGCGCGCGGCCCGCAATGAATCCTCCACACGCGCCGCCGAGCGCCTTGCCGAATGTCCCGGTGACGACGTCGATCTGTCCGAAAACGCCGAGCTCTTCGGGTGTGCCGCGGCCCGTCTTTCCCAAGACGCCGGTCGAGTGCGAGTCGTCGACTACGAGCAATGCGTCGTGTTCGCGAGCAAGCCCCACAAGCTCCTTAAGCGGCGCGATCTCTCCTTCCATCGAGAACACTCCATCGGTCACGATGATCTTGATGCGAAAGTCTTTGCCGCGATCCTCTTCGAGCATCTCGCGAAGGCGCGTGAGGTCGTTGTGCGGATAAGGGCGCGAGACGGTCTGCTTGGCGATTGCGCGGCACAATCGTATGCCGTCGATGATGCTCGCGTGATTGAGCTGATCGCTGTAGATCGCATCTTGATACTCTGTCAGTCCGAGGTCGTTCGCCAGCAAGCCCGCGAAAAACGCCTCGTTTGCCGCGAAGCAGGACGAGTGAAGGATCGCCGCTTCGCACCCGACGAACTTTGCGATGCGGTTCTCGAGTTCCAAGTGGATCGGCTCTGTCCCGCAAAGGAACCGGACCGACGCGAGCCCATAACCCCACTTATCCAGGCCTTGCCGGGCTGCTTCTTTAATGCGCGGGTGATTCGCAAGTCCGAGATAGTTGTTCGACGCGAGCATCACAACGTCGCGGCCCCCGACGACGACCTCCCCGCCTTGCTGGCTCTCGAGCGGCACTTCGTATTTGAACGTCTTGGCTTCCTTGATCTTCGCAAGCTCGTCGCCGAGCGTTGAGTATAGTTGATCGGGATTCATGTCCGTTTCTCCGATTAGATTGTGCCTGGATTCACCCATTAGGCAGCAGCAGCAGTTTTACCGCCTCGTGCGAGCGCACGAGTTCGAAGCCGCGGTCGAATTCCGCCAGCGGCACCCGCTCGCGCGAGATGATACGTTCGAGCCTGGCCTTCAATCCCGATTTCTCCGACGCGAGCAGGTCGAGCATCGCAAACCAGGTTTCAAACATCCGCCGGCCGAATATTCCGCGAATCGTTACGCCCTTCCACACGGCGTACTTCCCGAAGTCGAAAGACCGCAGCGGCCGCGCCGGTATTCCGAGCAATAGAATCTGGCCGCCGTTCTTCACCAGCGCTCCCGCGTCGTTGTAAGCCGCTTCCGCGCCGCTCATCTCCAGCACGACGTCGAAGCCGCCTCCGTGCTCATCGCGAGCGCGATCGAACAGCTCGCGCTTCCGGCCCGGCGCCGCTTCTTCGTTCGTGTCGAAGCAGAAGTCCGCCCCAAGTTCCATCGCGGTCGCGAAACGTGAAGCCAGTCGCGCGGAATCGAATCCGCCTTCCGGACTCGAAAAATCGGTGACGTAGATGCGGGTCGCCCCGAGCGTTCGCGCCACTGCCGTCGCCATCAAGCCCTGCGCGCCGCAACCTAGGATGCCGACCGTCTTACCTGCGACGTCGCCTTCCATCACCGTGTGAACCGCATTTCCCAGCGCGTCGAGAAAGGCTCCGAACCGCGGCGGAATGACCTCGCGTCCGCCGAAGCGTTCGAGGTTTAAGACATTCTCGGACGGCACCACAACGTACTGAGCGAATGCGCCGTCCAGATGCAGTCCCTTGACGCGAATGTTCTTGCAGATGTGCCGCCGGCCCGTGCGGCATTGCTGGCAGTGGCCGCAACTGATGTGCATCTCGCTGGTGACGTAATCGCCGACGCTGAAGAGGTCCCGACTTACGTCTTCGCCGGTCTCGGCCACCTCACCGCAGAACTCATGACCGATGATGATGGGCCGATAGTTCTCGACCTGGCCGCCACGATAAGCCAGCATCTCGTCGCGCATGCCGGGCTTCGAGGTGATCTGGTAAATGCTCTGGTCGGTCCCGCATATCGAAGCAGCTTCAACGCGAATCTTGACGTCGCCGTGCCCGACGCGGGGCTCAGGCTCGTCGGTCACGAAGTGCAACCCGTCGCGGGTGAGGTCCTGCTTTTTTAGTGCGTGCATTCAGTCTCCCGGGGATGGAACCACAGATGGTTCGAGCATCGTCTCATAGACTCGACGTCCTGCCCTCTCTCTTCAATCTGCGTTCATCTGTGTCCATCCGTAGTTAGAATTTCCGATGCGGCGCGGCGCAGACGGTCCATCACTGCCGCGCCTTCACCGGCGTCACATATGCCTTCCACAACTATCAGCGCGGGCCGCTTTTCATCGAGCTCGCGAAGCGCCGAGTATATCTGACTCGCGTATGCCTTCGGGTCTTCGCCGAGGACGACGGAGGTGAACCTGTCGTCATCAATCCGAATCGGAGTGTGGCCGATGAAACCAACTGGGCCGCCTGCCAGCGCCTCCGAGCACAGTTTGCGGATGAATTCCGGCGTGCTCTTTTCGACGACTATCATTCGGGCCCGCGGGCTGTAGTGCCGGTAACGCGTTCCCGGCGACCGCTTCTGTTCTTCGACCGAAGCGGGCTCGCCAATCGGCCCGATTACTTCCGCAAGCGCCTCCCGGGTTATCCAGCCGGGCCGAAGCATCACCGGCTGTTCGCAGGTCATATCGAGAACCGTAGACTCAACTCCTATAAGGGTGTTCCCGCCGTCAAGAATCAAGTCGATGCGGCCGCCGAGATCCGACATGACATGCTCAGCGCGCGTCGGGCTCGGGCGGCCTGACGTGTTCGCGCTCGGAGCGGCGACGGGTGTGCGCGCGCGGCGGATCATCTCGAGCGCTATCTTATTTCCGGGCATTCGGACCGCGACCGTAGGTAGTCCGGCGGACACGGAAGCGGAAACAGTTCCCGCCCGCTGCAGGACGAGAGTGAGCGGTCCCGGCCAGAATCGCGCTATGAGCCTCTCGGCGGCCGGGCTGACTTCTCGCGCGACCAGCGAGAGCATCCGGCGGCCGTCGATGTGCACGATCAGGGGATTATCGGCGGGTCTGCCCTTCGCTTCAAAGACCTTCCTGATCGCATCCTCGTTCGTGGCATCCGCGCCGAGACCGTAGACCGTTTCGGTTGGGAAGGCGACCAACCCGCCGCTGCGAATGATCGCCGCCGCCCGCTCGATTGTTTCGGGATCGGGATGCTCGGGGTCTACGTGAAGAACCTCGGTCATTGAGATAAGGGAGAGGACAGAAGGACGAGGGCCGTCCAAGAGCCTGCTGGTCTGCGCCCGCCCTTGCTTGGCGCGCCTCCGAACTCGGTATCAGAAGTCAAAGCTCGCTTCCCGCTTGATGCGCGCGACGAAGTCTTCAAGCGGCGCGGCGCCCTCATCCCCCTTTTCGCGCGACCGCACCGCAACAGAGCCGGATTCGGATTCCTTGGCGCCGACGACGAGCATGAACGGGACTTTTTCCAGTTGCGCGTCGCGGATCTTCGCGCCGATCTTATCGTCGCGAAGGTCAACCTCGACGCGAAGCTCCTCGGCGAGCAGCCGTTCGTGCACGCGCCGGGCGTAGTCCGCGGTCTTTTCCGAGATCGACAGGACCCGCGCCTGCACCGGCGCGAGCCACAACGGAAACGCGCCCGCGTAGTGCTCGATCAGTATCCCGATGAAGCGCTCGAGCGAACCGTAGATCGCCCGGTGCACCACGACCGGAACCGACTCGGCGTTATGCTCGTTGACGTAGATCAATCCGAACCTGCGCGGAAGCTGAAAGTCCAACTGTATCGTCGCCAGTTGGTGTTCGCGTTTGAGCGAGTCCTGAATCATCTGGTCGATCTTAGGCCCGTAGAAGTTCGCCTCGCCCTTCGCGACCACGTATTCAAGCTTGTTGGCCTCGAGCACCCGTTGCAGGAGCGACTCGGCGTTGTCCCACAGCGCAGGGTCCCCCATGTATTTGCTCGTGTCGGTGTCGCGCACGCTCAGCACGAACCGGTAGGACATCCCGAAAGCCTCATAGACGCGCGCGACGAGACCGAGCAGGCGTTCCACCTCTTCGCCGATCTGGTCTTCGGTGATGAAGATGTGCGAGTCGTCCTGCTGAAATTGCCGCACGCGGGTCAGCCCGGCGAGCACGCCCGCGCGCTCGTTGCGGTGCAAAACGCTCTGCTCCGCCAGTCGCAGCGGCAGCTCGCGGTAGCTTCGTCGCTTCGCGCCGAAGATCAGCATGTGTTCCGGGCAATTCATCGGCTTCAGCGCGTAGGCTTCATGCTCGCCTTCGAAGACGAACATGTTCTCCTTGTAATGGTCCCAGTGCCCCGAGGTCTTGAAAACCTCGGAACCAGCCAGTAGCGGCGCTTTGACTTCGACGTATCCGTTGCGCCCGAGCAGCCGCCGCATCTTCTCCTGCAGCGTGTGATAGATGATCGTTCCCTTGGGCAGCCAGAATGTGGCTCCCGGAGCCCATTCGTGCATCATGAACAGATCAAGCTCCCGGCCCAGCTTCCTGTGGTCGCGGCGCTTTGCCTCTTCGATGTTGTGCAGGTGCTCGTCGAGCTCCTCCCTCGTCGGCCACACCGTCCCGTAAATGCGTTGCAGCATCGCATTGCGCTCGTTGCCGCGCCAGTAAGCTCCGGCAATCGAGGTCAGCTTGAAGTGCTTGCACTCGCTGGTTCGCTTGACGTGCGGCCCCGCGCATAGATCGGTGAAGTCGCCGATACGATAAGTCGACACGACGTCGGCGGGAATCACGTTTATCAACTCGACCTTGAACTCCTGCGCGCGTCCGCCAAAGAACTCGATGGCTTTCTCCTTGCTCCAGTTCTCGCGGTGAAACTCGATCCCCGCTTTGGAGATTTCGCCCATGCGCCTTTCGATCTCCTGGAGGTCGTCGGGCGTCAGCGGCCTCGGCAACTGCATATCGTAATAGAAGCCGTTCCTGATGGGCGGGCCGATCCCGAACCTCGCATCCGGAAACATCTGCCGCACAGCCGAGGCCATGATGTGCGAGGTCGAATGCCTGAGACAGTGGAGTTGATAATCGCGCTCGGAAGGGAAAGCCTCAGGTCCCAGTGCAAAGTCCAAATCGCTGCTGAAATCGTCCCCCATTGACCGGGTCTCCTCCAGATTATCCAGTGCCGATGGTCGCGCAGCCAATAAATGCCGCGCCAATCTCACAAGGCTATCCTACATCACCCTCGCCTCGCCCGAAAAGCCCGACTTCATTTGGAGGCGACGCCTTTCCGTTGTGTAAGTCCTATCGCCCAAAATCTTTAATCGAATTCTAGAATCCTGAGTGTGTTAGTGCTAGAATCTCCCCGCCAGGCACTTCCAATTGGGGATAACATTTCGGAAGTTCACATAGGCTTGCTTGTCGCGATCCTCTCCGACCGCCCTGCGCGACGCCCCTCCAAGGTCGGGTAACTCCGGCCGAAAGGTCTTTTGAAGTATGGGGACAGAGACCATTGCAGACGAACCTTCGGCTGTTTCATCATCCTGGCTGCTGACCGAGCTTCGCCGACTCGACCAAAGCGCCGTACTCGGCAGCAGCCGCGAGTTGGATGAATCGCTCGCGCACCTCGTGCGAACGATGGCCCAGGCGCTCAACACCGATTTGAACTCGATCCTTCTGGTCGATGACGAGGCCGGCTGCCTGGTCCGCGGCGCGTCGGTAGGGCTGCCCGATGCGTACATCGACGCGCTCAAGAGAGTGCCGATCGGACCCGATGGCGGATGCTGTGGTAATGCAGCCTTCACCGGCGAGGTCGTCGTCATCGAAGACATGCGTTCGGATCCGAGATGGGCGCAGTATCTGACCACGAGCGAGCTCGCCGGATTGCGCGCCGTGTGGTCGGTCCCGATCCGGTCGCATCGGGGCAAGGTGCTTGGCACGTACGCGACCTACTATCGTCAGCCTTACGCGCCGAGCCAGGAGGAAATAGAGCTGGCTCGGGCGTACGCCCAGCAGGCAGCCATTGCCCTCGAAAGCGCGCGGCTGTACGACGCCGCGCAACGTGATCAGGCGAACCTTCAAGCCATCCTGGAACAGCTGCCGGAGGGAGTGTTGATCGCGCGGGCGCCGGATGGCGTGCCCATCTTGATCAATCGAGCCGGCTCGGAGATGCTGGGCCGCCCACCCGCCGGTCTCGCGCTCGACGAGTACGAGCGGTACTGGATCCTGGAGCACCTGGGCGGACGCAGGGTTCCGTTATCGGAGCGCCCGATGGCGCGCGCGCTTGCCGGAGAGGTTTTGCAAAATCAGGAGTACCGCTTGATCCGCGCCGGCGGTCCCGCGCGCTTCCACAGCATCAACGCCGGGCCGCTGCGTCGGGCTGACGGCACAATTTTCGCCGGGGCCGTGATCTTCGCCGATATCACCGAGCGCACGGAAGCCGAAGAGGCGTTGAAGCACGCAATCGAATGGCAGGAATCGATAATCGAGGGCGCGCGTGACGCAACCTTCATAAGCGATTCTGAGTCGCGGCTGATCGCGGTCAACAGCGCCGCCTGCGAGCTGACCGGTTACTCGAAGGATGAGTTGTTGACGATGCGCATACCCGACCTTCATGAGGAGGTCGACCTTGCCGCCTACCGGCAGTATCAGGGGCGAATCCTGGCCGGTGAAGATATCGTCAGCGAGGCCAAGATCCTCAGGAAGGACGGAACGAAAGTAGATGCCGAGTTCAACAATCGGCGAATGGAGGTATCGGGCACGGTCTACATGAACACGGTGGCTCGCGATGTCTCGGAGCGGCGACGGGCCGATGCCGCCCTTCGCGCGTCGGAAGAGCGCTTCTCGAAGGCCTTCAGCGCAAGCCCTCAGCCGATGGCGATCACTACGCTGAAGGATGGGCGCTACGTGGCGGTGAATGGTGCTTTCGTGGCTGCCAGCGGATACACAAGAGATGAACTCGTCGGCCAGACCTCGGCTGAGCTGAGTGCACTGGTTCATCCTGAAATCCGCGAGCACACGATTCGGATGCTTCAGGAACAGGGCAGAGTGCGAGATCTGGAAATCGAGTTTCGCACGAAGTCGGGCCAGGTGCGTTCGGTGCTCTTTTCAGCCGAGTTGATCACGCTTGACGGCGAGCCGTGCATGATCGGTTCGGGCAACGACATAACCGAGCGCAAGCGAGCAGAGGAGGCGCTCAGGGAGAGTGAATCTCGGCTGAAGCTGGCGCTGGAGGCTTCCGAGACGGGCATTTGGGACTGGGATATGGCTAGGGCGAGCGTGACGTGGTCTGGCCAGGTTGACCAGACCAACGCCAGCCCCGAATCCAGCTCGACTCTTGCCGAGGTCATGGATCGCGTACATCCAGACGATCGCGACCTCGTTGAGGAGCGCCTCAGGCAAGCGCTTACCAGCGGAGGCATATACGACTACGAATGGCGGCTTCAGTTGCCGGATGGGAGCGTGCGGTGGGTGGCGGCGAAGGGTCAGGCCTACTTCGACGACTCAGGCAAGCCGGAAAGGATGATCGGGGTTTTCAGCGACATCACCGCTCGCAAGCGCGCCGAAATGGTTCAGGCCGCGACGTACAAGATTTCAGCCGCTGCGAACTCCGCCGAGACCCTCCAGGCGCTGTGCCGGTCGATTCACGGGACGGTCGGCGACCTCATGCCGGCCGACAACTTCTACATCGCGCTCAGCGACCCGGAAACCGACACGCTGAGCTTCCCCTACTTTGTCGACCAACACCGAAGAAACATCGAACCGAGGAAGCTGCGAAAAGGCCTGACCGAGTATGTCCTGCGGACCGGATCTCCGCTGCGCGCAACGCCACAAGTCCTCGAGCAACTCATCGACTCGGGCGAAGCCGAATTGATCGGCGCCTCGCCAGTCGATTGGCTCGGCATTCCGCTCAGAGTCAGGGAGAAGTCGATCGGGGTTCTTGCGGTCCAGAGCTACATGGAAGGCGTCGTATTCAAAGATGAAGACCAGGAGATGCTCGTGTTCGTCTCGACGCAGATTGCAACGGCAATCGAGCGCAGGCGCGCTGAAGAGGCCTTGCGCGAGAGCCGGATGCGGCTCGAACTGCTAAACGGCATCTCTAGGGGAATCACCTCCGGCATGCAGGTTGAAGAGGTCATCGAACGAGCTCTCAGACAGATCAGCGGGTATTTTCCCGCTTACCGGGTCAGCTATTCGACGGTCGACACAGAGGGGTGCCTCAGGGTAACGCAGTCGATAGATCCCGGCGGCGTGCCCGGCCCGTCGGGCGGGACCGGGGACCTCAACACAGCGCCCGATTACCTGAAGTCGTTGCAGGAAGGCAAGACCGTCGTGGTCGGCGATCTCTCCCCCAATGAGGGTCTTGCGAGTCTATGCGGGGCCTTTCCGTCGAGTACGACGCGGGCAATCATCGACGTTCCGCTGCATCATTCAACCGGGCTGATCGGGTTGCTCTCCTTTGATTCAAGCGAGCCGCGAAAATGGACGGCGAATGAAATCGCCGTGCTGACCGAAGTAGCCGATTACCTCTCGGTCGGCATCAAGGAAGCGCGCGCCGAAGCAGACAAGAGGCTCTCCGAAGAACGCCTGCGTGAAAGCGAGGAAAGGTATCGCCGCCTGGTCGAACTCTCTCCCATCGCGATCGGGGTGCACGGCGGGGGGAAGATTCTATACGCCAACCCCGCGTTCACGGAATTGCTCGGGGCATCCAGCCTCGAAGAACTGCTCGACAAATCCGTGGCCGACATCGTTCATCCCGATAGTTGGGACCTCGCCACGAAGCGGCTCCGGCGTTTGGAAGAGGAGCGCCAGGGGACGCCCGTCGAGGAGTTCAAGCTGGTCAGGCTCGACGGTCAGGTGATCGACGTCGAACTAACCTCGATACCGATCACCTACCAGGGCGAGCCGGCCGTCCAGACGGTCGCCCGAGACGTCACCGAGCGAAGACGCGCCGAGGAAGCCCTCAGACAAAGCGAGGATCGGTATCGCGACCTCGTCGAACATACCCAGGACCTGATGTGCACTCACGATCTGGATGGCCGGCTTTTGTCGGTTAATCAAGGCGCGGCAAAACTGTTCGGTATTAGGTCCGCGGACGTCGAGGGGAGAAACCTGCGGGAGATCGTCGCACCGGAGTTCGGCCACGAAGTGGACGAATACCTGAACAAGATTCGCAGAGACGGAGTCGCTGAAGGCCTCACTGCCTTTGTCACCCCGTCAGGCGAGAGGCGCATTCTGGCGTATCACAACACTCTCCGCACTGAAGGTGTCGCGGCGCCGGTCGTCCGCGGTGTTGCCCACGACATCACCGACCGAAAGCGCGCCCAGGATGCGCTGCGGGTGTCGGAGAAAAAATATCGTGATGTCTTCCAGACCGCGCCTGTCGGTATATACCAGTCGCTCTCCGACGGTTCGATTCTCACCGCCAATTCCGCGCTTGCAGAGATGCTGGGCTACGAATCGGCCGACGATCTATTGCGAGTCAACCTTGCCAGCGACGTCTATCTCAGCGCCGAGCAGCGCGACGAATTGATCCGCAAGTACGAACCGATTGGCTCGGCGGGCGATCTCGAGTTGCAATGGAAGAGGAAAGACGGCACGCAAATCTGGGTGAACCTGAACGCCCACGCCGTCAAGAATGGCGAAGGCAAAACTCTCTACTTTGAGGGCTTCGTTCGAGACATCGACGCGCGCACGCGGGCTCAGGACGCGTTGCGGGAGTCGGAAGCGCGCTTCTCGAAGGCGTTCCAGGCTAGTCCCGATTCGATCTCCATTACGACACCCGAGGGCTGGATCATCGACGTCAACCAGAGTTTTCTCGACGTGCTCGGATACCTGCGCGACGAAGTTGTCGGCCGCACAGCCGCGGAGTTGGGCATCTGGGTGGACCCCGAAGATCGCGCGAGGATGATCAAGGAACTCCTCGACAACGGAGCCATTCGGGATTTTGAGGCTGAGTTCCGGAAAAAGTCGGGCGAAGTCCTCGTGGGGCTGATGTCGGCGGAAGTGATCGACGTCGCTGGAGAACGCTGCGTCCTCGCCGTCACCCGCGACATCACCGAGCAAAAGCGTGCTGAGCAGGAACGCGACAAGCTGCTGGCAAGCGAGCGAGCCGCGCGAAACCGCGCCGAACATGCCAACCGGCTCAGCGCCGAGCTGTTGTTACGAGAACAGGTCTCGCGCTCGGAGGCCGAAGCGGCGCGCCGCGAGTGGCAAACGACCTTCGACACCATGACCGATGCGGTGGTGATCGTCGGCGCCGACGACCGCCTCATTCGTGCCAACAGTGCTTTCTACAGGATGGTCGATGCTGCTCCCGAGGAGTGTCTGGGCCGCGCGCTGACGGAACTCGTCCATCCGCCCGGCGATGAACTGGCCACTGCGGACAACTGTCCAATATGCGAGCTTCGCAAACGCGGCGAGCGCGGAGTGATCGAGCTGCAGGAGGGAGTCGTCAGTGCGTACCCGATCTTTGCCAGCGTCGATCCGGTGGTCAATGAAGCCGGAGAGAAAATCGCGTTCGTTCAGGTGGTGCGCAACCTGTCGGAATTGTATCGCGCACGCGAAGAGGCCCAACGCGAGCGCACGAGCCTGAACGCCATCGTCGAGCAGATCGCAGAAGGGATGCTCCTCTGCGACGACAAAGCCGCGATGGTCCATGCGAACCGCCGGGCCCAGCAGATATTCGGCTTTCCCCTTGACCAGATGCGCCAGTATCGCGAGTTGTCACTTGCGACCGGCAGGTTCACGGACGAAGACGGGAACCCCGTCGAGTTGGATGACATGCCGATTCACACCGCTCTTCGCGAGCGGCGTCCGGTCGGCGAGAGGAGGCTTTGGTACTCCAGACCCGATGGCGCAAGCGTTTTGCTTTCGTTTACATCCTCGCCGTTCTTCACCGAGGGGGACCAGCTCGCCGGGGCGGTTGCGTTCGTTCGCGACATAACCGAACAACAACGCCAGCACGAGCGGGCCCAGCAAGCCGATAAGCTTCGCGCCCTCGGTCAACTCGCCTCAGGCGTCGCGCACAACTTTAACAATGCGCTGGCAGCCGTCCTCGGCTACACCGAGCTCGCCCTGCCCAAGGTCAGAGACGCCGACGTTGAGAGGTACTTGCGCGTCGTCGAGCGCTCGGCCAAGGACGCCGCCCGCATGGTCGAACGCATTCAGAACTTCTCGCGGGCGCGCTCCCGAATAGATGAGTTCACCCAGTTGAATGTCTTCGAGATCGTCAACGATGCCATCGACATTACGCGGCCTCGCTGGCGGAGTGACGCCGAGGCGCTCAGCATCAAGTACGACGTCAACCTGCTTTGGAACGCCGATAAGGAACTGACGGTCAACGGCGAGCCCTCCGAACTGCGAGAGCTCTTCGTCAACGTCATCCTGAACGCGCTCGATGCGATGCAGGCGGGCGGACGGCTCGACATCGCGGCGTCGGCATTCGAGAAGGAGATCCAACTCAGGTTCACCGATACCGGAACCGGAATGTCGGACGACATCAAACAGCGAGTCTTCGATCCGTTCTTCACCACCAAAGGCGTGGCCGGGCTTGGAATGGGATTGAGCGAAGGCTACCGAATCGTCGAGCGCCACGGCGGCCGAATCGACGTCGAAAGCCAGGTCGGCCGCGGTACAACTTTCACCGTGCTCCTTCCGGTGACCCAACCCGTCCGGCTCGAAGATCGCGACCAGCGGACATTTCTGCCCGCCGCCAAATCGCGCGTGCTCGTGATAGACGACGAGCAATTCGTGCGCGAGGTCCTCGAAGCGATGCTGACCAGCCGCGGACATGAAGTCGTCGTTGCTCCCGGCGCGGAAGAGGCGCTCGCGTCGTTCGAGGGTTGCACGTTCGACCTGGTGTTCACCGACCTGGCAATGCCTAAGACTGACGGCATCGCGGCGGCGACGGCGATAAAGTCCCGGCATCCCGACGTGAAGATCGTGCTGATGAGCGGCTACGGTGCGGAGCGCGCCATTGAACGCGCGGCGGGCACCAACTCGATCGACGCGGCTATTTCAAAGCCATTCAAGCTGAGCGAGATCGATGACGTGTTGAGTCGGTTGCTTGCACGGCGGTAAGTCGTGGAAGGCGATGAATGATGAGTGATTAACGAAGTTCATCACCTATCACCTATCGCCCATCGATTCTCGGATTCGCCGCAACGATTCCAGCACGTCTCTAATCTCGGTAGGCAACTCTGATCGGAACTCCATCCATTCCCCACTGGCCGGATGATGGAACGCCAGCCGGCAAGCATGCAGACAGAGGCGGGGAGCGGGAGACGCGGGGAGAGCGGGAGACGCGGAGACACGGGGACACGGAGACGCGGCGACGCCGTCCTCCCGAATCCCCGCGTCTCCCTCCCCCCACCTCTCCGCGTCTCCGACAATCGGATGGCCGATGTGCGCGCAGTGAATTCGCAACTGATTCGTGCGGCCCGTCACGGGTTCCAACTCGATCAAGGTTCCGTTGGCCATTCGCTCAACGACGTGGAATCGCGTTTCCGCGTGTTTGCCGCCTTCGAGCACGCCCCATCGAGGTCGCCGATTCTCATCCCGGCCGATTGGCGCGATGATTGTTCCTTCGCTGTCGCCCACTTCGCCATGCACCAGTGCAAGGTACCGCTTCTCGACCATCCTTCGCGCGAAATGACGCCAGAGCACTGTGAGAGCGCGGCTGGTTTTTGCGACGACCATGAGGCCGGAGGTTGCCTTATCGAGTCTGTGAACGATCCCCGGACGAACCGCCGGCTGCGAATCGCCGGTCTCGGATCGCGCATTCGGTGACTCGGCTTCAACACGAAGCGTCGAATCAAGCTGAACTCGATTGAGGTGGTACGCGAGCGCATTGGCGAGAGTGCCGCTCTTGACCTGCCGGGTCGGATGAACCAGGAGTCCTGACGGCTTGACGAGCACAATGATGTGGTCGTCTTCGAAGATTATCTCAATCGGGATCGGCTCCGGCGTCATTGCGGTCGCCGTTGAGAATTCGAGTTCGATCACCACAACATCGCCGGCCGAAAGCCGATTTCCCGATTGCGCCTCGACGTGATTCACGCGGCACGCCCCGCGCGCAACGACGTTCGCCAGCCGCATCCGGCTGAGGCCGCCGAAACGAGACGCCAGAAAGTCATCAACGCGCCGGCCCGAATCCTCTTCGCCGATTCGAAAAGTGAAGACCTCACCCATCGATCCGCTCCATCGCTCGGGTTGCTTCTTCGCCGACGAACGCGTCGGGATCAGAGCGCTTCGACTGCTCGGCGAGCCGAGCCGCGCGGCGGGGATCAAGGACCGAGAGCGCCCACAGCGCGTGTCCTCGAATGAGCGGATCGCGATCATGCCGGACGCGCTCGACCAGCGCCGGAACCGCAGCCGTGCAGCCGACGTTGGCGGCGACGACGGCGGCGTTGCGCAGCAGGCCGCGGCGCTTGGGGCGCGTCAACGGCGTGCCTCGAAACCGCGCGCGAAACTCCTCATCAGTCCGGATCGACAGGACGCCCACCAGATCGAGTCTGGGACCGACGCCGGCTTCGGGCGCCAGTTCGCGCCAATGCGTATCGGTCGCGAACCGGTTGAACGGGCAAACTTCCTGGCACACGTCGCAGCCGAACACCCACTCTCCCATCTGGCGGCGCAGCTCGCGCGGGATCGGCCCCTTGTTCTCGATCGTGAGGTAAGAGATGCAGCGCCGCGAATCCAGAACGTAGGGCCCTGCGAACGCGTCAGTCGGACAAGCCGTGAGGCACCGGGTGCAGCTTCCGCAACTGACGCTGATGCCGGCGTCCTCGGGCGGGAGCTCGATATCCACGAACAACTCGGCGAGAAAGAACCACGATCCTTGTCTCGGCCGAAGCAGGTTCGTGTTCTTGCCAAAAAAGCCGAGGCCCGCTCGAGTTGCCGCGGCCCGCTCGAGCAGCGGTACCGCGTCAACGAAACCCCGCGTGCGGAGAGTCCGGCCCGCGAGCTTCTCTATGCTCGCCGCGAGCGCCATCAGACGCCCCCTCACGATGTCGTGATAATCAAGTCCCCAGGCGTAGCGTGCAACGCGGCCGTAACGGTTCTCGTGCTCGAAGGGCGGCGACTCGACGTAGTAGTTTATCGCAACCGTTATCAGCGACGCCGCGGCCGGCACGAGCGCGCGCGGATTGGTGTGCAACTCAGGGCGCCTCGTCATGTAGTCCATATCTGCTGCGAATCCGTTCTCGATCCACGCGCGAAACGCGGCGTCGTCCGGCGCGAGAGGTTCGACGGACGTGATCCCAACGACCTCGAAGCCAAGACCTCGGGCGGAGTCCTTGAGCTTTGTCACTATTCCGGTCACGGTCAGCCATCAACCAGGATACGCAGTCGCGAGCCGGGCGCGGTACTCCGGTCGTCACTAGAGAAATCCCGATGTGCGCGCAACGAATTTGAGAGCCCCGGTTTGCGCGATCGAGCCTCTCTGAGCGTCGCTCCGCGGGCCTCCGGCAAATCGTTCGGGTCTGTTTGCCCGGCCGGATTATACAGAAACCCGCACGTCCTGGCACAGCGAGGCCCGGTCCGGACCGCAACTTCCGGAACGCTCTTGACCTTCTCTTCGCGGCGGGGCTGCGCAAATGTCCAGCAGATAACTGGAGGCCGCCACCTACGCGTACTACATTGCTGGCACGCGTGCCGCGCTTTTCTGTAATATCACGTCTTGGCAAAGTCAGCGCATTCCACACTCACCGGCAACTCACCGTCTCGGAGGAACAATGTTCTGTCCTAGCTGTGGCTCGAACAACGCGGCCGAGGTGAAGTACTGCACGCGGTGCGGGACGAACCTCGCCGCGGTGAATGAAGCCTTGACGGGAAAGCCCTCCAACCCGCCTGGCGTCGACCAGCGTATGGTGAAGCTGCTCAAGGACTATTACCAGGGACAGCGCTTCAGCTTGATGGGCGTCGTTTCCCTCCTCGTCGGGGCGGTGTTGTTGTTGACGTTTGCTCCCCGGTTCCCCGACGACATCAACGCGATCAGCATCCTCTCATTCGGGCTTATGGTCTACGGCGCATCAGTCGGGATATGGGGCGTCTCGCGGTGGTTCGAATCCGCCAGCGAGGGCAAGGCGCTCGGGTACGTCATGTCACGCGGCGAGCTCGCGCGTCCGGGACAGGACCGATTAGGCGCGCAGCCCGTCGCGGTGAGCGTCGAGGCCGCTAAGGCCTACTCGACAGACCCGATAGCCCCCGCAAGCGTCACCGAAGAGACGACGCGCCAGCTTGATGAACGCGCGCACGCGTCACCACCAGACTCCAGCTCAGAACGGGCTTGATTGAATCCGATGCCAAGACGAACCGACATTCACAAGATTCTGATCATCGGCTCCGGGCCGATCGTTATCGGACAAGCCTGCGAGTTCGACTATTCGGGCACGCAAGCGTGCAAGGCGCTGCGCAGCGAGGGCTTCGAGATCGTTCTGATCAACTCGAATCCCGCGACGATCATGACCGATCCCGAAATCGCCGACCGCACTTACGTCGAGCCGCTCACGCCCGAATCCGTTCGCGCGGTGATAGAACGCGAACGGCCCGACGCGCTGCTTCCGACCGTCGGCGGGCAGACCGCGTTGAACCTGGCTGTCGCGCTCGCCGAAGACGGCACGCTCGAACGCTTCGGCGTCGAGTTGATCGGCGCGAAACTCGACGCGATCAAGATCGCCGAAGACCGCATGCTCTTCAAGCGCGCGATGGAGGAGATCGGGCTTGCGATGCCGAAGTCGGGCTTCGCCAAGTCGCCCGGCGAAGCTCGCGAGTTGATCGCGCGAGTCGGTTATCCCGCGATCATCCGACCATCGTTCACGCTCGGCGGATCGGGCGGCGGCATCGCCTACAACGCCGAAGAGTACGAAGAGATCATCGCACGCGCGCTCGCACTGTCGCCGATCCACGAGACGATGGTCGAGCAGTCGGTCATCGGCTGGAAGGAGTACGAGCTGGAGGTGATGCGCGACCTCGCAGATAACGTCGTCATCATCTGCTCGATCGAGAACTTCGACCCGATGGGAATTCACACCGGCGATTCGATCACCGTCGCGCCCGCGCAAACGCTCTCCGACCGCGAGTATCAGGTCATGCGCGACGCGGCCATCAGGGTGATCCGAAAGGTCGGCGTCGAGACCGGCGGCTCGAACATCCAGTTCGCGCTCAATCCGCGCAACGGCCAGTTGATGATCATCGAGATGAACCCGCGGGTGTCGCGCTCGTCGGCGCTCGCGTCGAAGGCGACGGGCTTCCCCATTGCTAAAATCGCCGCCAAGCTCGCCGTCGGCTACACGCTCGATGAGATTCCAAACGACATCACTCGCAAGACGCCGGCGAGCTTCGAGCCGACCATCGACTACTGCGTCGTCAAAGTGCCGAAGTGGGCGTTCGAGAAATTCCCCGCCTCCGATCCGACGCTGGGCACGCAGATGAAGTCGGTGGGCGAAGCGATGTCGATCGGCCGGACCTTCAAGGAAGCGTTTCAAAAAGGGCTTCGGTCGCTTGAGAGCCGGTCGGTGTACCGCGTGCCGGATGACCTCGACGACTCCGAGCTTCGTCGCAGACTGATAGTGCCGTCGGCCGAGCGTGTCTACTTCATGATGCGCGCGCTCGCGCTCGGCTATTCGACCGACGATCTGCACAACCTCACCGGGATCGACCCGTGGTTCCTCGACAATCTTCGCGAGATCACCGAACGTGAACGCGAGCTTGCGAATGAGAGCGTCGCGACGATCTCACCCGGCCGGCTGCGGGAAGCCAAACGCGCGGGCTTCTCCGACGCTCGCATTGCGGCGCTGGTTCGCGCTACCGAAGACGAGGTTCGCCATCTCAGACAGCAATCCGGGATTCGACCCGTCTTCAAGCGCGTCGACACCTGCGCCGCCGAGTTCGAATCCTTCACGCCGTATCTCTACTCGACGTACGAAGACGAAGACGAGGCCGACCCGTCGTCGCGAAAGAAGATCATGATTCTGGGATCGGGCCCGAACCGAATCGGCCAGGGCATCGAGTTTGACTATTGCTGTTGCCACGCGGCGTTCGCGCTTCACGACGAGGGCTACGAGAGCATAATGGTCAACTGCAATCCGGAGACGGTCTCGACCGACTACGACACTTCGGATCGGTTGTATTTCGAGCCGATCACTTTCGAAGACGTGATGGAGATAGTCGAGCGCGAGCGGCCCGACGGCGTGATCGTGCAGTTCGGCGGCCAGACCCCGCTCAATCTTGCGATGAGGTTGCATGCGGCGGGCGTTCCGATCATCGGCACCTCGCCCGAGTCGATCGACCTTGCAGAAGACCGCAAGCGGTTTGGAAAGCTCCTGGCCGATTTGAACATCCCAATGCCTCAGGGCGGCACCGCCGTTTCGAACGAAGAAGCGCGCGAGGTTGCGGCCGGGATCGGCTATCCGGTGCTGGTGCGGCCGAGCTACGTGCTGGGCGGCCGCGCGATGCAGATCGTATACGATGAGGCGACCCTCGAGCGCTACATGACTCACGCGGTCGAAGCCTCGCCCGAGCACCCGGTGCTGATCGATTCGTTTCTCGAAGACGCGCAAGAGATCGACGTCGATACGCTGGCCGACGGCGAGCGCGTGGTGATCGCCGGCATACAGCAGCACATCGAAGAAGCCGGGATTCATTCGGGCGACTCGTCGTGCGTGCTTCCGCCCTGGGGGATCAGGGAAGAGCATCTTGACGCGATGCGACGCTACACCCGCGAGCTGGCGAGGGCGCTTGACGTCGTCGGGCTGATGAACATCCAGTTCGCGATCTCGCGCGACAAGGTTTACGTCCTCGAAGTAAATCCACGCGCATCGCGAACCGTGCCGTTCGTCTCGAAGGCGACGGGTTATCCGCTTGCGAAGATCGCCGCGCGGCTGATGATCGGCCAGAAGCTCTCGCAGTTCGGCTTGCCTGACGAGTTGAAGATCGACCGCTTCTACGTGAAGAGCCCGGTCTTCCCGTTCATCAAGTTCCCCGGCGTCGATCCCATTCTCGGGCCTGAGATGAGGTCGACGGGCGAGGTGATGGGCGTTGCGGAAGATTTCGGGAGCGCGTTCTTGAAGGCGCAGCTCGGCGCGGGCCTGAAGCTGCCGCGCGAGGGCGCGGTCTTCATCAGCGTGAACGATCAGGACAAACGCGGCGTCGCGGAGCTTGGGCGGAGGCTGCATGAGATGGGCTTCAGCATCGTCGCGACTCGCGGGACGTTGAAGAAGCTGGAGAGCGAAGGGCTCGCGTGCAACTTCGTCTACAAGGTGAACGAAGGCCGTCCCAACATAGTCGACTTGGTTAAGAGCCGGCAAGTACATCTGGTCATCAACACGCCGCTCGGCCGCGCGTCGTTCTATGACGAGCGGGCGATCCGGCGCGCGGCGATGCAGTACTCGGTGCCGTGCATAACGACGATGACGGGTGCGACGGCGATTGTGGAGGCGATTCGCGCGCTGCGGGAGGAGTCCGTCGAGGTGCGGAGCCTTCAGGAGTATCACGCGAAGGCGGCGAGCAGTTGAACCCCGAAATCGCCGAGACTGCTACAAGCCCAGGCAATAGAACTCTCGCTCTATTCTCTCGAGTTCGCGTTGAATCTCGGGATCAGAAGCCATCAAAGCCAACTGTTGGTCCAGGTCGCTCGTCCTCTTCGTGGTGGGTTCGTTGAGGTAACGGATGAGCCGCTCGATAAGCCATCGCTGCTCCGAGATGGACAACCGCTTGAAGCCATCTTCAATCTGCGTCAGCGCTGAATTGCTCATTGTTCTACGCCTCTCCTCCTTAGGCAATTGAGATTCTAACATGCCGTGCGTGGCAATGGCTTCTGACAACGAAGGTATTGCGGTAGAATTGCCGGTGATAGAGAGGTCGTCCATTATGTCAACGCCGACACTCAATGAGATCAAGGAGCAGGCTATGCGCCTGACCGACGAAGATCGCAAAGCTCTAGCGGATTTCCTCGCCGCTCACACCGAAGAGGCGGCGGAAAATGGAAAGCAAAGCGAACCTCGTGATTTTTCGCGCGAGATGGAATGGATCAGGCAGAACCGTCAATCATATCGAGGGCAGTTTGTGGCTCTGAACGAAGGGCAACTGGTTGCGAGCGGCGCGAAGGAACGTGAGGTCTGGGAGGCGGCTAAAGACGCAGGAGTGAGCGTTCCTTTCCTTGCGTACATCGAGACTACAGCAGAAGAGGCCTTTGGAGGCTGGTAGACAATGCCCTGGAGCTTATCTTTCTCAACACTGACCGAGTACGACTCCGGACAGCCAGGCATCAGCGTACCGGTAATACTTCGACTCGCAGGGCGCGAAACACAGTGTCTTGCCAAGATTGATACGGGCTCTTCAGATTGCATCTTTCGACGGTTTCAGGGCGAGTTGCTCGATCTCGATATCGAACGCGGAGACCTGCGGGATTTCAGTACGGCTACTGGATTGTTTCGGGCTTATGGGCATGCAGTCACGCTGATTGTGGCTGGCATGGAGTTTGACTCGGTAGTTTATTTTGCGGCTCACGAAGGGTACAACCGCAATGTGCTAGGCAGGCACGGCTGGCTCAACTCGGTGAGGATGGGGTTGGTTGACTATGAAGGCAAGCTCTATCTGAACCACGCTGCGGAAGAAGTCGAATAAGGTCTTGAGTCGCTCCCGATCACAGAAGAGAACGTCAGACCAGAGTGATATCGACGAGCGTGCCTCCCAATGCCTGGATTGTATTGGATGGTGTGCATAATACTGAGGTGGCGTCCGTATGACTTGGGCCAACGCTGATTTCATAACCGCGCAAGACTTGGGCCTTGCTTATCGTAGAGCTAAGGCTGATCTCTACTACGACGGGACTCACCTAAAGGATTTTGAGCTTTGTGAATACGAGGACAACCTTCACGAGAATCTGGGGAAGCTCCTGACGCAGCTCTCGCTTCCAGCACTGGACTGGATGACCAGCCCACAATTCGTAGGTGACTGGTCTGTGATTCCGAGAGATATCGCGAAGGATCCGAATCACAAGAGAAGGACTGGTTGGATTCCGTCCGATCCCGATAAATGCTGGCAAGCCCGGGTCAAGGATTCGAAGCCGACCGCGCAGTTTCGCCTCGTTGGCGCTCATGGTATTGATTTTCATGTCGTTTCGGCCCTGTGGATCCTCAAGGTTGGGCACCTCTATGACAGCGCACTTGGGCCGGAAGCCTATGGATCGAGAGTTGCGCGCCAGTATCCACAGTCGACTATCAACCAGTTATCAGTCGGGTCGTTCAAACCTTATGCAAAGCAGTATGGGCGATGGCGCGATAATGGCTTGAAGGCAATGCGGCGAGCGGTCGACGACGGAAAACGAGTAGTTGCCGTAACGGCTGACGCCCGGTTGTTTTACCACAATATTAGCCCTGATTTTCTTTTGCATGATGCCTATCTCAAAGATTTCGTACATCTTGGGGACCAATTGGATCACGACAGCAGGCGCTTCACTCGTGCCTTGATTGATGCCATACACGCTTGGGCTTCGAGAACCCCACTACACCGAGCGGATTCTTCGCGAGGCGTTCCCGTCGGCCTGTCGGCTTCTTCTTTGATCGCAAATGTCGCGCTCGCAGAGTTAGATCATACGATCGCGAGGGAAATAGCGCCGTTGTACTATGGCCGTTACGTGGACGACCTTATGCTGGTATTCGAGGACACAAGAGACTTCTCAGACGACGGTGCTGTCTGGGAGTTCTTGCGACAACGTGTCGGGTTGGAAAAAGTCGACGAGAACGAAGGAGGAACTAAGTTTCACAGAGATTACCTCGGCAACAGCCAGATAGTGTTTGCCGGAAAGAAACAGAAAGTTTTCCTACTCGAAGGCCCGACAGGTAGTACTCTGGTCGAAACGATCCAGAGACAAGCCCGCGCTAGAACGAGTGAGTGGAGAGCTTTACCAGACGTGGACGAAAAGCTGGGCGCACTTGAGGCTCATCTGCTTGCGGCGGTCAATGACGACGGAGAAGAAGTCGACAACTTGAGAGAGATGGATGAGCTATCAACGCGACGTCAGTTTCTTGCTTTTCTCTTGCGAGACATGGAAGCATTCGAACGCGATTTGCCGGACGCCGCCTGGAAGGATCGGCGAAAGGCATTTTGGCGGGTCATTATACACAGCGTCATCGCCCTTCCTCAATTGCCTACTTTCGCACGTTATCTGCCGCGTGTCTTCGGGCTCGCAATCGCTTGTCGGGATTATGCTGACGCAAGGAATCTAGTACGGCGTCTAAAAAAAGTATTGAAGATGATCAGGACCGATTGTTCGGTTATGATTGCGGGAGACTCGACCGTCGATGGCGATGAACCGGTACGAAGGTGGACGAGCAGCCTTATCCTGGCTCTCAGAGCAATACTAGCGGGAGCAATGAAGAAGCACACACGGGATGCGATGCAATTGCAAAAGGTCGTTCTAGCCTTGGAAGGACTTTCAGACACACCGCTGGACACCGCGTTCTTACCCTCTTCTTGGGCGCCGCGGATGTTTTGTCCATGACCTAGGTCGTATTCCGTTCCGAGCGCAGTATTTCCCGTACGGCCCCGCTCGCCAAGGGAACGACGGCATAGTGGAATCCAATGTTCCAAGAGAGCCAGTTGGGTCTCAATTCCTCAACAAGCAAATCACCGGTGCCGTTAGCTCGCTTTTGGAAAGTGTCGGTGTGAGTGACGCGCAAGAGCTTCCTCTAGCACTGCTATTTCCAACTCGCCCTTTCAGCATTCCAGAGATTTATCTCCTTGTGCCGGGAGCTTTTTCAGGCGATACGAAGGAGAAGTTGCGCGATTGGGCGTGCGCCTTCCGCGGCTACGCACCAGGAGAAATACCCCCTGACAGCGAGGCTGGCCATAACATAGTTCATCACATCCCATATGCACGCCCACGCTCGGGAGTCAGAATCGCCGTAACTAGCTGGAAGACGGAGGTCGTGAGTTGGAGGGCCGCCGCAATGCAGCGCGAAGACCCAGACCCTGATAGGTACGCGCGGCTTCATCAACTGTTGAATGGTGTCCTTAGGGCACGAGAACGCCCCGACTACGTCGTTTTGCCCGAGCTCTCCGTCCCAGCGCGGTGGTTTCTCAGGCTCGCGTCAAAGCTCTCAAATCGTGGAATATCCCTAATCGCAGGTATCGAGTACCTCCACTGTAGTAACGTCAGTAACGTCGAAGTTGAGAACAAAGTCTGGGCATCGCTGACCTGCGATCTCCCCGGTCTTCGGTTCGTGGTGTGTTCCCAAGATAAGTGGCAAGCTGCCCAAGAAGAAGAAGCCAAACTCTGGAATACAGCGGGATTGCGGGTGCGGAAACTTGAAAAAAGGATACCGAAGCCAATCTGGCACCACGGAGACTTCCTCTTCAGCATTCTGATATGCAGCGAGCTAACCAACATAGACTTCCGCAGCGAACTTCGGGGTAGGATTGATGCTCTCTTTGTTCCCGAGTGGAATCAAGACACAGAGACGTTCTCCTCGCTTGTTGAATCGTCAGCCCTGGATATTCACGCGTACATCATACAGTGCAACAATCGGCTCTATGGGGACAGTCGAGTCCGTACGCCTGCCAAAGACTCTTGGAAGCGCGATCTGATACGTGTGAAGGGTGGCGAGGCCGATTACTTTGTTGTCGGTAAGCTCGACGTTCTCAATCTCCGACGATTCCAGAGCAGTTATCGCTCCGATAAGGACGGTGATTTCAAGCCTGTCCCCGACGGCTTTGAGATTGACCCCGCTCGCAGGTTACTTCCCTGACCAATAAGAATCGCGTTCGTTTAGATGTACGGCACTCCGCTGTAGTGGACCATTGCAGTTGCTCGTCATCTGACCGCCCGTTCATGCCGGCTTCCGACGCCGCGATGACGTCGACCCCTCGTGAACGCAAGGCTCGTATGAGAGTCGTGTCCTGCGAGTCTTCATCGAGGTAGAGGGCAATCTTCATCGGTGGTCTGGTTCAGTCAGGTAATGCTCGCGTGCCAATCTTTCATACTCTGCGTCTTCGGCCGCGATCTCGGACTCTACGGCTTCGCGATTGGCGTGATAATACGCGATCGCGGCGTAGACTTGCGCTAACGACAGGTGCCCGATTCGTTCCGCGATCTCTTCCGGCATCAACCCGGGTTTGTACCACACTACGATTCGCTGAACTGTCACGCCTGTCTCTGCGATGATTGGGCGGCCGCCATGAATTCCCGGTTCCTGGGTGATCAGTGCCCCAATATCAAACCGCGTAGCCATGACTTTCTCCAATCTCAGACGCTCGTCTTCATCTGCCTTCGGCGCCCGGCCATCTTCTGATAAAACATCGGGTCAGCCTTGCGAGACGCTTCCTGCATAGCCTCGTAGTCGACTTGCCCTTGTCTGATGTATTCGTCAATCTCGTCCTGATGGTCCAGGTAGTACGCGATAGCTCCATACACCTGATCGAGCGCCACTTGATCACCTACTTCTCCCCCTTCCTCTCCAACCATTCAACGTCGGCAATATCCTGGGTCCGGCCGGCGGCGCGCTTGTTACGGATCAAGTGATCCCTCGACAATACCGCAGCCGGCTGATCCGCAAATCTGGTCATTAGCCGGGCGGGCCAGGCCTCATCGAAACTCACGCCGTCGATCGCGGTGATCACATCGATGCGAAGCGGAGGCACCCCAATCTGAAACACCGTGCCCTGCTTCGCAAGATCTCCTTCGGTAAGATCGTGCAACGGAGTGCCATACTCCTTCAAGGCCTTGAGCACCCGCTTGGCGTTCTCGGCAACCGGCCGCACCCACACGTCCAGGTCCTTTGTCGCGCGAACGTGACCATGCGCCGCCAGAGCGTGTGCGCCTACTACCAGATATTCAACGCCCTGAACGTTGAACTCTGCTAACAGATCTCTGAAGTCGCGGTTCACCGGATTGATCCCCCTGCCAGGCAAGGCACAAAAGGGTAAGGTCCCACACGGCGTTGATTCTCTCTTCGGGTGTGGCCGCTTCCCAGTCCGGGTCGTCGCGCGGAGGATCACCCGGACGAATCACGCGCGCCGTCGTGTACTTCCGATCATGCGTGGTTTCCATGCGTGCAGTCATTATAGCCTGTCTCCGGTAGGACCACTACTGTGAGCCCCGAGTATCGAGTCGCGCCACAGGGCCGCGCTGGACGCCTTGCGTTTGCACCTGCCTTGATGATTGCGTAATCTTACCGCTCGTTTCAACACACAGAGAGATTCACTCAATATGATCTACCACTTCGTGTCGGCTTTCGGCTTCCTTGTGTTTGCAGGAATAGCATGGCTGCTCTCAACTGATCGCCGAAAGGTCTCGCGGAAGACTCTGATTTGGGGACTCTCGCTGCAGCTCGCGATCGGACTGCTGATCTTTCGCGTCCCGCTTTCCCACCGAATCTTTCTCTGGCTTAATGACGCGGTGCTCGCGGTGCTCAACGCATCGAAGAGCGGGACCGCGTTTTTGTTTGGGCCTCTTGCCGCAAGCCCGGGTGAAACGGGATCGGTGGGCTTCATTCTCATCTTCCAGGTCCTCCCCGTAGCCATCTTCTTCTCGGCGTTGACCTCCGCGCTCTATCACCTTCGCGTGCTTCAGGTCGTGGTGCGTCTGTTCGCCAAGCTCTTTCACCGCACGATGAAGATCAGCGGGGCGGAATCGCTTTGCGGCGCGGCGAATATCTTCGTCGGCGTGGAATCGGCGCTCGTGATCCGGCCTTATCTGGAGAAGATGACTCGCTCCGAGTTGCTGACGGTGTTGACTACGGGGATGGCGACGGTCGCATCGAGCACGCTGGGAATCTACGTGGCTTTTCTGAGCGGCGTGTTTCCCCAGATAGCCGGACACCTTCTGTCGGCTTCGGTGCTGGCGATTCCGGCGGCGATAGTGATGACCAAGCTCCTGATACCGGAGACCGAAACGCCGGAGACGCTGACGGGAGTTCCCCCGGAAGATCAGTCTCTGCGTTCGCGCAATCTGATGAGCGCGATCATCCAGGGCGCGATGGATGGACTGAAGCTTGCGGCGGGCATATCGGCTCTGTTGATAGCGATCCTCGGATTGGTTGCTCTCGGCGACAAGGCGTTGGGACTTGCGGGTTCGTGGATGGGGATGGCCGAGCCGCTTTCATTGGTGAGGATTCTGAGTTGGATTTTTTACCCGCTTACGTTTTTGCTGGGCGTGCAGCCTTCGGACGTTCCGGAAGCCTCGCGTCTGTTAGGTGAGCGGGTGATCTTGACCGAGGTCGTCTCGTACCAGGACCTGGCGCAGTTGGTCTCGAGCGGCAAGGTGACGGATCCGCGCACGGTGGTGATAGTGAGCTACGCGCTATGCGGGTTTGCGCACGTGGCGTCGGTAGCCATCTTTGTAGGCGGCACCGCGGCGCTCGCCCCTTCCCGTCGTGATGACCTTGCGAGCCTTGGATGGCGGGCTTTGTTGGCGGCGACGCTTGCGACGTTGATGACGGGATGTGTGGCGGGGATGTTCAGCTCGGGCGAAGGAGTGGGGCTTTTGATGCCGGGACCGTGAATGACAAGGCCGCTCGCTACCGCTCGCGGTACTGATCGAGCGCGTCGCGGCGGCCCGCCAACAGTACCCGGAGCGGTTGCGACCGGGTCTTTTCCCCAGCGGCCCCCTATCCTCAGGTTCCCGAGAGCAACCACGCCACGCATACCGGCATCTCTGTCACCGTTCGCCTTGACGCGGCCGGCGAACCATCCCGTGCGCGGACCGATTCACGGTTCTCTTTAGTTTCGCCCAACGGTGTGCTAAAACATTGCCACCCAATCTGAGTCGCGGCGTTCTAATCTTCATGGCGTCCAACGAACTCACACAACCTCACGAAGCGGCGGTGACCCGATTCATCCGCAGAGTTCTGCTCATCACCGCTACGAGCTTCGCCCTGACCGGCGCGACATGGTGGCTGTTCACCTGGGGAACGGCGGTGCTCGCGCTGCGCGGCGCGACGTCTTCGACTCGAGCCATGCTTCTGTGGGGGGTCGCCGGGGTCGTGCCGGTCGCGTTGCTGGCGGTCGCCCTTGCGATGAGGCGCGCACCCGATCGCGCGGCGGTCGCGGCGCTGCTCGATGATCGAAGCAACTGCGGCGGGCTGTTGATGGCGGCCTCGCAAGCAGAGCTGGGTGAATGGAGGTCTCGCATCCCTGCTCTCGTTCAACCGCAATTGCGATGGCGCAAGGGCCGGCGAGGCGGATTGTTGATGGCGAGCGTCGCGTTTGTTGTCGCGAGCTTCATCGTGCCCGTTCGGTTCGGTCCCGCACAACCCGGCCGGCCGCTCGACGTTGACAAAGAAGTCGAGCAACTGGCCGCCGATATCGAGACCTTGAAGAAAGAAGAGATCATCGAGCAGTCCAGAATGGAATCACTCCAACAGGAACTCGACTCGATCAAGGCCGACGCGTCGGGACAAGACCCCGCGAAAACGTGGGAAGCCCTCGATCACCTCCAGCAGACAATCGACAACACTGCTCAAGAAGCCGCCGAGAGGCTGGCCGCGTCCGCTCAGAAGCTCGCCCAGTCGCAGGCGCTCGCCGAGGCGATGACCGATCGCAGCGTTGCGATGGACAACAAGTTGATGACCGAGTCGATGAAAGAGCTGTCAGAGCTGACCGGGCAGGCGGCGGCTGACGGCAAGCTGTTTGAGGACGGACTGTCTCAGGAACTGCTCGACGGACTCAAGACCGGATCGCTCACCTCTGACCAATTGAAGCAGCTCGCCGCCGCGCTCGGTCAGCGCAAAGGTGAAATCGCGAAGCGGCTCAAAGAGCTTCGCGACGCACGGTTGATCGATCTCGCCGAATTCAAGAAGTGCGAAGGAGCAGGTGAGTGCGACGGCGAAGGGATCGCGGCGTTTCTCGCCGAGAACGGCGACGAGATGTCGGTGGAGGAGATACTGACCGCCTGGGGTAAGGGCGGAATCGATCGTGGCCGCGGTGACGCGCCGATGACATGGAGCGAAGGCACCGGCGAACAGGGCGCGAAGTTCAAGGAGCAGATCATTCCGCCTTCGACAATCGCCGGGTTAAAAGACAGTCAGCTTGTTGGCCGAAGCATCGGCGCGCCCACAATCGAGCATGCCGGTCCCGCGGGTTCCGGAGCATTGCGAGGCGCAGCCGCCGGCGGCGGCTCTGCACTCACCCATACCGTGCTGCCGCGTCACAAGGGCGCGGTCAAACGTTACTTCGAACGATAGCCCCATCTTCGTCCCCTGTGGAGCCGAATGAAAGAGACCAGCGAAGCGATACTCCAACCCGAAGAACTGAAACCGGCGGTTGATTTGATCAACGCCGCGATCGTCCAACTCGACCGCGTCCTGCTCGGCCGCGCCGACCTCCATCGAATGGTGATGGTCGCGATCCTCAGCCGCGGCCACGTGTTGCTCGAAGGTGTGCCCGGCGTCGGCAAGACCGCTCTCGTCAAGGCGCTCGGCCGGATTCTCACGCTCGATTTCAAACGCGTGCAGTTCACGCCCGACCTGATGCCCGGCGACATTCTCGGGACGCACATCCTGCAGGAAGGCGCGGATGGAACCCGCGAGATGAGCTATCACCCCGGCCCGGTCTTCACCAACCTGCTGCTCGCCGATGAGATCAACCGCGCGTCGCCAAAGACGCAGTCGGCTTTGCTCGAAGCCATGCAGGAGCAAGCGGTGACGCTGCTCGGAACGACGCGCAAGCTTCCGAGCCCGTTCTTCGTGCTGGCTTCGCAAAACCCGATCGAGCTTGAAGGGACCTATCCGCTCCCCGAAGCCCAGCTCGATCGCTTCCTCTTCAAGCTGGTGGTCAGCAACGTCGAGGTCGAAGTGCTGGACCGGATCATTTCGACGCGGCGACGCGGTGAGGCGCCCGAGCCGACTGAGCGGATGGGATACGATGAGCTTCGGCAGGTTTTCGACGTGATGGACCGCGTTTATCTGCCGGCGCCGGTGTCGCGTTACATCTCACGTTTGGTCGCGGCGACTCATCCGGGCTCCCGAGAAGCGACCGCGCAGGTTAGCCAGTACGTTTCGTACGGCGCATCGCCGCGAGCGGCGATCGCGATTGCCGAGGCCGCGCGCGGGCACGCCCTGGTGGAGGGCCGGCCGACCGTCGGCTTCGAAGACGTGAAGTCCGTCGCGCCTTCGGTGATCAACCACCGGCTCGTTCTCAACTACAAGGCGCGGCTCGATCAACTGGACGCGTTTACGATCATCGCCGGGTTGCTCTCGTCAATCGACGAAACCGGACTCAAGCTGGCTGGCGACATCGAGATCGTCGGCGCGAGGAGGGAGTAGATCGTGAAACCGAGGCTGTTCAGCTTGTGCGTGACCGCCGCCGTTTGCCTGCTGACGGGTTCCCCGGTTTTCGCCGCGCACGAGTTTGGCGACATCGCGGTGACGGTGACCCCGCGGCCGGGCGAAAGAGCGCACGGTTACGCGGAGTACCGCGTCGTCGTCACGAACCGGTCCCGCACTGAAGCGCATGAGGTGACGCTGACGGCGCCTCATCCCAACGCGTCCGGAAGTTTGTTGGAAGTAACCCGCTCGATCAGAGTTGAGCCCTCCTCGACAGTCGCCGCGTCGCTGTTCGCTCCCGCTGGGCTCTACGGTGCGGGTCTTGGCATCGCGATCGATGGAAGTATCGAGCGCGAAGTTATCCCGATGAACCTCGACCAGCATACCTACGAGGGAAGGCCTTCGGTGCTGATCAGCCGCGGTGCCTTGAACGCAGGGTTTCGGTCGGCGTCGGAGGCGGAACTGAAGAACCCGACTGGCGAGTTGGCGCACAAGTCCGTCGCGTCCGAGTCGCCGGTCGCCGACTGGAGCGACAACTGGCTCGGCTATTCCGGTTATGATGGTGTGGTCGTGACCGCGAGCGAGCTCGCAGGCATGCCCGCCCCAATTTCGACGGCGCTATGGCAATACGTCGAATGCGGCGGGTCGCTGTTAGTCGTGGGGTCGCACGAGCCGCCTCAGCCTTGGCGCGACCGCAAGCTGGAAGGTGTTCCTCTCGCCACTTACCACGTGGGCTTCGGGCAGTGCGTTCTGAGCAACACCACCGACCTGAGATCTCTCGCCAAAGGCCAATGGGAATACGCGGCGAGCTCGTGGGAAGCTGCACAAAAACCGTGGAGAAGCGCCGCCGGGATCGATGTGAATCGCTCGTTTCCTGTCACCGAGAACGTCAGCGTGCCAGTGCGTGGGATGTTCCTGGTGATGCTCATCTTCGTTGCGTTGATCGGGCCGGTGAACGTGTTCGTGCTGTGGCGCAAGAAGAAGCGGATGTGGCTCTTGTGGACCGTGCCGCTGATTTCGTTTGTGACGTGCCTGGGAGTGTCGGCCTTTTCGATCGCCTCCGAGGGATGGGGCGGTCGCGCCCGCACGGCCGGTTTCACTATTCTCGATGAAACTTCCCACCGTGCGACGACGATCGGGATGACGGCATTCTATGCGCCGCTGACCCCGGGCGATGGATTGCATTTTAGCTACGAGACGGAGGTGAGTACGCCGACGCCCCTTTACGACTTCAGCTACTCGAGAGGGCCGGGCTTTCGATCGATTGACTGGAGCCGCGATCAGCATCTCGAGACCGGATGGGTCATGGCTCGGAGGCCCGCTCACTTCATGATTCGCCGCAGCGAGAGTCGCCGCGAGCGCATGGTGATCAATCGGGCGCCCGACGGCTCGCTTTCGGTGGTCAACGGTCTCGGCGCCGACGTGAGGAGGCTGTGGCTCGCCGACAAGGACGGAAGAGTCTATGAGGCGAAGGACATTAAAGCCGGCGCGACTGCCGGCCTTACGTTGGCAGTTCCGAAGAAGCTCGCTTCGGGCAAGGTCCAAGACCTGCGCAAGCCCTACACCGACGACTGGACCAGCATGATGAAATCCGTGACGAATCCGAGCAGCCTGCTGAGGCCGGGATGTTATCTGGCGGTGCTCGATTCCTGTCCGTTCATCGAAGAGGGCCTTCGGGGAGTGAAAGAGCGCCGGGCCGAAGCCCTCGTGTACGGAATAATGAAAGCATCTGATGAGAATTGAGGTTCGAAATCTCAAGAAGTACTTCGGCAAGACGCGTGCGGTCGACGACATTTCGTTCAGCTTCGCGGCGGGCCAGGTCGTAGGCTTCGTTGGGCCCAACGGCGCCGGCAAGACGACTACGATGCGAGTGCTTGCGACGCTTGAAGAACCGACCGAGGGCGACGCGATGCTGGATGGCGTCTCGGTCGTCGAAGAACCCGAGCAGGCGCGGCGCCTCGTCGGATACATGCCGGATTCACTGCCGACTCACCGCGACATGTCGGTCAGCGATTACCTCGACTTTTTTGCGCGAGCTTATGGGATCAGGGGCGCGCGCCGCCGCCAGGTCATCGACAGCATCGAGGAGTTCACGAATCTGGGCGGCATTCGAGAGAAGACGCTCCACGCGCTCTCGAAGGGAATGAAGCAGCGAGTGAGCCTCGCCCGCGCGCTGCTGCACGATCCGCCGGTATTGATAATGGACGAGCCGGCTGCCGGCTTGGATCCGCGCGCGCGGGTCGAGCTGCGAGAGCTTGTGCGCGCTCTGGCCGCGCAGGGCAAAGCGGTTTTGATCAGCTCGCACATTCTGGCGGAGTTGGCCGAAATTTGCAGCGGTGCGGTGATCATCGAGCAAGGCAAGCTTTTGATGGCCGGAACAATGAACGAGCTTTTGACTCACAGCGTCCCGAAACGCCGCGTGCTGATTCGCGCGACCGACCGGTGCGACGAACTCCTCAAAGAGCTGCTGCAGATGCCGTACGTAGAGGAGGCCCTGCAAACGGGCGATGAGATTGCCGCCGACATCAACGGATCGGAAGAAGTCTGCGCCGACGTGCTGGCGGGACTCATCGCGCGCGGATTCCGGATCGTCGAGTTCAAGCACCAACGCGCCGGCTTGGAGGACATCTTCATGCGGGTCACGACCGGGGAGGTGCAGTGAATGCGTGAAGGATTGCTCGGACGGCTGGACGATTCGGTCAATCCCATCGTCGTGAAGGAGCTGCGCCAGGCAGTGCAGGGGAAGTTTGTGGCCTCCGTGCTCATCTTGCTGCTGGTGATTCAGCTTATCGCGCTCGGATTGTTCCTGATATCGGGTGACGATTTCTCAAACCGGCTCACTGCGGGCCGCGACGCGTTCATGATCCTCCAGACAATACTGCTTGCGGTGTGCCTGTTGTTTGTCCCCGCGTACACCGGAGCGCGGCTCGCCTTCGAGCGGTCGGATGCCAACGTCGACCTGCTGTTCATAACGACGATCAAGCCGGTGGCGATCGTTGGAGGAAAGGTCTTCTCGTCGCTCACGATCACGGTCCTGATCTTCAGCGCCTGCATGCCGTTCATGGTTTTCACCTACTGGTTGAGGGGAATCGACCTGCCGTCCATTTTCGTCGTGTTGGGACTCGCCTTTCTCGAAGTTGCCGTCTACCTGCATCTGGCTACATTTGTCGCGTGCGTACCGTCAGGCCGGGTGCTGAAGATTCTATTGGCCTTCGTGACGCTCATCATTCTGTTCTGGGGTTTCGTGGGGACGGTCGGCACTTCTTACTCTCTTCTGACCACGGGTGTCGGAAGCCGGCTCTACTCGTGGACCTTCTGGGGACCGGCGACCGCCGTGCTGATCAACGCCGCAGTGACGATCGGCCTGCTGTTCTTCACATCGGTCGCGATGCTCAAGCCGGTATCGGCGAACCGCGCGCTACCGGTGCGGGCGTTCATAAGCGCGATGTGGCTGGGCGGCCTTCTTTTTAGCGCAATCGTCTCCTCTGTCGAACGCGATAACACGGCGCTCGGCGTTTGGGGAATCGTCAGCGCGGTAGTCTTCAGCGGCGCGTTCTTTGTTGCCGTCAGCGAGCGGGAGAGTCTGGGCTTGCGAGTGACGCGAAGAATCCCTCGCAATCCGGGACTGCGTGCGATTGCGTTTTTGTTCTTCAGCGGCGGGGCGAGCGGCGTTGCGTGGGCGGCGCTGATGAGCGTTTTGACGGTTGCTGCGCTGTCGGCGCTGTTGATGACATCAAGCGGGATGAGGGCGGTTGGAGGGCTTCGCGAAGTAAGGGTATGGATGATCGGGCTGCCCCTTTACGCACTGGCCTATTCGCTGAGCGCGTTGCTGGTGAGGCGTCATCTGCTGCGGCGCTGGATGGGACCCAAGTACACGTGGGGCGTAGGGCTGATCATGCTCGCCGGCGGCTGCGTAGTCCCGTTCCTAATCGGTTACCTCGCCTTCTTTGGGAACTGGTCGAAGACTGAAGAGATCGGTGCGTGGCTCATCTTCAACCCGTTCGCGCTCGGCGTTGAGTCGTTCAAGACAACCTACCTCACAATCGCCGGAGGATGGGCGCTGATCGCGCTCGCGGTGAACTTCGGGTGGTTGATAACCCAGGTCAAGTCGTTTCGTCCGGTGGGACCCAGGCCCGACACCGCGGCACCGGAGATCGAGAGCGCGGCCGTATGAAGGACGACCACCGGCGTTACCTCCAAAAAGGCGAGCAAGCGGGCGGCCGGTTCGTGCTCGCCGCCCCTCGCCGCGCGCCTCTCGGTGTGGGCGGCGCGCATTTGAGCAATCGCGCGGGCGCGTCGCTCGAATTCCGGGATCACCGCGAGTATCAGCCCGGAGATGACCTTCGCCGCATAGACTGGAGCGCCTACGCGCGAACCGACAGGCTGATCGTCAAGCTCTATCAAGAGGAGGTCAGTCCTCACCTGGACATCGTGATTGATGGGTCGCGCTCGATGGCGCTTGAAGAAACGGCGAAGCTCGAAGCGACGTTAGGACTGGCGGCGGTGTTCTCGGTTGCGGCGGCGAACGCGGGCTTTTCCCGTTCAGCGTGGCTTGCGCGCGAGGGATGTCAAAAGGTCGAGGGCAGCGCGGGGGCGCCATCAAGTTGGGAGACGGCGGCGTTCGACTTCAGCGGCGATTTGTTTGAGAGTTTTTCGCGCACGCGGCCGCGATGGCGGTGTCAGGGGATGAGGGTGTTGTTGAGCGATCTCTTGTGGCCGGGCGATCCGCTGCTCGCGTTGCAGTACCTTGCGAGGGACGCGGCTGCGGTTGTTGTTGTTCAGGTGCTTGCGGCGGCGGATCGCGAGCCGGCCTTGCGAGGCAACACGCGGCTGGTGGATTCGGAGACCGGAGAGGCGCGGGAGATTTTTATCGACGCTACGTCCGTCGCGCGTTACCACGAGGCGCTCGACCGGCACCAGCAGAACTGGAGCCGCGCGTGCAGACAAGCAGGCGCGGTGATGACGACATTGCCGGCAGAGGCGACGGTTGAGGAGTGGAAGCTCGAAGAGTTGGTCGCCGCGGAGATTCTGCGGGGGTAAATTCCGTGTTGGTCAAACAACGTTCGAAAGGACAGCGAAGGACGAAATGGACAAAGGACAACCGACCACGGACGACTGACACGAACGACTGACCAGGAGAACTGACCAAAGACAACTGACAACTCGCAACTGACCACGGACAACTGACCACCGACCATGACCTTCGCTTTCCCACTCGCATTTCTCGGACTGCTGGCGGTCCCGGCGCTCGTCGCGATCTACTGGCTTCGCAGCAAGCATCGGCGGCAGACCGTCTCGAGCCTGATGTTGTGGCTGGATCAGCGGCAGGCAAAAGAGGGCGGCTTGATAATCCATCGGCTGCAGACGCCGCTGCTCTTTTTTCTGGAACTGCTGTCGATCCTGTTGTTGATCCTCGCCGCCGCCGGTCCGATGACCCTCGCGCGCACAAGCGGTCCCCTCGTGGTTGTCCTCGACGATTCGTTCTCGATGCTGGCGGGCACGACATCACGTAGTAACGAATTCATTCGTTTCCCCGCCGACAGTCCCCGCGCGCGAGCGGCAGCCGCCGTCGAAGCCGAACTGCGAAGCGGCCGCTACAAATCCGTAAGGCTGCTGCTTGCGGGAGAGAGCCCGTCGCTGCTGGGCGATGCCACAAGCGACGTCGATCAAGCGCTCGCGCTGCTCTCACGCTGGAAGTGCTTCGAGCCTTCCGCGAATCTCGACGAAGCCGTCGCGTTTGCCTTCACCCTGGCCGGAAGCCGCGGCCGCGTACTCGTCGTGACCGATCACGCGCCCCAGCAAGCCCCGCGCGACGGGCGGCTCGAGTGGCGCGCATTCGGCAAGCCCGGTCCCAACCTCGCCTTCGTGAATGCTACGCGATCTGCGCGCGACGACGGAGAGCGCTGTCTGCTCGAAGTCGCCAACTTGTCTTCCAGTTCCGCGACCGCGACGTTGAATGTCGAAGCGGCGGGATCGCAAGAGCCGGCTCGTTACGGCCTCACCCTTCGACCGAACGCGTCCGAGCGCGTCATTCTCACACTCAAACCGGGCGCAGGCAGACTCGCGGCCTGGATTGGTGATGACGCGCTTGCGATCGACAATCGGATCGTGTTGTTGCCGCGTTCCGTCAGCTCCGTTCGGGTCGCGATGCAGATCAAGAACGAGCGGCTGCGCGGACTTGTAGAGAAGGCTTTGCTCGCGGCGAAGAACGCATCGCTGGTATCGAGCGATCCGGAGTTGCTGTTGACCGATGACGAAGAGGTCAACATCGGCGCGGAGACGTGGGTTGTCCAGATCGTGTCCGAATCGAACGCGCAGAGCTACGTCGGGCCGTTCGTGATCAACCGCGAGCATCCGCTGACGGAAGGGCTGTCGCTCGAAGGCGTCGTGTGGGCCGCCGGAGGGACACAGGGCGCGGCCGGGGCTCCGGTCATCACCGCCGGCAATGTCGCGTTGGTGACCGACGTCGAGCGCGCCGAAGGCCGGCACGATTTGCGCGTGCGATTTCGGCCTGAGTTATCGACGCTTCAAGACAGTCCCAATTGGCCGGTCCTGATTTGGAACCTGCTCGACTGGCGCGCATCGCAGGCAGCAGGGGTGAGGGAGGCAAATGTGCGCTTGGGCTCAACGGCGGTCGCTCGGGTCGGTCCGAGGGTCGAAAGAATCGAATTGCGCCCGCCCGATGACCACGCTCGCTCGATGGCGGTGCGGGATCGGACGCTGATGGTCAGGGCTGAAGCGCCGGGCGTCTACGAAATTGCGGCCGGCGGCGAGAAGTACGCGTTCGCGTCAAATGCGATTAGCCGGCAGGAGTCCGATGTGTCGAGAAGCACGTCAGGGGACTGGGGCGATTGGAACAGTGTTGCATTCGAGGAGGTGGAGCAGCGCAGCCTGGCGTGGGCGTTTCTGCTAGGGGCGTTGCTGGTGCTTGCGGTGCATCTGGCCGTAGCAAGTCGCTCGCGGCTGGGTTTGAGCGCGAGTGCGCCGGAACCGGCTCGCTGAACTTGGATGCGCGGGGATCACTCAGCTTCAGCGCTGGCGTTGGGGACTCTCAGGTTGGGAAGGTGAGCTTGCTCCCGCTGCTTGTGATTCGCCAAAGTTCGAGTCAGCGGGGGCAAGCCACCCTTCCCAACCTGAGAGGGCCTGAAGTCGACTGATGAAGCCCGGCTGCGCCGTGCAAGAGAATTGCCTGGCTGCGCGGCTTGAATCAGAAGTTCGATGCTTCTGCACTTTCCAATCTGGCTGTTACTCATCATCCCGCTCGCGGCGGCGATGTGGCTGTGGAGGCTTCCTTCGCGACTGCTTCGCGCGCTGAGGCTCGCCGCGCTCGTGCTCGTAGTGCTCGCGATGTGCGGACTCGCGATCAAGCTTCCGAGCCGGACGGGCACGCTCGTCGTCGTCGCCGATCGAAGCGAGTCGATGCCGCCCGGCGTCGATGCTTCGCACAAGGAAGCAATCAACCTGATTCAGGACGCCATCGGTTCGCAGCAACGGCTGGCCGTCGTGTCATTCGGCAGAACCGCGGCGGTCGAGCAACCGCCGCAATCCGGAGAGTTCGCGGGCTTCACGGGCGAGATCGGCCGCGACGAATCGAACTTGGCCGACGCGATCGAAAGAGCGCTCTCGCTTATACCCGCCGACGCGCCCGGTCGCATCCTCATTTTGTCGGACGGCAGATGGACCGGACGCGATCCGGCCGCCGCGGCTTCGAGGGCGGCAGCGCGCGGCATCAGTATCGACTACAGACTGACCGAGCGAGCCGCCGCCAACGACGTCGCCATTTCCCAGATCGATGCTCCGACGACGGTGACGCCCGGCGAGTCATTCATGATTACCGCGTGGATTCGCTCGCCCATTCAACAAGACGTGACTTTCGAGTTGGTGCGCGGAGGCGAGAGGCTTGCGGCGGGCAAGACCAGTGTGACGTCTGGACTGAACCGGCTGACGTTTCGCGATCAGGCGTCCGAGCCGGGCGCCAGTTCATACACGTTGCGTGTGACGAGCGGCGACGATCCCGTGCCTGAGAACAACACCGCAAGGTTGCTGGTTGGCATTCAAGGCCCCAAGCCCATTCTTTGCATCACCGCGTCAGCGGACTCGGGGCTCGTGCGGCTGCTGGAAGCCGGCGGCTTGAAGGTGAAGTCGTCGGCGCCCGAAGCGATGACCTGGTCGCTCGACGAGTTGGCAAACTACTCGGCCGTGTTGATCGAGAACGTGCCCGCCGATCGGATTGGCGAGCGCGGCATGGAGAACATCGCGGCGTGGGTGAAAGAGACCGGTGCGGGATTGATGATGACCGGCGGCAAGAACGCTTACGGGCCGGGCGGGTACTTTCGCTCGAAGCTCGAACCCATCATGCCGGTGTCGATGGAACTGAGGCAGGAGCACCGCAAGCTCGCGATGGCGATCGTAGTTGCGATGGACCGCTCCGGCAGCATGGCTATGAGCGCGGGAGGCGGCAGGACCAAGATGGACCTTGCGAACCTTGCGGCCGTGCAAGTCCTCGACCTCCTGACCCCGATGGACGAGTTCGGCGTAATCGCCGTTGACAGCACGCCTCACGTCATCGTGAAACTCGCGCCGACATCCGACGCCGGCCGGGTTCGCGGAGATATACTTCGCATCGACTCGGGCGGCGGAGGCATATTCATCTACGAAGCGCTCGCGGCCTCGGCTCGAATGATGCTGGACGCGAAAGCGGGAACGCGGCACATCATCCTGTTCGCCGACGCCGCCGATTCCGAAGAACCGGGCGCATACAAAGAACTGATCGCGAAGTGTCAGCAAGCCGGCATAACGATCAGCGTGGTCGGGCTTGGCAAGCCGACGGATCAAGACGCCGAGCTGCTTCGTGACATCGCCCAGCGCGGAGGCGGCCGCTGCTTCTTCACCGAGAATCCCGAAGAGCTGCCGCGCCTGTTCGCCCAAGACACGTTCGTCGTCGCTCGCAGCACGTTCATCGACGAAGCGACGCCGATTCAGTTCACCGGCGGAGTGATCGGTCTGACCGGAAAGCGCTTGGAAGGCGCGCCGCCGGTCGGCGGGTACAATCTCTGTTACCTACGGCCCGAAGCGAACCTCGCCGCGCTGACGGTTGACGACTACAAAGCGCCGGTGATCGCGGCGTGGCAAGCGGGCGCCGGCCGAGGGCTCTGTTACACCGGCGAGGCCGACGGCGCGTACGCGGGGCCGATCGCGAAGTGGAATCAGGCGGGCGAGATGTTCACGAGCCTCGCGCGGTGGTCGGCCGGCGATGTGAACACGCTCGCGGGCGGGCTGCTCGTGACCCAGGAAGTCAGGAACGGAATCAGCGTCGTTCGACTTCACCTCGACCCCGAGCGCGAAGCCGAACCCTTCGCCGACACGCCGACGGTTACGACGTTGCGTGGAGTTCCGGGGCTCACGCCGGAGGTCGAGAAGCGCGAGCTGCGCTGGACTTCGGCAGACACACTCGAAGTCGAAGTCCCGCTTCGCGGCGGCGAGACGTCGCTGTCGACGATTGAAGTAGCCGGCGCGGGAAGACTGACTCTATCGCCCGCCTGCTTGCCGTACTCGCCCGAGTTCAAGCCGGTTGAGGCGGACGAGGGGCCGATGAATCTGGAGCGGCTCGCGCGAGCAACGGAGGGCAAGGAACGAACGAGTCTCGGGGCGGTGTGGAAGGACCTCCCGGTCCGCGCGCGATTTGTGGAGCTGTCGCCGTGGTTGCTGGCGCTTGCGATTCTCGTGTTCCTGCTCGAGGTCGTCGAGCGGCGAACGGGCTTGTTGAGCCCGGGCCGAGCCCTGCCAAAGCGTGAACGCGAGCCGACTCGCCAATTCGCGCCGGCGCCAGGGAGGAGCGCGCGGCTCTCCTGGATAAAGGGGGTCGCCTTGAGCTGGAAGAGTCAATCGCCGCGTAGTGAGGATTCACCCGCGCAACCCGCCGAGACGACGGTGCAAGCGAAAGCCGCCGAACAAGCCGGGGTCGTTGACGCATTACGGCGCGCGCGCTCGCGAGCAAGCCGGAGGACCAAACAAGGACCGCCTCGAGCTGGCCCGCCTTCCGAGTAAGTCTCAGGCCGACCACTAGCATTTCTCGCCAGACTCTTGCCGAAGAGCCCGCCTGCGTTCCTCGTCTCGCAGCTAGAGGCTGCGCGCGGAATTCAGGACGGTTGACGCCCGCCGATATAGCGCCCGGCCGCCGGTCGAGCCTCAGATTCTGCACGGAGACTCGATCGCGGCGCGGGCGCTTGATCAAGGTCGCCTGTCGCCCTCACGGCAGCGAACTGCCCGAGGGATAAGTGTTGACGGCCAGGTAGATGTACCTGTTGTCTTCGGGTTCGTTAGGCAAGTGTCGGTAAGCGACGCTCGTGAACTGATAAGCGCCGCTTGGGTCGGGGACCTCGATGGAATTCAAGCCTTCGTGAGGGTTCTTGAGGTCCTTCATTTTGAAGTAGCCGATCAGCACCGAACCTTGGTAGAGCGAGATGGTCAACTCGCCGTTTCCAGCTCCCGTCTTGACCTTCGTGTCGCTCTCATACGCAGTGCCGCCATTGATCGTTATGTTGTTGAAATTGGCGCCGGCATCCTCCAGGTCGCGTTGCTCGGTGACTTTGGTTGTCAGCGCCGTGTTGGTGTAGTTGTAAATCCGGATGTAAATCGGTGAGGCCATGGTCGATCTCCTTTTTCTTTTGGAAGCTCTTTAGCCCGCATCGGGACAGGTTCGTTCCGCCGGGCCGTTGAGCGATTCACTCGAATCTCCGCTTCGTGCGGCTTCACGGAGTTCTGCTTGCGTCCGACTACCGATCGCTACTCCGACCAGAGTTGAGCCCTGTACAAAAACATACGGATACTACGCCTGATAGCATACGCTAGCAAGTTAACTTGAAACACCGCGACCGCTAGTAGGTCAGCCCTTACTGAAACACGTCATTCGGGATGGTTAGTGGCTATTTGCGGTAGTGTCAATCTTCGAGGAGGATCAGTAGGTTCGCCCAGTAACCAACGTAATCACGGGCACTCCAGCGCGAACGATGGCCCACCGGCAACGTCTGTCTGAAGGGCGCGCCGCTGCTCTTCGCTGAGCGAGGTCTGCGCGCGCAGATCAGGAAGGTCGACGCCTGCCGCGATCGGCACACGGCCGGCTGTGTCGAACTTCAGATACTGAACCGAGCTTAGCTTTTCGTCGCCGCGTTGCCGCTCGTCGAATCGCGCCCACACTCGCGTGCCGTCTTCAAGCAAGAGGTACATTCTCTCAGGCAGCCGCCACCACTCCGCAAGCTTCTGGTTGCGAACCGACGGATCGTCGATCTCTATCAGCAGCGTGCAACCAAACTCGCCCTCTTCGCCGAGCAGTTCGTTATAGGTTTCGATTTCGTGGAGGATGTCGGCTTCCCTGACTATGCGCTCGGCTCGAATCATCTCCTGAATCTGGTAGCGGACCGTGAGCGGGTTCTCAAACAGAAGCGTCAGGTACTCGCCGACGTGAATGCGCCGCAGGGCCTTCGCCGCCATTGCCTCTGCTCTGAATTCCTCACGTGTCTCATCGTAAGTCACGTAGTCCAGAATCTCTCGTCGCCCTACTGGTTTCACTTCTCTGATTCCTTATCCTCGTCGTTTCCGGCCCGCTTCGGGAAGCCGTCCTCGCGATAGGCTCGCGCGAGTATCGACATCGGGTGCATGGGCCGGACTCCGGCGTGCTGCTCGAACTGAAGCGCCGCGAGCGGGCAGTCCGTAGCCCAGAGCTCGCCGCCCGCGTCCTTCATCTCATCGAAAGCCCTTCTTCCGATTCGCGCCGACGCTTCGAAGCCTTCCACGGTCATCGCGTAGGTGCCGTCGTGGCCGCAGCACTCCATCACCGTGCGCGGAACCACGCCGGGAATCTTGCGCAACAGGTCCCGACCTTTGAAGCCGACTGCCTGAGCCCGCAGATGACACGGCGCGTGGTAGGCGACCGGGCCGCCGGGCGTGCTAAGGAATTCGGTGTTGAAGCGCGGCTCGTCGCGAATCGACCAGAGGAATTCACTCGGGTCCATCACAGCCGCCGCGACTTTCTCCGCCGCTGCCCGGTCCTCGAGCGCGACAAGCGTAGGATAGTCGCGGCGCATCATCATCGAGCAGGTCGGGTTGATCGCGACGACCTTCGCGCCGGCTTCGACATGCGGCAACAGGATTCCGAGGTTGGTCTTCGCGTTGTTGCGCAGGGTGCCGAGATCGCCGCGCTCCCACGCCGGCATGCCGCAGCATGCGAGACCCTTGACGCATCGCACGTCGACTTTGTTCTTCTCGAGCACCTCGACTGTGTCGCGGCCGATCTGCGGCTCGTTGTTCTGGACGTAGCAAGTCTGAAATAGGACGACCTCGCCGCCCGGCGCGTCTTTGATCTTCTCCGCCGCCGTCGCCCACCGCTCAAAGGTTGTCGCCGCAAAGTCGGGAAGCAACTTGTCGCGATGCACCCCCAGCACCTTTTCCATGAAGACACGGTGAATGCGCACTCGGTTTACCGCGTTAGCAATACCCATGCTGGCGCGAGCCATTGCGCCTGCGCGATCCGGGTCGGCCAGAACGCGGTCTCGCAACGAAAATCCGCGGCCGCGGGCGCGTTGCGCCTTGTAGCGATGGACCAGCTTCGGAAAGTCGAGCTTGAACTCATGTGAGTCGCGCTCGGTGTACGGGCATTGGACCTCGCAGAGCTTGCACTGGAAGCACGAGTCCATCACGGCTTCGGTCTCGCGTGAACTGATGCGACGCACGTCGCCGTCGTATTTTTGGTCCACGAGCGAGAACAGGGTCGGGAAGCTGTCGCAGTATTTGAAGCAGAGCCGGCAGCCGTGACAGATCTCGAACGTGCGTTGTACTTCCTTTTGAAGCGCCGCCGCGTCCCAGTACTTCTCTTCGGCGGGGTCGTATGAAAGACCGTCGGTGGGCTTGTACTCGATGTTCTTTTCGGGTGTTTCCATTTGAAGGATCGTTGACCCGGCGGCAGCGCACTCAACAGCCCGCCGCCGGGTCAAAGGTAGAAGTTAGCTGATCGACTTCAGAAGATTGCTGAACCGGCCGGCGTGAGACTTCTCGGCCTTCGCCAGCGTCTCGAACCAGTCGGCGATCTCGGCGAAGCCCTCCTCACGCGCGGTCTTGGCCATGCCCGGATACATGTCGGTGTACTCGTGTGTTTCACCGTGAACGGCGGACTGGAGATTTAGCACGGTGTCACCGAAGGGCTTGTCGGTCGCCGGGTCGCCGACTTTCTTCAAGTAGTCGAGGTGGCCGTGCGCGTGTCCGGTCTCGCCCTCGGCAGTGTCGCGGAAGTTGCCGGCGATCTCGGGATACCCCTCGACGTCGGCGACCTTCGCAAAGTAGAGATACCGGCGATTCGCCATAGATTCGCCGGCAAATGCGTCCTTAAGGTTCTGGTGAGTCGTGCTTCCTTTCAATTCTGCCATTTCAGTTCATCCTTTCGTGGTTGATCTATGATTTCGGTTTGCGGCCTCGCTTCTTCAATGAGGGGCCGGAACACCGGCGGCAACGGCCGACCAGTCTTATGTCCAGCTCCTCGACCTTGAAGCCTCGCACCGACGGCAGCGTGGGCCTGGCGAGCGCCGGCACAACAACATCGATCAGACTGCCGCAGACGCGGCAAAACAGGTGATGGTGGAATTCGAGGTTCGCGTCGAACTTCTTGACCGCCTCCGGTCCGTTCACTCTTCGGATCAGGTTCTCACGTTCGAGAAACTCAAGCGTCCGGTAGACCGTCGCTTGCGACATTCCCGGATGTTGCCGCCTCAATCGGCGGTAGACCGAATCGGCCGTCGGGTGCGTCGCGTCTTCGGCAAGCGCGCGATACACAGCAAGGCGCTGAGGGGTTACCCTGACGCCCCGGCTCCGGCAAAGCTGCTCGAATTCGGAGCACCAGCGCTCTACGTCGGCGCCGCGCCGGTCGGTCTTGCTTGTGCGATTTATTTGCACTTGAGAATTATTACCATCTGAATGCGAACATCGCAAGTCCGAATTGTGTTAGGAGGGACGGAACCCGATCTCCACTAAAATCTTCGTCAGCGGTCCTGATGGTTGGCTGAGAATGTTCGGCCGCGTGAACCGGCGCCGTGGCTCAAATCGATGCGGATCATGCGCTGAGCCTAGTAGCTCGCGTTGAAGGCGCCGCGCCTGAGAAACTGACCATCGCCCGGCTTGCCGACGTATTTGCCGTCATCGATGACGACCCGCCCGCGTGACAGCACGGTCTTCGTGACGCCTTTCACCTTCATCCCTTCGTACGCGCTGTAGTCGACGTTCATGTGATGGGTCGCGGCCGAGATCGTCATCTCTTCGTTCGGGTCGAAGATCACGATATCGGCGTCGCTTCCAACGGCGATGGTTCCCTTTCGCGGGAACAAGCCGAACAGCTTAGCCGCAGAAGTCGAGGTCAGCTCCACGAAGCGATTCAAGCCGATTCGCCCGCCCGCAACTCCGCCGTTGTAGATCAAACTCATGCGATGTTCGACTCCCGGGCCGCCGTTCGGGATCTTGGTGAAGTCATCGCGGCCGAGTTCCTTTTGCTCTTTGAAACAGAACGGACAGTGATCCGTCGAGACGACTTGCAGGTCGTTGCCTTGAAGCCCCTGCCATAATTTGTCCTGATTCCACCGATCCCGCAGCGGCGGCGTCATCACCCACTTTGCGCCCTCGAACCCCTCGCGCTCGTACAACGAGTAGTCGAGGAACAAATACTGCGGGCAGGTCTCGGCATAAGCCGGAATCCCCTTGTCGCGGGCCGCGCGCACTTCTTCGAGCGCGTCCGAGCAGCTCAAGTGCACGATGTAAACCGGCGAACCCGCCATGTCGGCAATCGCGATCGCGCGATGGACGCCCTCGGCTTCCGCTTTCGTGGGACGTGTGAGCGCGTGATACTTAGGCGCGGTTTTTCCTTCGGCCAGCACGTGCTTGATGATCTCGTTGATGACGATGCCGTTTTCGGCGTGCATGCAGATCAGTCCGCCCGCTTCTCCTGCGTTCTTCATCGCGCGATAGATCGTCGCGTCGTCGACCAAAAAGACGCCGGGGTAGGCCATAAACAGCTTGAAGCTCATCACGCCTTCGTTTATGAGCCGGGTCATCTCTGGAATGCGTTCGTCTGGCAGGTCGGTAGTGATCAGATGAAAGCCGTAGTCGATGGCCGTCTTGCCCTCGGCCTTCTTGTGCCAGTTGTCGACGGCTTGAATGAGCGACTCGCCGTGATACTGGACGGCGAAGTCGATTATTGTAGTGGTACCGCCGTGCGCCGCAGCGATGGTTCCCGTTCTGAAGTCATCGGAGGCGAAGGTTCCGCCGAAGGGCAATTCCATGTGCGTATGCGGATCGATGCCGCCGGGAATGACGAGTTTGCCCTTCGCGTCGATAACTTTGTCGGCGTCCATACTGAGCTTATTGCCGATGACGGTGACCTTGCCGGCTTCGGTCATCACATCGGCGAAGTAATTGTCGACAGCGGTTACGATGTTGCCGTTTTTGATTAGCGTCTTCATAGGTACCTCCGCGGAAAGACAGTCGCCACTAAGACACGAAGACACCAGGCGGCACGAAGGTCAGAGAATGAACCTTCGGATTCCATTCTTGATGATCGGTACGTTGAAGTTGATCAGGAATCCCAACCGCTTGCCCGTCAGCTTGAGATGGCTGAGAATCTGAGCCTCCCAAACGGGATTCACTTCATCAACCGCCTTCAACTCGCAGATGACCAAATCTTCAACGATGACGTCCAGACGAAGCGCCTCATCAAAGACCAGGCCATCGTAGACAATCGGTATATCGACTTGTCTTCTGTGGCTCAGACCTAATTTGCCCAACTCGTGGCAGAAACATACTTCGTAGACTTTTTCGAGCAAGCCTGGACCTAGCTGCTTGTGGACCGTGTAGGCTGCGCTGACGATGCCCCTTGCGACGGCCTCCTCTCCTTCTGATGGTGGAGTAAACCCCATGGCGACCCTTAGTGCCCTCGTGTCTTTGTGGCGGAGTGCTCGTTCAAGCTACCGCGAACGCCCCATCAAGCGCCGCGACCAGTTCGTCAATGTCTGACTTCGACGCAATCAGCGGCGGGCCGATTCGAATCACGTTTCCGTACAAGCCGCCCTTCCCGATAAGTACCCCGCGCCGGCGCGTCTCTTCAAACACTCGGAGCACCGATTGAGAATCAGGCTCTTTGGTCGCGCGATCCTTAACGCACTCGATTGCCTGCATCAACCCCATCCCTCGAACGTCGCCGATCACCGGATACTTGTCCTTCAACTCTTCGAGCTTGGAGCGCAAATAATCACCAACCACCCGCGCGTTTTTCGGCAGCTCGTTCTCCTCGATCACTCGAATCGTCGCAAGCGCCGCCGCGCACGTGACCGGGTTCCCTCCAAACGTCGAGAACGTAAGGCCCGGGTATTTGTCCGCGACTTCGGGTATCGCAGTCGTGCAGCCAATCGGCGCACCGTTGGCCATGCCCTTCGCGAAGGTCATCACTTCAGGCTGAACGTCCCAGTGCTCGATGCCGCACCAGTGGTCGCCAGTCCGTCCCCAGCCCGTTTGAACTTCGTCGCAGATGAAGATGCCGCCGTAGCGCCGTACGATCTCGGTCACGACTTTGAAGTAGTCCTTCGGCGGCGTGATGAATCCGCCCACTCCCATAATCGGCTCGGCGATGAACCCGGCGATCCGGCCGGTCGTGGCGGTGTTTATCAGCTCTTCAACGTCGCGGGCGCACTCGAGCGCGCACGATTCGGGTTTCAGGTTGAACGGGCAGCGGTAGCAGTACGGCGCGTGAGCGTGAACGATGCCCGGCACGATCGAAGGCCCATGCTTCCACGGCGCGTGTCCGCTCGCGGTCATATTGGTGACCGAGCGCCCATGGTATGCGTGGCGCAGCGCGATGATCTCGGTCTGCCCAGTGTAGATTCGCGCGAGCACCATTGCGGTCTCGTCGGCCTCGGTGCCGCTGTTGGTGAAGTAGCTCTTCTTCAACTTGCCTGGCGCTATGCGAGCGACCTTCTCCGCAAGCTCAGCCTGCGGCTGATTGACGTAGAGCGTCGAGGTGTGTGCGATCCGGGCGACCTGCTCGGCCACGGCTTTGACGACCTCAGGCCGTGCGTGGCCGACCGACGTCGTGAGCACCCCGCCGAAACAGTCCAGATAGCGATTGCCATCGGCATCCCATACGTGCATGCCTTCGCCGCGCGAAAGCACCAGCGGATGCTCATAGTATGTCGCCGCGCACGGCCAGACGTATTCCTTCTGCTTCGAGATAAGGTCCGCGGTCGTCGTCTTCTCAACGGGATTAGCGGTCATGATGCCTCCTGACTATTTGCTAATGCAGCGGAAAAAAGCGCGCGTCCATTTAACCGCACGAGTCAGAGAGCGTCAATGCTGCGCCGGATCGTCGCGCTATCGCGTCCATCTCCCGCTTGGTATCCTGACCGGGCCGGGATGAAAGAACTTCTCGGGCGTCATCACTCCGTCCTTCTTGAACACCGTCCCGTTCTTCATCACGAACTGGACGTTGCGCAGCGTGTCGATGTCGGTCAGCGGATCGCCCGCGACCGCGATCAGATCGGCGAACATACCCGCCTTGATCGGACCTCGCTCCCTGATCACATCGGCAGCTCTGAAGCCGTTGATCGTCATCGCCCGCAGGATTTCGGCCGGTGGGATGCCCGCCGCTTTCCAGGTGTCGAGGAACGCAATGGTCAACTCGCCGCGAGTCAGCCACTCGCCGGTCTTCGGGTCCTTCATGCGCTCGTTCCAGTAGTCGAGGTCGGTTGAGAAGGTCAGCGGCACTCTCTTCTCCCACGCATCGCGAAGACTCGCGACCACGCGCTTGAAGGCCGCTTCCGTGCCGCGGTAGTTCGTAAAAGGCGTGTCGGTGCCGGCAAGATAGATTCCCTTCTCGGCCATCTGGCGATGGTGCTCGGGTGTGAGCGCGGTGCCGTGCCCGATGATGTAGATGCCGGCGTCGATAGCGCGCTGGGCTCCTTCGGGCGTCTGCACGTGGCCTTCGACCTTGCAGCCGCCCTTGGCCGCTTCGCTGATCGCGAGCTTGATGTCGTCAACCGAGTAGCCCCACGGCTTGCAGTCGATGCAGAGTTTAATAGTCCTCGCCCCGAACAGCATGTTCTCGCGGACCGCGCGGACGATTTCGTCGGGCGAGTTCGCGTCGATGTACTCAGGAAACATGATGTTGTGTTGCTTGTACATTTCGGGCGTCGGCCAGAACTGCCCGCCAGTGCCGCCGATGATGGGGCCGGAAGGAATCACGGTCGGCCCCGGCAGCCAGCCTTGCTCGATCGCCTGACGCAGCGCGGCATCCGCATAGAGCGCGTTGTTTCCGACGTCGCGAACGACAGTGAAGCCCGAGTTGAGAAGCTGAACCGCGTTGGAGGCGGCTTGAATCGCGCGCAACGCCGTCGAGTCCATGACGTAGGTGAGGTAGTAGTAGTTGTTCTCCGGCTGCTCCTTGTAGGTGATCGCCATATGCGTATGAGCATCGACCAGCCCGGGCAGCACGGTTAACCTCCCGAGGTCGATTATGGTCGCGCCCGCGGGGATTGCGACGTTCGGCCCGACCTCTTTGATTCTCTCGCCCTCGATCAGGATGACCTGGTTAGCGGCGGCCGTTCCGGTTTCGGGATCGATGAGTCGCCCGGCTTTGATCGCGGTTATACGCGGGGGCTGAGATGGTTGTTGGGCCGAGGCAACACAGGCCCCGAGCAGTACGAAAAGAGACGTGAGCACCGCTGTTGTTCTCGTCATGACTTTGCTCCTTGAATGTAGGTTGTCAGTTGCGAAGCGCCCGCTGATACGCCGGCCTGAGCAACGATGGTTCGACGAATCGCAAGCGGGGAGCGAAGAGCTTACCGCGAACGCGGCCGATCTTCATCCTCTTTTTCCTCGCGGAGGATCGCGAAGCTCAAACGACGCGCTCCCCCTTCCTTGCAGGGGCGTCGTGCAAGCGGTGTTTAGCCACTGGAAGGCGGCCTTTCCTTGCGCCGTTTGATCACCCGAACGAGAACAGTACCCTCCACGACCCAACGAGCCCAGCGCGGTTGAGATCCTCTGCGCCGCTGTCAAAAACGTCCATTGCAGGCGCGGCCGCTCGAAGGATCTGGTTCTTCGCAACCAACTCGATGAGCATGGATCGTGGAGCCTCTCTGGAGCGGTTCTTTCGAAGCTGGTTTTAGATTGACGTCCTTTACAGGAAGTTCGAGCCGTGTCATCCGGGACCGCAGCTAAGGTCCGGGCAATCGCCCCGCCAGTTTGACGGCCAAACATCATTAGTGTGTTCGCGCTGACATTTCATTGAGCCTTTCTAGCAAGATCGTGATCCGGCTTTGGCTAGCAGCATCGGGCAATAGATGGCCTGGGAGGGCGTCCTTGAACTCTCTGGTCTCCAGCATATGACCCACCGCTTCCGCAATGTATGACCGAACGTCGTCAGGTGCGGATCGCAACTCGTTTATCAGTTCCGGCCTCCCATCCACCACCGCCATTAGGTCTTCTATATCACGACTAGAGAAGTAGTCACCTCGGCCTCGTCCTCTGAAGGCCTCGATCTTGGTCGCACAAAAATAGGGCGCATCGACGACGCGAATGCGAAGGCCCGCTTCCAATTCAAGCGCCTGCGCAGCTTTCATGGCCCCCCTGTACCAGCGGTTCGAGAAACCAAGAATCTCTTCATCCAACGGCATCACGTCCAACTTGACGCTACCCTGTTGCCAACGACAAAGGGGTGCATCTCCGCTTGTGTCTTCGGTGAAGCCGAGTTCACGAAGCCGTTCGGAAAAGCTGAGCAAATCCGCATAAGATGTGATCTCAGTGATAGCATCGACATCGAACGTGGGACGAACATCGCCTGCGCCCTTGTCACTAATGAGCAATCCTGTCGTACATCCGCCGACAAACACCAGTTTATCGAGTACTGGTATCAGTAGTTTTGCGGCGTCTATGAGCAACTGAAGATTGGGATCAGCCATCAGAAATCCTACGCAGAATCTTTTTGAGTTCTTGTTCTGCCAGTTGTCGCTCGCGCGCGCGACCGTCCCTGATTGCGTCCACGAGAGCCAGCAGTTCGTAAAGCAATGGGTCTCGTAGCGCCGCAATGGGCACCGTCTTATAAAGCGGCGCGAAAGCAATTCCCCGCTTCTTTCCTTCTGCGTAGGGCCAGACGGGAATCGGTTCATCGCTAGGAACGATGAGTTTGTTCAACGGTTCAGCAGCGTAGCAGGTCGGGACACCTCGGCTTGGTCCGCCGCGCTCTGCGGGAAAAGCGTATTTGACTCCGTGTATGAGAAACTCTTCTAGCGCGCTCACGTTCGGTCGGCTGAACAACTCAGGCCCGTGCAACAGACGAGCGGCTTGAGCGCGCTTCACTGCAGCATGAACCTCAGAAGGACTCATGACTAGATCGCTAGCGATTTGGGCGAACGGCGGCCGACTTCCCGCATATCCAAGGAGCTTAAGCGCGACAACGACATCCTGAGGCTTGAGAATCACGAGGGGATTATATATTCGGCATTCGCGAATAGCGAACGGTTCCCTCTAAGACGGCGCGTGCTTGCTGAAGAAGCCTCCACCTTTGACCGCTTTCTCGCTTGACCATACTTCACGCCTCGGTTTCTGTCCCCTCGAATCCACCCAATTGCTCCACCTGTTCTCAAGCCCTTCTTCCCCATCACGCATCAGCATCGTAGCCATCGCCCAGTCAAGCAAGTGGTGTCGTCTCGACCCCGCCGCTCGCGAACACCGGTCGCCAAGAGAAAAGGCTAGCCGTAAGCCAGCCCTAAATCCATTCAAGATGAAAGTGAGCCGTGCAGGACTCGAACCTGCGACCCGCTGGTTAAAAGCCAGCTGCTCTACCACCTGAGCTAACGGCCCGCACTACGTTGAGCACCGACACTCGCGAACGATGTGTCGATTCATTCAAACCCGCATCTTAGCGGAGTTAGCTTTTTACCGTCAACCTGCGTGCTTTTCCAACAGCGTCCCAGCAAGAAGAGAGTCGACCTCATCGAGCGTCGGCAGCGCAGTCCGCCCGCCGATCTCGCGGCACTTCAAGGCCGCAACCGCGTTGGCAAATCGCAGCGTCTCCTCTACGGACATTCGATTCAGCAAACCGTAGATGAACCCGCCGTGAAACGCATCGCCTGCGCCCGTCGTGTCTTTGCACTCGACCTTGAAAGCCGGCGACGATATGAACTCACTCCGGTAGCACGCGAGCGCTCCGTCCTGTCCCAATGTCGCGGCGACAAACCGGCACCCGAATGAATTCGCGAGGGCCCGCAGTCCGGCGCGAAGGTCCGCCTCCCCGGTCATACGCTCCGGGAACGTGCTCGACGAAATTAGAAGGTCGATCAACGGCAGCAATCGCTCGGTGCCGTCGTACACGTTGTCGATGTCGAGCACGACCGGCACTCCGGCGTCGCGCGCATACGTGGCCGCGGCGATCGACGCCGCTACGTTGTGGCCATCGAGCAAGAGGACTCGCCCGGAAGTTACGGCGTCGCGCTCAACCTCGGAGGCGGCGATGTCGAGCCGCTCGTCGCGATTCCAGATTATGGTTCGCTCTCCGCTCGCGCGGTCGATGATTATGAATGCCGTCTGAGTCTCGGCGCCTTCGACGATCGCGACGTCTCGCGCTTCGACGCCCTCTGATATGAGTGAGTCGATCTGAAAGCGGCCGATGTCATCCGAGCCCACCTTGCCGATGTATCGCGTTCGCAGCCCCAGCCTCGCAAGCGCCACCATCGCGGTTGCGCATTGGCCGCCGGGCGCGAGCGTGTGCGAAAGGAATGCTACCTTGCTGTTGAAGTCGGGATAGTGAGGTACGACGATGAGGTGATCTACGGCGTTCAATCCCAGCGCCACGGCGTCGTAGGGCTTGTGGTCGGGAATCTCAATGTGGAATTCCATCGAGGAGATACTTGAGGGGAGTGATTGGCGACGACGTTCAGAGTACCGACTTCAGTCGGGTTTTTTCCCGGCGCCCAGCGTCCAAAGAACAGCCCGACTGAAGTCGGTACTCTTAACGCCCGTACGCATCACTCTTGCTACTGGCCAACAGCGTTGTTCGTCAGCAACCTCACCTCGACGCGGCGGTTTTTCTCCCGTCCCTCCGGCGTTTCATTCGATGCGACCGGTCTCGAAGTCCCGAATCCCAGTATCGACATTCGGAACAGCGGAACGTTGTGTCGCTCGGCGAGGTAGCGGCGCACCGATTCGGATCGCGCCTGGCTCAGGCGTTCGTTGAAGTCGGGATCCCCGTCGACCGACGCGAACCCTTGAATCTCGAGCAGGAACCCATTGCGACTCCTTATCTGGCCGGCCAACTCGTCCAGCGCTGCCGTCGCCTCCGGGGTGAGCTCGGACTTGTTGACCATGAACTGTACGGTGACGGTCTTCTGCACGGTGTACTTGTCGAGGTTCGCGCGCAAATCGGTGACCGATTGCTCGACGCCGGTTACGCGAGTGTTAGCCTGCTCGGCGGACGAGGCGGCGCGGTCGGCTTGTTGCTGGGCGCGATCGGCGCGCAGCTTCACATCCTCGACCTCGCGCGAGATGCGGCTGATTTCCTGCGTGTTGCGGCGTGACGTTTCTTCAAGCTCTCCGGTTCTATTCTCTACCGGGGTCACGCGTTCGTTGATTCGATTGCGAACGTACTTCTTGGTTGCGCAGCCGCTCGCGAGCGACAGCGCCGCGGCGAGGCCGATTACAGCCGTCGCTTTGACTATCATAGGGGACCCTCCGTGTCATGTGGACTCGCCATCTCCAGCGGAGTGATTGTGCTAGTGGGTGCTGAAGGCGGCATTTGCTGTGTTATCGCTGACTCAACTATACTCCGAGGCAGAGCTAACTTTAATACACGATAAACTAAGAGGGAGTCAAGAAGTCGATGAAGCACGTAGTTTCGTTCGCGCTGATCACGATGACGTTCTTGTCGCAAGCCGCGGCGGCAGACGATTGCACGGCGAATGAGCTCATCTGCAAAGCGGCGAGGAATCAGGATCGCTCGCTGTTTGTGAGGGACCGCTGCCGCTACCAGCAGACGATACGAGTCGAGCGGTTCAGGCTGAAGGGCGATGAAGAGAAGCTGGAAGAGGTGCGCGAGACTTCGGTGATGGTCGAGCCGGCCGATAATCCCGATAAGACCGGCCAGACCCCGGTCGATGTCCGCGTGATAGCCGACACCGACAAGTACGGCAATCCCAAACGCAACGTGAATGAAGACGACAAGACGCTGCTGTCGTTCGGGGCGGTGTGGGACCTCGCGTTCTTTCCGCTTGTGCCCGAGCGGATCAAGTACTACACGTTTCAGGAAGTGGTCGCCGATCGCAGGAACGAAAAGTGGTTTCGCTTTGTGCCGCGGCCCGAGGTGACCGATCAGCCGCTCGCGTCGGGGATCGCGATGCTCGATCCGCAGACCGGCGAAGTGCTGACGATCAGGATCGAAGGGCTTCACAACCTGGAGGTGCTCGATAAGAACGCGCGAAAGATGCGGTCGTTTCACGCGACGATTGACTATTCCCAGTTTCAGGACGTGCTGCGAATGCCGACGCTCGCGTCAGGCGGAGGAGTGAGTGAGATATCCAGGTTCACCGGGACCTTCAGGTTCAGGTTCGAGGAGGGAAGATATCTGATTGTGAGGAAGATTGATTGAGGGTTTAACTTCTCTACTGTAGTAGTGTCAGACCAGAGCGTTTGGAGGATCGGTTGATGAATTCAGCGTTTGAGCATTCGAAGGTACAGCGTGAGCTTGCCTGCGAGTTCTTGGGCGTCTTCGCACGGTTTGAGTACGCACTCAAGGCAACGGGATTTGCGACGGGTGACGGAGACTGGTGCAAGGCCGACTGGAATCGCTTCGCAGAGGCGATACAGGGCGTACTCACTGCGTCGAAAGAACCGGGACCGCGTGCGGCTATCGATTACCTGCTGACAAAGCCTCCCGGAAAAGAAGTGCTCGACCTATCGAGTGGAACAGTACAGTTTGTTGAATCGCCGCCGGACGCAACCCAGAACAAAGCGCGACAAGTTTTGACGATGGTGCGCCGCGTCAGGAACAACTTGTTTCACGGTGGTAAGTTCGGCCCGCCGGCCCCGAGCGATCCCTATCACGATCAACGTCTAGTCGAGCACTCGTTGGTTGTCCTGCGCTTCAGGTTATCGCTAAACGCCGACGTCGCTCTTGCATATGAACGGTGAGCCGTTCCCGAAAAGCCTGATGTCGCAGAAAGACAGTAGATGGCGTGGGCCCGGCGGCAGGCAGGGGGAAGATCAAGCGGCCTCAATGCGGTTGGGAACGCCGCTCAAGTACTCTCTGATTTCCGATCGCATTCCGTCAATCTCTGAAAGGTAGCCTTCAGCCATCGCCTCGTAGTTCGTCGGTGAGTACGTCTTTCGAGCCTCGGCCAGCGTGCGCTCAAACAGCAGGACTCGCTCCTGAGCCGCGTGGAGCTCGGTGTCGTTGTTTATCATAAGACTACCTCGACGATTACCTCGACGATTCCTCTGCGAGACTGATCGCGTTTAGTCTGCCATCCCTCTATATAGATAATCAATGCTGGCAAAGCTGGTCAGGCGGCTAACCCAAAACACACTCGCACCTAGTCGCTCTTGAGCGAGTTTGTGGGCAAACATCTCGCGAGCCTCACCGGTCTGATCGTCTACGTCGAAGCTCTCATTCATAACGAGGAAAATGTCCACGTCATTTGGCTCGGCCTTTGCGGTCACATAACTCCCAAAGATGATGAACCGATCAAGACAACGAGTTAATCTCGCCAGTTTCAACACGTGTAACAGGGAATCAGTAGCCTGTCGTCTGCGAGTTGTCCCGCCTCCGAACCGCTCAAGTACTTCGCTCAGCGTCGCAGGGTGGACGCCTTCCGGGAGATCGCCTTGACTGTCGAAGCTCGGAAGCGGCATCAACGGCAATGTATCGACTCCGTGAACCCACGTGCAAGCCCGCCGGCCGAGAACTGTCAGCGTCGGCATCACGTCTCGCAGTTGATCGCGTAGCCTCAGACGTATATTCTCGTGAGCGACCGAGTGAAACGGGAGAATGAAAATGACTGATGCGACAACACTGACGGGCTGTGGCACCGCCCTGGTCACGCCATTCAATGAAGACCTCTCGATCGATGAAGACGCGCTGCGGAGGCTCGTCGAATTCCAGATCTCCGAAGGCATCGACTTTCTCGTGCCGTGCGGGACTACGGGCGAGAGCGCGACGCTCGACGACGATGAACTCTGCCGTGTGGTCGAGATCGTTGTAGACACCGCCAAAGCCCGCGTGCCCGTCATCGCGGGCGCAGGCGGGAACAACACCGCGCACGTCGTCGAGCTTGCGCGCGAGTACGAAAAGCTCGGCGTAGACGGATTGCTCTCGGTTTCGCCCTACTACAACAAGCCGACCCAGGAAGGGCTCTACCAGCACTTCCGCGCGATAGCCGAATCGACGCGTCTGCCGATCATCGTCTACAACGTGCCGCCGCGAACCGCCGTGAACATCGCGCCGGACACAATCGTGCGTCTCGCGGCGATTCCCAACATCATCGGCGTCAAGGAAGCGTCGGGTGACATCTCGCAGATCGCCGAGATCGCCACGAGAGTGCCCGCTGGATTCAAGATCTTCTCGGGCGACGATTCGGTCACGCTGCCAATCGTCGCCGTCGGGGGAGTCGGTCTTATCTCCGTAGCATCCAATGAAGCCCCGCGGCAAATGACCGCGATGACCCGTGCGTGTCTTGAGAGCAACTGGGACGAAGCTCGCCGGCTGAATCGGGAGCTGTTCCCCTTGATGAAGGCGAACTTCATCGAGACGAGCCCCGGCCCGGTGAAGGCCGCGCTTGCAATGATGGGACGGATTAAAGAAGTCTACCGCCTGCCGATAGTTCCCGTTAAAGCGGAGACGAAAGAGAGACTGCGCGCGGTGCTGCTGGAGTTGAACCTCATAGAAGTCGCGCGGGAAAAAAGCGGTTGACGTTGTCCAACCAAGAGGGGAGTTACGAACCGCCAAAATGCATAGACTTTTGTCTGAGTGACTTGCAGTGACTTGCAAAGACCTATCGACTGAACACTGCGATGATTGACTGATGAACGGATGCTCAGTGGCTCGATTGCTTGCGAGTCGATCCCGCCGATATAATCCCCCCGCCTTTTCCATCACCCACTCGCAACGAAAGGATGCGCCATGAAATCTCGCACTTATCTCGCTCGCGTCGTGTTGTTCGTCGTTCTTTGGTCCGGCCTGATCGGTCTCGCTCGGCCGCTCGGCGCGCAAGAGCCGGTCGACGTCCGGGCCAATTACACCAAGTCCGAGCACATGATCCCGATGCGCGACGGCGTGAAGCTGTTCACCGTCGTGTACTCCCCAAAGGACACGTCGCAGAAGTACCCGATCATGTTCGACCGCACCCCTTACAGCGTCGGACCCTACGGACCCAACGCTTACAAGACACAGCTCGGGCCGTCCGACCACTTCGCCAGGGAAGGCTACGTTTTCGTCTATCAGGACGTGCGCGGAGCGTTCATGTCCGAAGGCGTGTACGTGAACATGCGGCCTCAGATTCCGAACAAGCGCGGCCCAGCCGACATCGACGAGAGCACCGACACCTACGACACAATCGACTGGCTTATCAAGAACGTGCCAAACAACAACGGCCGTGTCGGGATGTGGGGCATTTCGTATCCGGGCTTCTATACCGCCGTCGGAACGATCGATGCGCACCCCGCTCTCAAGGCCGCGTCCCCGCAGGCTCCGATCGCCGACTGGTTCATCGGCGACGACTTTCACCACAACGGCGCGTTGTTCCTTCCGCACTTCTTCAACTTCATTTCGTCGTTCGGCAAGCCCAGGCCCGCCCCGACTACGCAGTTTCAATCCGGTTTCAATCACGGCACGCCTGACGGCTACAAGTTCTTCTTGGAGATGGGATCGCTTGCGAACGCCGATAAGAAATACTTGAAAGGCCAGATCGCCTATTGGAACGAGGTGATGCGCCATCCGAATTACGACGCGTTCTGGAAGGCGTGCAGCACGCTCCGCCATCTGAAGAACATCAAGCCGGCGGTGATGACGGTCGGCGGATGGTTCGACGCCGAGGACCTCTACGGCGCACTGAAGACCTACGAGGCGGCCGAGAAACAAAGTCCCGGCGCTTACAACATGCTGGTGATGGGTCCGTGGGCCCACGGTGGATGGGCGCGCGGAAACGGCGACGCCTTGGGAAACGCTCGCTTCGACGCGAATACGGCGGCCTTCTATCGGGAGAACATCGAGCTGCCTTTTTTCAACTACTACCTGAAAGACAAGGGCGAATTGAAGCTGCCCGAGGCTTACGTGTTTGAAACAGGATCGAACCGGTGGCGGCAATACGATCAATGGCCGCCTAAAAACACCACGGAAAAGAGCCTCTACTTCCATGCGGGCGGGAAGCTCTCGTTCGATCCGCCGGAGGCACGGGCGGGTGGCGGCTTCGATGAGTACATCAGCGATCCGGCCAAACCCGTTCCGTTTATCACCGACATCGCTGTCGGAATGACTCGCGAGTACATGACCGATGATCAACGAATGGCTTCGAGGCGCACCGACGTACTGGTGTACCAGACGGAGGTGCTGACGGAGGACGTAACCATCAGCGGCCCACTCAAGGCGGGGCTGTTCGTCTCCACAAGCGGGACTGATTCTGATTACGTCGTAAAGCTGATCGACGTCTTTCCCGACGACGCGAGGGACATCCCGCCCGGTACGCCCGGGTTCAAACGCGGCGGGTATCAGATGCTGGTGAGAGGCGAGCCGATGCGCGCTCGTTTCCGCAAGAGCTTTGAGAAGCCCGAGCCGATGACGCCCAACACCGTCACCGAAGTCCCGTTCGTGCTGCCCGACGTGAATCACACGTTCCTCAAGGGCCATCGCATCATGGTTCAGATCCAGAGCAGTTGGTTTCCATTGGTCGACCGCAACCCGCAGAAGTTCGTCGATATCTACACCGCGAAAGAGTCGGACTTTCAGAAGGCGACCCAGCGTGTCTATCGGTCGGCGAGGTATAGATCACGTCTAACGGTGAATGTGTTGAAGTGAGAAGCTTGAACCGCCCGGACGCGAAGATCGCCAAGGAGGCGCGAAGCAAGGGCTTTCTCCGGTCTTGGCGTTCTCGGCGTCTTGGCGGTTCAACTTTCCCGCCAACGCGCTGCCCGCGGGGCACCGTGCGTTCGGTACTTGATCTATTATTTTCGCGAGCGCGGGAAGCAGCCTGTGTGGGGCGCGATGCAATCCAACGCCGCGTCGCTGCGGCTCGCCGCGAAGCTCGGATTCGCGCCGGTTGATGAACTGGTCGTCTTCGAACCGCGAACCGCTGGAAGCCCGCGCCCGGTGGTCAAGTGAGCGCCCTATGAATTACTCTCTCCGCAATGAGCAGCGTTCCTAACAAAGTCATCTACTCGATGATCGGCGTAGGCAAGTACTACGACAAGAAGCCCGTCCTTCGAGACATCTACCTCTCGTACTTCTACGGCGCGAAGATCGGCGTCATCGGACTCAACGGTTCCGGGAAGAGCTCGCTGCTGAGGATTCTCGCCGGCGTTGACAAAGAGTTCGTCGGCGAGACGGTGATCTCACCGGGTCACACCGCCGGCTTCCTCGAACAGGAACCGCGCCTCGACGACTCGAAGACCGTCCGCGAGATCGTAGAACAAGGCGTTCAAGCGACCACCGACCTCCTGAAAGAATTCGAGCGGATCAACGAGAAGTTCGCCGATCCTATGACCGATGGCGAGATGACCGCGCTGCTCGAACGTCAGGGCGCGGTTCAGGAGCAACTCGACGCAGCCGGCGCATGGGACTTCGACAGCCGGCTCGAGATGGCGATGGACGCGCTGCGCTGTCCGCCGGGCGATACTCCGGTGAAGATTCTGTCGGGCGGCGAACGAAGACGCGTGGCACTCTGCCGGCTCCTGCTTCAGCAGCCCGACATCCTGCTTCTCGACGAGCCGACCAATCATCTCGACGCCGAATCGGTCGGGTGGCTCGAACAACATCTTCAGAAGTATCCGGGCACGGTCATCGCGGTGACTCACGACCGCTACTTTCTCGACAACGTCGCCGGGTGGATTTTGGAACTCGATCAGGGACGCGGCATCCCGTGGGAGGGAAACTACTCGTCATGGCTCGAACAGAAGCAGATCAGGCTCGCCCAGGAAGAAAAATCCGAAAGCGAGCGCCATAAGACCCTCGCGCGCGAGCTCGAGTGGATTCGCATGTCACCAAGAGCCCGGCACGCGAAATCAAAAGCGCGAATCACCTCTTATGAAGCTCTTTTAAGCCAGGAGAGCGACAAGCGCGCCAAGGACCTCGAGATATTCATTCCCCCGGGCCCGCGGCTGGGCGACGTGGTTATCGAAGCGGACTCGGTCAGCAAGGGTTACGGCGACCGCTTGTTGGTCGAAGACATGTCGTTTCGCCTGCCGCCGGGCGGGATCATCGGCGTGATAGGGCCCAACGGCGCGGGAAAGACTACGCTGTTTCGATTGATCACCCAGCAGGAGAAGCCCGATTCAGGCACGATCCGGCTCGGCGAGACGGTGAGGCTCGCTTATGTCGATCAGAGCCGCGACGTGCTGGGTGCGAACAAGACCGTGTGGCAGGAGATTTCAGACGGCGACGACCTTATTCAGCTCGGCGCGCGGCAGGTGAACTCGCGGGCTTACGTCGCGCGGTTCAACTTCTCGGGGACGGACCAGTAAAAGAAGGTCGGAACGCTGTCGGGCGGCGAGCGAAACCGGGTTCACCTCGCCAAAATGCTCAAGTCCGGCGCGAACGTCTTGCTGCTGGACGAGCCGACCAATGACCTGGACGTGAACACGATGCGCGCGCTCGAAGAGGCGCTTGAGAATTTCGCTGGCTGCGCCGTGGTGATCAGTCACGACCGCTGGTTCCTCGACCGCATTGCGACTCACATCCTGGCGTTTGAAGGCGACTCGAAAGTCGAATGGTTTGACGGCAACTACTCGGAGTACGAGGCGGATCGAAGGGCGCGGCTCGGCGCGGCGGCCGATCAGCCCCGCCGGATCAAGTACCGTCAGTTGACCAGAGATTGACTTGCGGTTGGAGACGGCCTGGTGGGAGCTGCCGACCCAAACAGAACAAGTCCACACACTTGCGCGGTTTGACGAGGCCCGGAATTTCATGTTTCATGCTTACTTCCATGCTAGACTTCTACGGCTTTCGGGATGGTAGGGATAGGCTTTGTCTTCGCTGACGCGTACACCCGTGCAACGCAGAGTGGAACAAGACTCAGGAGCTGAGACTGTCTTCTGGAGGGTTGAGGGCAGTTTGCTGAACCTGACCGCGGTGCGGCCTGTCGCCTTCTTCACCTGGAACGCGCAGAGTTTCCTCGAGCGTTGGGCCAGGCGCGGCGGGCTGGGCCTCCTCGCCCTCGTGAGGCCGCTGCTCTACGCCAGCAACCGCGTCTTTGCAACCCGCGTGCTTCACACATTGCTCAGAGGAGTCAGCCAGGACCGGCTCGACTATTTGGGCGAAGAGTATTTCAACTACGTGCTGAAAGGCCGGCTCAACCCGAAGAGCGTCGAGAAGCTCAAAGAGCTGATCGCGGCGGGCAAAAACATCGTGCTGGTGAGTCAGGCGCTCGATCACGTGATGCGGCCGATGGCCCAACTCCTCGGCGTCAACCAGTTGATAGCCAACCGGCTGGAGTTTCGCGACGGACGCTGCACCGGACGCCTTCTCGATCCTGTCATTCGGCCAAGAGGCGGCCTGGCCCGATTAACCGGCCGAAGAGTCGACGGGACGCTCTCGCTCGAAAAACTCGCGAGAGACCTGGGCCGGCGCGACCGCCCCGGGACTTTGACCCAGGCCATCATAGAAACAAAAAGACCGTTGCCCGCGCGAAGGCGGCCAATCGTGGCCTTCGAAGCCCACAGGCGCAGCGACCGGCTCTCAGTGCGTGAGTCTTTGGCCGGGAAACATATCTTGCTGATAGGGACGACCGGGTTCATTGGAAAAGTCTGGCTCGCAAAGATACTCACGGACGTTCCCGATATCGGCCGCGTCTATCTTCTCATTCGCAGCCGCCGCTCGACCTCCGCCGAACGGCGCTTCGAGAAGATCATCGAAGAGTCGCCCGTCTTCGAAGCCTTTCACGAGCGCTACGGCGGCGAGTTGGCGAAGTTCATCGGCGACCGCGTCGAGGTCATCGAGGGCGACGTCAGCAAACCGGGACTTGGTGTCGATCCCGAAACACGGCGGCGGCTGGCCGCAACGCTCGATCTTGTGGTGAACAGCTCAGGGCTCACCGATTTTAATCCGGACCTTCGCTCGGCCCTTTCGATCAACGTCGATGCCGCAATGCACGTGGTCGAATTCGTGCGCGAGAGCGATCACGCCGGTCTGCTGCACCTCTCGACGTGTTATCAAGTGGGATCGCGCGACGGGCGGATCAAAGAAGAGCTTCACCCGAACTACACACCGGCCGGCATTGAAGGCTTCGATGCCGATCGCGAGCGCGATTCGCTTCACGCCGCCGTCCGCGAAATCGAAGCTCGCGCGGGAAGCAACGAGGTCACCGAGTTGTTCCGGCAGCAGGTCCTCGCAAGGGCGAACGGCGGCAGGTCGCACAGCGGCGAAGTATCCGACGCGCAGCTCCGCAAGTACCGCGCGCGGTGGGTCCGTTCGGAGCTTGTCGATTACGGTATGCGGCGCGCGAAGGAACTGGGCTGGCCCAACACCTACACGCTGACCAAGAGCCTCACCGAATCGCTGATCGCAAAGCACGGGGCGAACCTCCCGATCGCCGTCGTTCGCCCGTCCATAGTCGAGACCTCGACGCGCGAACCGTTCAAGGGGTGGAACGAGGGCGTCAACACCTCCGCGCCCATTTCATACCTGCTCGGCACCTACTTCCGGCAGCTCCCGTCGAACGAGCGAAAGTGCCTCGACCTGATCCCCGTCGATCTGGTGTGCCGCGGGATGACGCTCATCGCCGTTGCAATCGTTGAGAGAAAACACGACGCGGTCTACCAACTCGCGACCTCGGGCAGCAACCCGTGCGATATGCGGCGCTCGGTGGAGCTGACCGGCCTTGCGCACCGCAAGCACTATCGCGCACACGAGCAACTCAGGCACCGGTTCCGGGCGCGATTCGATTCGATTCCAGTGTCGAAGGAACGCTACCAGAACCTTTCGGCGCCGAGGCAAAAAGCGGTAGTTCAGGCGATTCAGCGCATCAGTTTGCCGCTTGGCTTGAAGCGGACTCCGCTGGCCCAAATGGAGCGGGGGCTCGACCGCGTCGAAAAGCTGATTGCGTTGTACGAGCCGTTCATTCTGCACAACGAACAGGTCTTTGAGGCCGAAAACGTCGTGCTGCTCTCGGAGGCGCTGCCGCCCGAGGAGCTTGCGGCGTTCGAGTATGACGCGGCGTCGATCGACTGGTGGGAGTATTGGATCAACATTCACATCCCGGCGCTGCGGAAATGGTCCTACCCGCTGATCGAAGGCCGGCCGCTTGAGAGCCGTCCGCGACGCGATTTCCACTTGCCCCTCCAGTCCAACGGCGGCGCGAAGGGCGCGGGCCGCTTCGGCGACGAGATGATGGGGACCAAAGCGACATGAGCATTTTCCTCACCGGCGCGACCGGTTACCTCGGCGCTCACGTGGCCGCAGAGCTGCTCGAGAAACACGCCGACTCGCTGAATCTTCTCGTGAGGGCTCGCGACCGGCACGACGCGGAGGCGCGGCTGTGGCGCGCGCTGCAACTGCACATGGAATTCCCGCGCTTCTACGGCTTCCTCAAGACGCGCATGAACATCTTTCGCGGTGATCTGACCGAGGCCGGTTTCGGATTACCCGACGACGACTACCGGCGCATGGTTCGCTCGACTGATTCGGTAATCCATTGTGCGGCTTCGCTGAATCGCAAATCCGAAAAGAGCTGCCTGAACGTTAACCTGCGCGGCACACTCGAAGTCATCAAGTTCGCGATGAGCGCTCGCGACGATCACGGCCTGCGGCGTTTCAGCCACGTCAGCACCGTCGCCGTAGCGGGCCATCGCAAGGACGAAGTCGTACGCGAAGACGACGCGATCGACTGGGACCGCTCCGACTACGATCCATATGCGCGCACGAAGAAATTCTGCGAGCACATGGTTTCCGAGTTGCTGCATGACGTCGCGCATACCGTCTTCCGGCCGAGCATCATTCTGGGCGACAGCCGCCGCGCCGAGACTACGCAGTTCGACATGGTGAGGTCGTTCGTGTTTCTGGCCGGGCTGCCGGTTCTTCCCTTCCGCCCGACGGACCGGCTGGACATTGTGCCGGTCGATTTCGTCGCCGAGTCGATCGTCGCGATTCATGAGAAGGACAAACCTGATCATGACATCTATCATCTGGCTTCGGGAGCAGCGTCGCAGACTTTTCGCGAGCTGACCGATACTCTCGCCGAGGTGCGGAGGAAACGCGGGCCGATCTACCTGCCGAAGCTCGAACGCCCGTTCACGTCCATGGTGAATCGTCTTGCGAACCGGCGCGGCACGCCGATGGGATACGCGGCATCGTTGCTCAAGGTGTTCATTCCCTACCTGGTATGGAACACGGTGTTCGACAACACTCGCATCGTGACCGAGACTGGCCGCGCGCCGGCGCCGTTCTCCGAGTACAGCTATCCGCTGTTGAAGTTCGCCAAAGAGGGCCGCTTTACGTACAGCTACCGCGAGTGGCCGAGCGTCGTTGGAGAATCTGCCGCATGAGCATGGATCTGGCTCTGGAAGCCTGGGTGAGCGGGCTGGTCGAGTTGTCCCGGATGCAATGGATGCTCGGGGGCGGCCGGCGTTGGGTTCCGGGCGAAAAGCTCAAGCTGCTCTTCACGGGTTACAACGGCACGCGCAACACGGGCGCCGACGTTCGCGTCGAGGAGATGCTGCGGCAGATCAGGCACATACTCGGCGCTGATAGAGTCGAGATCAGCGTCCTCAGCCAGAACTTCGAGCTGACACGCGGCTACTTCAATGGGGTCACGCAGGTCAAGCTGCCCGACATATTTCCGCCGTTCCTTTACCGCGAAGTTCGCAAGTACGACGGCGTCGTCGCGTGCGAAGGGTCGATGTTCAAGAGCAAGTTCGCGAACGCCTTGACGACGATGATGATCGGCTCGCTTGCGATCGCGTCCGCCCAGAACAAGCTGTCGATCGGATACGGCGCCGAGGCGGGACACATGGACGCGACGCTGGCGAAGATGTGCGGCCGTTACTGCGCGGACTCGCTCGTGATCACGCGAAACGAAGAGTCACAGGCGGTGCTGGGCAAGCTCGGCATTCAGACAGAACTCGGAACCGATACGGCGTGGACGTTCGAGCCTCACGGGCCGGAATACGGATCGAAGACTCTGCGCGAGGCAGGATGGGACGGAACCAGTCCGGTGCTCGCCGTCTGCCCCATTAACCCGTTCTGGTGGCCGGTGAAGGCTTCAGTCGCCAGGTTCGTGGCGAAGGCGCTCACCGGCGCGTACAAACAAAGCCACTACCGCTCGGTCTATTTCCACAAGTCGGGTTCGAAGGTGGATGCCGCTTACGAGCGCTATCTGACGGCAATGACCAACGCCGTTGATCGCTTTCGCCGGGAGCAGAGGGTCTTTCCGATCCTGGTGGCGATGGAGGCGCTGGACACGAAGTCCTGCCGGCGGATGTCAGACAGCCTCGGCGGGGTGCCGGTCTTCTCATCGCTCGACTACGACATGTATCAGTTGGTGAGCATCGTGCGCTGCAGTCATCTCATGGTCTCATCGCGTTATCACGGAATTGTTACAGCGATGCCGTCGCTTGTTCCCTCGGCCGGGGTGACGATGGACGAGCGAATCCGCAATCTCATGCACGAGCGCGGGCACGATCATCTGTTATTGACCGTCGACGATCCCGACCTCGAAGAGAGGCTTGTTTCGGTGATGAACACGTTGCAGAAGGAGCACGAATCGGTGCGGGATGGGATCGGACGATGCGTCGCGAAGAACCTGAAGGTGATGGCGCGGATGGGAGTCTACTTCGAGGAGAACCTTCAGCGGCGCTATCCGGAGTTTCCAGTTCGCACGGGGACGCTGAGCTGGGAGGATTACCTTCCGCCGTTCAGCGCGAGTCTGCGCAAGCTAGTCGAACAATACGGTAGTGTTCCAATTGGAATTATTCCAACGGCGCTTTCCGTGTATTCACCATTGGAAGGTGTTTGACGAACCGAAAAGAAGTACCATCTAGTAATCTGATACAATTGGGCAACAGTTGAGTAGAGGGTTTATGGCGACGATTCACGCACAGCTAATAGGCGATAAGGTGTTGCTATTGCGAGGTGACCTGGAGCGTCTTGTAGAGGTGGCGCGGAGATCGCAGGAGATCGACTTGGCTATTGAGGAAGACGATACGTCGACATTGGCGATTATGCGCCTCGCTGAGCAGGGGGCAGCTTTCAACTTCTGGAAGGAAAAGGGTGAGGACATCTACTCAACGGAGGACGGCGAGCCGGTGTGACTCAATCTTCGCTCTCACGTGGCGCCATTGTCTTGACGCGGTTTCCGTTCACTGATCTGACCGGCGCATCGCTGCGTCCCGCTTTGGTCGTTTCGGATGGCCCCATCGGGCAAGACCTGGTGCTGGCGGCCATATCGAGCGTCTTGCGAGGGTCGCTTGTTCCCACGGATTACAAGATCGACACGACACACGGCGAGTTTGCCCTGACTGGTCTTCGGGTATCATCGGTCTTTCGTATGCACAAACTCGCGGCCGTGGAGCGTTCAGTGATCGTCCGGCGTCTCGGTCGCGTTGGGCCGCAAGTCCAGGCGGAAGTGGATAAGCTCCTCCGGGTCGTGCTGGCATTGTGACCGCGCGATCGAGTTGGAATTGAACGCGCTGGAAACTCTTGATACGCGGGCGTGGGACTGACATCGATGATGATAGCTCTGATCGGAGGCCGGGAGTACGCCGGATTGTCCGGCTTCGCTTATTCAGTCTTGCTTGCGCCGACGCTGACCGCGTTTCATTGGAGGATGGGCCGGCGGCGCAGGAAGCTCATGGAAGCCGCGGTTTGATGGGCGAGACGAAGATTGACCACACCATGAATTTCATTGAGAACATCCTCAACCGAATCGACCCGACGCCCGGAAGAGTCGCCCTGCAAGAAGCTCGCGACGGCCGGGTGGTCGCCGTCACTTGCGCAGAGTTACTCGCCTCGGTCCGGACCGCGCGCTGCTTTCTCGCGGATGCCGGACTCAAGAAGGGAGACCGTTGCGCGCTGCTCGGACATAACAACATTCAATGGGTGGCGCTCGACCTCGCGATGATGGCCGAAGGGATCATCGTCGTCCCGCTCTACGCCCGCCAGGCCCCCGCCGAGATGGTCGGAATGATGAAGGACTGTTCGCCGTCGCTGATTTGCTGCGGAGACGAGTCGCTCGCCGAAGGCATTCGGCGGAATTGGAGTGCCGCTCCGCCCATCGCTCGCTTCGACGAAGTGTTCACCGCTGCGAAGGCTGCTGGCTCCGGCATGGATGACGCGCCGGTCGCGCTCGCGGACGATGATCCGGTAACGATCATATACACGTCCGGCACGTCAGGTGAGCCGAAGGGAGTCATCCTCAATGTAGCCAACCTGAACCATATGGTCCCCTGCACCAACGCGCGGCTCGATTTGTTGATGGGTCCGAGGGTAGAGGCCGACCGGGTCTTTCACTATCTGCCGTTCTGTTTCGCGGGGTCGTGGATACTTCTGCTGACGTGTTTGTCGCGGAACAGCACGCTGACGATGTCAACGGACTTGAACAAGCTCGTCGACGAGATGAAGCTCGCGGCGCCGAACTACTTTCTCAACGTCCCGGCGCTGCTGGAGCGGGTCAGGTCTGGCATCGAAGACCAGTTGAACAATAAGGGCGGCTTCGCGCTCAAGTTGTTTCATAAGGGCAAAGCGGCGTGGTTCCGCCGTCACGAGCACGCGGCGCGCGGGCTTGATTGGGTTTGGCTGGCTGTGGCCGAAGCGATGGTGTTTCCGGCGATCAGGAAGAAGCTTGGGCCGAACCTCACCGCGCTCATCAGTGGATCGGCGCCGCTCGCCAAAGAGACTCAGCTCTTTTTCATGATGATCGGGCTGCCGGTCCTGCAGGTGTATGGGCTGACCGAGACGACGGCCATCTGCACGATGGATCATCCGCATCACGTGACGCCGGGCCGCGTCGGGCCGGCGATTCCGGGTATCGAGATGAAGCTCGGCGAGAACGACGAGATTCTCGTGCGCGGGCCGAACGTCTTTCCGAGTTACTGGAACCGTTCCGAGGAAACTGCAAAGTCGCTCGCCGGCGGGTGGTTTCATACCGGCGATCAAGGCGAGGTCGACGTCGCCGGCAACTGGGCGGTCATCGGAAGGATCAAGAATCTGATCATCCCGGCGTCGGGCCACAACATTGCACCGGAACCGATCGAGGAGATGGTGGTGAAGAATCTGCCGGGCGCCGAGCACGTCGTGCTTGTGGGCAACGGCCGAAGTTACCTGGCCGCCATCATCACTACAGGACCCGGTGCGGCGGTCACAACCGATCAGGTGGAAGCCGCGATCGAGGCCGTGAACTCCCAATTGCCGCACTACAAACGTGTCCGGGCTTTCCACGTCAGCGAGGGTCAGTTCACGATCGATAATGGCCTGCTGACAGCGAACAGCAAGCTCAAGCGCGACGCAATCGCCGCCCGGTATCAATCCCAGATAGACGGCTTGTATGGCGCGACGAAGGCTTGATCATTTCACAGGAACGCCCTTTTCCATGATGACCATGTGCTCACCGCGGCTCACCATCCCGATCAAAACGTAACCGGCTGCCTGCGCTTCCATCACTTCCTTCTGCAGGGTTGAGGTGCGCGTCGTCGCCAGCAGTCTGTAGTCGTACTTGGTCTCAATTTTGGGCGTTTGTTCGAGGACCATCACGATCTCGACGCCGCCGATGAGCTGGGGCTTGGCGATCATCGTTCGCGGCAGCAGGCGAAACCCTGATTCGGCCGCCTCGTTCAACTCGCGTTGCATCGTGCTTGTCCGCGTCGTCGCCAGCAGTTTGTATTTGTAGGGCGCGGACGGTTCGGCGACTCGCTCGAGGAACAACGCCATCTCCTCGCTGCTCGTAGGCGAGCCAACCAGGATTCGATATCCCTGCGCGGCGGCCTGGTCGAGTTCCTTTTGCATCGTCGAAGTCCGGCTGGTCGCGAGCAGCACGTAACGCTTGTCGTCCTCGGCCGGCTTCTGCGCCTGACCTGAGATTGCTAATCCGAAGACCAACATTTGAAGGGCAATCACTCTCAGTGGTTTCATCTTCTACTCCTTTTGAGTTTGGGTTTTGGTGAGCGCGGTGATGCGTTCGCGAATCGAGGAAGGAACCCGCCACGTCGCCCGTCCCTCTTTGTTGTATATGCCGACAATCAGCTCGACCTCCTGGACTGACGGCGGAATCAGAGGTTCGTTCTTCTCGTTTACAACGGGGAAGCTGACCCAGAATCGATCGTAGTCGTAATTTCGCGGCATCACGCCGGCCAGCGCCTTGATGTTGCGGAAGGCCGGCGATTTCGTTCCCGGCACGGCGTTTGGTCCCCCCGGCGGCGCTCCCTTCGGTTGCAGAAATACTCGCCAGTCAAGCGGGATGACTCCAGAGCCCTCGTTTGGATCGATCTCGACGAGAAACACTGTCTGGCCGGGGAGGTCGGCCTCATCGACCAGCGCCCGGGTCTGCTCATCGGACAACCGGCTTCGCAACTGTTCGAGCCTCGCCGCCGCGCGAATCACTTCGGGGGTCAGCCAGGTTGCGCGCAGTTTATAGTTGATCGCCGATTCGGTATGGACGACGCGCGTGTCCCAGACGCCGCCGACACGGCCGGTGGCGACCATCGCCTTGCCGGTTTTCAGGGCTTGATCTGCGGTCCACGTCAGGTAGGGCTCCGCTTGTTGGGAGTGGGCGGGGACGATAACCGACGCGGCCAGGACGAACGACAGGATGACTGGCTTCATGGTCGCTCCTCCGGTGGTTTTTCCTCGTTCAATAGCAAACAAGAAGTGCTCGCTGTTTCCTATACTCATCGACGCATTCCGCAATGACTGCCGGTCATCGGTTGAGGCGAGCCAACGACCAATTTGAGAAGATGGTCCGCGGTCCCTTCGAGTGTTGGAACATAGCAGGACCAACCAGGACGGATCAAGCGGTCTTTCGCTCGGGGGTGGGCGTCAAATTCTCGCGCTCGCCCAGTCAAGCGCATCATACCCACCTCGCGAGAGGTTGGGTCCGTGAGGTTTCAGCCTACAGGAGGCATCGCCGACTTCTTCCGAGGTTTATCAATGGGCAATGAGCGCGACGCTTTCTGCTAGGCTGGAGTATCACGGACCCACCTCTCGCGAGGTGGATACGATCAATGGGCAATGAGCGCGGGTGCTTCCCGTAGGCTGGAGCATCAAGGGCCCATCTGGCGAGGGCAAGCGCGAAAAGTCCGACGCGCATCCGGTCGCCTGGCGGCGCGTGAAGCCCCGCATTCGGATGTGTTATCCTACCGGACTGATTCCCGCGAGTCGGTCGTTTCATGCTATGAGCCGCTCGACCTTTGATGTCATCGTAATCGGCGCCGGCCATGCCGGGTGCGAAGCCGCCCGCGTCGCGGCAAGGATCGGCGCGCGCACTGCTCTGATCACGCTCGACCGAAACTCAATCGGCCAGATGAGCTGTAATCCCGCGATCGGCGGCATCGCAAAAGGCCACCTCGTCCGCGAAGTTGACGCGCTCGGCGGAATCATGGGCGAGGTCATCGACGCGACCGGTATTCAATTCAGGTTGCTGAACCGAAGCCGCGGGCCCGCCGTCCAGTCGCCGCGCGCCCAGGCCGACCGAAACCTCTATCGCAACGAGATGCGCCGGCGTCTCGCGCTGACCGAGAATCTCTCGATCATCGAAGGCGAAGCGGCGGAGATCAAAACCGGCGGCGGATCAGTCACCGGGGTCGAGCTTGCGGATGGCACGGTCATCAACGCGCGCTCGGTCGTGCTGACCACCGGGACTTTCCTGAACGGGCTGATTCACGTCGGCAAGAAGACGTTTCAGGCGGGCCGCAGCGGAGAGCCGGCTTCGATCCGCCTGGCCGACGCGGTTCGCGGCATCGGCTTCAACATTGGCAGGCTCAAGACCGGGACGCCGCCCAGGCTTGACGGCCGCACCATCGACTACTCCAAGTTCGAAGTCCAGCCCGGTGATAACCGCCCGGTTCCGTTCTCGTTCAAGACCGATGAGATTCGCCGTCCGCAGGTCAACTGCTTCATCGGATACACCAACGAAGCGGTTCACGACGTCATCCGCACCAACCTCGACAAATCGCCCTTGTACAGCGGCGACATCAAGGGGATCGGTCCACGGTATTGCCCGTCGATCGAAGACAAGGTCGTGAAGTTCAGCGAGAAGCCGCGCCATCAGATCTTTCTCGAACCCGAGGGCTTCGAGACCTACGAGGTCTATCCCAACGGAATCTCGACGAGCATGGCGGAAGATGTTCAGCTCGAATTCGTCAGGAAGATCCCGGGGCTCGAGGCGGTAAAGATGCTGAGGCCCGGCTACGCCGTCGAATACGACTTCGTGGACCCGCGCGAGCTTCACTCGACGCTCGAGACCAAAGCCTTGCACGGCCTGTTTCACGCGGGACAGATAAATGGAACGTCGGGTTACGAAGAAGCCGCCGGCCAGGGCATCGTCGCCGGCATCAACGCCGCACTCGCTGCGTTAGGACGTACACAGGTAGTGTTCGATCGCAAAGAGAGCTACATCGGCGTGATGGTCGACGATCTGGTCACCAAGGGAGCGGACGAGCCTTATCGGATGTTCACCTCACGCGCGGAGATGCGATTGTCGCTCCGGTACGACAACGCCGACCAGCGACTAACACCGCTCGCGCGTGAGATCGGCTCGATCGGGCACGATGACTACGAGGCTTTCCTCAGGCGGCAGGAAGACGTGAAGCACGTGAAGGACCTGCTGCATGAAGCGAGAGTGAAGGATCTGGAGGGCGAGGCGCTCGCGGGACTTGAAGGATCGCCCGAGAGCTACGAGGGGAAGAGGCTCGAATACCTGGCGCGGCGGCCGGACTTCGACGCCGAGAAGTTGGTCGGGTTCGTGAAGGTGGCGATGGGCGGCTCAATCGCCGATCGCGAGACGATAGTCGCGCTGAACGACCTGCGGTATTCCGGCTACTTGAAGGATCAGGAATTGCTGGCCCGCAAGCGCGGCCGCTACGATGATCTCGAGATACCGGCTGCGCTTGATTTCGCTCGGGTGTCGGGCCTCTCCAACGAAGTCGTGCAAAAGCTCGGGAGGGTTCGCCCGCGGACCATAGGCCAGGCGGCCCGCATCCCCGGCGTCACACCCGCTGCCGTGTCGATACTGCTGGTCGAAGCGCTCAGGAGTTGAGCGTGGAGTGTATCCAACCCTGTGCTTCGTTCTCTTCGACTACCTGTGAATCTTCTTTGGCTAGTGGTTGCTCCATCTCAAGGCGGCCCGAAAGGTCCGTCAGACTCGCCGCGTGGCCGGAAACATTGGAAGGCCGAAGACGATGAGGTTCATCTTTCAAATGGCGGTGCGTGAGCTGCGAGCCTCGTGGCGCAGGCTGCTCTTCTTCTTCCTCTGCATAGCCATCGGCGTCGCGTCGATCGTCGCGCTGAGGTCGATAATCCGCAACGTGAATCGCGCGGTGGCCGGCGACGCCCGCGCGCTTCTGACCGCTGACGTACGCATCGACTCCGACCGCCCCTGGACCCCGGAGACGCTGGCAGTGATAGATCGTCTCGCGAAGCCGCCGCTTGTCGAAGCCCGAACCGAAACAATCGAGTCGGTCACGATGCTGCGCCCCGCCGACCCTCTGCGAGACGGCGTGTTGATGATCGACCTAAAGGGGATCGATCCCGGCTTTCCTCTGGTTGGTGAGTTCAAGCTCACAAGCGGCGATGCCTTCGACTATTCGCTCGTCGCTTCGGGCGGCGCGGTCGTTTCTGTCGCGTTGCTGGACCGATTGGGGCTTCAGGTGGGCGACGAAGTGTTGATCGGCAGCGCGGCGTTCGAGATTCGCAGTTCGTTCGTCGACGAGCCCGGGGGCGGAGGCGGGTTCAGACTTGGGCCGCGCGTCTTCATCGAACGGTCGGCAGTCGAGAGCGCGGGCCTGACCGGCTTCGGCAGCCGCGCGCGGCGCAAGATCCTGCTTAGAACACCTGAAGGCGGGATGCAGCCGCTGGTAAAGCAGCTCAAAGCGGAAACGAAAGACGGTCTTGTCAACGTCCGGTCATACAGAGATTCGGAAGAGAGTCTGAACGAGTCCTTCGAACGAGCCGAGAATTATCTCTCGCTCACCGGGCTCGTGATTCTTGTTCTCGGCGGCATCGGCATCTCGAACGTGACCCGAGTCTTCATCGAGCAAAAGAGGAAGACGATAGCCGTGCTCAAGTGCGTGGGCGGCACCGGCGCGAGAATCACGGTTGTCTATCTCGCTCAGGTCGTCGTGTTGGGACTGGCGGGCAGCGCGCTGGGATTGGTGCTTGCAAAGGCGACGCTCTACGTTGTCCAGCACTATTACGCGAGTATCCTGCCCCGCAACACCGACTACGGGTTGGAGGCGGGGGCCGTGGTTCAAGGGGTCGGAGTAGGGTTGCTGATCTCGATCCTATTCTCCGCGCTTCCGCTGCTCAGCATCAGGCAGATCAAACCCAATACGCTGCTGCGCGATCAGACAGGCGGGCGGCGGCCGAAGTTCGACGTGCTCAGGTGGATCACAGGCGCGGTTGTGATCCTCGGATTGTTGCTGCTGGTCTCGTGGCAAGCCGGATCGCTTCGCGTCGGTCTGTTTTTTCTCGCGGGGCTTTCGGCGACGGCGTTGACGCTGCTCGCGGCGGCGGCGATGCTGATCGCGATCGTGCGGCGGCTGCGGCCGGTCGCGTCGTTTGCGTTGCGGCAGGGGATCAACAGCCTCTACCGACCGGGCAATCAGACTCGCGTGATCGTGATGGTCGTCGGGCTGGGCGTCTTTCTGGTCATCTCGATTCAATCGCTCGAATCGAACCTGCTTCGCGAATTCGACCTGAGCCGACAGGGCAAGCTGCCGAACATGTTCCTGATCGACGTTCAGAAAGACCAGCAGCAAGGAGTCGGGGACCTGGTCGAGCGCGAGACCGGTGAAAGGCCCGCGCTGATTCCGACCGTGCGCGCGCGCATCGTCGAGATCAACGGCCGCGAAGTTTTCAGCGACGGAGGCCCCACCAGAGGCGGTGACAGGCGCGAGCGCGGCAGACTCTCGCGCGAATACGTCGTCACCTACCGGCCGGCGCTTGAAGTCAACGAGACGGTCGTGGCCGGCAGGTTCTGGGACGCGGGCACGGATGGCCGGAACTCCGAGGCCGAGGTCTCGATTGAAGAGAGCATGCGCGGAACGAGCGGGCTCGACGTTGGCAGTACGATCGGCTTCGACATCCAGGGCCGAAAGCTCGCGGCGCGAGTGACGAGCATCAGGCACGTGGATTGGCGGAACTCGCGCACCGGTTTCATGATCCTGTTCCGTCCCGGCGCGCTTGATGATGCGCCTCAGATGATGATCGGCGCGGTTAACGGCCCGACGGGTGAGCTCGAGCGGTCGCGCTTTCAACGTGCGATGGTCGATCAGTTTCCGAACATCTCGATCGTCGACGTCACCGAGATCGTCAAGACGGTCAAGCGGATCGCCGAGAACATAACGCTCGCAGTTTCTTTCATCGGCGGATTCGTCTTCTTGAGCGGAGCGCTGATCCTGATCGGGTCGATCGCGATGACGAAGTTCCAGCGCGTGTACGAGACGGCGGTGCTCAAGACGCTCGGCGCCCGGAGGAAGGCGTTGCTTCAGATCATGCTTGTCGAGTACGGACTGATGGGACTGTTGGCGGGAGTGATCGGGTCGGCGTTCGCGGTTGGGCTGTCGTGGGCGACGGCGCGCCACGTGTTCGAGATTCCCTGGAGCTTCACGCCGTCGCTCAACCTGATCGGGATCGCGGCGACGGTCGCGCTGGTGACCGTGGTGGGTGCGATATCGACTATAGACGTGCTGGCGCGCAAGCCTCTCGCGATTCTGCGTTCAGGGTAGCAGCCGCAATAAGGCACACAAGGCACAGAAAGGCACAGAAATGAATAAAACAGGGCAGCTAATTCATGAGCGCGTGCTACTTGGTTCGCGCAAGGTGCCAACCCGCCGCCGCTCTATTCAACGTGCCGTTTTCTCGAATTCCTACTCATACCTGAGTGCTTCAACAGGGTCGAGGCGGGATGCGCGCACCGCAGGATAGATGCCGAACAAGAGTCCCACCGCGGCCGAGACTCCGAACGACATCGCAACCGATTGCGGCGTCACCACCGTGCTCCATTCCGCGTACAGAGCGACTATGCGAGACACGCCGACCCCGAAGATGATCCCCGTCAGCCCGCCCAGAAAGCTGATCGACAACGACTCCACCAGGAATTGCCGCCAGATGTCGCGCCGCCGGGCCCCTACCGCGCGCCGAACTCCTATTTCGCGCGTCCGCTCGAGGATGCTCGCAAGCATGATGTTCATGATCCCGATTCCGCCCACCAGCAGCGAGATACCGGCGATGCAGCTCATCACTATGTTGAAGATCTGTTGCGTCCTCTGATTCTGCTCGAGCAATTCGCGCGGAACGACGATTGAAAAGTCCTCCGCCTTGCCGTGCGCGGTTGAGATGACTTCGCTGATGAGCACTGCGCTTTGTTTGATGGCCTGCGCCGTCTTTATGCTGACGACGATCTCGTCCAGCTCGGATTCGAGGCGTTTGAACTCGAACTTCTTTCGCGCGGTTGCGAGCGGGATGTAGATGTCGTTGCTGAAGTCCTGAATCTTGACTCCTTCGAACTCATCCCTGGTCAGGTTGTTGTCTTCGAGGACGCCGATCACCGTGAACCACAGCTTATCGATCTTGATCGTCTGACCGATTGGCGGGACCTGGCCGAACAGCTTGTGCCGGACTCGCGACCCGATCACACAATACTGCTCGTATTCTTTTTCGTCGGGCTCGGAGAACAAGCTGCCCTCTGCCAGGCTGAATCTCGCGAGCCGAAAATAAGACGGGGTCACGCCGATGACGTTCGAGTCATCGCTCTTGCCGGTGTAGGAGAAGATCTGAAACGTCTTCACGCGCTTTCTTGCAGAGTAGGTTTCGATGTCGGGTGTCACCGTCGAGACCGCCTGGACGTCGCGCATCGACATCCCGAGCGACGTCTCGCGGATCTTCTTCAGGTCTTCGTCCTTGAACTCCCGGTCCTTGACGATGATGTTGCGCAGGCCCATCGTGTCGATGATGCGAAGGCTTTCGCGCTCGGCGCCGGCCCCGATCGACAACATCGCAATCACCGCCCCTACGCCGAAGATCATCCCCAACATCGTGAGAAACGAGCGCAGCTTGTGCGCGCGAAGGTTGCTGATCGCAAGTTGGAGCTCCGTCAAGCGAGTCATAGCCGTCACGGCCGTTTGGTATTTTCCGATTCCGCGCCTTGCTTCTTGGCGCCCGTCGAACGCTCGAGCGTGACGTCGGGCGGATTGAGCGCGAGGGTTTGCCCCTGTTGCAGCCCCTCGGTCACAACAACCTGTACGTGATCTCCGCGCCCCAGCGTCACTTCGACCGGCTCGAACTGCCCGCGCGTCGTTTGAACGAAGGCGACGAAGCCGGAGTCCTTCTTGAGAATCGCGCTCCGAGGCGCGACGATGACGTTCTCCTGGCGGCCGGCTATGATCTCGGCTCGCAGCTTGATTCCGGGTTTCATCACTGTAGGTTCGGCCTTGTCGAGCGAGACGATTGTCTGAAAGTACTTCACCGGCGAGTCCCAATCTATTGGCCGCGCCAGCTTATCTATGCTCTTGACCTTGCCCGCAAACTCGAGGCCGGGAAACGGATCCAGTCGCACCGTGGCCTTTTGATCGATCCGCAACTCGCCTGCGTCCTTCTCGAGCACAAAGCACTTTGCTTCCATCTTCTCAGGGTTGACGAGGTTGAAGAGCGTCATGCCGATCCACACTGTTCGGCCCGGCATCAGCGTGTACCCACCGAAGAAGTAACCCGGGTCGTTGTAGACGACGATGCCCGAAGCCGGCGCCAGCAGCTTGAGCGACGCGCGAGCCTTCTGCGTCTGATCTATTCTGTTGTCGACCTGGCGGCGCTCGAGCATCAAGATCGCCTCGTCCAGCGAGTAGACCTTGCCCTTCAACTCAAGGCGAACGTCGGCGAAAACGATCTTCCGTTGGGCGTATCCCCGGTCGAGCTCGCCTTCGATTATTTCGCGCCGCGAGTACAGACGCTCGTCCCTCGGCAGGAACTCGCTGATCTTCTCCAGTTCGAGCTCGGCGATCCGCTTGTCTTTCACGATGTCGGTCTTGTCGATCTCACCGGCCAGTTCTCCCTTGTTGATTTTCTGGAGCGCGGCTTCGAGGTCCGATTTGTGCTCGAGCGCCTTCAGATCGAGTTCCGACGGATCGAACTCGACGATGGGGTCGCCCTTCTTCACGTGCGTGCCGTCGGGAACGACCGACGCGATGTGCAGCCGTTCGACCGGCACGGGCGGGACGGCGATCGTCAAGGATTCGGCCGACTGCAGCTCGCCATTGGCGGTTATTCTGAGGTCGAAGTCTCCCGGCTCGATGGTCACCGTCAGCGGCAACAGCCTCGCCTCGGCCCGCGGCCACGCAAGCCGCGCCGCGTAGATCGCAATCGAACACGAAGCCACAATCGCGACGATCAGCAGCGCTCGGCGTGATGTAAGGTATCTGCGGTTCATGATCTTCTTCACTTTGCCTTCAGGTAATCTGCCGCGATGCGCTCGCCGGGTGCGAGGCCTTCGGTGATGACAACGTCCGTTCCGTTCGACTGTCCGAGCTTGACGGCTCGCACCCGCCATCCGGCGTCGGTCTTGACCTTGACCATCGAGCCTTCGGCCGTAGTCAGCACGGCCTTGAGTGGCGCGGCGATGCACCCATCGAGCCTGTCGGTTTCGATCTTGACCTTGATGCTCATCGCCGGCCGCATCACCGAAGTGTCAAGCTGGTCCAGGACGATCTGCGCATCGAGCACCTTGTTCGGGATGTCCCATGACTTCGGCCGAACCAGGGTGCCGACGCTCTTCAGGGTCCCGCCGTAGGCTTTGCCCGGAAACGCGTCGATCGCGATTTCGGCGCGCTGCCCAAGTCGAATTCTCCCGATGTCCACCTCCGGGACCAGCGCTTCGGCGATCATGGTGTTGAGGTCCGGTATTTCGACCAGCGGCCGGCCCGACCACACGTTCTCACCCACCTGGAATCGCTCGCCGTTCCATTTCGTCTTGTAGACCAACACGCCGTCGCGATCCGACCTGATGGCGAAGCTCTCGATGCCCTTTTGAATCTCGGCGACTTTGTTTTCCGCTCGAGCCTTCTTGCTGGCGATGATCTTGTAGTTGGCTTCGCTTGAGGTCGCGTGCCACTTGATCCGGTCCTTAAGAGCGGCGACCTCGCGCGTGGCCTGCTCATAATCAAGCGCGTCCCGTTCGATCACTGTCGCCTTCTCGACGTCGGGACTGAGTCCCTGCTTGAGCTTCAGCTTATCGCGGCGGTTCTCCGCTTCGGCAAGTTTCGCCTCCAGGTCTTGCCGTTCGAGGTCAATCTGTACCCTGGTCCGCTCCATCTCCTTGGTCGCCTGGTCGAGTTCGTTCTGAAAGGTCTGAAGGTCCTGATTGATTCGCTGCGCGTCGAACCTCATCACTACGTCGCCCTTTTTCACCGCCTGTCCTTCGGGCGCCATGCTGACTATCTGGAACTGCCAGTAGTCGCCGAAAGCGGGCGGGCCGCCAAAGTCTCGGACCGAAGTTGCTCTCAAGGTCCCGGTCGCCTGCACCCAGAAGGTCATCGAGCGGGTCGCCACCGTCACCTCCTCAACCTGCGAGCCTCCGCCGTACACGAATGATCGAACCGCCGAAGACCGGACGAGAAAGACTGCGCCGGCGAACGCGGCAAGGTACAAGCAGCCCAGCGCCATTCTCCTTTTGCTTCGAGCTGTAAGTTTGATCGGCATTTATATCCGGCAGTCCTAATTCCGGCGGGCGACGATTCGGTCGCCCTCCTTCAACGCTCCGTTGTCGGCTACTGCGTAAAGGAGCGCGTCCGAAGCGACGATGGTGACGGCAACGTCTCGCGTTTTGTTGTCGCTTTCGAGCCTGGCAACCAGGGGCGTCCCGGATTCGAACGCAACCGATGAGCGGGGGACTACAAGCTGCGCTTCGTGATCCGCGATCGAAACGGCTATCTGTGCGGACATTCCCGGTTTCATGATTTCGGTCACCGTCCTGTTGAGCGAGACGACTACGCGAAAGACCTTCGCTTTTGACATCCAGCTTGCCTTGACCGCCGTTTCCGCGATCTCCTTGACGGCGCCGGCGATCTCGACGCCGGGGTAGGCATCGAGCTTGATGGTCGCCCGCTGTCCGGGCGATAGTCGCGGCCCATCGACTTCGTTGACCTGCGCAACCGCCTCCATCGCTTTGAGGTCCGGCAGCCTTACTATCGGAAACCCGCCCCAAACAACCTCGCCGATCTGAATCTTCCTGCGCTCGTACCAGTGCTCGCTGTAGATGACCATCCCATCGGCGGGGGCCTTGATGTTCATGCCATCGAGATTGCTCGTGGCCCGTTGGAGGTTCGCTTTGAGCTTTTCCAACTGGATGACCTTGACCTGCACCTCGGCGGCGTTCTCCTTCTTTTTCTGCTCGATCTTCAATTGTTGGGTCTCGTACTCGGTGCGGGCCTTCTCCAAAGTCAGTTGGTTGTCTTGATAGTCGCGGCGCGGGACCAGTTGAGCCGGGGCGCGAGCCTTGACCTTCGCCTGTTCGTAGGCGAGCCAGCGCCTGCTCAGATCGACGTCCAGTTCGCGCAGCGCTGCCTCCTGCGTCGACCGGGTCTTCACGATTTCGTTTTCAGCGGCGACGATCTTTTCTTCAGCATCCTTGATCTTGCCGAGGATCGTTCCGCTGTCGAGCTCGACGAGCCGGTCGCCCGCCTTGACGGTGCTTCCCTCGGGCGGGAGATAGGTGATCTTGGCTTCCTCGGAGGTAGAAGCAAAGACGGTGCGAGAGCTAACGGCCCGGAGTTCGCCATCAAGCAGCAACGCGCGACTGATCTGGCCGCGGCGGACTGCGACGACCGAAGCACCGCCCGATCCTTGGGTCGTGTCGGATTCGTCCGCCGCACTCGACGATAAACTGCTCTTGAGGGATCGCGACGCGAAGGCTAATAAGAGGGTCAAGAGGATGAGGACCAGGACCGCCGGCAGCCAGAAGGCCCGCTCACGAAGAACCGGAAACCGCTTGATCACACTCACGACGACCTCCAGGCTATCCGCTTTTTCTTCGGTAGAACGCCGCCCGGCCGTCAAGGTTGCGATATTTGTTCGCGTACTTAAGCGCGGCGGCGAAGTTCGAGGCGGCTGAGATGAACTTCGATCAATGAAGACCCGGCAGAAGTGAACAAGGACAGCGCCGAGCCTTCAGATTATCCTCCGGCGCGTATAGTACCGCCTGAGAGTCTTCGCGCGCCATAGCGGTTCGTTGAAAATCAAAAGCGGCGAGGGATCGGTGTTCCCCCGCCGCTCTCTTGTCTGGAGTCTGCCGAGATTGCGCCCGGCGCCCTGCGTTAGAATCCGCCCATCCCGCCTCCGGGAGGCATCGGCGGGCCCGACGGCTCCTTCTCCGGAATCTCAGAGACAATCGCCTCGGTCGTCAGCAGCAGTCCCGCTATCGACGCCGCGTTCTGCAGCGCCGACCTCGTCACCTTTGTCGGGTCTACCACCCCCATCTTCAGCATGTCTCCGTATTCCTCCGTC